>NZ_BAAHBQ010000007.1:0-520905 GCF_054776595.1 Spirosoma horti
CAAAAAACTAAGCAGTTATCGATGCTCAAACGACGGAAAAGTCATATTTTTCAGCGAGTACAAAGCGGTTAAAACCGTCTCATCTCTTTTCACCCGCATCTGTCCACTTTCGGTTGACGACGTACAGTTACAGGTACGCTTTAAAAACTCAGCATGTAGAACCGCATGGTTATGACCATGTCCGAAAGTACGTTTACAGAAGTTGACCAAATTTTGAGCATCGACTAGTTTAAGATCGCTCAGTTTAAGATGTGGGTTGCTGTGATGCGTGATAACGTATTGCTTTATACGTTGCACAATGTACCGTTTCTTCTCAACGGTCTTGTGTTCATAGTCAATGCCCGTTAGAGCTTCAAATTCATTCTTAAAAAAGGTCTCTAAACACTCAGTCAATGTTGGTATCGTTGGGTCTGCACTCAGCTTCTGTAAAACAACATCCTTTATTTTTCTTAAATCAGGAGTTCGCTTTGTTAGTAAGAAGTCAGTAAACGTCCGTTGAAAGTCAGCTCGTAAGTTTTGCAGTAAATTTGTGGCTGATTCATTCCCTTCAATGCTAAAAGCCTTTTTATCCAACTGTTTAGGACGACATGATAAGCCGGTAGAAAAGGAGATGCTTTTCCCGTTATAAGACAGTTTAAGATACAGGTTGGCAACTCGTAAATACGGCTGAACACTTAAGCGGTTCATTCGCTTTTCCTTTGCTGACGGTTCAGCAGGTCTTAACTTTGGCATAATCTATTTAGTGATAGGTTGAGAATTAGCCCTGTACCGCCTGGCCGCGTTACAGGGCTTTTGCGTTTAAAGAAGTTTGTTGGCTGGAATCTGAAAGTGAGCAGCGATTGCATATAGCTCATTCCGTTGTGGCTGTATCTCTCCACGCATGATTTTAGAGAAACGATGCTTATTTATGCCTACCTGCTGGTAAAAGTCTTTGGTAGGCTTAAATTGCATATTAGCAGGTAAAGCTTCACTTATAAGCTCTTTTATTGGCTTTAAAACGTTTGTTTGCATATTATTACAAGTTGATTTATGCAACAAACGTAGACCTAAATCGCATATATACCAAATGTACATATGCGATTTAGGTCTATAAAATGCAATTTAGAATAATTATATATAATAAATGTCTAAAGTATACGATAACATCCGCGCTATTCGTACAGCAAAAAGCCTTAAGCAGGATGAAGTTGCACAGAAGCTAAGTATGGCACAAAGTAACTATGCACGCATGGAGAAAGGGCTAACACAGATTACTGTAGATAGGCTAGAACAGTTAGCAGAGGTATTTGAAATGTCAGTTGCAGCCATTTTAAGTTATGAGGCAGATCAATTACAACATAGTTTAGAGGATATTACCTATTATATTGACTTATGTAAAAAATATGAAAAAACTATTGATAGTCAAAAGAAACGCATTTCTGAGCTTGAAGAAGAAACGGTTAACGATTGGAGCCGTTCAAATAGTGAACTAAAAGCAGCCAAATCTAAAATTAAAGATTTGAACGAACGATTAAAGGAAAAAGAAAAAACAATTCAATTGCTTTCTCAAGCAATTGATACAATTACTAAAATGAAAAACTAACTTAACTCTAATTGTTATATCACTTACTAAACAATGGATAGCCAGCTACAATCAATTTCAAAAATTTTTGTCGATAAACTATATCGTATTCCAGACTATCAGAGAGGGTATGCTTGGGGAGACAAACAGCTTAAAGATTATTGGAGTGATATTGTACAATTAGAAGAGGATAAAAACCATTATATAGGTGTTTTAACGCTTGAACAAGTTCCGAAATTAACCTACGAAAGTTGGGAAGATGATCTTTGGATTATTAAATCGAAAACATTTATACCTTATTTTGTTGTAGATGGTCAACAAAGATTAACAACTACGGTAATTCTTATCCAAGCAATAACAGAAATAATAGGACCTGGTAATACTTTAAATTATACTACAGTAGAAGACATCAGAAAAAGATATATATATGACTCAAAAGATAATGGATTCTCTAGGTCTTATATGTTCGGTTATGAAAAGGACAACCCTAGTTATGAATATTTAAAAACTAAAATATTTAAAGAGGTTTCTAGCAGTGGATATTTGGGAGAACAAACCATTTATACATTAAATTTGATTTATGCAAAAAATTTCTTCTTAGAAAAACTACAAAACATACCCTTATCACAAATAGAAATAATATATAAAAAAGTTACTCAGAATTTATTATTTAATATATATTCAATTTCAAGTGATATTGATGTTTTCGTAGCATTTGAAACAATGAATAATAGAGGGAAGCCTCTCTCAAATTTAGAATTACTTAAGAATAGACTGATTTATTTATCAACTAAATTTGACATTGCAGATTACGAGAAAAGCCGATTAAGGAAAGTAATTAACGATTGCTGGAAGTCTCTTTATCATTTTTTGGGTAAAAATAAAAGTAATCCTTTAGACGATGATCTGTTCTTAAAAGATCATTTTTTCACGTATTTTGGCAAGCAAATCAAAGAGAGCGTACCAAGAGATCAATCAATCAGAAAATTAATAAATTCATATAGAGATGTGTATATGGATTTTTTATTGGACGACAAATTCAATACAAAAAAAATCAATCTCACTGATCTAAACGAGAAGTTGAATATAAAAGACATTAACAAATATGTCGAGAATTTACAACAAGCGATTCCCATTTGGTATAATTTATTTAATCCCCTTGAAACTGATTTTTTCTCAGACGAAGAAAAATATTGGCTAGAAAAACTAAACCGATATGGCTTAAGCAGATATTTGCCTATACTATTAATGCTCTATTTACAAAAACCTACTAAAGAAGAAGCAGTTGAAATCCTCATAAATTTAGAAAAGACCAATTTTCTTATTTCAATATTAGGTTCTAGAATTATTTTCACCGGTGCGGATTCTTATGAGAATCTTTTATATATAAGCTCAAAAAGAAACAAAGTTAAGGAAATCAAGAAATTATCTCAGGATAGATTAAGTAGGATAGCATCTGTATTTGCAACATCTGACAGACTAATAGATGCTTTTAGAAGAGGATTTTATGATTGGGATGGTATAAGATACTTCCTATTCGAATATGATTTAAGCTTACAAAGCAAATCAAAAACACATAGAGAAAAAATCAATTGGGAAGAATATAATAATATTAGCTTTGATTACATCAGTATTGAACATATCTATCCTCAAGAAAGTAGTGATTCTTGTTGGGATATAATTAATAATAAATATAATTTAAAGGAAAGAAGAGCTATAGTTGATTCATTAGGAAATTTATTACCATTGTCTAGACCAAAAAATTCTAGTCTTCAAAACGGATGTTTTAAAGACAAAGTAGATAATGGTAAAGGCTCAATTGGCTACAGGTATGGTTCTTATTCCGAAAATGAAGTAGCCTCTTATCAAGACTGGGATGATGTAGCAATTTTAGAAAGAGGTTTAAAATTATTAGAATTTATGGTGAATAGATGGGATATTCCTCTAGGAGACAGAAAAATGAGAATTAAAATGCTCGGCCTGACTTTTGTTGAAGATAAAAACAAAGTTTAAATAAAACAGATAATTCTACAAAATCAACAACAGTTAACGGCCAGGTACTACTCTTAACAAGTTGGTAATCAGGGACATGATTAGATATATAGATATTTTCAGTTTGAATAATTAGGCACACTCACCGCCCTCTCAAGGTAAGTAGCTGTGAATCAACAAATTATGATAGTAATTTAGACTCAGCTTCGGGAGCAAAAAGCCTCAAAACGTATGTTTTGGGGCTTTTTTGTGTTACGCTGTAACAGAGTGTATTCCTATAAATTATATATAAACTTGACACAGCATGGCCAGCTACGACTTTTCAACTCTTAATAGTATGGATTTGGAGGAGTTAGTACGTGACTTACTGAACGCCAACGAACTTGTTCAGAATACAAACATCGAGTATAGGACTTTCAAAGAAGGAAAAGACCAAGGAATAGATTTTGCATTTTCTACCCAGAAAAATAAATATAAAATAATAGGACAGGTAAAACATTATTGTAAGTCAGGTTTAAATGCTTTACATAGAAGTTTAAAGCAGGAAGTAGAAAAGGTAAAAAATCTAAACCCTGATAGATATATACTTGCAACCTCGGTTGAATTAAGTTTCGCAAATAAAGAAAGAATTCAAAACTTATTTGATCCATACATTAAATCCTTGAGTGATATATATGGGTATGAAGATTTAAATATGTATATAGATAAATTTCCGAAAGTAGTCGAAAAGCATTACAAGCTATGGTATTCAAGCACTAAAGTATTACAAAAGATAATAAACTACGATATTGAAGGCAGATCACTAGAATTTTCAGAAAATGTACTAAAAAGAAAGTTAAGGTTATACGTCACAACTCCTTTATACCATCAAGCTAAAGAGATCTTAGACACTAAAAAAGTATTAATTATTACAGGTGAACCTGGAGTTGGCAAAACGACTCTTGCCGAAATACTTACCTATTATTATATAAAAGAAGATTACAAACTCACATACATATATGACGATGTTAAGGAAGCAGAAAAGATACTTGCCAATGATGACAGTAAGCAAATATTTTACTTTGATGATTTCCTAGGCCATAACGTATTTGAAATGTATAAAGCCAAAGGTAACGAGAATGCTTTATTAAAAATAATGAGAAGAATATCTAATACTAGCAACAAAATATTTATTCTAACTACTAGGACGTTTATCTTAAATTCAGCAATTGAAGAGTCTGAAAACCTACGTTTCTTTAACTTAAAAGCTAAGAGTAGTGTTTTACAGCTTAGCGAATATAGTGAGAAAGTAAAAAGGCATTTATTACAGAACCATATTGAAGAATCTTCAGTAAAGCAAATTCTAAAAGATACTCTAAATAGAAATATTGATTTCATTATTAAACATAAAAATTTTTCTCCTAGATCAGTAGAATTTATCACTTCGGAAGACCAAATAAACAATTTTTCCGCAGCAGAGCTTGAAGAGTTTATTCACTCTAATTTCGATAGTCCTAATGAGATTTGGAGGCACGCATACGAGCAACAAATAAATGATGTAGACCGCTTTTTATTAAATACAATAATTTCTTTTGGTCACTGGGTGTCTTTTGAGGAATTGGAAAACGGATTTAATAGTCGTTTAGATTACGAAGTATCAGTTAACCGGTTTCAGCGTCCCATAGGGGCTTTTAAAAAGTCATTAAATAGAATTGAGGAAGGATTCGTAAAAAAGGATACTGATGATAATTTTGAATTCATAAACCATTCATTAACTGATTTCTTGATTGGAATATTGCACAATAATAAAGATGAAGTTAATAGAATAGTAGAATCAGCATTTTATCTAAAACAACTATACGAAAGAATCTTTTCAATTTATAATTTTTCAAATAAAATACCGGATTCATTAAAACACAAGCTATTAACTAATTACAAATCTTTCATAAAGAATAGCACTGAGAATATTGACAAAATTAATCTTATATTTTTTATTGATACTTATACTTTAGAATCAGAAAACGAAGATGTCATACTTCATTTACTAGGAAGTGTCGACAATTGGAATATCTTCGGAAATGAATATATGTTTGAAGAATATTTTATTATATTTCTAAAAACAGCAAAAAGTAAAAAAATTAAACAATTCATTAAGTCACATTTATTTTTATTCTTAAAATACCTTATTACATCTATAGGCAGCTTCGAAGATTTTGACAAATTATTCGCATTACTAAAATACCGTTTCTGTCTAGATATAAAACATATTATAAGCGAAATAAACTCAAACGAAGTAACACATAAAATAAGCTCTTTACTACAAGATAAATTCGACTTTGAAATGGAAACACTGATTGATAATATAACTAATGTCGATATAGTAGATGAAAAGATGAGGGCTTTTATGAACGCTAGGGAAAAATTAAGGTCTTACAACTTATTCGTTGAAGTAGATTATTCTCAATATAACGACTATAATTGGCAAGAGTTAGCAGATAGCAACTATTTTGATGAACAAATATCAAAAGATGATTAGCTACTTGACTTAAAATAATTGATCGGCGTATGAGTACATACGCCGATCAATTATTTTAAGTCAAGTAGCTTTCTAATTCTAAGATGTGCCTTCTGACAATTCTGACAGCAATAAGTAGTATCAACTCTTCTAGCTTCAAACTCCTTATCACAGTACAAGCATTTCTTAGTATAAAAGAATTTCTTCCACACTTCTTTGTAGTGTCCTAAGTTAGGATCGTAGTGGTCAATAGTTTTACCTTTCTTTACTTCTTCAAAGTAGTAGTTTAGAAGACCGTTTTTCCTTGGCACTAATTTTTTATCTGTTTTCATTTGAATGTACGCTTGTATGGCTGTATAACTAATCTAACATGGGACGGCCCTAATTGAGCCCATGCACCTGGATGTTCGGCATTGGCTCTGGCTATGTCGGGGTGTTAAGTGGTCCATGACCGGCGTGTCAGCTACAATTAGCCGTAATGGGTAAAAATCATTCAAAGAAAAAAGCGGTCGTTCACCGCCATTGAAAGGCAATGAACGACCGCTTCAGTTAAGGAACGCTTAAGCAGTAATCAGACAAACCACTACCCTACGGTAGCAATACCCGGTCAATTTTGTGAACAACGCCGTTGGTTGCGGTAATATCCCGATTTTGAACACCCGTCGCGTTTTGCAGGACGTTGGCTACCTGACCGGCATTACCCGGGCTAAGCAGCGTCAATGCATTGCCGGTGCCTACTATAGCCGTTACGCTGCCGGTGCCGAAGGTAGTGATGGGCCCGCTAACAAGCGTAGGCGAAAACGCACGGCCGGGATTAACCACCACATGATTCGTCAGAATAGCCGTCAGCGCTTCGGCCGGAGCCGCATTGATGGCGGCCACGGTGTTGTATGGGGTTGTGCGAAAGGCGGCATTCGTGGGCGCGAACACCGTCAGTGGGGTTGTACCGGATAGCGCCGTCACAACTGCCGCGCCACCGCGAGCAACAGCTGCACCCAGTAAACTCAGGGTCGTATCGGCCTGAGCAACCTGAAGAACAGTACGCGACGGTGGCATCAGCACCTGGTCGATGGCATGAACAACGCCGTTCGTTGCCTGCACATCGGCCGTAATTACCCGCGCACCATTCACCGACACGCCGGTTCCGGATGTGGCCGTAGCCTTATTAACATAGACGGTACCGTTGAGGCTCAGCGAGGTAGGTAGCGCCGTTTGGCCAGCCTGAATCGCCGATGCCGGATAGGAACCACCAACAACGTGGTATAGCAATATCCGGCGCAGCGTGGTATCCGGCGCAGCACTTACGGCCGCAACATTGGCAAAACCGGCCGCCCGGAACGCATCATCCGTTGGGGCAAAAACAGTAAATGGCCCTGTGCCCGACAGCGTGGTCGTTAAGCCTGCTTTAACAACAGCCGCTTCGAGAAACGTAAACTGGTCACCGGCAACGACCAGATCCGTAATGGTCGACGAACCCGAGGGAGGTGTTGTCGTTGGGTTTTCATCTTTATCTTTACACGAGGTAAGGGACATTGAAAAACCGACTAGAAGAGAGGCTAAAATACCGGCCGCCCGGCGGCTCATTTGACTTGACTTGAACTTCATAGATTGTCGAGAATTTAGAAAAGTTTAAACTAGAGCAATACATTAAAAACGCATGAGGAGTAAGCGTCAGAAAGCTTGTCTCCTCAGCCTATCACACCCATTACAGTAAGTTTTGCTGCTTAGGCAACCCTGACCTGAACGGGCTTGCGGTTAACAGGGTTCGGGTCGTACAGTTACCGCCAGCCCATGATCCTTGCCTGTGGGGCTACGGCTTTTTCAGGCAGCTAAGCCCGGTGAAGAAAGGTGCGGCCAGCGGCCAGGCGCTAACCGTTGATGCGAATCGGATGTGTTTCATAACGATTGATGAAAATGATTAATGAATTAATTGTCTCAAGGGTGTTCACCAAATGCCAGGTGTTGCCGGTTAAGACTGTCGACCAATAGTGCAGCCTTTCCCTTATTTCTCACAAACCATTTCCGTTTTTTTTATTACCCTGAACCGATAACAACAGGCAGAGCAACACAAACTAGGGGTCTGTATCCTTAATCAGGAGAATCGATCGTTGCCTTCTTCTCAGCGTTGAGCTTCCGGTAGCGCCGTTTCAGCTTCTTTCCAGTTTGTGAATTGTCAACGTTTGGCTCCTTGTTCAGTACACTCATTTAACCAGGCAAGCTCCTCTTTTTTAAGTTACCAAGTCATACTCTTGACGCCCCCTTTCACTTAGCCGCGTTATTGATTAGTCAGGCTGCTGCCAGCCACGTAATACAATTCGGCAATGGCCTTTTGGTATTTAGTTTTTAGTTCTTCTCCCTTTACCCGCAGCTCGATCAGCTTGCTTTCGCGGGCGTTAACCAGAAACAGGCTACTTTCGCCGATCTCAAATTTCTGCTGCTCGGCCGCTAACAGCCGCTGCTGATTCTGGATGGCCTGTTGCTGAACACTACCCTGCTGAGCCAGCATCTGTACTTGGTTATAGGCCGCCTGCACCCTAATGGCTACGTCGCGTCCTGTCTGCTGCCGCTCCATGACGACCTGCTGGTTTTTGACCTGCACCTCCCGCAGCTTGCCCCGCTCTTTGCGTAGAAATAAGGGAAACACGAAGTCCACGCCAATTTTGTGGTTTTGCGGTCGGAACGCGTAGTAACTACTCCAGTTGTAAGGTACATCGACGCGGGGCGTTTCACTGAGCAACATCGCATTAAGCAGGATCTGGGGCTGAATCATGGCCCGCCGGAAGCGCTCCTCCAGCAACAACTGCTGATTTTTTACGTCTAATTTCAGTAACTCCGGGTGCTGTTGAGCGGCTCGGTCAAGGAGCGTTTGCAGGCGCGTCTCATCGGGGGGCAAGAGCGACGGCTCCTGCGGAAGCGCCGTTTGGGGTAGTTCAACCGGTTGTCCGGCCGCATTCCACAAAAAAGTACTGACCATTAATCGGGCATTTCGCTCCTCAATATCAGCCTGTTGCCGCTGCACCAATCGGTCCTGCACCGTAATCAGTGCTTCGGTCGTGTCGATCGCGGCCGCGTCGCCCAGCAGCACCCGCTCGCGCAGCGCCCGAAATCGCCGATCGGCCAGGCTATAGCCTTCGGTCAGCAACTGCCGCTGCTGGTGCGCCAGAAACCACTCCCAGTAGGTTTTGGCCGCATCGAACAGGGTCTTGTTGATTTGTTTGAGCCGATCTGCCTGGGCAAGGTTCTGCATGAGCCGCGCCTGCCGAACGGTATTTCGCCGGGCGTCGATGAGCATTGTCTGCCCAATCGGAATCGTTAGCCCAACGCCCGTCAGGCCCGAGCCAGGCGTGCGTTCTTCGGGATTTAAGTACCTCCCCTGTGGATTGTTACGGTCATACGAGAGCGTCAGATCGATTCCACCCAGCCAAAGCGGCACGGCTAATTTGTTTTGCCAGTGGTCATAGTATAAATCGGGGCCGAACTCTTTTCGGTCGTAGTGTGACAACAGTTTCGGATCAAATGCCCCTCGTGCCTGCACCAGGACTTGCCGGGCCTCCTCGTCGAACAGGTTGGCCTGTTTCACAAGGGGATGGTGCTGCCGGATAAGTTCATAAAAAGTCTGCGCCGAAAAGAGCACGCTCGAATCTACAGCTGACCGGGAAACGCCTGGATCGACTGTGGTCGAAGGAGTCGGTGCCAGTTGGGCGGCTGAGGGCCCCGGCTCCGCAGTCAGTAGAACCATGCCCGCCAGCCTAACTCCCCATATCATTAACAGCTTCATTTCTTCGCGGCTTTTTCCTCTTTCGGTTCCTGTTGCAGACTGGGCGGGAAACCGTTTAGCTGCCGCCAGAGTTCGTACCAGACCGGCACATCATCCAGCATCACCCACCCATATACCCCCGATCCGACCCGTAACTGCGGGGGCCAGGGCTGATCGCCTTTACCCGCTTTTGGCCGCACCAATAACCGATATTTTCCCCCCACGCTGCTGACGGCATCGATGACAGCCACCTCGCCCCCAAACGTACCCACGGCGACGGTGGGCCAGCCCGAAAACTGAATGGCTGGCCAGCCGTCGAACTGCAACCGCACTGACCGGCCCCGCTGAATAAGTGGAACATCCATAGCCCGCACATACAGTTCGACTGCCAGGGCAGGATTGGTAGGCTGGAGCGTGGCAATCGACTCACCTTCCTTGATGGTTTCGCCAAGGCCCGCTTTAAAGGCCCGCACAATGTACCCATCTTGCGGGGCGCGTACCACGTACAGTCCACGCCGAACGTCGACGCTGCTGATCTTGTTTTCTAATTTAGAAATTTCTCCGCCGGCCTCTGCCAGATACGACACGGCCGAACTGCGGTCCGACTGCGCCTTCGCTATCTTTTCATTAAAATCTGCTTCAATGGTTGTCAGGTCAAGCCGGGCGTTGATCAGTTCCTGCTGCGAGACATTGAGTTTATTCTCCTGCGAGACAACCTTAGCCCCATCTTCCTGCACCTTCAATCGGCGGGATTCGAGGTCAGTAAGCGAAAATAACCCGTTTTTATAGCCTTTCTCAAATCGGTCGAGCCGATCGAGCGCGATTTGGTAGTTTTTCTGGATCGCCAGTAAATCGGCCTGATCGGCCTTCACTTTAAAGTCGCTCTGTTTTACTTTGTTACGGGCCGCCGACAATTTAACTATTAACCCAGCCCGCAGCGCAGCAAGTTGCCCATCCAATGCCCGTATTTTAGTCTGTGTTGCTTCACGCGTACCCTGCTTTGCCGTTAACTGCTCACCCAGACGCTGGGTTAACTTCGGGTCGAAATATTCATCTTTTATGTCGGAGATGACCAGCAGCGTATCCCCTTTTTTGACCAATTGCCCTTCCTGCACGTTCCAGTGCTCGATTCGGCCCGCAATCGCGTTCTGTACGGTCTGGGAGCGATCTTCGGGCCGGAGCGCGGTTAAGGAACCCTCCCCGTTGATGTTCTGCTGCCAGGGCAGAAACATGACCACGACCCCAATCAGCAGAATAGCAAGCATCCAGCGGCCCAGCCGACGACCCGTGTTGGGATGTGGCAGGGAGCGCAGAGTTTTAAGGGAATAATGACTGAACAGTTCCTGATCAACCCGCTGATTCGATAGGTTAAGCATAAATGAGCGAATAAGTAGTTGAAAATTAGTTTACGTTATGGAGTTCGGCGAGCGGCATATCGGTGATAAAGCCAATTTTTTCGACGGCTGTCAGCAGGTCAAATACCGTGTCGATGCCTGACAGGAGTTTGTCGACCGATCCGGTAATGAGCACAATAACTAGTTCAGCCGCTACAAACTGACCCAATGCCATCTGACGGCTGACGACGAGCGTAGTGCCTACAATCAGCAGCCCCCCCGTTATAATCGTTTTGAAGGCCACTCCGCTGTAGAAGAACCGGCGTAGAATCTGGAAATGGGCGTTCCGGTTCGTGATGTAACTGGCGGCAATGTCATCCATGCGGTCAATTGTTTCCAACGAGTCCATCCGGTGGCGGTGCAGGGGCAGGTCCCGAGCCACGTCTTCCAGCCAGGCGACCACTTTGTATTTATACTTCGACTCAGCCAGACTGGTTTTCAATCCGCTTGGCCCATACACCCAGCAAATGCCAGTAATGACCAGCGCAGTTACTACACCAAAAACCAGAAACACCGGGTGATAGGCCGACAATAGGATCAGACCGAACAGGATTTGTACGGCGGCCGCCGTCAGGTCGATTAGCAGTTTAGGCAACCCTTTCTGAATGGTTAGCACGTCGAAGAAGCGGTTCATTAGTTCGGGAGCCTCGTGGCTCGCCAGCACATCGGGTCGGATGCGCGGAAGACGGTAGGTAAACTCGAAGGCAGCCCGGGCAAACACGCGCTGCTGGAGCACCTCAACCAGCGTCATCTGACCGACCAGCAACATGCCTGAGATTAATACGCCCAGAATGACTAAGCCGATCAGCAAATAGACCGAGCTAAAGACTAATCCGCCCGATACCAGATTGAACAGGGCCTGAATGCCCAGCGGTAGCGATAAACTAATCAACCCCGTAACGAGCGCATACAGATAGATATACACAATATCTTTCTTGTCGTTGCTAAGTAGACGAAACAGCCGTTGTGTGGGTGTGGGTGGCGGTTCAAGGGAGTTGAGAGTAGCCATAAAAATAATGTATAAAGGGTTTAAAAATGAATCGTGGCTTTGGTAACCTACAACGGCCGATGGCGGTTGATTCGAGGGACTTCATCAGGATGGATCATCGGCGATTTCATGGATCGAAATCAGGGTGGATAAGATCGGTACTGAATACCAGTGGCTCATTATTATAAGTATTTATACGCGAAGGATGTGTTAGTAAGAAATTTATTAATGATGACAGCAAAAGTCTCAAGCGCACATTAATCGAGTATTAGCTACTCATTAGAAAGAAATTAGAATATTATTACCAACAAAAAGAAGTAAATAAATAACTACCTCACTATCAATATCTTAGAATAAGAAAACTGGTAACTTTAGCTGGTGTAATAAAATTGACGACCCGAATGTAACCTGGGCACAGGATGAATCCCTTTACGAATGGCAGTAATTAACCCTACACGATCGCTGACAGTGGGTAGGGCTTGTGGTAAGGAGGAACCCGGATGGCCTGTTTCCGAAAAAAGCAGTAGATTGCCAGAAAACGTAGATTAATTACCAGCCTGTTAATGAAAGGGAATAGGCTCAGTACTCCTCTGGAAATTTCTTCGATAACCGCTATAATTCATTCATGAACACGCCCAAACCCCGCCTGCTGGTCGTTGAAGACGAAGCCAAAGTGGCCCTGTTTATCCGAAAGGGACTGGAAATGCAGGGATTCGAGGTTACCCTGGCGACCGATGGACGGGAAGGTAAACGCCTGATTGGCGCCGAGCGGTACGATCTCATCATTCTGGATGTCAACCTGCCCGTCATCAGTGGCCTGGAACTGGCCCAGTACATTCGCACCCACCACACGAACCTGCCGATTCTTATGCTGACGGCCCTCGACTCGACTACCGACAAACTCCTGGGCTTTGAGGCCGGAGCTGACGATTATTTAGCTAAGCCGTTTGATTTCCTAGAGTTGGTGGCCCGTGTCCGGGCCTTGCTGCGCCGAACGGCCCCACCCGAAACTGTCCAGCCCATTCTGCGGCTGGCTGATCTGGAACTGGATCTGCACCAGAAGGTAGCCCGGCGGGCAGGGAGAACCATTGACCTGACAGCTCGCGAATTTGCCCTGTTGGACTACCTGTTGCGCAACCAGGGGCGGGTCGTATCGCGGGTGGATATTGCCGAGCAGGTATGGGACATTGGCTTCGATACCGGCACCAACGTCATCGACGTGTATGTGAACTACTTACGCAACAAGATCGATAAAGACGCGCCGGTCAAGTTGATTCATACCGTAGTTGGCTTCGGCTATGTGCTGAAAGAAAAATAATCGACTGGCCCATGACTCTTCGTAACCGACTGACGGGGCTGTTTACAGCTATCGTATCCGGTCTGCTGCTGGTCTTCTGCATTACCATTTATGTAGTGGCCGAACGCTACCGTGCCAGCGAATTCTACCAGCGGCTGCACGCCGAAGCGCTCGCTTCGGCCGAGCTGCTGTTTGGTCCAGATACGACCGGTCGGCAGTTGTACAAACTGCTGGATAAGAACCACATGACGGTGCTGAATGAGGAGGAGATTATTATTTATAACTACCGCAATCAGATTGTGTACGAGAGTGGTACCGACTACCTGTCGGTACCCAAAAGCCAGCTTGACCAAATCCGGCTTTTGGAGGAGGTACGCTGGCGCATCGGCCAGCGCGAGATCGTAGGCATCCGATTCGGTGAACCGCCCAACCGCTTCGTGGTGCTGGCCTCGGCGGAGGACAAGTACGGGTTCAGCAAGCAGCGTAATTTAGCCTTGCTGCTGGTTATTGGCTGGGGACTTGCTGTCGTGGTCGTATTCGGCGCGGGCCGTTTCTACGCCGGTCGTACATTGCATCCCATCCGGCAGATTATTACCCAGATTGACACTATCACGGCTTCCCAGTTGCAGCAACGGCTCCCGGAAGGCACCGATTCGGACGAGCTCACGCAACTGGCCCGGCGATTCAACCGAATGCTCGACCGACTCGAGGAAGCGTTCCGGCAGCAGCGCATGTTTGTTTCGCACGCGTCGCACGAACTGCGCACGCCCCTGACAGCCATTACGGGCCAGCTGGAGGTAGCCCTGCTGACCGACGAGGGTTTGGATGAGTTACGGTCGACGGTGCATTCCGTGCTGGACGACGTACGGGACATGAACCGGCTGACCAACGGCCTGCTGGCTTTAGCCAACCTAAGCGTGGATGAATCGGCCGTGGCCCTGGGGCTGGTTGCGCTCGACGAACTGGTGTGGCAGGTCCGGTCCGACCTGCTTCGGCTGCGGCCGGACTACACGATAACGGTACGTTTCGGCAACCAGGAAGGGCAACCCGCCGACCTTCGGGTAATGGGTAGTGAATCGCTGCTTCGCACGGCGCTGTTCAACCTAATGGAAAACGGGGGTAAGTTTTCGCCCGAACACAGTGTGGCCGTTGGGCTTACGGCCGGACCCGATACACTCATACTGACGTTCCACAACGATGGACTGCCGATTGAAGCCAGCGAACTGCCCGACATTTTCAAACCCTTCCGGCGAGGCACGAATGGCCGGGCCGTGTCCGGACACGGTATTGGTTTATCACTCACCCAGCGCATCGTGCAGATTCACCGGGGCCGACTGACGGTCTCCTCCGACTCAGTACAGGGTACAACCTTTTCGCTGGAACTTCCCCAAAGCTGAGCGGTCACAAACCAGCTCTTATTGGTTTGCCTAGTCGTTTCTCGTTTCCTGCGGGAGCTTTTCCAGAAACATAAGAGCTTGGCTTTGAGTGGATTATCCGGCATATTGCCACCATCTCCGTTAATTAATACCAACTACATTCGACCGAAACCAGGAACTCAGGGCCGCCATCCTTAAGTGGCCTTGGTCGCTAACTACGCCCGGCCTATTCTCTAATCACTTTCTAATTCAACCCTAATCCGGCTCTAAAAGAGGCAGACCAATTTTGTATCAACAAAGCCGGTCAGTTAGGGGCAAGGTATCGTAAATAGAGGTGACCACCACTACCCTGCTGGTCACCGTCAAGGTTGGTACGCCGACCGATGATTCCTACCGGTTATAGAGCGAAACCAGCTATTGGGCTTATTACGTATGGGCTGTCCCGTTTGTTCTTCCTCGCCATGAACCACTACACACTCGATTTTACCGATCCGGACCCGGTGCCCCGGCCAAGCCGCTCCAACCGATGGACCCGGCAACGCATGTACCGCACGTGTCGGCAGATACCCTGGCTGCTTTGTGGATTAGTGTGCAGCCTTGCGCTGATCGGGCTGTTTCGCCAACGCAGCCAGACGCAGAGGCTCTGCGAACGCTATCAGGCACAAACCATTCAGTACGACTCCCTGCTGGCGGCTAAAGTGGAGGCCGACCGCCAGCTCGACCAGATGCGCATTCGACTGCTTAACTACCATCATCCCTAAACAGGACAAACAACCGTGAAACGCTCCATTCACCTATTTAAAGGTCCTTACGCCCGATATTCCTTCACTAACTAACCCGATTAACTGATATGGACTCGACCAACACAATTACCGAAACCAATGAGCCAGAAAATGGAACGGCCGATCTATACTTAGGCTTAGGCAGCGTTGCCTATGCCCTGGCCAAAGTAGATGGCCGGATTCAACTGGCCGAAATGCAAACCGGCAAAGAACTCCTGGCGGGTGTGCCCCACGGCGATCTGGCACTCTACGCGTTTTTTCTGCGGGAAAGCAGCGGGGAGAGCGTTGAAGAAGCTTACGCCTTTGGCATGCGTCGGTTCACTTATAACCAGAAAGCCCTGACAGAACTCACCAAAAAGCAGTTTATCAATATTCTGATCCGGATTGCCGAAGCCCACGACGATACCTCCCGTAAGGAGAAGGATCTCATTAAGAGGTTCCGGCGTGACCTCCGGCGACTGTAACCTACAGTCCTGTTAAGCTGCAGAACCCTCCGGTTACCCTTCGCATACTGAATCCCGATGGTTTTGCGCTGCACGAGGAGTCGGTTCCAACCGGATATACCGGTGTTCGGGCGACCTTACTCTGTGCAGCCTCCCCAGTGGTATTTATCGGGTAGAAGTGGACGACCTTAAACGGGTGCAGATCGGCCTGATTCTTCTGCGCCCTCAACGCACCCAATGCAGAAACGCCAGCTGTCAATCTGGACCGCTGAATAATGTTCCGGTACCCCGCGCTCAATCGCACGAGGGTATTACTACCCGTCAACCCCACCAATCAGGTTTATTCAATGACGGATAGCACATGGAAGCGCCTATTGGCCAAACTTATTACTAGATCAGCCTCTGCCCAAGGCTCCCAATTTGGTTTGGCCGGGTCGCCAGAGCGGATGAATGGTTATACTTCCACTACGTCGTTCGTGGCCGATACGGCAACCTGCCGTTGATACGTATTATTCATTCAGACCAGAGTGGACAATACGTATCAACGGAGTTAAAAGAGTTTGTATGATCCACTGCGCAACGGCTAAATAAAATGTGCGTAAAATCTAACCTTCGTCTCGCACGACTAGTTTAACCTCTATTCTATAGGAAATATAGTTTAGTACGATAAACATTTACTCAACGACAAAATACAACCATGATTAACGATCATCCAGTAAGCAGACGCCAGGTCATTGGCGGAATCAGCAGCGGTTTGGCCGCCACTGTCGTAGGCGCTACTACGCCAGCATTTGCCACTTCTTTGCCGGGACAAGACCCTCAGGCGGCTGCGCCAGCCGCCCTTGTCGATCCAACTACCAAATATCCGAAGCCACCTTTTAAAGCCCAGCCGCAACCCTGGCCGGGACTGGCCAGCAAAATGGACCCTCGCCCCGATCATGGCGAAACCAGCTACAAAGGGTCGGGGCGTTTACAGGGCCGGAAAGCGCTGATCACCGGCGGAGACTCGGGAATGGGCCGTGCTGCGGCTATTGCCTACGCCCGCGAAGGTGCCGATGTAGCCATCAACTACCTGCCGGCTGAAGAACCCGATGCCCGGGAGGTAATCGATTTGATCAAGAAGGAAGGCCGAAAAGCCATCGCCATACCAGGCGATATTCGGGATGAAGCTTTTTGCAAACGATTGGTCGACGAAGCCGTAAAAGGATTGGGCGGTCTGGATATTCTGGTTAGTAATGCAGCCCGGCAACAAAGCCGTGAATCCATTCTGGATGTCTCTTCGGAAGATTTCGACGCAACCATCAAAACCAATATTTACGCTCCCTTCTGGATCATCAAAGCGGCCTTGCCGCATATGCCCGCTGGCTCGTCTATCATTGGCACTACGTCCGAACAGGCTTATGATCCGTCGCCGAACTTATACGACTATGCCCAGACCAAAGCGGCTACAATGAATTATGTAAAATCGCTGGCGAAACAGCTTGGCCCAAAGGGAATTCGGGTCAATGGCGTAGCGCCGGGGCCCATCTGGACGCCCTTACAACCCAGTGGCGGAGCTACACAGGAAAAACTAAAAACCTTTGGTGGCAATACGCCCCTGGGTCGTCCCGGGCAACCAGCCGAACTGGCGTCGATTTATGTTCAACTGGCCGCTAATGATGGCAGTTATGCGACAGGCCAGGTGTACGGAGCTGCCGGCGGGGGCGGCCAGCCGTAATGATTGTGTACTCGAATGCAGAAAAGCCGCGTCGGATCGCTCCTGACGCGGCTTTTCTGTTCCTGACGGAATGAGTT
Source organism: Spirosoma horti (assembly GCF_054776595.1). Classification (NCBI taxonomy): domain Bacteria; kingdom Pseudomonadati; phylum Bacteroidota; class Cytophagia; order Cytophagales; family Cytophagaceae; genus Spirosoma; species Spirosoma horti. The sequence goes on from NZ_BAAHBQ010000007.1 coordinate 17,879, forward strand.
TCCTGTTTATTAAGGCAAGGGTTTCTTTGAGATGTAGACAACTCCCCGTCCATTCTGGCTATTGCAGAAGGCGAAGTTCTTACCCCGTCCACAAACGGCGTCGGTACCGGCAATATAGAGTCGCTCCTGCTTATCGAAGTATAAACTATGCAGTTGGTGAAGTTGGGGCAGGTCAATTCGGCGACCAGCAGAGGTAATGACGCCAGGTGTCTCAAACGCACCCGTTGTGGCCGTTGGGCCGTCCAAAAAGACCTGATTGATTCGGTAGGTTGCACCCGTGGAGGCCGTAACCGGATCAATAGAGAAAGCACTTGTCGAGCTATTCGACGATGGCTCAAAAATAGGATTTCGTCCCGTATACCGCTGCCAGGTCTCACCATCGTCAATGCTATAGTTACTGGCCTGTATCAAATAGCGATTATTGAGTAGGCCAGTCAGAGCAAAAAGTGTATCCCGGTGTTCAACCACGCCAAACATACCAATCGACTGTCGGTAGACCTGTTGCCAGCTTTTTCCCTGATCCGTTGAGCGAAACAGGCGGTCCCCCGTTGTAATTAAGAGTGTCTTATTGTAATCACCCCATACGCCCTGAATCTCGTGATCGATGGGTGATTTGACGGTGTACCAATCCTTGTATTCAGGTTCCACCGTATCGGACTCCGTCTTTTTGCAAGAAAGAACCGCCAGAAGGAGGCCACAGAAAAGTAGTGTTTTCATACGCATCAGGGGCATAACGGACCAATAATGACTAGTTGAGTTGTTACCAGTCTTAAAAGTCAGTATATGTTAATTTTACCCTTTGTCTGCTACTGAAATTTAGCAAAAAGCCTGAACCACGCCCTTTTTAGCCGCGTAACGACGGACAGTCGTTTTCAGTGGATCTTTTACGGATGAATCTGATGCATGAAGAACGTCAGTGCCTCTACATGCACATCCAGATCGTTGGGATAGTCGTGTTTGCCACCGATCACCTTTAGCAGAACGACGTCCGGTTTCCCTGCTGCCTGATACGTGTACCGTTCAATTGTTTTACCGTCCTGCGGGTCAACGTCAGGCAGCGTCTCTTTTGTGGGCTTGCCCTTATACTGCGCCAGGCTAGCCCAATAGGCCAGCGTGCGGTCAGTCGACTGCACCACACCCATGTCCATGTTCTTACCTAAAACGACCCGACCTCCGAGATAGGGGTTGATTGGGTCCTGGGTACCATTGACAATCATGATGGCCACTGGCTTACCCGTCGGAACGCAATCCATGTTCGTGCTGTCTGGCAGATTGGCAATGATGGCCGTAACGGCCCGAAAAGCCAGGGGCATCGTCAGCGCCAGTTTGTAGGCCATGTGGCCCCCCCCTGATGTTCCGACCACAAACACATGATCGGTATTGACGGCGTAGCGCTGATGGAAATACTGAATCATTCCCTGAAAGAAAGCCTGCTCGTTCACATCTTCCCGGTTGGCCTGCGCCGGTGACGACTTTCGGCATTCGTTCCAGTAGCGCTTATAGCCATCGGGATAAACAACCAGCGTATTGGCTTGCTTCGCCTGTTGTTCCAGCTTACCCGTTGCCTTCATCATCCCCTGGCCATCCCCGCCAGATCCATGCAATACAAAAATAAGGCTAGGCTTATTGAGCGGGGTCGACGGCTGATTAAAGTGAAACACCCGATAATGACCCTCGATCCGCAGCGAATCGTGCGTAACCTGGGCGACTACCGGACAAGATATCAGGTCTGTCGACATCATAAATACGACTAACAGCCGGAGGAAAGTAGACTTGGGTAGGTTCAAACTAGTCATGTTACAGATGTTACCTGGAGCGCCTGAGTAATTAATGTTGCTTGGATTCGGTAGCCTGGGCAGGCTATCTGCCGGTCCGCTTTACTAACTCAATCAAGCAGTAGACTCGATAAAGCTACTTATGGCCGCAGGGCCAACAACGCCCGTTTGGCAGTCTTTACAGCTTCCATTACGTGTAATCGTGTGGGGCCAGGACGTTTTTATCCGTCAGCGAACAGATCAACTTTTATAGCTGAGCACCGAATAACTGGCAGTAATAATAACGATTCTGCTTGCTAGGGCCGGCAATACCAATGCCGATATCCGTGATGCCGCTGGTCAATATGTTTTTTCGGTGCCCTTTCGACTCCATCCACTGGTCGACTACCACAAACCGGCCATCCAGGCGAGTGTTGAGGGCAATATTTTCACTCAGCTGCCGAAATGAATAACCAACGCGGTTAGCTTTATCGACCAAACTCAGCCCGTTCAGCGTGTGGCTCATCTGGTCTTTGGCGGCCATCAGTTCGGCGTATTGCTGAGCCGCCTGCATCAACTTAGAGTCCTGCTTCAGGGCAGGTAAACCTCGACGGACTCGCTGCTGGTTGGTGGCAACCAGAATGGCCTCCTTCTCGCTAGGAAGGTCAGCCCTTTGCACGACACTCATTGCGTGCGCAGAGGGCTTAAGGCCCACGTTTTCTTCAGGAAATGATGCCATTATCCCCAAACCGATCATCAGCCAGCCAGCCAGGGCGATGAAGGCACTATTTTGTAATAAATTCATATATACTTATGCACGATGATGTACCGTCTGCGCTCGTTCTACAACAACGGTCTTACACGGGTAAAAACGATGGATGACCCGGAATTTATCTTTCGCATCGCGCAATTATGGACGGGCGTTTTCGTGGACTTATCGTAAGACTGGGGGTATACAACAGCCAGGACCGCTTTGTAGGGTAGAAAAATAAAAAGTTAATTAATATTGTATCGATTGATACAATACATATATTTGCCTTAGTTTAGTAGCAAAAATCAACGTGTGTCATGGCAGGAAGGCAGAAAATATATGATGAAGAAGCCGCTCTGGATGCGGCCATCAGGGTATTTTGGGAAAAAGGCTATGACAACGCGTCTTCCAGAGATTTACAGAAAGCAATGGGCATTGGCATGGGTAGCTTTTATCTGGCCTATAAGGGGGGAAAGCAGGAGTTGTTCAGCAAGTCGATGCACCGCTTTTTTTCTGTTTATCCAAAAGACTTTTTAGCCCTGCTTGACACCCTGGATAATCCCATAGAAGCCATCCGGCAGTATTATTACGTCCTGGCCGATCCGGAAGGTCTGTTTGGTCAGTTTGGTTGCTATTTCAGCAATACGCTTTTCCAGGCCGACGACAACGAACTCAAACAAGCAGCTATAAAAAATCTCGACACCGTCTCGGATGCCTTCTATCAGGCATTAGTACGGGCCAAGAATGCTGGACGGATCAATCCGAAAATACCAGATGAGTTGTGGAAGATTTACCTCCTGAATTTATGGACCGGATTGAATACAACTAAATTTATCGAAAAGGATATATCGAAACTGAAGGCAATGATCGATTTCAGTTTAAAAGTCTTTGAGTAGGCTTTTTTTTAACCCATATTGTATCGGTCGATACAATATACAAACGTAGTACATAATTCATTTTGCAACATGAACATTTCAAACAAAACAGTATTGATTACAGGTGGCGGATCGGGAATCGGGTTCGAAGTGGCGAAACAGCTGAGTGCTCAGGGCAATAAGGTCATTCTTATCGGCCGAACTGAAAGCACACTCCAGGCAGCGGCCGGGAAGTTGCCCAATACGGTATCGATTCGCTGCGACATTACCGACGAAGACGATGTCGACCAGTTGATCCAACGGGTGTCTGCGGAGTTCCCGACATTGAGTGTGCTCATCAATAATGCCGGCCGTGCTTTTGTTTATACCCATGCTGAAAACGCGGGCGCTTTTGAAAAATCGACAGCCGAATTTGCGACCAATTATTTTTCGCTGATCCGTCTGACCGAAGGTTTTCTTCCCCTCCTGAAAGCCCAACCGGAAGCGGCCATTGTAAATGTAACGTCCATTCTTGCTTTTGCACCGTCGGTCCAACTGCCCTCTTATTCAGACAGTAAGGCGGCAGTTCACTCGTATACGCTCTCACTTCGGCACACGTTGGCCAAAGACACATCGATCAAGGTTTTTGAGTTGATGCCACCGCTGGTCAACACCGAATTTTCAAAAGAAATTGGCGGGGAGCAGAACGGCATTCCTCCAATGGAGGTTGCCCAAGGTCTGATAGACGCCATTGAGCGGGACGAATATGAAATCAAGATCGGTCAAACGGCCGAATTCAGAGCGTTTTATTTGACGGCTCCCAATGAAGCGTTTGCCCTGATGAACCAGGCATAATCACTTAAATCCTCTCTCTCAGGAAAGTACATTGACTTTCCTGAGAGAAATTTTATTTAGAAACCACTGGCAGGACTTCGCACCTACGGGTTAACTGTCAAAGCATACACCCCCGACCCCAACGGAATAATAACCTGTCCATTCGCTTGGTTAACCCTTTCCAGGTGGCATCTGGCAAATGTCATTTTTTAGAAAATCGATTCCAGCCGATAGACCTGATACAGCGCCTGCCGACAGGCCAAAGGAACATCGATGACGCGCTATTTACGCGGCTGATCGGGACGCCAGTAAGGTTCGGTCGCTGCGATGAACTCAACCGGAGTTTCCGCGATGAACCCTTTCAGCCATTCGGCACAGTATTTCATACCAGCTTGCTCAGAAATCAGATGGCCCAGGATGATTAGGGCCTTCTTCTGACCAGACGTGATGGCGTCCTGCACATACTCGACCAGTTCCCACTCGTGCGTCTCTCCCACCACCAGCACATCGGCCTGCGCCAGATAGGGAACCCCCGGCATCAGACTAACATTGCCCCAACTGGCCATAACTCGCCTGATGGGCATCTGAGGATCGCCAATTACCCGCATGGTCCGAATCCCTAATTTCGTGCTCATACCCTGCGCAAAGCGAGCCAGTGAGGTTTCCGGAAAGGTAAACAACCGGGGGTTTTGCGAATCGTTGTTGGTCTCCCAGCCCAGTTCACGAATCATTCCCGTGGCGATACCATCCGGCCGACGGCCGTGCCAGTGGTCGTGGAAATGAAAGACAGCCATGCCTTTCTGCTGGATGAAATCGCGCTTTAGCTGATAGAGCGAATCCTGTTGAACAGGCTCCGTACGATCCTGATGAGAATAATAAGTTGGCTCATGTGTGATGACCATGTTAAGGCCTTTGCTGGCGGCTCGCTGCAGCACATCCAGGGTAGCCATCATGGTGACGGCAACTCCCTTGACGGGTAGTTCCGGTGTACCTGCAATCAGATTATCAACGGTTTGTTCGCGCCATGGAATACCTACGTTGGCTTTGACACGATCGATGACCTGACCAACCGTAAGCACCGGAGGACTTGCGGATTTAGCGGCCCCAACAACGGTAAGACCCAGTGAGGCCATCAGAAACGTGCGACGAGATGGATTCGTATTGGTCATAAGCGAGCGATGCAGGTTAGCAGTTAATCAACTTATTTAAGCCATCAGTTTATTTTAAGTACCAATTAACACATTATAATTGGCTTACTGGAAAAATGAGCGGTTCTTGTCAAAAATTTGCCTGATAGAACGGATCGGGATGGCTTTCCATTGAATGCAGAAACTGCTTCTTGCTTATCTACTCCGTTTCCGGGCGCTGAAAAGCCACACTATGATTCATGAATACAACACTGATTACCACGATTATCACCGAAAATCAAGCCTTTCAACGAATAAAAACGACGGATGGTCCAGCCCCGTTAATGGTGAGCTTCGTAGGAATAAAAACGCTGTTTACAGGCCTACTAAGAGCTGACCCAGACAACCCTCTGATCATTGAGGTCGTTGATCTGCTGCAGGAACAGGGCTGGCAATATGCCTCCAAGATGCTGGATTATTATGAAGAAGAGCAGGAAGAGGATTACCAAATTGCGTTCTTCCGCCTTCAGGCATTGGTTGCCAACGCCGTGAATGTCATTCAACCAACATAACGCAGAGGCAGTGAAACCGTGTCCCACCAATAGCGCCGGAAGGTATAAAAACAATTCAGCCAGTCGTGAAAGCTCCCAGGTTTGACCAGATAAGAAGCTACGCTGAAGCTATAAGCCAATTCCATATCTTCGCGGTCGGCCGAAGCGCTGAGCATCACCACCGGAAGCTTCCGATAAACAGGGTTGGTCTTGATAAACTCCAGTAAATCCAGACCATCTGAGCGTGTCGGTAAATACAAATCCATAAGTATTAGCAACGGCAGACTTGCATTATCTCTTACCTGAGCGTCAACATACGATCGTACCTGCATGGAATGGTTTAGCCAGATAGGTTCTATTTCGGGGAAACACTGATTCAGGACAGCCCGAATGATGAGCCACTGGTCAGCGTTATCCTCGATAACTAAGACAGGAAGTCGACTGGATTTTCGTTTTTGCCGAGTAGTTAATTTACTCACGTATGTTGCAAAATAGCATGAATGTAATCGTTATGAACCTCACGTCAAGTCAATAATTATCCCAACGCTTTATGCTGAACGGGCTGGGTTAAGGAAATGTTTTGGTAGATGCTGGTCGTTGAATGAATTCTGTTTATCGGCATCGAAACCCAGCCTGTGCATTCAGTTAGCAACACCGGTGGCATTACACCACTCGTTAACTATGGATTCATGAGTTCCAGCTTCGCGAAGAAGTCCGTAAACATAAGCGGAATATCCAACTGTGAATACACTCGAATCGGGCGTCCAGCCGGGTTGTATTCATATCCTCCCTGAGCGTTGATTCGGGGGGCGAGTTTGAGCGCATACGTACTTGAGGAAGGATCGGCCTCGAAGGACGATTGCAGAGCCGTTAGCAAAACCAGCGGGCTATCGCCCAGGATGTATGTTTCCCCGATGGCTATTTTATAGCGTTGCAGGCGAGTCATCAACTCCTCAAGGGTACTAGACAGGTAAGCACCCACTTTTCCGCGTGGCTTGACTTTGGTTAACAGGAGCGAATACGGCAATAAAGCTTGCCGATACGCATTTCTGGGTACCTGCCAGATGGGCAATCGGGTACGGTTAAAGATGGCCCTCGCTGCTGGTAGATCAATGTTCAGATTGTACTCAACTGTTGAGTAGTTGGGTGGAGGAAGGGCCAGGTCGGTGTATTCAGGGCCTCCGATCCAGATCAACGTCAGCTTCTCGGCAATCTGGGGAGCCTTCAGAACGGCTGAGGCAATCTCGGTCAGCCCGGCTCCGCAGAGAACATACAGCGGCAGCTGCGTATCGGTCCGCAAGGCTTCGTTGATGATAAACGTGACGGCTTCGCTTCGTACGGGTGTGGTATCATTGACCATACCCGTGTTTGAGCCAGCAATCACCGGAATAGGGCTTTTGACAGCCATCATCTGTAAAACTTCGCGGGCTTTTTTAGCAGCATTGTCGGCTTGAGCAGACGAGTTATCAAACCCATCGCCGACCCGGAGGTGTGAGCCAATAATACCCCTTATGTCGACAGAAGGCGATAATAGTAAATGAACCAGCTGGAATAAGCCATCAGGATCTCCGCTAAAATCATTATCGACAATCACCCGCATTCTGGGTGTGACAATCGTTCGGCTACCGGCTTGTTGTCCCTGGGCAGCCATGGAGACAACAGACAGGAGCATCGCCCAGACTAGGCAAGCGCGTTTACATCTGACAATGACTGTTGGCAAATAAGCTGTTTTCAAACGGCGGGTGTGTTGGTTTTGGTCAGGCGGCAGGACATTTGCTCCGGGTGGTCTTACCCTTACATTACGATAGAAAATGCGCGACAAAGTAAAACCTACTTATAAGCGGCTTCCAGCTTTTCATAAACGTCTTCCCGAACAAATGTACGCTTCATGCTTTCCGTCGAATGGACGAGTACATAACCCGCCTTTTTAAGTTTATCGCACGTTTTTTTGATTCTGAAATGAAACCGTTTGTCGGTAGCATTATGCACTTCATCGAACTCTACCAGGATCACTTTAATATCAAGCTTATCCTCAATTATTGTATCGATAACGGTGTATTCAGCCCCTTCGATTTCTAATTTAAGCAAATCGATTGATGAATGTCCAAGCGTTTTCATCAGATTGCTTAATCGGTCCACTGGTGCTTCTAGGTAGTCACCTGATTCTTTGAAGAGATAGACCGAACGGGATATGTAATTATCTTTTTCGGGCGCAAAGAATTTCAGGGTTGTTTTCTGATCCCAAACGCCAACTTCAACGAATGTTATTTCCTGTACTTCTTCTGGGGTAAGCTGGTAGGTATACGCCCCTTTGCTGTAAGGTGCAACATTATGAATGGTCAGCAGATACCCTTTTTCCGCGTATTCCTTAACCAAGGCGAAGTGATCGATACCTTCGGGAGTAGGGTCGAAAATAAATATCCGGGCATCATACCTCATCTTAAGCTCCGCATCAAAGGAAATATCGGCTCCGGCACCTACACAATAACAAATTGACTCTTTCGTGATAAAAGACTCGGGGATATGGTAGCCATTGTACAAAGAACCCAGATAAATTAACCGGGAAAGTGGTTTGATTCCTTGTTGCGGGTGTACACCCATTAATTGTTTAACCAGTTGTATAATTTTTCCCATTATAAATTGAGTGAACTTGATGTACTTCTGACTTACACATGTGAGACAAAGCCACAAATAAAAAAATTTAATTACTAAATACAAATAAATATATACTAATGGTACCTTTTTCTCACTAATTGACTATTTATTACTAGGCATTGTCACCACATACACACATTGGGATTTAATCATATATGTACAACCCAACTTGACAGCCTAGTACACAAAAATCTGCCTTATCATTTCATCAAGGATACAAAACGACAGCACACACCTCAAATCAATAAGATAAGTAGCTGGTTATGAGCTTATTTAAAATTTCTTTAACCTGTATGCTTGTTTTTCTAAATTAATCACCCCTACCTTTGGGGTATTCTACAATTACTACCTGCAAAGTAGTTGTTATTTAAACTGATTTATCAATAAGCAATAGCCTGGGCTTCTGGCTGCCAGTCTTACTGTTTAATCAGTGCTAGTTTTCGAACTTATAAATAACCAACCATTATGCGTAAGCATTTTATACTTTGCTGTTGTTGTATCACGGGCGACTATCTACAAGCTCTCTGCCCATGTACCGGATGTTGACACATCCCTGTTCGTAAGCCAGGATTTTCCTATCCAACAATTACCTTACTCCTTCACAAGGAGCAGCTTCATCTCAATACCAGACTGGTCGCGGCCAAGTAACCATAAAGGAAGCACCAGTTCAGCGATTACACATAAATCAATAAACCGAAGCCGTGGGAATACGCTCAGCTTTCGAAAAGGCCGATCGGTAATCCGTTTCAATCTTCGTCAGTTCAGCAGATTTACGCTGACGGCTCAGCGCTTTATGAAGCCCTACCAAAGACCAGCCATTGCCCGGATGATGCACCAGATCCTGGCGATACACCGCTTCGGCCTCCTTCACGTTGTTCAACTGGAGTAAGTAGGCGCCCAGAAATTGCCGGACGGGTAAAGGCCAGTCGGCAGGCTCGGTATAGATCAATTGATCTTCCAGGGCAACGGCCTGCTGAAGGCCGGTCACTGCCTGGCCGGGCTTCTTCTCCGCAAACAGAATGGACGACGTCAGAATATGATCGGCGATTTGGGCCACCGGAAGCGGAGCATTGAAGGGTATCCGCCGTTTTTCAAGAATTGGGTCTTTCAGCCTTTCCTGAAGAAGCTGACTTTCTTTTTTTGCTTCCGCCATTTTTCCCGTACTGACCAGCGCCATACCTCTTGAGAAATGATCCAATAAGCTGGCATATCCCCAGGTTTCGTTGGGTTTCTCCGTCGCTAAAATCTCATTCCACTTACCCAGCCTGACCAGCGTTAGCGAGGGCAGCATATACAGGTATTGATCATAAGTATTCTCGGGCGTCGGCGACACTGATTTACGGCAGCGGAGGGCATCGGTCAAGCCGATTTCATACATCCCTCCGGTCAGAGCGCAATACGTCTGGACGGCAAAATAATGGGGTGAATGTTTGACCAGTTTAAGATTAGACGCCAGCGAATCATACCGCAACAGATTGACATCCGCTTCATCATTGACGGTCACGCCCTGTGCAAACAGGCCATTGCGCTGATATTCGTGACTCGCCATGTGTACCATGTGCGCTACACCCGGAAGCCCGGTTTTGAGCTTGTCAGCGTTGGCCAGCGCCACCTGTGGTTTTCGCGAGGCTTCGGTCAGGTGAATCTGATAATGCAGGGCCGCCGGATGATCGGGATGGTCCTTGAGGACAGCTTCACACAGGTCCATCACTTCTTGCGTCCAGGGTTTAGGCGTTCCCTCAGTCGTCCAGAAATCCCAGGCGTGTATCAGCATGATAGCGTCTACGTAGAGCATTTTGATATCCGGGTCATTGAATTCGGACAGCAGTTGTCGAGTAGCCGACGCATACGCCTGATTGAGCTTTTTCCGGTCAGAATCCGTATCAGGTGCATAGCGGGTATTCATCACCTGGATCAGTTTTTTCTCCTTCGGATTGGCCTTCGAAGCCGTTTCATTCATTCGGGTTAGAACAGCGGGCATGTCTGCCGGAACGGTATACAAATGAGCCGCATTGTAGTAAGGGCCTCCGGCCAGCGCCTGCCCCCACCAGGCCATCGGGCAATCGGGGTCCAGACGAGCCGCTTCCTTAAACGAAGCCATCGCTTCTTTCATGTGGTAGCTGTAGTACATCGTTAGGCCCTGGTCGAAATAAAACTGAGCACTGTCATTGGTGGTCGTAATCGTATAGGAGTAGTTTCCCCAACCGGGCAGGGGCACGATAAACTTCCCATTTTCCATTGGACCGATGCGGCCATCGGTTCCGTAGCCGCAAAGAGGTATGGCGTCGTTTCGGTCGAAAACAAGGCTGCGGGCTGAGTTGAACAAAAACAAGGCTGCCAGAGGAGCAGCCACCAAAGCTAGTTTAGGAGATTTTCGGCGCTTCATAATACTCTGATTTTAGACGTATGCTCTTAACGGTGATCTTCACATGTAGGTAATAGGCAGTCTGGCCGAAGCGTTACTGAGTTCCGCCAAACACCTGAAACTCCCGGATGCCTGGATAGCCGGATGACTCTTCGATGAGCAGGCGAATTTTTTGCGCCCTGACCGGGTCAATGGTTTTCGACCAGTCTCCCATTTTAATATCCTGCGCCACCGTCACCCATTGTCCTTTTTTCTGGTACTGAATTTTAAACGATTTAATGGCTGATGTTGACGATGCCTGTTCACTAACCATTAACCGATCAATGGTTTGAGGCTTGCCCAGATCTACTTCCAGCCAGCCCGCGTGCTGAAAAAGATGAATTACTGAATCTGAGAGAAAATGCGCTTTACGACCGTAAAAAGGATCCAGGTTAACATCGGTCCGGCGGCCCATTTTCCAGACCGTATTTGGGTTATCATCAACGGCGGCCGAAGGATCATGCAAAAATTTACCGACGGCGCTGGAAGCACGGGCATTCCGTCCGTAAGACAACGCATGACTACTCGAAAACGGCCTGATCGGCCCCAGCGAAGCCGCTGGCCTATCGAGCGTCAGTTCCACAACCGTTGCCACGGCATCTCGGCCCGTATTGGGTACGCTGACACGAACTTCGTTGGCTTGCTGTTGCACCGACACGGGCGTTCCATCCAGCAAACGGGCGCTCTTTATCGTTGCGGGCAGCTTGGGCAGGCGAATTTCTGTCGGCGCTTCGGGAAAAAGGTACAGGTATACCGTGTTGCCCCGGTACACACTTACGTAGTCTTTAGCTGGCGTATAGGGCCCTCCTCTCGTTTTGTAAATTGCCGGAGCATGCTTACGGATCCAGGTGCCCATCTCGTTGGTACGCTCAACGAACGAAGTCGGAAAAACGCCCGTACTGTCGGGGCCCATGTTAAACAGCAGATTACCATTGCCCCCAATGCACCGCAGCAGCGTTTGCATACACTCGGGAAGCGGGCGGGGTGAGTCGCCAAACTTCCAGGCCCACTGATGGCCCATGTTGGTACAGGTTTCCCAGGGCACGGTTCCGTAGCCTGCCACGAATCCTTCGGGGGTAGCATAGTCGGAATAAGGGCCAACACGGGCGTGTGATTCGTCGGGACTGAACGGTTCGAGCCGGTTGTTGATCAGCATAGCCGGTTGTAAACGGCGAGCCAGCTCATACACCTTGCGGGGATGTACCGGACTGGTCCAGCCATCGTAATCGATCCAGAGCAAACTTATCTTTCCGTAGTTTGTCAACAGCTCACGCACTTGAGTCAGCATTCGCCGGACAAACTGCTCATTGGTAGCCGGGTTCCGGCAATCGGGGTCTTTCCAGTCTCCTACCGAAAAATACCAGCCAATGGGCAGCCCCTCCTGATGAGCGGCTTCGGCCAGTTCTTTACACACATCGCGGCCAAAGGGAGCTGACCTACTATTGTAGGTCGTTGTCTTTGTATCCCACAGGCAAAAGCCATCGTGGTGCTTGGCCGTTAGTACGATCTGCCGGAACCCATTGGCTTTGGCAAGCCTGACCCATTCCCGGGCATTAAAACGAGTCGGATTGAACTGTCGGTAGAGCGAGTCGTACCGGGCGGGTCCATATTCCTGCCGCGACCAGCTAATTTCCTGACCAATTCGCGAAACAGGTCCCCAATGCACAAAAAGACTCAGCCGACTATCCTGCCACCATTGCAACCGTGGGTCTGCCGATAACCTTTTTTGCGCGACAACCCGACCCGTCAGCAACCCTAAAAGAATAGCAAAGCGCACTACGTTTCTGTTCATAAGTTGTCGTACGAGCCCAATTGAAGGAATGGGTCGTTCTGTTGCCAGAGCGTCGATGCGAAAGGCTCCCAATGATACGAGGCTGAATATAGCCGATCAGCCGGTCACATCAAAACGAAGTATCCGTACCGGCTACCTACTCCTATCGTTTCATCAACAGAGAGAATGGCCATAAAATAGTAGCGGGCTTTGGTCCAATTCGGTAAACCTACCCATCGGTATGCTCGTTATCAACCGGCGGAACCAACTAATAACGTTGCCGAACCCTTCATGTATGCATACACGAACTAAATGCGGGTTGAACTTAATCACCTGCCTGTTCTTCCTGTTATTGGTCACTTGCGTACCGGCTGGGGTACGAGCTCAGACCCAGGTAAACTCCGATCTTCCGCTGAGTATTACCATCTTGTATTTCGATCAGAGTAGCCCTCAGCTACGGCCCAATGTCAAAACGATGCTGGATTCGATAGCGCAGCAGTTGGGTGCGAAGCCAACCCTGATCGCTACCGTGACGGGTTACACCGACGATGTAGGCAAGCGTGACTTGAACATGGCTCTAGCGGAACGCCGGGCCAAAGCGGTTGAACAGTATCTTAAGCAGCATGGGGCATCGGCCAATCAGATTAAAACCCAGTGGGAAGGGCCCGACAAACAGGCGTCCGCCAATGATCCGAAGGCCATAAAAACAATCAGCAGGCGAGTCGTCGTTCAACTGTTGCCCAGATAAGCTATCGACCAAAAGAAAGCAGCCACTCGTTCGAATGACTGCTTTTCTCCAGTGTAGGATAGGTGGAAACTTACTTAGTTGATGGCGATCTGGCGACTGGGGGCGCTGGGCTGCGGGGTAGACAACGTCACCGAATAGGTCGTCAACTCTACTCCGTTGTTCATTTGAACTTTGTAATCGCCGTCGGGTAAATCACTCAACGTCAGGCGAAGACGAGCCACCGTTTCTTTTTTGGCGACCCGTTGAGCAAACAACACTTTACCGGCTGCATTCACCAGTTGAATATCGACCGCACCCGTCGCTTCTTTATCGACGGCGATTTGAAGTTTGCCTTCTGCGGTGGTGTACATTCCCGTTTTGTAGCTGGCCACCGTGGCAGGGCGTCCCCCAGGATTGGTATCAGCAAATGAAGCCTGGAACGTAGCGATGGTTAAGGAAAAGGCAATGACGAGGGGATTAATGAGCGCTTTCATGATCTATGTGTTTTGTGATTAATGATCTGTTTTGATAGATCAAAGGTCGGCACACAGCAGAGGAAGCCCTGTCACAAATGAGTCAATCGCTGATACTTTTGGGAATAAATGCCTGAACGGGTCGTAAAAAAAATAGATAAATAAGAGCTATCCTGTTTCAGACCACACAATAAAGCGCTTATACGCCCGTTTTATAGCTGTTACGTTTCTTCTGCTCCAGGGTTCCTACTCGTGGAGCTTTTTTTATGCCCGTTCAGCAGCCGTCAAATCTATACGGAACCAATTTCCCCTTCCTGCTGACGCCTTTACTTGGCTCTCTTCACCCGTCTATTTTTCCATTTATCAAGAAGTTGAGGTCTTTGTGCAGGCAGGTTTGAGAAACCGCACAAGGTCTGATTTGAGAAGTTGGCCTCACAAAGGCGCCATAATGCCTTGCGAATTAATTTACACAAAAAGCGCCTAAACCCTGAGACGACACAAACAGTTACTACAAACAAGTATAAACAGTATCCATCAAGCGCTAAGCCCTGGTATAAACGCAGTCGTGTTGAGGGTTGATTGAGTGTAAACCAAAGAAAAAATGGACGATAAAACGGCAAAAAAGATAGCCAGAATTTTTTTAGGGGGTACGTTGATCTTTGCTGGTGTGAGCCACCTGACATTTGCCCGGAAGGCATTCAAAGCGCAGGTACCCGATGTTATCCCGTTGAAGAAAGACGACACAGTGCTGTATTCTGGTGTGGCCGAAATTGCGCTGGGCAGTAGTCTGGTGTTGACCAATGAAAAATATCAGGAAACGGTGGGGAAAGTAGCGGCTGCGTTCTTCACAGCGGTTTTTCCTGGCAACATTGCTCAATTCGCTAATCGGCGGAGCGCATCTGGTCTGGATACCGATGCCAAACGGTTCGTTCGTTTATTCTTCCAGCCTGTATTGGTCTTCTGGGCCCTGAAAAGCACGGACAAAAATTAATCAACAGCTAAGCTATTCGCCAAGTGGGCAGTGAGATCACCGCCTGTAGACCCCAAAGTAAACCTATAAGGTTTCTAAAACCTTATAGGTTGTATAGTATTTACAAGCCTTTTACAGTCAAACCCGGTATCTCTCCGAGACGTCCATGAAGGAAGACAAGCAAGTGCCTCAATTGACCGAGGACGAAAAAAAGCTATTTGAAGAGCTGATGCCAGAGGATCTAAACGAGATTCTCGATACAGGCGTAAACAGGCGTCATTTTTTAAAACTCATGACCCTGGCGGGCGGTGGCATTCTGGCGGCCCAGTCAGCCGTTGCCGAGCAGGTGTTAACCCGCCCCCTGAACGGCCCATTGGTCGATCAGGTACCGGCAACGCTGGAAAACGGCGTCAATGTATCCTTCAAGGTCAATGGTGAAGCCCGAAAGCTGATGGTCGACTCCCGAATGACCTTGCTGGATACCCTGCGGGAACGACTTGGCCTGACTGGCTCCAAAAAAGGCTGCGACCACGGCCAGTGCGGGGCCTGTACGGTTATCGTCGACGGTCGGCGCGTGTTGTCCTGCCTTACCCTGGCGGCAAGCTGCGAGGGAAAGACGGTCAAAACGATCGAAGGCATTGCACAGGGCAATCAACTGCATCCAGTACAGGCCGCTTTCCTGAAACACGATGGCTTCCAGTGCGGATTCTGTACACCCGGACAAATCTGCTCGGCGGTGGCGCTGATGGACGAAGCCAAAAACGGGGACGCCAGTTATGTGACGAAAGACGTTCGAAAGAAAGCGGGGCCGGTTCAGCTATCGACCGAAGAGATACGGGAGCGAATGTCGGGCAACCTGTGCCGCTGTGGTGCCTACCCCAATATCGTGGCCGCCATTCAGGAAGTACACAGCGGAAAACCCGTTGAACAGATCTGGCAATTTGTCGGCTAACCCCTCACTCACAGCACCCCATGAGACCCTTTAAATATACCAACGCCAAAGATGCTACCTCGGCGGTGAAGCTTCTGACGGTGAACCCAAATGCCCGATTTCTGGCGGGCGGCACGAACCTGCTGGACCTGATGAAGGAGGATGTCGAACGCCCCGACGAGCTGATCGACATTACGCGACTATCCCTGACGCAGATCAAGTCTATTCCATCTGGAGCCAATCACGGCGGTGTTTCTCTTGGTAGCCTGGGCAAGAATACGGATGCAGCCAATCACCCGCTGATTCGTGAAAACTATCCGTTGCTCACCCAGGCGATTCTGGCGGGAGCATCCGGTCAGATCAGAAATATGGCAACCAACGGCGGTAATCTGCTGCAACGAACCCGCTGCCCGTATTTCTATGATGTCGCCATGCCCTGCAATAAACGCGAACCGGGAAGTGGCTGTGGAGCGCTGGAGGGCGTTAACCGGCTACACGCCATCTTTGGCTGGTCCGAGAAATGCGTCGCCGTTCATCCCTCCGATATGGCCGTTGCGCTGGCCGCACTGGATGCCGTTGTTCGTGTTAAAAAGGCAGATGGTCAGGAACGGACGATCAACTTTGCCGATTTCCATCGACTCCCTGGTGATTCGCCGGAGAAAGATACCAACCTGAACCATGATGAGTTGATTACGGCCATCGAATTACCCAAAACAACCCTGGCCAATCACTCCTACTACCTGAAAGTTCGTGATCGGGCTTCGTATGCGTTTGCGCTGGTTTCAGTGGCTGCAGCTCTGGAAATAGATTCGTCGCGGCCCGGCGGCCGGATCGTTCAGGCCCGGATTGCCATGGGTGGTGTTGCCCACAAACCCTGGCGAGCGTTTACCGCTGAAAAAATGCTGGTTGGCAAAGAAGCGACAGAAGCGAATTTCAAGTTGGCAGCCGATGCCGAAATGGCGAATGCGAAGCCGTTGGCTCATAACAAATTCAAAGTTGACTTAGGCAACCGGAGTATTGTGAACGCTCTCCAACTCGCCCTGGAAGGCAATAAGGCCTAACGTCCGTAAAAAATCATTGCCATGCAGGAAAGAAACAAACTAACCGGCACGCCGGTCAGCCGTATAGATGGGATTCTGAAAGTGACTGGCAAAGCCGATTACTCGACCGATCATCCCGTGAAGAACGTTGCCTATGCCGTTCTGTTCAAGAGCACGATTGCAGCCGGATCCATTGCGTCTATGGACGTGACGGAGGCCGAAAAAGCGCCGGGCGTTCTGGCTGTAATCACCCACATGAATGCTCCGAAACTCAACGTGAAGGGTGGCCTTCGGGGCGGTGCCATGCTCCAGAGCCCAACCATCGAGTTTTATGGACAGCATATTGGTCTGGTCGTTGCCGAAACGTTCGAACAGGCCCGGCATGCGTCGCATCTGATTAATGTAAACTACACGAAGTCAACGCCAAATGTCGACTTTGACAAGCTGGCGAAACAGGCTGTACCCGCCAAAGACCCCAAAGAAGAAAAACGGGGAGATACCCAGTCGGCCCTGAACTCGGCCGATTACAAGGTTGAAGAAGTGTACGCGACACCAATCGAACACCATCATCCGCTGGAACCCCACGCTACGATTGCCGAATGGAACGGCGACCATGTGACCTTGTACAATAGCTCGCAAATTGTCAACGGAGCTCAAAGTGCAGCGGCCGCCACGCTGGGCATCAAACCCGAAAACGTTCGGATCGTTTCGCCGTATATCGGGGGCGGATTTGGTTCCAAAGGTGGTCAGTGGGCAAATCTGGTGCTGGCTGCCGTTGCGGCAAAGGCCGTCAATCGGCCCGTAAAGCTGGCCCTTACCCGTCAGCAAATGGTCAATTCAGTCGGGCTGCGGCAACGAAATTTTCAGAAAGTGAGCCTGGCCGCTACGAAAGATGGCAAATTGACCGCGCTCTCGCATCAGATCACGACGCACGCTGCCATAAACGATGAGTTTGTGGAGCCTTGCGGAGATTGCTCGAAAGTTATGTACGACGTCCCCAACTCGCTCATCAGCTACCGGGTTGTGCCGATGAACCTGATTTTGCCGACCTACACGCGCGGTCCGGGGAAATCGACGGGAAGCTTCGCGCTTGAATCGGCGATGGATGAACTGGCCTATAAGCTAAAGATGGACCCTATCGAGCTGCGCCTGAAAAACGAGCCGGAACGCGATCCGTCCAGCGGCAAGCCCTGGTCTTCGCGCAAAGCGGTTGAATGCCTGAAAGAAGGCGCGAAAGCTTTTGGGTGGGAAAAACGGAAGCCGGAGCCCCGCCAGAACCAGCAGGGCGATTACCTGATTGGTTACGGCGTAGCCTGCGGAACCTACCCGGCTCACCAGCGACCAAGCTCCGCCATCGTGAAACTAAAACGGGAAGGGAGCGACATTACGGCAAGTGTCGAACTGGCGGCTGCCGACCTGGGAACGGGAACATACACCATTCTGGCCCAAACGGCTGCCGATGCGCTGGACCTGCCCTTGTCGAAAATAAGCGTCAAGATCGGCGACTCCGATTTGCCGCCAGCCGCTGGTTCGGTGGGTTCAGTGGGCGCAACCAGTTATGCCAATGTGGTCAATGATGCCTGCATAAAGATTACTGATGAGCTGATCGCCCGATCAGGCAAACAGTATTTCGCCCGCCCTACGGCTTCTCAGTTGATGATTTCCGAAAAGGTCAGCACGTATCAAACTCGCGTGGAGTCGAAAGCGCCTGACAATGCCGAAGACTACTCAGCGCATAGCTTCAACGCCAATTTTGCGGAAGTACGGGTCAATAAATGGACGGGTATGGTCAGGGTTTCCCGCTTTCTGGCCGTTACGGGCGCGGGCAAAATCCTGAATCCCAAAACGGCCCGTTCGCAGATCATTGGCGGAAATATCTGGGGAATCGGTATGGCGCTCACCGAAGAATCAATCGTTGATCCGCGCTGGGGTAACTTTGTCACGCGTTCATTGGCCGATTATCACGTACCGGCCAACCTGGATATTGGTACGATGGAAGCCATCTTCATCCGCGAAGAAGATACCCTTTCCAACAAATTAGGCGTGAAAGGCATTGGCGAAGTCGGTATTGTTGGCGTAGCAGCCGCCGTTGCCAACGCCATTTTCAATGCCACGGGCAAACGCATCCGGGAGTTACCTATAACCCCAGACAAACTGCTGTAAGTCGACGATCTCTGTGCATGAAGCTGGTGCTTATCCGATTAAGCAAAGCTTCATGCACAGGACTCATGGTAGGCTATGTCTATTTTGTTCCCGGTGATTGATAGGACATAATGAGTTTTAGCAGACGATCAGCCTGGAGCGGCTTCGTCAGGATATCATTCAGCCCGTTTGCCTGAACCTGGTTCTCGATGTCTACTGTTGTATCCGCCGTTAGGGCGATAATGGGCAGGGTTTCGCCCCGTTCCCGCATCCGTCTTGCCGACTCATAACCGTCCATAACCGGCATCTGCAGGTCCATCAATACCATCGTATGCCTGCCTGGGTCCAGCATTTCCAGAGCTTGCTGCCCATTGGTGGCAACATCGATGTGCCCACCCCACCCCTCCAGCAACCGCCTGGCAAACAGAATATTTAATGGATAATCCTCCACAACCAGGAAGGACATGCCCAGCAGGGGCTTTCTGTTGGCTGGGGGCACGGGTTGCGGGGTGGACGAATTACTTAAAGCCTCACTCATTCGGTAAACAGATTAACAATTAAACATACAGTTACTGATAGGACTCCGTAACATAACCAGGCTGAATGAGTAATAACCCTGTTTTACCGCATCAATCTGGTCAGTCGGTCACTATATCTTTTTGCATCGTCGCTAAAGCAACCTGCATGGCCGGTAGCTCATTTTTAAGCATCGACACATACTGGCCAATCAAGGTGTCTATCTCGGGTGAGTCTTTATGAGCTGCTATCTGCTTTTCCAGGGTCTCAATCAACAGACTGATAGGCGTCAGGCCAAATGTACGAATAGGCACCTTCTGGGTATGAATCAGTGAGCCAATAGCCGCTATGTTACGTTCGGAATGGAACTGCGTAATCTGGTCCAGTTCGGCGGGTGTCTGTTGCAGGAACAGGTCGACTAGTTCAGCAGCAAAAGCAACATCGTTATCCACAGAACGCAGTAAGGGCTCAATCGAGAAACCAGCCGGTGGCTTTATCGACGCTTTGGCCCCCTCCGGTACAATAGCCTTTCCAGGAGATGGAGTATATTTCCGCATTACCCGCTGTAACTCTTCGATCTGGAAGGGTTTGGGAATAAAATCATTCATGCCCGCCTGCAGGCACTGCTCCCGTTCACTGGCCAGTGCATGAGCCGTCATGGCAATAATGGGTACGTTGCTTTGCAGCGTCGTTCGAATCTGGCGGGTAGCGGTATACCCATCCATAACGGGCATTTGAATATCCATCAACACTACATCATACGTCCCCGTCTGTAAGTAATCGAGCGCCTGCTGTCCGTTTTCAGCAATCTGGGCCAGGTAGCCCAACCGTTTGAGTACCTGTAGCGCCAGTTTCTGATTGATCAGGTTATCTTCTACCACCAGAATTCTGACTTTATGGCCATCAGGAGACAAAGGTTCCATGGATAAGTCGACGGTGGGCTCCTGCACGTCTGTGGCCAATTTATAAGGTATTTCGAGGGTAAAGCACGAGCCTTCCTCCGGCACACTCGACACCCGTACCCAACCACCCTGCATCTCAGTAAGGGATTTTACAATACTAAGACCCAGACCCGTTCCGCCATAATACCGGGTCGTAAAGTCATTGGCCTGTCGAAATCGGTCAAAAATGTGGGGCAATATGTTGGGGGCCATACCGATTCCCGTATCCTGCACACTGAAACGGACGCGGACCGAATCATCTGTTTCCCCGACCTTGTCGATCCGGACGGTTACCTGCCCGTATTTTGTAAACTTAATGGCATTGCTGAGCAGATTCAGCAAGATCTGCGTTAGCCGGGTTGGATCGCCCAGAACGACGGCAGGCAGCGTTGGATCGGTTTCTACCACCAGCGACAGATTTTTATCGGTCGCTACTGGCAGGATCATGGTTCGAATCGAATCGACCAACAAATTAAGGCTGAAGGGAATGGACTCCAGCGGCAACATACCCGCTTCGATCTTGGCAATATCCAGAATATCATTAACAATGGTCAGCAGGTTTTTACCCGCCGTCCGGATATAGTGAAGAGACTCCTTTTGCTCTCCGTTCAGAGGGGCCGTTTCCAGCATTTCCGAAAAGCCGAGTATAGCGTTGAGGGGCGTCCGGATCTCATGGCTCATATTGGCCAGAAATTGTTTTTCTGTGTACCGTGCCTCATTCAGGGCATGGGCAAAACGAAACGCCAGCACCAGCGATTGCAGAAAGAAAAAGCCCAGATAACCGACAAACAGCTCGATCATCAGCGGAGATATTAACCCAAAATATTGACTAAGAATCAGGCTAAAGACGGTCAACAACAGGCCGGTGCTCATGAGTGAGAAGCGGGAGCCGGGCCTACGGTGTCGAAACGCTTTCCAGTACACATAGAGCGCGTAGCCGATATACCAAACCATCAACCCCAGGAACGGGTCCATCAGCCGACTAAACTGGATGGGCGGTAACACCAGGACGGTTGCTGCGAAGGCAAAACAAATCCAGATCATGACTTTGATGATCGTCGGGTGTACGTCCTTGGGGTACAGGGCTTTAGAATAAGCAGTAAAAAGCCCTATACCCAGGTATAAGGTAATATACTCCAGCCGGACACTAATGGCCCAGGGTATATTGGGAAACAGCGTGTGGAGGACATAATGATCCGTTCCGATCAAGCGGTAGCTGTAGGTAAGGCAAAACAAGCCATAATACAACATGGGCCGGTCCATGAAGCTAAACGCGAATAAGCCCAGAAAGAACAAGCCGCTCATCAGGACAAAGCCGGTCAAAAAAACGGACATGGCCTGCTCTATGGCTAGCTTTGAATCCAGTTTTCCCGACTCGCCCAGAACCATTGATTTAGTAACTCCTCCTTTGGCGTGCTGGAAATTAGCCAGTTGTAATAAAAGCGTGACCGTATCGCCCGTTGCATGTAAGGAAACCAGCTGAGTAGACCAATGGGGTTTCGTAGTCTCCGGACTTGTCGTGGGATTTCCATTATGGGCGGCTTCCTTTCCATTTATGAACAGCCGGTAGGCGGTGTTGTAATCGGGCACTTCCAGGTTGAGCGGCACGGATCTGGAGGGCAATAAAATTGTCAGGCTATAAGTGGCAAAACCCTGTCCGGGAAGGGTTTTCTGCTGCCATGTGCTGTTGGCCCAAAGTCGGGGAAGAGTAATGTATTCAGCTCTTGATTCGGGTTGGCCGGGCAACCGAAGCTGATGCCAGTACCATTTCCACTCACCCGTCAACTCAACATACTGCCGGGTGAAATCTACAGTTCTCAGATCGAGAACTCCCTGGCGGGCAAGGGGTTGTTCCTGGGCTTGTGCCAACGGCATACCCATGCCTATCAGGAGCAGCGGCAGTAGTACGCCCCAAAGGATTAAAAATGCGACACTGTCGGCTAGCTTTCGCTGCCGACTCAAGCGGTTCTCAGAATTATTCGCAAACCGGACGAAGTCAGTAAAGTGGTTATACGACACTGGTAAAGAATCTGTATAAGGTAATTGATCGGGCGGATTTATGAAGAAGTTGAGTAGACATTAGATAATAAAGTTACGAATATATATATACTTTTTGTTATCTAAATAAAAACAACCATAACTAATATATATACTTACTACTTATTAAGTAATGGCCTATTAACCAGTCAGCGTTCGTACGGGTGAAGAATCCAAGCTTCACCCGTACGAACGCTGACTGGTTATCAACTTGTCTGGTCTTTCTCTCTTAGCCGATGATCGCGTTTGTTCGCCAGGCAATGTATCCGTAACTAACTCTTATAAAACTGCCCTTCAAGTAGATACTTACCGGTTCCTGGACCTGTTATCTTTTACGGTCTAGGCAACAGCAGTAACTGTCTCTACGGGTCGGTAAACTTTGGGTAATCGTTTGCCTAAACTACTGGCCAGGCTCGTTGGCTCGGCTACCAGACGGGCTCCGGTCCAGGTAGATGCGATCACCATGCCAGCAGCGATCAGGATAATGTCTTTCAGAATATACTGAGCAGCCAGGGAGGGCGCGTGTAGCGGGCCAGGGAACAGTTCAGCCGGAAAAAATACTAACGGAGACATAGCCCCAATCATCTGAGCGGCCATCAGCCACACACCTACCCGAAGAAAGCGCCCACTAATGAAGCATATGCCGATGATGCATTCCAGGCCAGCAACCAGATCCATAGCCGCATGCCCCGTTACCTGCCCCAGTGTTAACACAACCGTCGTCCGGGTAGCTAAATCCTCAATAGGACTGATGCCAGGAAAAAACTTAAGAAAGCCGAAGCCTAAAAAGACAATACCTAAACACACGCGTAGAATAACGATGCTGTTGACGACCAGCCACCGATTGATTGACGTATCCAGGCGATCAAATTGGGTAAACAAATTAGCTAGCGTTTTCATAATCGTTGAGATTTAGTTTACTACTTTGTCTCCATCTACGACAACTGGTTATAAATAGATTTGTAAAAAGAGAAGAAAGTAGTATTGCTCAGTGGCTCAACAAACTATGGGGTACTCCTATGACCTTCCCGAAAGTATTAACTTGCCTGGTAATGATAGATATCATTTCTGAAGTGTGAACGAAGCTCCTGGATCGCTTTTCGAACTCGTGTCTTAACAGTACCCAAAGGTAATTCCAATTTCTCTGCGGCCTCCAGACTCGTATAATCCCGGTAATACATCAGCTCTACAACAGCTTGATACTTAGGTGCCAGATGGCTCAATAGTGCCCGATCTACTTTACCTTCGGGTAGGGCGGGCCTTACCTCTTTATCCGAACGGTCGTACATGTAGGTGCTGGCAGCCGTCCGAACCTTCTGGGCCCGTAACTCATCCAGCGCTACATGTCTCGTAATGGTTAATAGCCAGGTGAACAGACGACCCTGTTTGGGATCGAAGTGCTCTCTATTTGACCAGATTTTGATAAAGGCATCCTGAAGCAAATCTTCGGCTCGGGCCTGGTCGTGAACCAGACGCAGTAAAACCCCATACAGTGCTGGCGAGTAGGCGTCATAAAGCAACGCAAAAGAGGTGGAAGTAGGGTCCAGCAAGGCCCTTACTAAGCGCATTTCTGTCTGATCGGAAAGGTTCATGCAAGCAGGAGCGTAGGTATAATGGTAGGGTGAGTGTGTCCTGTTGCGCCGGAATTAACGCAATGGACTACACTTACAACCATTAAAATCATGCCAGTGTAACCTACCGGCTTATAAAGCAGGACTAGGACCAAAAAAACTCACTTTAAATGCTTATGCAACTAAAATACATTCATTTACCTGGGGCCGATATTCCCCAGAAATGTAGAAGCGATGAGAACGAAATTAAACAATTACAAACCTATTGTTTCCATATTTTCCGTATAAATTATAAGGTTACGGACCTCACTATTGATATCGGGGAATTACCTAGCTCCGGTAGTGAACGTGTAAACGCCTGAGCCAGTCTTCAGTACTACATAACCGGGCTCAGTACCGGCTACGGTTAAACCTGACGCTGCCAGTGCCTTCCCTCCTTCCTGAACAGCCGCTGCACTGCTGGCGGGTACATAGATCGTGGCCGTTGTGTTGGCGGGTACCTCAACGGTTAGGGTTAGTTTACCGGCTTCGGTCTTCCAGGTCGAGCGGAGAGTGCCGTAATACGTTTGCAGACTGGCGCTGGCGGAGGTCAATTTTCCACCCGGCTGAGGTTTAATGATGCTGTGCTTATAACCCGGGCCTGCTTCATCGGTGTCGATACCCGTAATGGTCCGGTACATCCAGTCGCCAACGGCCCCGTAAGCATAGTGGTTGAAGGAGGTCATCGACGGACTCTGGAAGGTGCTGTCGGGCTTCATCGAATCCCAGCGCTCCCAGATGGTTGTAGCTCCCATTTTTACCGGGTATAGCCAGGATGGATAGGTTTCCTGCAGGAGCAGATCATAGGCAACGTCGGTACGGCCGAAACGGCTAAGTACCGGACACAAAAAGGGCGTTCCTAGAAAACCCGTTGTCAGGTGGTTTTTGTATTTTTTGATGTTCTCGACCAGGCGGCCAACTGCCTGCGGACGCAGCGTTTCGGGGAGCATATCGAACTGCAACGCCAGCACATAGGCGGTTTGCGTATCGGAGATCAGGCGGCCGTTTGGTGTCATATACGCGTTTTGAAAGGCCGTTTTGATGCGCTCCAATAGCGTCGCGTAGTGGGTTGCCTCTTCGGTTTTACCCAGCAAAGCAGCGGCTTTCCGCATCAGGTCTGTGTTGTATGCGTAGAAACACTGGGCGACTAGATGCACATCTGTAAAGGCCGATTTGGCTTCAAAAGCCGGACTGCCTTCGGTATCGACAAAGGAGAGCCAGTCGCCGAACTGGAACCCTTCGCTCCAAAGATTGTCTTTGGCCACGCTTTCCATATAGCCTTCGTAGGCTTTCATACTGGCATATTGTTGCTCCAGAATGCGCCGGTCACCATACGATACGTACATATTCCAGGGAATGATAATGCTCGCATCCGACCAGCCAGCTGCCCCCATGGGGGTTTGGCCGAAAGCACCCGTTTTGGTGAGTACATCGGGGATAACAAAAGGAACAGCTCCATTGGCAAACTGGTCGGCCGCGACGTCTTTGAGCCATTTTGCAAAGAAATTATTGACGCCAAAATTGAAAGCCGCCGTTCGCGAAAATACTTCGGCATCACCCGTCCAGCCCAGTCGCTCGTCGCGCTGTGGGCAGTCGGTTGGTACATCGAGGAAATTACCCCGCTGGCCCCATTGAATGTTGCTTTGCAACTGATTAACCAGCGCGTTGGAAGTAGTAAAGTCGCCGGTTTTCGGCATGTCCGAATACAGGGCTATTGCCGTGAAATCGGCAGGATTAACCGGGCCGGTCAGTCCTTCAACACGCACGTAACGAAAGCCGAAAAAGGTAAAGTGCGGTTCGAGCGTTTCCGTTCCACCTTTGAGCAGGTAAGTGGCCTGAGCTTTGGCCGTCCGCAGGTTTTCGAAATACGGATTGCCAAATTTGTCGAGCATTTCAACGTGCGAAAGTACGACCTTATCCCCCGCCTTGCCAGTCGCCCGAAACTTCACCCAGCCCACCATATTCTGGCCGAAATCCAGGACCGTTTCGCCCTTTGGCGTGGTCAGTACCTTCACTGGCTGACGGGTTTCGTGCTTACGAATAGGCTCATTATAAGCCGCAACCAGGTTCGTATAGCCAAACGGTTTGGTTGTTACTCCCGACCAGTTCGCATCGGCAAAACCGGTGGTTGCCCAGCCTTGCTGTTCAAGCCGTGAATCGCTGATTTCGCCGTCGTAGATCTCGGACATGCGAATAGCGCCCGTCGATGATTTCCAGCTTTCATCCGTCAGAATCATTTCCGTACTGCCATCGGTATACGTAATAGCCAGTTGGCCAAGCAGCGCCAGATCTTTGCCGTATATGTTCCGCTGATTCTGCCAGGCAAGCCGCCCCCGGTACCAACCACTGGCGAGTGTTACGCCGATGGCATTCTGGCCGGTCACCAGCAAGTTGGTTACGTCATAAGTCTGGTATTGGAGGTGGCTGTTGTAGCTTGTCCAGCCGGGCGTCAGAAAGGCATCGCCAACACGCTTTCCGTTGATCTGTGCTTCATAGAGGCCATGTGCGGTCATGAACAGCGTGGCCGATTTCACTTTTTTGGGAGCCGCAAACACCTTCCGGAGCATGGGGCTGGGCTGATTTATCGTGTCTTCTGCAAAGCTGGGCTGAATCCAGCTGGCTTTCCAGTTAGCCCCTGTCAGTAGCCCCGTTTGCCAATGGGCCGGGCTGCTCCAGGCCGATGGTTTTGTGGTTGTGTTATCCCAGACACGCACCTGCCAAACATAGTGCTGACCAGGTTGCAGGGCCGGTCCGGCATAAGGGACGTGCACCGATTGATCCGACGACACACGACCAGATTGCCAGATCGTACCTTTGGCAAGGGAAGCCGCATCGGTACCAACCCGGACTTCATAAGCCGTTTGCCGAACGTTTTGTCTGGCCGATGTGAGTTGCCAGCTCAGACGCGGCATCGATACATCGATGCCAATTGGATCGACGCGGTTTTCGGTCAGTAATTTCTGAACGTTCACCTGAGCGAATGTCCAGATCGTGACCAGTTCAAAAAAGACGAATAAGGAGAGGAATCGTTTCATAAAAAAAGGTAAGCTTGATCTTTTGGATATAATCCTTAAAAATCAAGCTTACCTAAGTAAACACCTTCCTGTACCCACCTAGTAATCTACTTATTTGCACATAGACACCAACGGGCTTGCTGGCTTCTGCGATCACAATTTCAGAGTCAGGGCAGCCCCAGCTTGTGCGTTAACTTACCGCTTCGTCGTTAAGATAATATCCCCGTTTGGATACGTAATGTTGGCGTCGTTTTCGGCCGTAATATAAACCTCTTTGGGCTTATCGGTCGATGTCGTCCTCAACTCCCCTTTGAGTGCCTTTGACCGTGGAGCAATCTGACCTAACTTCTTCACGGAGTTCTCATCCGATTCCATCCAGACGACATACGTTTCTTTGGGTGGCGTAAGCTGCTTTGGCTCAGCCAGATTCATGACGCTTACATTCAGGATATAATTATTATTCTTATCTTTTTTTACCGTTATACCTCCTGTCGCTGCCGGAGCAATCGTGGAATTGAGGAAAGTCATTTTGGGCGTACATGAACTTAGCGCCACAACCATTAAGAAAATATGGCCGATTGATTTGATTGGTTTCATACTGTTGATTGATTAATTAACCGATAAACAGGTGGAACCATGCAGATGTTTACCTGACTAGGGTATGGGGAGCCATGGCGCCCTTGCTAGTAATGACACTGCGCTGCCAACTATAGCCAGGTTTTACTTGCAAAAAGGCCTTAGTCACTTCTATATAAGTGAGCCTCACAGGTAATTAACAGGCTACCTGTAAATCAATCAATGGCGCTCAACAGCCCACAGATAAGCCTGGTTTTAGTACAGACGAACGGCAGGTTCCTACAGATCAGTGTACATTCATATTCCGACAGAAGTCCGTTGAATGCTTCTCCAGAAGCTCCCGAATTCGTTTGAGCTTAATCAAACTCGTCTTATTACCAGCTTTAGCCAGTTCCATCGACAGGGCAACACACTTATGCAGATTGGACGTCGCCGTTTGTTTGGTGATTCGAAATGGAGTTTCCGGCAGGACAAGGCCGGAGAAATAAGCAATTACGTCGTTTGTGTTCTCATTCATGAAAACAAAACTAAATATTATATAAATTAAATGTATACCGAATAATTAATATTGAAACTAAATATTTATTTAAGTCCCACTTTAGACTAATTCAGGAACTGCTTGAGCGAGTTAGTTTCTCAAGCAGTTCCTGACTGGTTTTATCCCCATTTCCTCACTATCAACAGCCATATGAACAAGCCCACTCCACGATTGTATTGCACTTGTGTAGTATAATTTAAGGTGGGGTACTGACAGCCGCTGTCTTCTAGATAGCGGTTGTTTTGTTTATAAACAGTTACCCCTTACCTCCTCTTGCCCGTTGCGCCGTGTTTAACGCGTCCACTCCTTATTGGCAGAACTTTTTCGACCAATCAATTGACTACCAGATAGTTATTTGCAGGTTGTGGTAACCGTCAGGCTGCTGTTATTCGTTGAGTTGGCAATCGTGTAAGCAGCTATTTCATCATCGCCACAAACCTGCTGCCGGTTCGTGTTGACAAGTCCCGCTTTACCGTATGTCAATGTCTCACACTCTTTGCAGTTCTTTTTTTTGAAGGAGCCGCCTTCGCAGGAGGCCAGGGCCATTAGCGCCACCATTGCAATCAGAATTTGTTTCATCAGTCGTTGAGTTGGGTTACCAGTACGTTATAACAACGCTGATATACCAGCAAATCTTACCTTTGTGCTCTATTCTCTGATCCTTACTTCGTTGGCTATGTCTACCATTATTCAGGTTGGTTTGGTGGGGTTCGGTTTGTCCGGACGGTATTTCCACGCGCCGTTTTTATCGGTCAATCCGCGCTTTCGTCTAAAGAAAATCGCCAGCAGTCGGCCCGAAGCTGTTCATGCCTTCGATACCGCAATTGAATGGGTTGCTACAGCGGAGGAGTTGTTTGCAGATCCGTCCATCGACCTGGTTTTTATCTGTACACCCAACGAAACCCACGTCGATTATGCTCGCCGGGCATTGGAACACAAAAAACATGTGGTTATCGAGAAGCCGTTTGCGCTTTCGGAACAGGAGGCCCGCCAACTTCTGGAACTGGCCCGGCAACAAGGCCGTGTGGTTACGGCGTACCAAAATCGCCGGTGGGATTCTGACTTTTTAACCATTAAACGATTACTCGCCGAGGGCGCTTTAGGTAATCTGGTTGAGTTCGAAAGCCGTTATGACCGTTATTCACCCGTGAATTTACGGGCGCATAGCTGGAAAGAGCAACCGGGTGCCGGGCGCGGCAATCTCTATAACTTGGGGCCGCATCTGCTCGATCAGGCGCTGCATCTCTTTGGCAAACCCGACACGGTAGAGGCCACCATCCGGATCATTCGCCCCGATAGCCTCATCAACGATTATTTTGACATAAAACTGGGCTATTCAGATAAGGTGGTTCGTCTGAAATCCAGCCTATTGGTTTATCACAATCAATTGCGCTACAGCCTGCACGGTACGGATGGCTCCTTCCTGAAAAGTGGATTAGATCCGCAGGAAGAACGGCTTCGCCTTGACCAATTGCCCAATGACAAAACTAGCTGGGGCACAGAACCAGATGATCGGTGGGGAACGCTTTACCGGGATGGACGGGCCGAGTCGATCACCAGCGAACGGGGTAACTATATGCCTTTTTACGATAACCTGTATGAGGCAATCGTAAACAATGCTGAGCCCGCTATAAGCCCGACCGATATCTGGCAACTTGCCCGAATCATCGACCTGGCTGTACTGAGTAGTGAATCACAGCAGACCAAGCGTTTTTAAGCTGGCTTAGCCCCCTTTCCGGACCAGGCTACCAGTGAGTTAAGGCGAATAATGGCGGCATTCCGGTTGAATTGATCATACGTCAACCGGACGATGTAGGCGACAGACACTACTTTTAACCACAGAGCCACAAAGGTTTATGGAGGAGGCAAGTAGGCTGTTAAACCTCTGTGACTCTGCGGTCAATTTTTTAATCGATTCGCTCATCAACGAGACTGGTTGAGTTACGAGAACAAAAAAGCCCGACCACATCAGGGTAGCCGGGCTTAAAGCACCATCAAATTAATTCAACCACTGATTTAGACCGAGTTAGTCTGGCTATGGTCACCTTGGGTATGATCAATTCAATTGCCCTATTCGAACTCCCAATGGCGTATTGGCTTTTATTTTTAATAGAGATTATTTTTATACGGTATCCGATTGGGCGCCGAATGATTTCTCACACCAGGACGGTGGCTCTTCGGTCCGGAACCTACGTAAACGGGTACTCACTGAGACTCGACTGGCGAACGCAAAAATCGTATCCAAACCGAATGGTTGAATCCCGAACCAGTTTAACAAACCAGTTCGGTGCCTCCGGCGCTATACGAACCGATTCAATCAGGGCCTGCAAATCAACAGCCACCGTCTCGAACACCCGCGTTGAGTCATTTAAAATAAACGCATTTGGGTCTTTGCTATCCTGCTGAAACTCATAGGTATCGATGTAACAAATACGAAGCTCCCGTTCATGGGCAAAGGATTTTCGTTTATACATGCTGTTGAAAAATCCTTCTTTGGCTTCGTTGATGTAGGTTTGATGATCAACGTAATTGACTTCCCCAATATGAAAACTGGGGGGCAATGCCTGTCTTAATTTCGTATACGTCGTTTGAATGGCAATGGTATCATCTGATTGCGCATACAATCGCCACATGGCCGCCGACTCACAGGCACTGATGTGCCAGCAGTTTATGTATACATACTGGCGCTGGTATTTTCTCCATAGCCTTCCCAATATGGCCGGTAATTCCCCGGCGCTGTAGGTATTTTTGTTTGCAAATTCATTTCGGTACTCGTCCAGCCGCGCCCGACTGTCGTGCTGCCGTGCCGACCCTTCAAAATGATCATCGAATTGATCACACCTTGTCAGATGCAGACTTCCCGAATTGAGTAAAGCCATAAACCGGGTGAAATCCATGTAGCGCCAGATGGTGGTATTTTCATCAGAAGGGGGACGAAACAAAGTGCTTTCAAACTCGTCAAATCGTTCCATAGCAAAGCAGAGCAATGTTAGGGTATCAGCTTATACAGCTTTTACGGTGATGGATAGCTTTATAAGGTGATACCTGCAATATCGTACAACTAAAATATACTAATTAATAAAAACTACTTTGGCTCTGGCTCTTTTATTACTTTTTTGCTAATTTTTTCCTCATTAATCATAAATTAATCAGTAGCTAACGTGGCTTTGTCACTTATTTACCGTCTAAGGAGTTAGAAAAATAAAACTATATAGCCAGGAGCAGAAGACCGTATAAAGTGATTAAGGTTCTATTAAGAAACAGAATTTTCTGAAACATTAGTCATTTAACCGGGTTTGGCTTCATACTATAGTCTATTGATATGAAATCAACGGTAGATAACATCAAAAATCTTTGGTTCGGCGCGGATACACCCATCCGTCAGAATAAAATCAAATTGCATCCTGAATTGTGGGCCGCCTGTCAGCGGGTCAACCAGCATTTTACGCCCCCATCGGGAGCGCTGCATATAGAGCAGTACCGGAAATCAGATCGGCTGGCCTTTGCACGGGCCGTCCTGAAAGAATTAAATCAAGAGCAGTCAGTTACCGAGCCAAGAGTTTATCACATGGCCTAAACGCCACCGTTTACTTACCCCTGTCTTTATCCAGTTTACAGCCTGTGTGGCAGACGAAGCGCTCGGCTAGTCTGACACACAGGCCATTTGGTTGTCGGCCCATACCACCTGAACGCTCTATCGGACGCGCCATTATCTTATTGTAAAACCAGGTCAGTCTGTTTGGTCTGTAGCTTTGTTTCGTTAACTTTATCACCAAAACGACCATAAAAAAACCTTTGCGAATGATCAGTAATAAAGACGAAGCCCAACTAGCAAACGCGCTTACTCACGACATCAACGACGCGTTGAACCGCCGGATCGAAGAACGCTTTCGCGCTGCGCTGTTTCTGGCCGACCCTGGCCTGGACATGGACACCGTTACCATTGTTAGTAATGTAGAAAACGATAATGAACTAACGATTGATGGCGTCGACGACGAAACGATTGATAAAGCCATGGCTATTTTTGAATCGCAGGCAGACTAAAAACGCCAACTGACTTAACTTAGCTGTACTGAACACTGAATCATCTTTCGGGACGGTTCAGCCTGTTTACTTTTTACGACAAGAGCGCCCAGACGATCGATCTTCACGTCGGGGCGCTCTTATTATTTCCTGACCGCCGGTTGCAACGGTTAGATAAACAGAAAGCTTTACTTGGCTTTATCGTCAACCTTTGGCTTCAGGGTGCCTCGGGCAATTGGCTCTGGCTTCGATTTAGGCGTTGTATACCGCATCAGGGTCGCTACGGGAAACTCTTCTTTCGGCGACTTAGCAATCAACAACTGGTAAGAGCGGGTGCCAATGACCAGATTAGAGTAACTGATGTACCGGCTGGACTCCTGTAGCAGTCCCCAGTTGGCCAGGGGTTCCTTGGCAATCAGGGCTTCGTCTTCATCCGAAAGAGCTGCATAGGCTGTATCAGGCAGAAAGCGCTTCCCCGACACCCCTTCAATAACCGACACAACGGATGGTGGCGTAGCCGTTGCTGGTTTCGTTTGTGCCATTGCCGATACACCCAGTAAAAGCAAGGCCACTATGGTTAGCAATTGTTTCATGGCGTTGGGAGAAAGTAAGGCTTGTTGATGTATGTTCCAATGGCCGTTAGCCTATCGGAATACTCCTATAAAGAACCCTAACCAGCATTAATTGTTTTAATCGATAGCCCATGAGCAGTTCCCCTCAGGTCATTCTCATTATGCCTGTTACACTACGTTTTTCCACTGAATATAGGCCAATCTGCACAACCAGGCTGGCTTTTCGCTCTTTCGAACCTGCGGTCTAGCTGGACGAAGCCTTTATAAGTCATTAAGTTGGAATTAAAACAAAATTAAAGCCGAATAACAAATAATAGTCAGCACGACGACCGAAGCGATAAGGCATAAAGCAATTCAAATGACGTATTTAGCGCCTTTTCGGTCTAACGCGCCCATCTGCAGGCGAACCGTTCGGGACGTCGAAGAGAGTGGGTTCCATTCATCCTGTTTTTTGTTAGCCAACTGATTTAGTAAATTTGGGGACATTACGCAACTATGAACGCTTGGGAACGATTTAAGAAACGGTTTATTCCGACTTCAGGTAACGACCTGGGATCAACAGAGGAGGCTTGTTTCTGGAAGGTAGATATGCATTCGCACTTACTCCCTGCGGTTGACGATGGAGTCAAAGATCCAGAACAAACACTTATTTGTTTACGGCAAATGATGGGATGGGGCATTGAACGGATTATTACGACTCCACACGTTAGCCGCGACTGGTACCCTAACTCCTCCGCTCTGTTACGGGAAGGCCAGGCGCAATTGCAGGCTTTGGCCGATGCCAACGACTTACCGATTCAGATTGACGTGGCCGCCGAATACATGCTCGATGAGTTCTTTCCGGATCTGCTCAACAACGATGACCTGCTCACGTTTGGCGCCGAGCGTTATCTGCTTGTTGAAACAGGCTGGGCGGCTGCACCACAACAACTGGAAGATGTTTTATTCCGTATTCAAACCCGCGGCTACACGCCGGTGCTGGCTCATCCGGAACGCTATACCTATTATCACGGCGATGACGCTTCGTTAGCCCGTATACGTGATGTTGGCTGTTTATTTCAGCTCAACTGGCTGTCCTTAACCGGTCGGTACGGCAATAAGGTCCGCGCACAGGCACAGCGAATCCTTAAAAATAATTGGGTAGATTTCATCGGCAGTGATCTCCATCGGCCCGAAGATTTACCGGCACTGGGCTCGTTGTTTTCGCTTTCCGACTATGATCTGCTTCGTTCGCAACCTCTACGAAACGCGTCGCTACTAACTCCCTAATCCGTCCGGGTAGCCTTCTAGGTCAGTATTGATCCTGCAGTTCATTGCTTCGTACAAAGGCCGGATCAATGCTGAACGATAAGTCATTCATGCACTTGAAGTGCCCCTGCGGACATTTATCATGGCCTATTTTCGAGCAGGGCCGACAGTTGAGCGCCTTGTTCTCCACAATCAAGTGACGGGTTTTGTAGGGATACATGCCTAGTTGGGGCGTTGTGCTCCCCCAAATCGACACAATTGGTTTTTTGAGCGCTGCGGCAATGTGCATGAGCCCTGTATCGTGGCTATAAACCATCTGCGCGCCCCCGATCAACGAAGCCGACTGATTCACCGAAAATAAATCGCAGGCATTGTAGATCAAGTCATCACCCAGCACAGTCCGGATAAGTTCGCCCGTCTGGCGGTCATGCTGATCGCCCAGCAACACAATGGGTCTATCTATTTTTCGGCACAGGTCAATCATACGCTCTACGGGCAGTCGCTTGGTGGCGTGCTGCCCACCCAGCGCGTAGGCCACGTAGGATGACTGGTGCGTCGGTGGCAATTGACTGATGGGCACCTGGTCTTCAGCTGCGATGAAATAGTCGAGCCCTTTTCCGTCATTGCTGGCCCCCAATGGGGCAATTGTATCCATGTAGCGATCAACAATATGTACAGGGGGCATTGTATTAGCCTTGAACCGAACATAAAGCCACTTCTGAATATTGATCTTATTGACGGTAAACGACCGCTTCGCCAGCATGCTTTTGATCAGGCGGGTACGTAAACTATTGTGCAGGTCAATGACCAGATCATAGCGTTCGCTCCGTAATTGCCCGACTAACCGCATCAGACTGTCGTCCAGGTAATGACACTTATCGATGTATGGATTGTGGGCAATCAGTTCCTGATACCGGCGCTTGGTGCAGTAGTGAATCTCCACCCCTTCCATGGTTTGTCGCAAACACCGAATCACGGGACTTGTCAGCACAATGTCGCCAATAGACGAAAAGCGTAGGATGAGGATTTTCATTTGCAGTACATTTCTGCCCGGATTTTGAGTGTCCATTCGGGCTTGTCAACTAAATAATTATTCTGATGCAGAGGCCAGGTGGCACCGCCATCCGTACTGGCTCGAAAATCGTAGGAACGGCCAACCTTCAGTTTATACGATGTCGCTTTTCGATAGGTACGTGTAGCCGTTATGAGGTCATGCCATTTTTCCTGACCAACTTCGCTATACTGGGTTCTGATCTGTGCCGGTAATAGAGACTCATCCAGCGTGGTACCGCCGGGGCAGGAAAAGGAAAACTCCAGTTTCATGACGGGGGGTATCGGTAAGGGCGCCAGGTTGATCGCCACCGGGGTTTGATCACAGGTGATGCCCGGCCCGGACTCGGCGATTATGCCGCCTTTAGTGCCTTTACCCCACGCATCGGTTTCGTCGTATACCTGCAACTTCAGTTTTTTATTTTTCGACTGATTCCCGATCCGGATAAGCGAGCCGTTGTTAACGTTGGCATAAAAGGAAGCGACCTGCTTGCCGGTAGCCACATCGATCAGCTTGCAGAGGTAATTCACATCCACACCAGCCAGCTTGCTGCTTACCTTAAAAATGGGTCCTACATCACAGATCGATTCTGTCCAGCCAACGACGTAGGCGGCTGCGTTGGCGGCTGCGGCCTGGTACTGCAACCGGCCCGTTTGTGGATTCTGGACCACGACGCCCGGTTTTTCTTCCTGCCAGCGATTCGTGAACTCATCATAACTGAACAAGGGAATCGAATCGCCCGGCTGTATGGACCTATTTTGGCTCACATTGTAGGCAAGCGGATTAAGATCCATTGTCCACCTAGCGGCTGGCAACAGGCTCCTGGCTAATGCATACTGGTCGTTATATAGCTGGATCGTTACCGAACCAGCCACAGACAGGAGCCTCACCGTTCCCGGTGCAGCCCCCCCATCCCGACCTGCGACAGCCGTCATCACGCCCCCGCCCGGAATGTAACTGGTGGCTTCATCGTTGCGGGCATTGGTATGAATGACCGCCAGCGTTAGAGCGCCCCCTACAGCATTTCCATTCCGATCGGTGAGTTTGGTTCCCGGCGACAGGGTGACCGCTGCCCGATCAGCGTCGGTATTTTGTGGTGTAGTCGTTACGTTCAGGCTGGCTGTAACCGTTCCATCGGTGCCAGCGCTTCCCGTTGTGCGGGCTGCGTTGAGCGTTCGGGGTGGCTTGAGCATATTGATTCGCCGGATCGTGCGCGTTTGCCGACTCCCATTCGTGAGCACGAACGGTTGAACAACGGCTAAATAATCCGGAGACTCCACAACGACTGTAAACTGGAAGGGGTCTTGCGGAGAAAGCGTGGCCGTTGGGGAAGCCGCCAGCAATAAATTTCCATCGCTGTTGATTTTATACTTTGTCGTGTTCAACGTTGTCACGACTCTGGAGGCCGCGGGACCAGCTATTTTCACCAGATTATCGGTTGGCAACGGATTCCCTGCCGGATCATAAAAGCGGCACTCCACAACCCCATCCTCTATAGGATCTTTCAGGCCAATAGTCAAGCCGTCGAGGGGGTTATGACAGGAATCGGTAAAGACCATAAACACCAGCAGGCCACATACTAGAGAACGAATTTTCATAACGTAGGATCTGGGCGTAAGCGAGTGATCGATTGGCTTATCTGTCGACTCATTTAAGCTTGAGTTTGTACGAAAGCGTTACGTTAATGGAAGGCAGATAGCGGTAATTGGACAAGTTACGCTCTACGATAGGCACCTGCTGATCAATGGTTGTCGTTTCCAGAAAACCCTCATAATCGAGTTGTACACTGGGCTTGCCGATATAAAACACACCCATCTCGAAGCCAACGCCCAGGCGTTTGTTGGGTATACTCCGGCCAAATCCCCAACCGAGGTAACCCACGATCGGATGCCAGCGAAAACCAAGATTAACCGTTCCTACATCCTCGGGGGTTAGCTCCAGCCCGTCCAGATTCAATTTATTCTCGGCGGTTATAACAAACCGCATATCCGGATGCCAGGTGTAGCCGAGCCCGCCCGTAATGAAAAACGAACTCCGTTGAAACGGATGCCATTTCACATTGGCCTGGGCAATCCCGATCGTTAAATCAGGTTTGATGTGGATGTACGAATCCGTAGCGGCTTCTACCCGAATAAGTTTTCGATAGGCAAAATACTGTCCCCCTACCCGAAGCGTCAGTCGATTGGATCGGCTCAGCAACCGATTGTAGTAGATGCCGGGGCCTGTCGTACCGACCTGAACACTAACTGAGTGGTAGGCCGACTGAGTGATTATGGAATCTGGTGGCACGACCTGAGCGGCTTTAAGTTTCTCCTGACTTAGCCAGCATATGCATACATACAGGCAAATACGAACCATAGTATCGACCATTTTCGGCTTACAGCCATTAGTAAGCATACTGTAAATTTATGTTTTTATTAATTTACATCCTTATTTTATCTGATTTGTTTCAAAAGTTAACTTATTGAACGAATATAGCCCATTCAACCCTATTAACCGTCTTGCATGGATACTCACCACTACATGGCTAAATTGAGATACCTCTTAACCGCTTGCCTCGTTATCAGCAACACGCTGCTGGCAATTGGCCAGATAAATGAACCAGATGAAGAACGGGAACTTGGTGTGATTGCGCTGCAAGGGTTAAATAAATCCACCCATATCACACCGGTTTCTACCCAAACACCGGTTGGTGTTGAGTTACGTTACAGCCGCCTGCACATGCGTCGGGAATCGTGGGAGCAATGCCAGTGCTTTTTTCGGTCGGGTGTTTTTGTCAATGCTTATTCGTTTCGCAATCCGACAGCGCTCGGCCAGTCGATTGGGGCCGGGCTTTTTTATGAACCCGTCCTGGTGCATGGGGCTCGCTGGGGACTCTCCGTCCGTGCTTTAGCCGGACTAGCCTATGTATCGCGCCATTATGATGTCGACACCAACCCCGGCAACCGCGCGTTTGGAACGGCCATAAACGGGTTGATCGGCGCGGGACTTTATGCCCGTTATACCCTCGCAACAGGTTGGCGATTACTGGCTGGTTTTGATTATAAACACATATCGAATGCGGGCGTTCGCCTTCCGAACCAGGGCCTGAACATACCAGCCTTAGCCATTGGTATACAGCGCTATATGGGCTCGTCAACCTTACCCGACCCACGAGATTGGCGTACAACCAATCCGGCTAAACGCTGGATGTTCCGCGTACTGGCTTTAGGCTCAGTCAAAGTACTGGAAGCGACTAAAGAACATCCGGAACGCGGCTATCCGGTGTACGGGCTGAACCTGATTGGCGGGTATCACTTGACCCGAACGCATGTTTTATCGGGTGGTATCGAACTGCTCGATGACCACTATTTTAAGGAGCAAATCAACCAATGGACGGGCCGCTACCAACCTTACCGACAGGGAACCTTACTGGCAGGTTACGAATTCTGGCAGGGGCATTTTTCGTTTACGGCCCACATGGGCTGGAATGTAGCACGCCCACTTTGGTACAAGCCAGCCACCTACCAGAAGTATGGCTTACTGTATAGGTTTTCGAATGGGTTCACGGGCGGGGTAGCGGTAAAAGCCTATGGCGATAATACTAAAAACTTTCAGGCCGTTGCCGGTATGACTTTTTAAAACAGCTGGTTCTTCAACAAAATAACAGGGCGATGAACGTTCATTTAGCGAAAAAACCAATTTATAAGACTGCCCTAATTTAGTTAACATTTTTATAATTTATTTTACTAATACAATATAATAATCACTATATAGATACTAATTATTATCTTTAAAAATATAATAGTTCATTACTAGTTATTACCTAAACAGCCCTGATCCGGTTTCACTAAATCATTTTACAGGATCCCGGATACAGTCTGGCCGCTACACAAGCCCTTTACTCAATGGTTAACAAACTACTCGTTCCTCTCTTATTATCCTTACCTCTAGTATTCACTCATGACCTGAGCGGACAGGCCATTCCAGACACCGTAACCGCTCAGCAAAGCCTTATGGCTGAAGTAGGTGGATTTGGCTCCTCCGCTACGCAAACGCCCTTCTGGTTCCGCTCACGACAGTATGGAACGGTTCCCTTATCTGGACCTGCGGGTATTCTGCGTCTTGGGGTGACAAGGCAATTCGGCGATTTACAGAACACCCGCCGACTACACGCAAAAGTGTCGGTTGAGGGCGTCGCGAATGTCGGTTCCAGTTCGCAGCTCATCTTGCCGGTGGCCTATGCGAGTGTGTTTACGAAGAATTTTGAACTGTACGCGGGCCGTCGGCGGGAAGTATTTGGGCTCGTCGATACGCTGCTTTCGTCGGGCTCCTATGCCTGGTCGGGCAATTCCCTGCCGCTCTATAAACTTCAATTCGGAACGCGTGGCTATGTGCCGTTGGGATTCACAAAGGGCGTAGTTGCCTTAAATGGGATGTATGCGCACGGCTGGTTCAGCAATACCGATTCCATTCAGAACTCGTTTCTGCACCAGAAAGCTTTGTTTGTTCGGATCAGTCTTTTCCGCAATCGAGTGCGCCTGTACGGAGGAATGACCCACGTAGCCCAATGGGGTGGTTCATCAACTGTTTATAAGGACGGGATAACGGTTAATGGAAAAATTCCCAGTTCACTCGATACGTATAAGGATATTATCCTGGTCAGGCAGCCCCCCAACGATCCGACGCAGTATAGCAATTTTGATTTAATCAATCAGGCTGGTAATCACTTGGGCTCCATCGATGTCGCTCTCGAAGTTGACAACGAACAGGCTAACTGGTATCTGTATTACCAGCACCCTTTCGAAGATAAGTCGGGCGTGGCTTTCCAAAATATGCCCGATGGTTTGTATGGCGTTCGCTGGAAAAACAAGAAAAACGACGCCTACACAGGCTTCCGGCTTATGCAGGTCACGGCCGAATTTCTGACCACCATGAATCAGACTGACTTCAATTTTGAGATTGGTAGCCGGCTGTATAATGGAGCCGATGACTACTTCAACAACTACCAGTACGTGGATGGGTGGACACACCGCCAACGCGTTATTGGTACGCCTTTTCTGACTCGCTGGCAGGATTCGCGCGAAGATTTGCACAACCTAAAAGGAGGGTTCAAGAATCACGGGCTTATGGCCATCAGCAATAATCGCGTGCAGGTCAGCCACCTTGGCTTGCTGGGCCAGTGGCCTTCCGGTACGCAACTACGGGCGCTGCTCTCGTTTAGCCGAAACTTCGGACGGCCGATCACGAGTGATCCACGGGCGCCTTTTTCCCAGTTTTCGGGTATGGCCCAACTGTCTTTGCCTGTAAACTGGCTGGGCGGCTCCCAACTCAATATGGCCCTGGCCCTCGACCAGGGCCAATGGCTGACCAACAACGTAGGTGGCTGGCTGAGTCTGCGAAAAGTTATTCAGAGACGCTAATAAGAACGCATATACCTCATCTAAATGGTTCCTCATCCAACAGCCTCTAAAGCATATGCCTGGTCTGAACCCCAATGGACGCTGCTCATCAGCGCTGGCCTGCTCCTTGTTCTGGTGTCGCATCTGGGATTTATGCCGCTCGATACGGGCGACGAAGCCCGCCGTGCTCTGGTTTCTCTGGAAATGATGCTCTCCGGGGATTATATAACCCCTACCCTGCATGGCGAACGCTACTTCAACAAACCGCCCCTGTATAACTGGCTGATTATTGGCTCCTACCGCCTGTTTGGCGATTATTCGTCCTTTGCCCTGCGGTTTCCCATGCTTGTTTCGCTGGTACTACTCGGGGTGACCATGTTTGTTTTTGTTCGCAAATACACTAACTCAACGGTTGCCTGGGCCGCAACCCTCATGACACTGACGAATGGCCGGGTACTGCTTTATGACTCCATGCTGGGGCTGCTGGAAATTACGTTCTCGCTGGCAACCTATACGGCCATGATGCTGGTGTATTATTACGACCGCAAGCGTAATTACTGGCTGCTCTACCTCACAACCTATGCCCTCACGGCCGTTGCCTTTTTGCTGAAAGGCTTACCCCCACTCGCGTTTCAGGCATTGACGCTCCTGGGCTGGTTTATCTATACGCGTCAGTTCAGGCTGCTTTTCCACCCGGCTCACGTCGTTGGTATTGGCGCCTTTCTTCTGATTACGGGAAGTTACTATCTGGCTTATTTCACCCGAAACGCCATACCCTTTCAGGATGTAGCAGGTGTTTTGTTTACTGAAAGCGCCAAACGAACGGGCCTTGCTTTCGGTTGGGGGCCAACGCTCCTGCACCTGCTCACGTTTCCGTTTGAGTTCATTTACCACTTCGCTCCATACACCTTGCTGCTTGTCCTGTTCATCCGCCGGGGTATCTGGACAATTTTGACGAGAAGTTCCTTCATTGTCTTTAACGCGCTGACCTTCAGCCTTACGGTGCTCATTTATTGGACATCGCCACAGGCCTATGGCCGCTACCTGATCGGTCTGGTACCGCTTTTCTTTACTGTACTGGCTTATTTATACCACGAACACTCCAGCCCGGCAGATCGGGGGCGCTGGTGGGTGGAGCGGGTCTGGCTGATCCTGACCGTTGTGCTGGCGATTGGCACCTGGACGGCCGTTTTTTACCCAACCACACGGGTTCTACCCGCAGCCTTCTGGAAAACGGCCTTTCTGTCGGGGCTATTTATCGGTTTAGCCTGGCTTATGAGCCGTCCGTCGACAAACCGGCTTGGGCTGTTGATCGCGGTTCTTGTCGTTGTCCGGCTGGGCTTCAACTGGCTGGTCCTGCCGGGCCGGGCCACCAAACGGCAGTTTTATCAGGAGAGTGCCACACAGGCCGCTCTCCTCACGCTCGGACGACCGCTCTACGGTTATAAAACGACCGTGGGCGATGGGCCCGCTACCGACGTTAGCTCGTTTCATATAACAGCCACTCGGGGAGAAATACTGCGCAAAACCAGCCAGAAACTACCGGGTGCTCTTTACATCGGCGATTCGCTCACGCTAGCCAGCGAGCGCTATAAAACGGTTGGCAAACTGGTGCTGTTCGACCGGCACCCAGCCTCTATTGTTCAATTTGAGTAAACTATTCTCACAATGACAATCCTGATCACGGGCGGAGCAGGCTTTATTGGCCATACGCTGACCAACTATCTGCTGAACCAGGGGCATACGGTGCTGTTGGTGGATAATTTTAACGATAGCTACGACCCCGCTATCAAATGGCAGCATATCGAATCCCTCAGGCATTTGCCCAACTGGTCGTTGCTTCAGGGCGATATTCGTGATAAGCGATTTATGCGCCAGGTTTTTCGAACGTATCCCATCGACAGCGTTATTCACCTGGCAGGTCTGGCGGGTGTACGGGCCTCGTTGCAGAATCCGGCCGCCTATTTTGACCATAACGTAACCGGTACCGGCGTGCTCCTGGACGCCATGCGTAACGCGGGCGTCAACCGGCTGGTTTTTGCGTCGTCTTCGTCAGTTTATGGCGTTCGGGCGGGGGGAACCTTCCAGGAAACCGATTCGGCAGAAGACTCGGTGTCGCCCTATGCGCTATCCAAACGGGCGGCCGAGCGATTGTGCCAGCAACACCATCGCCTGTACGGCCTGAATGTCTTTTGCCTGCGCTTTTTCACCGTATATGGTCCGCAGCAACGCCCTGATATGGCGATCTCGCGCTTTATTCACCAACTCCATACGGGCCAGCCCATTTGCCTCTTCGGTGACGGGCGAAGCCAGCGCGATTATACCTATGTCGACGATATTGTCATGGGCATTGCCCGGTCGGCGGAGCGGGTAAACGGCTTTGAAATCATCAATCTGGGCGGTGCCAATCCCGTTACCCTACTCGAACTCATTGCCCTGCTCGAGCAGCAAACCAAACGGCGTGTTCCGCTCAACTGGCTCACGGATCAGCCGGGCGATGTGCCCTATACGCACGCTGACATCCGGAAAGCCCGCCAGCTATTGGATTATCAACCGACCACCGATCTGGCAGAAGGCCTGCGCCGGATGGTCATTAGCTACCAGCAAAACCATGTCTACCTACCAGCCCTTGACTAATCAGCCGATTACGGACCATCCGTATGTATCGGTCGTTGTTTGTGCTTACAACGAAGCTGGCAATAGCAAACCGCTGGTTGCCCAGATAACGTCGGCGCTGCAAACGCTCGACTATGAGATCATCTACGTCAATGATGGGTCAACGGATACGACGCTGGCAGAGCTACTCGCAATTCGGCACGAACGACTGACAGTCCTCGACCTGCAGAAAAACTATGGCCAGAGTGCGGCTCTGGCAGCGGGCATCAGCGCGGCCAGGGGCCAATTCATTGCCACGATGGATGGCGACCAGCAAAATGACCCGCTCGATATCATTCCTATGCTTCAGGTGGCCGAGGAACGCGATGTGGATCTGGTCGTAGGTCATCGGCATAATCGGCAGGACAACGCCTGGCTGCGTCGCTTGCCCAGCCGACTGGCCAATAGCCTCATCCGGCGAGCCGTTGGGCTACCCATCAGCGACAATGGCTGCGCGCTTAAGATCTTTCGGGCCGGCTTTGCCAAACGAATTGGTTTATACGGCGAACTTCATCGGTTCATCGCCATACTGGCTCACTTCGACGGTGCTCGGATCGTTCAGGTTCCTGTGCGCCATCATCCCCGCCGGATCGGTCAGTCCAAATACGGATTGGGCCGCACAGGTCGGGTTTTGAGCGATCTGTTGCTGCTGCTATTCCTCAAACGTTATCTCAACAAGCCCATGCACCTGTTTGGCGGACTGGGCCTTTCCCTGCTGGCGAGTGGTCTGTTTCTGGCGATGCGTTTTTTGTGGGTTACGGACCCAACCGTTACCGGGATGGATCGGTTTGCGGTCGGCATTGTCTGGTTACTGGCTGGTCTGCAATTCCTGGCATTCGGCCTGGTCCTCGATCTCCAGATGCGCACCTATCACGAATCGCAGGGCAAGAAGAACTACATTATTCGGCGCACATACCGTACATCAATATTAACTGATTCCACAGCGCTGTATTGATGATCAATAGTGCTCAGCATCCATTTATAGCTTTGGAACGGCTTCAGAGTAGGTCTGTTAGCCTGCTTTTACCATAGCTAAACGACGTAACACTCGGCCCAAAATAGCTAATTAACATAAATTATACATATAGTCCATTTTTACTTATTTCATGTTACTAATAATTATAATTTTAAACAAATAGTTATTTTTATAAATCATTAGACTATATATTAGCAGTATAAACGGGTGATACACTTGCTATTACTAAGTGTCAGTTGCCCCAGGTGTGCCGATTGTCAGGACAAAAATCTTTGACTCAGCCTGTATATGGCCTCGGTACATCCGTCTTATCAACGCTATTTATTCTGTAATCAGATCGGTCTTTTTCAACCTGCCTTTGACATAACTATGACTAAACAGTTCGCCACAACGCCTTTATTCGGCATCTCCTACGCGTCGGTTGACTATGCATCGGCGACAGACATCATTATTCAGAATGCCGAAAAACGAACAAGTTTCGGCGTATCAGCGCTGGCCGTTCATGGCTTGATGGAATCGAAGCGCAATGAAACAATTAGTGGACACGTATCCCGCATCAACATGGTCGTTCCAGACGGAAAACCTGTTCAATGGGCGCTCAATG
Organism: Spirosoma horti; assembly: GCF_054776595.1. NCBI lineage: Bacteria > Pseudomonadati > Bacteroidota > Cytophagia > Cytophagales > Cytophagaceae > Spirosoma > Spirosoma horti. Next base: position 62,605 of record NZ_BAAHBQ010000007.1, read on the forward strand.
CGTTTAACAAAGCAGCGCTAAAGGACCGCGTATATGGCCCTGACCTTACGCGACACGTATTAAAAGCAGCTGGCGAAAAGCAACTCCGGGTTTATCTGTATGGCAGTACGGCCTCAACACTTGACAAGCTCAGTGAATATATACCACGCGTGTTTCCAGGCGTAACGATTTGCGGCATTCATGTAGATCGCTTCCGGGATGCAACACCCGAAGAAAAAGCGGAAGACATAAAAAAAATCAATGCGTCGGGTGCGCATATCGTTCTGGTTGGTCGTGGTTGTCCCCGTCAGGAGATCTGGGTATCCCAGCATTTAGGTGAAGTCAATGCCGTTATGATGGCCGTTGGTGCTGCCTTCGATTACTTCGTTGGTAACATTAAACGCCCCCCTGTCTGGATGCAGCAATCTGGTCTGGAATGGCTTTTCCGTTTATCGCAGGAGCCTCGCCGATTGTTCAAACGATACGCGGTTACAAACTCCTTGTATATTTATTACGTCATGCGCCAGTTTATAACCCAGCGGACGTCTGCGGTCAGCGCTCAGGCATGATCAGCTAACAGTAAAGCTTAAGAACCTAGCGTCACAAACAAATTAAAAAGGTTGGTCGGAGTAAGAACATGTTCTTACTCCGACCAACCTTTTTTTAACGGCATTTTTACACGCTATACGGCTTGTTCCAACCGGGCAACCATGCTATCGTGTATCTGTACCATGGTCTGGTTCAAATCATAGTTCCAGGTCCAGTCTGGATAGTGACTTTTAAATTTATTCAGGTTCGATATATACCAGATATGATCACCGATGCGGTTTGTTTCAGAATAGGTATAATTCATTTTGTTACCCGAAATCTGTTCACACAGGGCAATTGCTTCCAGCATCGAACAGTTTGCATGACGCCCACCACCCGCGTTATATACCTCGCCAACCCGGGGATTCTGGTAAAAATGCCAGAACATATTGACCAGGTCGTAACTATGGATATTATCGCGAACCTGCTTACCCTGATAACCGAATACGGTATACTGCGTTCCTGTAATAGCACATTTCATCAGATACGATAAAAATCCGTGCAACTGCGCTCCTGAGTGATTTGGGCCCGTCAGACACCCTCCTCTAAATACGCCGGTTTTCATACCGAAGTAACGCCCATATTCTTGCACCAGAATATCAGCCGCTACTTTGGAAGCGCCAAACAACGAATGTTTGGTATGATCGATACTCATAAATTCGTCGATGCCATCCTGAAAGTAAGGGTGGCTCTCATCGATCTCCCAGCGCGTTTCCGTCTCAATCAACGGCAGGTAATTTGGGTTGTCGCCATAGACCTTGTTCGTTGAGGTGAAGATGAAAACGGCCTCCGGACAATGCTGACGAGTCATTTCCAGCATATTGAGCGTTCCATTCGCATTCACAGTAAAATCGGTGAAGGGTTCACGGGCGGCCCAGTCGTGGCTGGGTTGGGCAGCGGTATGAACGATCAGCTTAATATCCGTACCGAATTCCCGAAATATGGGATCAAGCTGGCTCACCTCCCGAATATCGGCGGGGCGATGTGTATAGTTTGTGTGAGCTTCCTGCAAACGGTTCTGATTCCACTCGGTCGAGGCATCGGCACCAAAAAAGTACTGGCGCATGTTGTTATCAATACCAACGACTAAATCAAACTTATCAGCAAAAAAGGCAACCGATTCGCTGCCAATCAATCCGGCGGAGCCAGTTATTAGAGCAATACGCATAGATAAATAAATGTTGAGGTTGAACTGAGGAATTTACGGCTAAAAGCGCTTACTGTCGTTTGCAAATTGACCAGTTATGGATTCGGTCCTACCAGCATAACTAACCAAACTTAATAAAAATATTGTTACCATATTTAAAAAAGATAAATTTTAAGTATAATAAAATACATAATAAGATATTTATAGTATTATTTAGACATTATACTGTCTTTAAGCTAGCCCGTGTCTGGGATCTTACTTACAAAACTGCATCACCTGTTATGAAGTAAATAAATGATAAGGAATTAAAAACCATATAAAATTAGTACTGGCCTAAATCAAAGCGTTATAGAACCACGTTCCTATAACAAGCCCAGCCATGGCCGTATCCTTATCTCCTAGAAATTGGGGCACACAACACAATATATACTTAACCTGTTGTTTACTATTTGCAGAAAACTTACAATAATGCAATTTTCGAAAACTACTCACTATCAAGCAAAATGGTAAAAAGTCCGAAAACCGAAAAAATTTGATTCTTATCAGAAAAACCGCTGATCTAGGTCATTCATCGAAAATGGCCAATTTAGGGGGGTGTAGCAGGCGAGATTTGATCATCGAATCAAAAACAACTCGCCCAAATGTTACGGTCTTCTACTTCGAGCAACCAAGTTTCTTCAACTTCTACCTATATCACCCTTATGATTTCTATCATAATATCTGCCCTCCTATCGGCTTGTAGCCCCCAGGATAGCACTATTGCACCAAAGCAAGATAGCTATAGGTATGCCTACATAGAACCTCAACTTGATAGTATAGCAATTGACAGTAACGGTACATTCAAATCTGTAGCTACTTTCCCAGTTGGAATAGCTACTGGGTCGTGGCTACAAAGAAAGTCGCCTAAAGGCTTCAAACAATTAGAGAATCAGTTTAGCTCTAAAACAGTGTACGCCTACATGAATATTGAAGTGTCCCGCGGAAAGTACAATTTTGGCGAGTCTGATTATTGGGTCAAATGGGCGGAAACACACCCCGTAAGGTTACACGGCCATTGCTTAGTTTATCATCAAGCAGCTCCTGAATGGTTGCTTAGCTTTAAAGGTAGCACAACTGAATTTGAACAAATTATTAAGGATCATATCCAAACAGTCGTAAGCCGCTATAAGGGTAGGATTAAAAGTTGGGATGTAATCAACGAAGCTTTTTCAGCCACAACCGGAGGAGTAGCTGGAACTCCTTTCCGTAAGCTATATGATAGCGATGCTTCATATTTAGAATTCGTAAAACGTTGCTTTAAGTGGGCCCACGAAGCAGATCCTGATGCTCTCTTATTTTACAACGATGGTAATTTAGAAAATGTACCATCAAAATTAAATAGCGTAGTTCAGTTTGCTAATAATCTAAAGGCGAATGGTATTCCAATCAATGGTATAGGCTCACAGACGCATATTAGTATTGATACTCCTAACAGTGAAATCAGCAACTTGTTACAACGCTTAGTAAGCACGGGACTTCTAGTCCACATCTCTGAACTAGATATGAGAATAAATCCAGATAAAATACCTGATTTAGTTTTTACTAACCAGTTGTATAAGGCTCAAGGTATGAAACTTCAAACTGTTGCTAAATTATATAAGCAGCTTGTTCCTAAACACCAACAACACGGTATTACATTTTGGGACATCAGTGATGCTGACAGCTGGATAGTTGTACAAATGCAACGGCACGATGCGCCTTGCTTATTTGATGGCTCTTTCAACAAAAAAATGGCATTCTACGGGTTTCTACAAGGCTTGAAATAGCTGCTTATTTAAGTAATTACAGTAAAGGCGGATAGATGACCATCAGCATGGTCATCTATCCGCCTTTACTGTAATTACTTAACAACTACCGTAGTATTTCGTCTTAAGTATGGTTCATATATAGTCCTGCAATACAGCCTATATTATAATTACTTAACAACAAGCGTTGTACTACGCTCTACTACTTCTTCGTAAATAGACAGTAAACGTTCATAGGACTGCTGAGGTGTATAATACCTTTCATAAAAAGCACGCGCACACTGGTGTAATCCATCCATCAACAATTGTTGCTGATCAATTTTACTTATCAATTCGGCTAATGCCTTACCATTACCGACTGGAAATAGAAAGCCTGTTTGTCTATCTTTTACAATTTCATTTAAATTAAGTTGGTCAGAGCAAAGTACAGGAGTGCCTGTCGAATATGCTTCTAATATTGTAGTTGGTAAACCTTCATACCACAAAGAAGGAACAACTAACGCTTTACAGCGCTTTAGCTCTTCAGCAATAACATCTCGAGAGCAGGGCCCTAAGTACTGAATTGTCGGCATAGTAGCGGCTGCTTCTTCAACCTTTTTGCGTAATGGCCCTTCACCAATAAGAGTTATCTTATAAGGATAATGCTTTAATGACTCTAGTAAGACTTCGATACCTTTCTCTGTAGTTAATCGCCCAACAAAAAGAAAATTTTCACCACGTGATTTAGAATCAGCATAGCCCATATCAGAAATGGCATTTGGCTTAACAACAACTTGGTCAGAACGCAGTTGTAGGGATGAGTTTAAGAATCGACTTCGAGCAAATTCTGTAAGTGCTATATATCTATCAACGTGTTGCCATGTACCAGCTAACTTATGCCATGAAGTAGTCATTGTAAGCTGCGCAGACTGTAGCCGAGAATTACGATGGCAGCTGTGACGAATACCAGAAAGCGGTATAATTTTATTTACACATTCTTCACAGGGAATAGCCCCTTCACGCATTAAATAGGTACCAGCACAGAGTAATCTATAATTATGAAGTGTCATCACAACTGGAACCTTCAATTCGCGAATAGCTGTAAGAATAGCAGGCGAAGCTACATAAAACAAATTGTGAACGTGAACAACATCAGGCTGAAAAGTATTTATAACCTCTTTAACTCTCAACACAGAAGTAGAGTTATGAAAGGTCTGATAAATCAATTGAAAGCGAGACAATATCGACTCACCAATTGTATCATTATTAAATAGTAACAGTTCGACCGTATGTCCTTTTTGGTGTAAAAGCTCTTGTTCTTGCTTCACAATAGCATCTTCACCACCAGCTAATTTATATGTATTATGAATTAATAAAATACGCATTTACAAAATAATATAAGGGAAACTTGATTAAAACAACTTTGCAATTATCAATCCAATGAAACAAGTCCTCGAACTAAGAATTATAAATAACATGAAAGTGTTATATTTTCCTAATAATCTTTGCGGGATTGCCGACCACAACCGAATTACTAGGAACATCTTTCACAACTACGGAACCTGCGCCAATAACAACGTTATCTCCAATGGTTATTGGGCCAATAAGGCATACATGGGCTCCAATATCTACATTATTTCCTATTATAGGACATTTCGAAAATGAGCCATCTGAATTTTGTTTATTACCTATAGTAGTACAATGGCGAAGCGTACAGTTACTACCAATCACAGTACCATCGTTAACCACTAAAGACTGACCATGATAAATTACCAATCCCCTATTAATTTTCGTCTTATAAGGTAACTCGATTCCTAATACCCATTCTACTAAAAATCTATACAAGATTAAATAAGGCAGAAGTATAAAAAAAATTAATTTATTCTGCCTTGCACTAGAAGCAGCTCTGAATAATGGTAAAACTATACGGCCTTTTAAACTATTGTGGTTGCGTTTCCAATCTTGGAATATATACATCTTTATTAACCTTAACTTGATTAAAATTAACTATATTCATTTCACTAAAAATAGAAAAAATACCTAAAATATAAACATAAAACATACAATCAAAGTAAATAAATACATTATCAGTAAGAAGTAAAATAAATAGAAAGAAAAAAAGCAGGAGAGAGAAGTGTGTTTTTAGGGAATTTTTAAAAAAAACATACATCCAAATAAAATAAGAAAAAATCCCCGTTTCGAGAAACCATCTAAGTAACTCAGAGTGAAGATTTGCACTATTACCCACGTCTTCACTATGCTTAACTAACAAATTATCTATTGATCCAATTCCTGAACCAATAAACATATTATTATTATTTTTTATAGCAATCTCATAAAATACCTGTCTACCCTGTAGTAAAGCATTAGTATAAAGACCAAACTTACTATATAAATAATCATCAAAATAGCCATTCGCGATATAATAATATAAAGTTATAATTGCTAATGCAAAGCAAGAGAAAGCAAAAGAAGAAGCATTAGGAAATCTTATAGCCTTTGAATATAAATATGGAACAATACGTAAACACATAAACATAATTATTCCTAATATTACAATTCTTTTAAATGAGAGCAATACAAAGAAAAGAATGATCAACGTTTGTATCCACGAAAATTTGTAATAAAAGGAATACAGAAAAATGAAGGCCAAAAGAAAAGGATATATATTACTTTCACTAGCTACTGATGAATCTTCTAAGCCTAACAAAAGCTGTTTCCAGTTTAATACGGTCATCAATATGGAATCATGTTTTTCAATTATATAACCAAGAACTGTAAATAAACAAATAAATTTAAAATAATAATTTATTTTTTCTAACCTAATAAATGGAATTATAAAATATACAAATAAAGCTGGCAGAAGAACGAAAAAGCAATTAGCAAAGAATCTAAACGAAAGAGTATATTGAGATATTTGTATTAAAAAAAAGACTAAAAATATGATACAATAAAATTTCAAAAAAAAAGATATATATTTATTTGATATGTCATTATAAATATCCATCGCATTACCAGTCCTGTATAAAAAAAAAGCCCCTGAAACCGCAGGTAGGGCATATTTTAAATATCTTAATTCTACGTAAAATAACGACAAATATGACATAATAAAGTATATACTCAATAAGAGTAATACAATATCAAAACTGTTTTTCTTGTAATAAATTTGCCTTTCCATTTTACTATCCAATAATAGTTTATCAATATTTAATCTTTCTTCCCAACAAAATACGATTTAAATAGAAGCCCCTTATTTCTTTTTTTCATATTTGCAAATACTTTAAATGCGTTTTCGTATTTCTTCAAAGACAAAAAATACAAAAATGTTCTTTCATTAAATAAATAATTAAAATATGACACATCAAAATTATTACTTAGTTTATTTGATATTGAATAGTTAATGAATTGAAGGTACTTGGGATCAAACTCTGTGTTTAATTTATATCTAATATTAGTTGATATTATACTTAATACATCTATCTCTTCTGAAGACAATTCAACAGACATATTAAATGCAAATAAACCTAAAAGTTTTTGTATGTAATTGTGATCTAAAAGTACATTATCATAATAAGTAGATGTCACATTAGTTGCGTGTCTCCTATATTTTAAAAGGACATTATTTAAGTTATAAATCCCTATTTCTTGACACATACTTATCCAAAGATGATAATCTTCATACTTAGGAAATTCAGCCGAATAATATTTGTTTAGCTTTTCAGTTCTCAACATCACTGTTGGATGGGAGATTGGGTTATAAAATAGAAATGTGGATATTATACGATTAGATAGCTGCGGCCTATATATTATTTTTCTTCTAACACCTTCGCCAAACTGATCCATAGCAGATCCTAATAAACTTATTTGTTTATTCTTTTGTAAAAAGTCATACTGTACCTGAAGTCTATTCGGCATTGATATATCATCAGCATCCATACGAGCGATATATGTGCTGTCACGAGATAACTCCAACCCTTTATTTAATGCATTAATTAGACCTTCGTTCTTTCCATTCTGTACAACTCGAAGCCTTTTATCATTAAAATCGTTTAGAACACTTACTGTTCTATCATTAGAGCCATCATCTATAACGTACAAAACGAAATCCGTAAAGGTTTGATTTAACATACTATTTACAGATTCTTTTATGTACTTTTCTCCATTGTAAACTGGAAGTATTATATTAATCGCTGCCATTATAGTTTTACAAAGCTTTAGCAAATTTACAAATAAACTACTCAGCTATTAATCTAAACTACTTCAGACCTTTGATCGATAGCGAAATATTCCATCTCGAATAAGCCCAAAGCTCCCAGATATTTGAAGTAGTTTAGTCTTCAGTTATACAAGAGATGAATTTTCAAAATTTTTCATCCAAGTATTATAAAGCCTACTGTTCTTACCATAAGAATTATCGATTAAGTGAGCTTTCTTATTCAGAAGAATTGCTAATATATAAGTATGAAGTCTGGTTGAATAAATTTCATCGTATTCATTTATAAAAGAAACACCCATGCTCACGTAATTCTCCCAACTTTTATTCTTATACAAACCATACCTAGAATCAGCTAATTTATCAAGAAGTGGAAGCCTTAGGAGCAGCCAAGCTAATCTTTTTTGCATAGAATATAACTTTTGTTCTACCCACTCTTCTGCAATTCCTATATTAAAAGGTGGCCAATCCTTCACATCAATTTGTAAGCTTTTGTGTTTCAAAATTTCATATATTTTATTACTATTTTTATTCAGCTCTTTATCTTTCCTCTTCAAGAAAAGAACTTTATTTGTCGCTGGTTTAGATTGATAATTCTCGAAATCTAAACAAAACGCCATATCAGGAACTAATAAAATTTTATTTTTCGCAAAATGCTTTTTAAAAAATTCAAAAGAGATAGAGTCCCTGGCACAGATTGTTAAATCAGGATGCTGATTGAATATTTCGGCATCATGATTCAATAATTCATCATTCTCATAATGAACAGTTTGAGGAAATATTATAATTTTGTTCTTCTTAAAATTATTAACTATACTATTTCTAAACTCTTGAACAATTCGCCACAAATCCCCAAAATTACCTCCTCCGTGTAAAAGTATAAGGCTACCATCTTTAACTTTATTTTTTTGAAATAAATGTAGATTGGAAGTATATAGCATTTTGTATGGCAATCTCGACAAATAGTTCAATTCACCGGCCCAAATTAAATTATCACCAATGTTTTTGTGATCAGGTATATCTAACAGGCAATAATCAGAGTCTATTATTGGGTCTAAATTTTCGAAAATAATCTTTCGCAAGCCAAGTATGTTCTCAGTGTTATTCATTGTGTAAAATATTATTTTTAAAAAACAATTTGCTTTTTGCCAAATATTTTGTATTTAGTTTTTATATATTTAAACAAGAACCCTATAAGCTCTTTATTCAAATATGTAAAAAATATTATTGCTGAAACTATCAAAAATAAATCTACACGCCCATCACCTTTAAAAGATAAATAGCAATAAACAAACGTGAGTAATAACAAAGCTATCAAAGTTACGGCGTTAATTTTGATAGGAAAAAAAACTTTTGTTTGATATATTCTAAAAATCCATACACAAATAAATCCTGCTAATGTACCAACAGCAGGGGCGTATAAGCCGATTTTGCTAATTAATATATAAGAAATTACTAAATTAACTACTCCTCCAATTAAGGTTGTATAAAAGATGCCTTTCGTCTTTTTTTCTCTAATATATCCAGTACCTAAAAAAGCGCAAAACGAAGAAAAGGCAACAGATATATATAATAATGGCATGTATTTCCATGCGTCATAAAATTTAGGATCAACTATTAACTTCAATAAATATCTTGACATAGATATCATTATAAAAATTACAGAAAATTCGAACCTTACAAATAAATCAAATATTTTATCATAGTTTACCTTCTTATTACCAACCTCTGCTATCACCTGATCTTGAAATGCTAACATAAAAATCGTATTAACGATTAGTATTATTGACGGAAACCTATTAGCTATAGCAAAGATTCCATTCATTTCTACATTAAGGAAAAGTAATATTAGAAACCTGTTTGAAGCATTTATCATCCACCAGCTGACGGCATTTGGAATAAGTGGCCAAGCGTAATTTAACATATCTTTCAATGTAGACAAAGACACTTTTGAAAGATATACCAATTTATACAATCTTATTTTACAAATTAAAAATATTGCAGTTATAAAATTAGAAATTATAGTTGCAATTAAAAGGCCCTTTAAACCTAGGCTAAAAAAATACAGAAAGCTTACAGAAAATATCAATAAAGTTAATGCATTTATTATACCAGACAAAGAAAAAGAATAGTTGTCACCCAGTCCTCTAGCAGACTGTTGTAGATAAGGTATTAAACAAGAAAGTAATAAGATAAATAAAAAATATATTGCATAATCAACATTTTTAAACTGAATTATAATTACATAGATACAAACAAAAAATATTTCACTTACTAATAGAAATATAAAACTGTTACTGATAGCCAATTTTTTGGTCTCATGATTATTTTCAGAATCCATTAGCCAACGGTAGCAAGCTTCAGAAATCTGTAATGTCACTATTGGAACCAACAAACTTACGAAAGTTAATAATACGTCATAATAACCTAATTCTGACTTGTTCAAAAAAAAAGAATACAACGGAACCATGAAAAATGCAAGAAACTTTGACCCAAGGTTTCCAATTGAATAAATTAAGGTATTTTGTAAAAGTTTATTAGGAGTATTCATTTATCGCAATAAATATTTTCAGATCAATAAGACTTTTAATCTCCGCAACTTATAAAATTTCCCAAAATAATGAACGCTTTAACAACATTATATAAATCGTACAATTTAACAATTAATATACTTGTCTGTAATGTTTATATTATTTCTCATCATACCAGATCAAAAACATTATCAATAATAATATTTTATAAACTGCGCTGATTTTTCTAAAGAGAAATCAAATTTTCGGCTTAAAGCCTAAAAGGATTAAACGATTTTAGGCTTTATTCCTTTTAAGCTTTACCAGGCTTTTGAATCACCCTGCAGCGTCTTAGCTACTGTCCACCAACAGATTTTTAAGTCCAGCCCTATAGACCTTTTGGCGATGTACCAGCGATCCAGGCGAACGCGGTGCTCCATTTTCTGAAGCGTATCCGTTTCACCCCGGCAACCGCGTACTTGAGCCAGGCCCGTTATGCCTGGCTTCACCGCGTAACGTTCCGGGTAATTGGGGAGAGTATACCAGTGCTTAGCATCCAGCGGAATGGGGTGTGGACGGGGCCCGACCACACTCATATCGCCAAGCAATACATTCAAAAACTGGGGCAGTTCGTCCAGATTCGTTTTGCGAAGCACCTGCCCTAATTTGGTAATTCGAGGATCGTTTTTGGTGGCTTGCTGAAACTCCGTTTCCGGGCGGCTGACCATTGTCCGGAGCTTGAAGCACCGGAACTGTTGGCCCCTACGCCCCGTACGCAGTTGAACAAACAAAATTGGCCCGGGCGAATTTAGTCGAATAGCCATCCCCAACATGGGGATGAGCCACGACAAGACAAAAAGACAAATCAGGAATGAAAACCCAATGTCAAACAGACGTTTACCCAGCATATTCTGCTCAGCGGCTGACGTTACTAAAACGTCGTCCTCAGAGTCGATAAATGGCTTGGTATTGGAAAGAGAGGCATTACTAAGCATACTAGTTTCTGGATTTGCTTTTCATGAATACATTCTTGAACTAAGACAGTGCTTTGCGGGCTTTTTTGTCCGACTTATCGTCTTCATAATAGCCACCGTAGCTATAGCTGTAGTAGTAAGATTCACCGTCACCTACGGCATTCAGAATGACGTTGAGGTTATGAAACCGGTTTTCTTTATACAGCGAATCAACCATTTTCAGGTACGTTTTTGGCGTTATGTCATGTCGAACCATATAAAGCGTCGCATCGGCATAAGGGGCTATTACCTGCGCGTCCGTTACCAGTCCGATTGGGGGCGAATCGACAATCACATATTCGAACCGGGCGCGCAATTCCTCAAATAGCTTGGCCAGATAGGGACCATTGAGCAACTCCGACGGGTTTGGCGGCAGCGGGCCGCTACTGATCAGGAAGTAGTTGGGGAATCCCTCAATCGGTTGTAATACATCATCCAGCGTAGCCTCACCAATGAGGTAGTTGCTGATACCAACCGCATTGCGCATACCTAATGACATATGAAGTTTCGGCTTCCGCAAGTCCATCTCCAGGATTACCGTGGGTCGGTCGACAAGGGCTAAACTGGCCCCTATGTTCATCGACATGAACGATTTACCTTCGCCACTGATACTGGAGGTGAACAACAATACCTGGCTGCCATTCGGATTACTGCGCAGGAACTGCAGGTTCGTACGAAGTGCCCGTATCTGTTCGGCAATGACCGAACGACTCTTTGATACCACAACCAGTGCTTTCTTACCATCTGACTGAACAACCTCGCCGAGAATGGGCACTCTGGAGACATCTTCTACATCCGACCGGCGAACGACCCGGTTGTTCAGCATATCTTTAGCCGCTATTGCCCCTACAGGTAGGAGTAAACCAATCAGGCCGAATAACATGTATGTCATTTTGCGCACTGGTTTGATCGGATCTTTTTCATGACGGGGCAGATCGACCGTGCGGCTATCGGGTAGCGTAGATGCGTAGGAGAGTGCGGTTTCTTCCCGTTTCTGCAACAGGTATGTATACAGGTTGTTTTTGATAGCCTGTTGCCGGGTGATGTTCAACAGTGCCCTCTCTTTATGAGGCACGGTGCGAACCATGCTTTCCAGTTTCCGGTTTGTTGAGTTCAACTGGTTTTTCGTACTGCTCAACTGTTGTTTTATCGTCTGGATGTTTTCAGAGATGCTTTCTTTGGTCGACTTGATCTGGCTATCCAAGGATTGCAGAAGCGGGTTACGATCCGAGGTGGTCCGGGCCAGCATATCGCGCTGAAGTTCCAGCTCCGATGTCTTCGTTACTAAACCTAGTAAAACAGGGTCGCTTAAGCTAAGTGTCGCTGGCGTTGTACCCCGGCTGTCAGACTTGCTGTTCACATACCGCTCGATGTCGTTTAACGAGCTAAGCTGAATGTTTACCTGGTTAAGCTGAGCATCGTTGGCCTGAACCGTTTGCAGAAAAGTTTGGGCCTGTACGCTCAGATCCGTAATTCCCTCGCTTGTTTTATACGATTCGACATCTTTCTCTACGTTCGTCAATTCACCTGAGATCAGCCGGAGCCGCTCTTCAATAAAATCGAGCGTGCTGGCCGCAACCAGATTTTTATCGACAACAGCAGCCTGATTATATTCTTCGATCAGTTGCTTTAACAACGCTTCACCTTTAGCCGGTACGGCTTCTTCGAGCGCTATCTGCAGAACGGTCGATGCTTTACTGGTTGTTTCGACGGTCAGTTTTTTAAGGTAACCATTTACCGTTTCGGTACGGGGAGATACAGCCACTTTAATCGGCTCCAGTGACGCTTTTAATGGCTGGCGGGCAAAAATGCGCAGACGACCATAAGGCGTTTTAACGGATTGATTGACCGGGTAAGTCTTATCATTGATTCGTACATGACTGCCGTCTACGAAGCTGAGCTGTAACTTATCGTCATACAGCGATGATAATGGCCGCTCAACGATCAACCGAACCGGTAACTCGCCATATACTTCCTCATCGACGGTTTTGGTTGGTCTGAAGTATTGTACATCCAGATTGAGGTGATTGACCACCTTATCCATCAAAGTATAGGACTTGATGATTTCAATCTCATTTTCGACCGTTTTCTTCGGTTTCAGAATATCCATCTCTTTCAGGATATTCTCGCCGTCGAGCCCCTTTTTGTCATCTTTAATGAGCAGGCTGGCCTGAATTTTATAGATGGGCGTTTGGTAGATTAAATAGATATAGGCTCCGGCCCCAGCCAGTAACAATGACAAGACAAACCACTTCCAATGCTTCAGATACCGAAGCAGTATAACACGCAGGTTGGGCTGATTTTCGGCGCCATAAACCTGATAGGGCGTATATGAGTAGGCATTTTCAGACATATGAGTACTAGTTATAACGACTAAAGATGATAGCTAGAAAAGAAAGCGCACTTAAAGCAATGGGTAATAATTGATAGGTTCGATCGGCAGTGGCGACACGCGCCCGGCCGGGCTCAACATAAATGACGTCGTTGGGATGCAGGTAGTAATAAGGAGAACGAAACAGATCACGGCTCGTCATATCGATGCGCGTGAAGGTTCGCTGGCCGTTTACTTCCCGGATAAGCAGCACGTTATCCCGTCGACCGTAGATGGTAATATCACCGGCCAGACTAAGGGCTTCCAGCATCGTAATCTTCTCATTCGGAATGGTAAAGAGCGATGGCCGGGCCACTTCGCCCATAACCGAAACCCGGAAATTCTGATTTCGAATGTTAACGGTCGGCTCCTTTAAATAGATTTTAAGCTCTTCCCGGATCCGGTCGCTGGCCTGGGCCGTGCTCAATCCACCCACTTTTACTTTTCCAATTAAAGGCAACTCGAGCGTGCCATCCGGATTAACCAGATAACCCGTCAATTCTGGCAGAGCGGTCATGGTTGGCGTCATCATCCGGTCAATCTGCATGGTTGCCGATGGCGGATTGAAAAACGACGTAGCCTCCGGGCTCAAGCTACTTACCCGAACGGTTATAATGTCGCCCGGCTGAATCGTTGGCATGTACCGATCCGTTAGCTTGATTGAATCGGCAGTGGTTGGCTGGCCCTGAAAGTAGACCAGTTTTTTCGATGAAACACATCCCGACACAAGTGAAATGAAAACTAGCCCAATCAGTATAGGTAGCTTTTTAACATACGTGAATGAAACCATAGATGGCAAGCGTAATTAAGAAACGCGGAGTAAAGCAATAGTAAACGATTAAACAGATAAGTATCCAAATTTGGCAGCTGATCGGAGCACGTCCGGTTCAAGTCAGCTAACGGCTCGTATTATTAGTACATCGACCATAAATAATTGATTTTGCTCTTATTTCATTGTTATCACTTTTCAAATATATCTTATCTGAACTGTAGTAGCAAGAGATTATGGTATATATTATATTAACACTTTAAATAAAACATAAACTAATAAGATATTATACTCAAATTTGTGTGTAGGTATCTATGTGTACTGTCTTTACATTCAAGTAGTTACAATTTATCCCCGTATACAGACGCATACTACTTACCATTTGATAGGTATTGTCAATACCTACTTCATAGGTTAGCACCCCAAATAATATAAAAGCTGCATGGGTGTACAGATTTTATATTATTCAGGGAAATTATAATATATAATAAATATCCTATAAAAGAGCCGGTGGGCCAGTTTCAAAAAGTTGCATATTTGCAAAATCCATAAAATATATACTATGAATTTACAATCTTCGATAGATATATTACAAAATAGAAACTGGTCTTTAGTGCACCAGACTAGATTGTGCTGTATATATAGAAGTGAAAAGCAACACTTGCTGCTGCCGCTGAAAAGTGTGGGGAAGATTCCTTCAGGCACATTGGAGGCTATGTTCCGATCACCTTACACACAGAAAGAACCAGCGGCTCCTGGTGAGGCCCCCCCGGTCATCAATGTGATTCTTGAAAAGCAGAGTAGTCAATCCTGGGGCCGGATTGAATGGCAAGGCATGATGGCGATTGCTTCGGGGAACAGCGCCGAAATAGTAACGAAAAAATTAACCGCTCAGCTAAAGGAGTTTGTGACGTATACACGTACGGAATATCAGGGCCATCAAGGGTTCCCCACTGCGTACGTTTTCAATTATCAATATGACCTGACGCGGGTCAGGGAGCTTTTTCAACAATTCAGAATTACCAGTCTGGCCGAACAAACGACGATTTCGCAGGAATTACTCAGCCAGTTTATGACCAACAAACGCTATCCTACTGACCAGCAGGCGCGCCAGATCGAGTCATTGATTCAGAAACTAGGCCGGGAACTGCTCAACTTCTCTCTTCTTTAAGCAGGGGGCCGGCGCAGTCGATAACGCACTGAATAGGCAGCATGGGATATAAAAAAAGCTTCCATATAAGTTGGAAGCTTTTTTTATGCATAGCCATCAAGCATAGACAGAGGTTTTACCATTGACTTGCAGGTTGGGCTTTCGCCTGAGCGCTCAGTTTTACAGCTTGCGAGTCAACGGCCATTTTATTCAAAGCCAGATAAATTACTTTAACCGCCCCCTCAATACGTTGCCATCCCTGTTCGCTTCGCAGGTCGATACCAACCATTGTGTGGTTGTTCTGGGCCTGAATAGTCAAATAGGACAAGGCACCCAGCATTACCGCCGAAACAGCCTGAATGTCCGGCCCTTCAATAAACGAAAGCTGGTTAACCAACCGCATCAGTTCATCGTCCTGTGCTTTGCTGATCACATCGGCCGTTGGATCGTTCTCAACGACATTCGCTTTTAATACTTCACGGGCAGCCTTCGATGTCCGCATGTAACGAAACATCTGAATAGCCTGCCGATACCACACCTTCGCCAGATCATCGTGATGAATCGGGCGAATTTGATCCAGCATAGCTGGTGTGAACTGTGGGAACATCCGCCCCATACGCACGTAATATTCCATTAATCCATCTAAACCACCAAAATAACGGTAGATCAGCACTTTGCTAATACCCGCTTTTTCGGCGATCTGATTGATTCTGGCCCCTTCGAGACCCTGCTCAGCCAATACATCCTCGAGGGCATTTACAATACGCTGTGTGGTTTCTGCGCGGTTTCTTCTAATTTTTTCCATCTATAATCGGAGGCAACATTAGATACTTACTGCTAATGTAGAATTTATAGTTAACAAAAAGTCACCTTAAAACAACTATTTATTTTAAGTACATAACTATAATTAACAATGAACCAACGAATTTAAAGCATTTTTTTAGCATTTATACTCATTGTTTTTGGTATTTTACCGTGGTCACAGGAAAGCCTATAAGCACAAATTTACACAGCGAAACGGTTGCATTTCATTGTCGTAT
Organism: Spirosoma horti; assembly: GCF_054776595.1. Lineage (NCBI taxonomy): Bacteria > Pseudomonadati > Bacteroidota > Cytophagia > Cytophagales > Cytophagaceae > Spirosoma > Spirosoma horti. The sequence goes on from NZ_BAAHBQ010000007.1 coordinate 79,148, forward strand.
ACACCGTTTCGTTTACCTGACGAACAAAGCCAATGCATAAAGAAATGAATTAAAAACGGCCTTCATTCACTCAAAATAGCCATTTCTCCAGTTAATTTCACGAAGGACAAACAACCGTTTTGTTAATTCTTCTGGCAGGGCGTACTTTGAAACCCGTTTCATTTTCAGGCTTATGGCGCTTATTCTTTCCCTCGATACATCCACTACAGTTTGTTCGGTTGCTCTGCATCATCAGAACGACTCATCGGTCAACGCATTGCTCGGCTGTTACGAACTATTTATCGAACGGACCTCTTCCGCAATGCTGACGACCCTGATCAACGACATCGTCAACCAGGCCGGTTTCGCCTTACCTGAACTGGATGCCATCGCGGTAGCCAAGGGGCCAGGTTCGTATACGGGTTTACGCATTAGCGTCTCCACAGCAAAAGGCTTGTGCTTTGCTTTAAACAAGCCCCTGCTGGCTATAAATACGCTGACGGCCATGACTGAACAGGTTCGGCCGTACGTCCTGGAGCATCACTTGCTCTGTCCCATGATCGACGCCCGACGGATGGAGGTTTACTGCGCGCTCTATACGGCTAGTGGACAAGAAGTTCAGCCGACGAGCGCAACGATCATTGACGATCAATCTTTTGCCGACTTGCTGGCCCAAAGGCCAATCGTTTTCTTTGGCGATGGGGCCGCAAAATGCCGTTCCGTGCTGGGGGTTCATCCGAATGCCATTTTCCCCGCATCTACAGTCCTTCCTTCTGCCCGCACGATTGGCAACTTGGCGATGGACGCCTTCGAACAGGGCCTGTTTGAGGATGTGGCTACGTTTGAACCGTTTTATCTGAAAGATTTTATGGCGATAAAGCCCAAAAAGCCGATGTTTTGAGTCGTCAATGGCCTTAAGGAAATGAATGACGGCATCAATAAGGTGTGAATGTGCCGTTTTTCCCCTTATTTCGCCCCGATAACTACTCCCATCACTCCCATCGCTCGTGCAGATTATCGTTGATATTGGCAATACCGATGCCGTTTTCGGATTATATATCCAACCTACCTGGCAGCACATCTGGCGGACACCCGCCCGACGCGATGAGCCCGCACAGGCCTATGAACGTCGGCTTCGGCTGTGGCTGCTCGAAGCAGGGATTCCGCTCAGTGCCATCCAGACAACGGTTCTGAGCAGCGTAGTGCCCGATCTGACGCCAACGATGCGCGCCATGCTGGCCGACTTGTTCGGGTATGATCCTGTTGTTGTCGGGCCGAGCGTTTATCCGCTTTTACCCATTGACATCCTGCGACCGCATGAAATTGGGGCCGATTTGGTTGCCAATGCTCTGGCAGCCTATACCCGCTACCAGCGAACGTGCGTTGTCGTTGATTTCGGAACCGCCCTGACCTTTACGACTGTGTCGGGCGAAGGGAAACTATTGGGCGTCGCCATTGCACCCGGCTTAAAAACCGCCATCCGATCTTTGTTTGCCAATACGGCACAACTCCCCGAAGTGCCCATCGACGTGCCTTCGTCGGCGCTCGGTACCAGCACGACCCACGCCATTCAGGCAGGCGTTGTGTTAGGCTATGAGGGACTGGTGCGTTCGCTTGTTGGCCGGATTCAAACCGAACTTCACGGCGACTGTATTGCCGTCGCCACGGGTGGCTTGTCGGGCCGGATTCCCTCGTTGCGGAACGTGTTCACGGATATTGTCCCGTCGCTCACATTGGATGGTATACGCCTGATTGGCGAGCTGGTAACCGCTTCCCAGTCGTAACCTGGCCGAAATTCGCTAGTCCTCAGCTTCAGCTGGCGGTGTCGTATCCGCTCTGCCCGCTTTAGGTTTCTTGCGCTTACGCAAAGCCTCGTTCAGCAAATACTCAATCTGGCCATTTACGCTCCGGAACTCATCCTGTGCCCAATGCTCCAGTTCCTTCAACGTTTCGGGTTGAATGCGCAAGACAAATGCTTTTTTCTCAGCAGCCATTTTTTTGAGGAACGAGGAGCGAGGGGTAAGAAGCGAGGAGCCATCCGGCAGCTCTCATGCGCCGGTAACTCCTCGCTTCTCACCCCTCGCTCCCAGTAGGGTCTAATTATACAACGTTCCCGCATTGACAACCGGGCTTACCGATTTCTCACCGCAAAGGACAACCAGCAGGTTACTCACCATAGCGGCCTTCCGTTCTTCGTCCAGCGCAATAACACCATTTTTTTCCAGACGCTCCAGCGCCATTTCGACCATACCGACTGCCCCCTCCACAATTAGCCGACGAGCAGCAATCATGGCCGACGCCTGTTGACGCTGTAACATAGCCCCGGCAATTTCGGAGGAATACGCCAGGTGACTGACACGGGCTTCAATAATATCGACGCCCGCCCGTTCGAGCCGTTCGTTCAGTTCTTCTTCCAGAAACACATTGATCTGGCCGGTGCTGTCGCGCAGGGTAACCGATGAAGTTTCATCTTCCATGTGGTCGTATGCGTAGGAATTGGCCAACTTTCGCACGGCGGCTTCGGACTGGATCTGCACGAAATTCACGTAGTTATCTACCTCAAATAACGCTTTGGCAGTGTCTTTTACCTGCCAGACAACCACAGCGGCAATCTCGACGGGGTTACCCATCTTGTCATTGACTTTCAACGTCTGCCCGTTCAGATTGCGGGCCCGCAGGCTGATTTTGACTTTATTATAGAGTGGATTTACCCAACGCAGCCCGGTTTCTTTAATCGTACCGACATAATCACCGAAGAAGGTAGCGGTCATTCCTTCCTTCGGATAAATGATAACGATGCCCTTCAGGATAAAAACACCGACCAATCCCAGCAATATGGCCGGTATTGGACCATAGCTCTGGAATAGCTTAAAGAAAGCAACTCCAGCTAACGCAAAACACAAAAGGGCAACCAGTAAAAACAGGTACCCGGAAACAGACGTAAGCTTTTTCTCCTGCATGACCGTAAAAGTTAGTTCAATAAGTCGATATCATTTTGATATCACAATGATAGATAGTATTCTATTCTCTTTCCAAAAAATTATGGGAATGGTCGGGCAAGTCCATCAGCGGTTTTTCCAACCTATGAGCTTCATTTTTTGGTTATTCAACAAAACGTATTGGTGCCCCTTTCTCGGCCATCACTATAAACGCCAATCCTTTTCACTATTTTTGCCCCTCAAAATACGGGTTAGCTTATTGGCTAACCGACTCATTGACGATCATGCTGCTGAGTGAACAGGAAATAAATCGCCGACAAAAGCGCGAAGAATTGATGCGGATGGGCATTGACCCCTACCCCGCCGAGTTATTTGACGTAAACACAACCATTGCCGATATCCGGGCGGCTTTCCAAACGGACGGTCCCGGCACAGAGGTTGCTCCCGAACAGGATTTTTCCGGCGACGAACGCTGGGGTAATGTTCAGTTAGCGGGCCGCCTGATGGTGTTCCGAATAAGCGGCAGTGCATCATTCGTTGAAATACAGGATTCTACCGGACGAATGCAGTTTTATTTTCGACGCGACGACATCTGCCCCGGTGAGGATAAGACGCTTTATAACACGGTCTTCAAGAAGTTGCTGGACATTGGCGATATCATTGGGGTTCGGGGGCATGTGTTTACCACAAAAACCGGCGAATTGTCGGTCTATGTGAAGGAATTCAAAATCCTGAACAAATCGTTGCGGCCGCTGCCAGTCGTGAAAGAAGTGGTCAATGAGCAGGGTGAAAAAGAAACCTACGACGCGTTTACCGATCCCGAACAGCGCTATCGCCAGCGCTATGTAGACCTGATCGTGAACCCGCAGGTGCGCGATATTTTCGTAAAACGAACGAAACTGGTTAACTCGATCCGGCAGTTTCTGAGCGAAAAAGGGTATCTGGAAGTTGAAACGCCCATTTTGCAACCCATTCACGGGGGAGCAGCTGCACGTCCCTTCCGAACGCACCACAACTCGCTCGACATGACGCTGTATATGCGGATAGCCAACGAGCTATACCTGAAACGGCTGATCGTGGGCGGGTATGACGGCGTATTTGAGTTTGCCAAAGATTTTCGGAACGAAGGCATGGACCGTACGCATAACCCCGAGTTTACCCAGGTCGAGTTTTACGTTGCCTACAAGGATTATCTCTGGATGATGGACACCATTGAGGAAATGGTGGAAAAAGTAGCGCTCGACGTGGCAGGCACCACCAAGGTGACGGTTGGCCAGAATGTAATCGACTTCAAACGACCCTGGAAACGGCTGACTATGTTCGAAGCCATTCAGGAATATACGGGCGTGGATGTGTCGGCCATGGAAGAAGCGGAACTCCGGCAGGTAGCCGAAGGCCGGGGAATCAAGGTAGACAGCACCATGGGTAAGTCGAAGCTCATCGACGAGTTGTTCGGCGATGCCTGCGAGCCCAACCTGATTCAACCCACGTTCATTACGGATTACCCCGTTGAGATGTCGCCGTTGACCAAGAAGCACCGGAGCAAAGCGGGTCTTGTCGAACGCTTTGAAGCCATCTGCAACGGCAAAGAGATCGCGAATGCCTATTCTGAGCTAAACGACCCCATCGACCAGCGGGAGCGGTTTGAGGAGCAGTTGCGCCTGGCCGAACGCGGTGACGAGGAGGCCATGGCACTGGATGAGGATTTTCTGCGGGCGCTCGAATACGGCATGCCACCAACGGCGGGCGTAGGACTGGGCATCGATCGGCTGGCCATGATCATGACCAATCAGGCGTCTATTCAGGATGTGCTGTTTTTCCCACAAATGCGCCCTGAGAAGAAGCAGGAGCAGTCGGACGAAAGCGATTTCGTTTCGGCAGGTGTTCCGGCCGAGTGGATTCCGGCCGTACAGAAACTCGGTTTCATGACGGTAGACCAACTTCAGGCCGCTAATCCCAATAAACTGTTCAACGATTTGGGGGGCGTTCGCAAGAAGCTGAAGTTAGAGGCTAAAATGCCCACGCTCGATGAAGTCAAGGGTTGGCTGAGCCAGAACTAGGCCGTTTCGTTAGTAAAAATCTGACCATAAAAAACCCTCATCTGATATCAGGTGAGGGTTATACGTTTCTGTAAAGACGCGCTATAGACTTAATAATCTGAATCTATCTTTTTCACCTTTACGGCGTTTAGTCCTTTTTTGCCGTCAACCACTTCAAACTGTACCCGATCTTTCTCGCGGATGGTAACCCCATTGAGGCCGGTGATGTGGACAAAAATGTCCCGGTTGGTATCGTCTTCAACAATGAATCCGTAACCCTTACTTTCGTTAAAGAATTTTACTACACCTGTTTGCATAAAACTTAAACAATTTAACAATTAAAAACTTAAAGGGTCAGTAACTAACAAAACCGCCAACCAAACATCAGGATATCTAAATTATTTAGATACATTGTTAAAAATCAACGAGATTTGTCGTCGCAAAAACGGAAATAGCTCGTGAGAACCACCGACGTCGTTACACTACAAAGAAAAGAAAAATGTTCCGACTTCAAGTAGATTTCACCCTTTTTTTAGCTATTTTCACTGCGTTTGTATTGACATTTTGTGTAAACGGCAAACATTCTATCAAGGGTTCTCGTTAATTTTCCTGAATGACGATAAATAACTTTATATAGACTTCGCAAACTAAAGGCATGGATAAAATCAGGTATTTCGTTGAAAGTCAGGCGTTTGGCGTCTGTTCACGGCTGGGCGAGAAAATGAACATTTCGGCCAGCAGTATTCGATTGTATTTTATTTATACCTCGTTCCTTACCCTGGGCTCTCCCGTCATTTTATACCTGATTATGGCTTTCTGGATGGAAATGAACAAGCACCTGCGTCGGCACGCCCACCCGACCATCTGGGAACTGTAAACAAATAATAAAGTATAGATGATAAGTAATGAATAATAGTCAGGACAGAAACCATTACTGGCTTATAAGCTAATTCATCGTTCATCATTCATCATTCTCCTAAATGTTTTCTTGTTTTCGGCGAAGTACTGCCAGACAATACTGTGCGGATAGAGAACAACCTCCGTCGTCTGCTGGCTTTTCAATGCTTTTCGCTGCTGGTGAAGACGCGGCAACTGGCCATAGAAAGCAAAGTGGGCGCGGATAATGGCCCAGATGTCGGGCCACTGCCCAACCTTCAGGAACAAGAGAGAAGATAACCCGTCGAGGATTAACCGCAGCATGATTTTTGGCCATAACCAGCCATCGGCAGGCCAGTTTTTATACAACATAAAGAGGCTGTTGCGGTAATTGAGGTAAGTTTTTTGTGGATTCGATTTGTGGAGCGTTCCTCCGCCCACATGGTAAACTGTCGATTGACCACAGGCCCACACTTCGTGGCCCAGCCGTTGTATACGCCAGCACCAGTCAATTTCTTCCATATGGGCAAAAAAGGATGCATCGAATCCCCCGGTCTGGTGAAACACGTCTGCCCGCATGAACAGGCAAGCCCCCGTGGCCCAGAACACCCGTCGATTGTCGTCGTATTGGCCGATATCGGCTTCAAACGTGGCAAAGACCCGTCCCCGGCAAAATACGTAGCCGAGCCAGTCGACAAACCCACCGGCAGCGCCTGCATGTTCAAATAAGGTGCGCTGGTCGTAGGATCGGATCTTGGGCTGGCAGGCAGCAATTCGTGGGTTGGCCTCCAGCAAGGCTAACATGGGCGATAACCAACCCGGTGTTACCTCAACGTCAGAATTAGGAAGAACGTAGTAATTAGCCCCCCCATATTGCGTTCGAATAGCTTCGAGAGCCAGGTTGTAACCACCTGCATAACCTTCGTTTCGGGGAAGCTCGATAACGCGGACATCGGGAAAGTTGGCGCGCAGAAATGAAACGGATGAATCTGTAGAAGCACTGTCGGCTACATAAACCGGGTGACCATCGGCATTGGCAAGTACCGTGGGAAGAAATTTAGCTAAAAACGGTTGCCCGTTGTAATTAAGGATGACAATGGCAAGGGTATCCACGGAACGGGTTTGTCGTTTATACGTTACGGTTTACGGTTTCTGGTTGGCTGTCGGACCAAAAACCGTAAACTATAAGCCGTAAACTTACAAACACTTTCCTACATTAACCCATCCAGGTTCAGACCGGGAATATTTGGCAGTAGTCCTTCGGTAGCCTGTTTCAGGTGTTCGCGCGCTTTTGTTTCCACATTAGCCATCGCTTTATTGGTAGCTGCCACGATTAGATCCTGCAGCATTTCTCGGTCGGCGGGCGCGTTCGATTTAATCAGGTCAGGGTCAATGTCAATCTTCAGGACATTTTTCAGCCCGTTTACGGTCACCTTCACCAGACCTGCGCCCGATTCGCCCGTCTCAGTAACCGCACTGAGCGTTTCCTGGGCATCTTTCATTCGAGACTGAACTTCCTTCATCTTCCCGAACATATCCATCATATTCATACGCGTATTGGGTTAAGTATAGAGGTGTAAGCTGGCAAGTTAACCACCATTTGCCTAACAACTTATTCCTGCTTCATCGTATCAATAACAACGCACCCGTACGAACAGTTTTCAGCCCCGTCAGGTCTATCAGTTCAATGCGATACATGTATTGACCCGTTGCGGCATTCTGTCCGCCGATTTTGCCATCCCAGCCCTGGCTTTTGTTCGTCGTGCTATACACCACCTCGCCCCAGCGACTATAAATGTTCATGGTGAACTGATCGACATAAATACCCTTCGGCAGAAACTCGTCGTTCATTCCATCGCCATTAGGCGTAAAGGCATCTGGAATGAGGATACGGGCTTCCCGACGAAACGTGTAATAGTTGGAATAACTAATGGTTCCGCCATCGGAGACAGCAATGACGCGGTATTTCTGCGATTGCAGATTTGGGTCATTGGGATCAGGTTCGTAATGGGTATTGCTGCCGAGCTGAATTTCCTGTTTTGTTCCGTTCAGCGAGTCGATCACCTCCAGGGTATAACTGGCCACGGTTTCGGGCGTAAAGGGCGAATCTGTATTCCAGTCAATTCCCGTAGTTGATTTTGCCTCCAGAAACACCGTACAAACGGGCGTCGATGGTTTCGACTGCAGGCCACAACTGTTCTGATACGTTACCTGATAACAATATGAGCCCGCCGACGGGTCAGCGCTTTCGTCCGTATAGGTACTTTTCCGGTCAAGGGTGGCAATGGGCTGAAAATTGCCCGACGAACCCGATGCCCGGCTGACAATCATGGTAAAGCTGTCTGCAGGCCCAATTTCGGTGGGTGGTATGGTAATTAATCGTGGGTGACCATCTTCAATGGAGACAACAGCCGTACTGACATCGCCCGGCACATCGCCGTTGACGCCGTTCACACAAATGGGTGCCGATGTAACAATCGTTTGACCAGCCCCCGAAATCGTAGCGGCAATTGAATAACAGTACTGGGTTCCGCAATCAATAGCCGACGCATCCGAATATGTACTGGTGCGTGGATCGGTTATCGTGCCCCCCAGGGGTGCGTTGTTTCGCAGAATGCGGTAGTAGCGAAATTGTGAGGTTCCCGACAGGGTTCCGGTATAGGGTTTCCAGGTCAGGTTATTCTGTTTATTGGCCGCCTTCACATCCAGAACCAGGCTACAGACTTCATCTGATTTCTGAGAAGCACTGCTGTTACAGGCATCCTGCGTGACGAGCTGAAAACACTGTGCCTGTTTCGCATCCGTCTGAACGGTAAATGTGCCAACGTCCGAACCCTTCTGACCCGTGGCGGTATAGGTCCCGTTTACTTTCTGGTAAAGCTGGACCGAACTTCCTGTGCTGGTCTGATACTTGATCTCAATCGCTTTGTCGCCAGTGGTCGTCAGGGCGGTGATCACCGGCTGGGTTGCGGCTGCTAGCAACGGAATTGGCTGGCTGGTTTGTGGACCATTACAGAGCGGGGATGCAATAGAGCCATATACGCCTTCTACGGTTATGGTAGGTGAAGCCGATGCGCCACTATTATAGGTGTGAGATGGGTTAGCCTGCATCTCGGCCCGGCTTTTTTCATCAGCTACGCCATCGCCCCACCGAATGATGTAGCTATCGTATTGACCTAATGATGAAGGATCTACGGTTACAGTTGCTCTACGGCCAAGACACGCCTGAACGCTAAATTTAACAGGGTCAAGAGGCAGCACAGTAACGATCCTACAGGCCAATGCTCTAGTCCCATTGATGGTACCTACCTGTAAAATAGTGTAAGAACCAGGTTTTGTATATTGAAAAATAGGCCCTGCTTCGATTTCGGCGGTTGGAATTCCTTTCCCATTATATTCTTTTATATAGCCGATATTCTGCATGCCGGAGGGAACACCACCCGTAACCCGAACGGCCGTTCCAATACAAACTCTAACTTTATCAAGTGTAAATCCACCCGTAGCAGCCCCTTGAGGATCTACACAATAATTATTAGTAGGATCCTGGGCAAAAACTAATTCAGTTGGGAAGGAGAAAAGAATAAAGAAAGCCACTAAAAAACCAGCTAACCCGCTAGCCTTCACTCTTGCTCCAAGCAGCCACAGTCGTAAAATTCGCACGAAGAGTAAATTTTTATCGTTCGTATAATAAGTCGGTTCTATACCTGAAAACGGCTTCAGTCGACATTTTCGCATCCCGCGAAACGTATCTTTCTTAAAATCAGTTTTCCATTCAAAATCAAGTGGAATCACTGCACCTCAAAGATACCTGCATAGACACGCATCAACCAATAAGATGAGCAATAATAGTACCAACTCTGAAACCACCGCCCAAAATCCGGGAAATACCATCGAGCCAAATCCTATTCGGCTGGATCGTATCGAAGACGCCATTGCCGATATCAAGGCAGGTAAGATTATCCTGGTGGTCGATGACGAAGACCGCGAAAATGAAGGTGACATGATCTGCGCGGCCGAGATGATAACCCCCGAAATGGTTAATTTCATGGTTCGCGAGGCCCGCGGTCTGATGTGTGCTCCCCTCACCCAGGAACGCTGCGACGAGCTGGGATTAGATATGATGGTGACCAGCAATACGTCGGTGCACACAACGCCGTTTACGGTATCGGTCGATTTGCTGGGAAATGGCTGTACAACCGGCATTTCAGCGTCAGATCGCTCCAAGACCATTCAGGCACTGGTAGACCCCAACACAGCACCCGACGATTTGGGCCGTCCCGGTCATATTTTCCCGCTGCGCGCCGTAGAAGGGGGCGTTATCCGTAGGGCGGGGCATACCGAAGCCGCTGTCGATTTGGCCCGGCTGGCTGGTTTATCGCCGGTGGGCGTGTTGATTGAAGTGCTGAACGAAGACGGCACCATGGCCCGCCTGCCGCAGCTACGCGTTCTGGCCGACCGCTTCGGCATGAAACTCGTCAGCATTCAGGATTTGATTGAATACCGGCTCCGCACCGAAACGTTGATCCGTCGTGAAATCGGTGTCGATATGCCAACCGAATGGGGCCATTTCGATCTGATTGCCTATAAACAAAGCAATACCGGCGACACCCATCTGGCGCTGATAAAAGGCAGTTGGGAACCCAATGAACCGGTGCTGGTGCGTGTGCACTCGTCTTGTGTAACGGGCGATATTTTCGGTTCGTGCCGTTGCGATTGCGGCCCACAACTGCATGCCTCCATGAAAATGGTCGAAGCAGAAGGGAAAGGCATCATCGTGTATATGTTTCAGGAAGGTCGTGGTATTGGTCTGATCAATAAGCTGAAAGCGTATAAGCTTCAGGAAATGGGTCGCGATACCGTTGAGGCCAACCTCGATTTAGGCTTGCCGATGGACTCCCGCGATTATGGCGTAGGCGCGCAGATTCTGCGCGATCTGGGTGTTCGTAAACTCCGGCTTATTTCAAACAACCCGAAGAAACGGGCAGGTTTGATGGGCTACGGACTGGAAATTGTGGACACCGTGCCCATTGAAATCCAGCCGAATCCGCACAATGAACGCTACCTGCGAACAAAACGCGACAAAATGGGGCACACAATTATGAATGAGCCCGTAAACGAAGAACAGTAGATCCGTTTGTGGTTTACGATTTGTGGTTGGCTGACGCGCCCGTTAAGCGAAAAACCGAACGATCCTTTATGAACAAGCAATCATTTAAAGAGCTTATCAACGGCGATAAACCAGTATTGGTTGACTTTTACGCCGATTGGTGCGGGCCCTGCAAGCAACAGGCTCCCATTTTAAAACAACTGACCGAACGCTCCGGCGATAAAGTACGCGTTGTTAAAATTGACGTCGATAAGGCCCAGGCGGCCGCCCAGCAATATCAAATTCGGAGTATTCCGACCATGATCATGTTCAAGGACGGCAAGATCGTCTGGCGCCAGTCGGGTGTTCAGTCGCTAACTACGCTGGAAGGCCTGGTCAGGCAGTTCGGTAGCTAATCTCTCAATCTTAATACAGACAAGCCCTGTCAGCTGTTAAACAGCCGACAGGGCTTGTCTGTATCAGTTGCAATCCTATTATTTTGAATTTTGTGCCAGCCCAAAGTTTTTGAGGTTGGTGAGCGCCGTGACGTTAATAATTTTCCACTGGCCATTAATTTTTTCGACTGTTCGCGACTCTTTCGATGTCGTTTTTCCGTGGCTGTCCACGAGCGTCTGGTCGTAGGCAACAAAGGCCATATTTCCGTTCTGGTGAATGGTGTAGTTCGAATTTTGCACAGTCACCTTATCCGATACTTTAGCGCTTTTGAACTGGCTGGCAAACTGCTTCTCCAACTTATCCCAGCCTTTCACCAGCATAAAATCGCCCCCATACAAATTGGCCGCAAAATGAATGTAGGGCGTATGGGCCCAGGCATTCGACCACTCTGTTTTATCGCGCTTAAAAAAGCCTTCCGTTTCACTACGCAACACATGTTTAATGGCATCGTCGTCAGCCTGAGCCAACACACACACATCGGAACCAAGCAACAGGGCAGTTACCAAAAGGAGCGTTTTCATGACCAGTAAGTGTTTAGTTATCAGTCAAGTTATAGAACTGCATTAAATTATACAAGTATTATTTTGTACTTTTAGCATACACCAAAAAAACTAAGGCTGATTACTTATTAATGCGTCAATTGCCAGTTCAGGTGCTCCGACCTGCATTGGCACCAGTAAAACAGCTGAAAATACGCTGGCCCGACTAGCCATTACCTCGACCAGTTTCTTAATCAGTTTTTATGGAAAGTAGGGAAACACTTGACCTGGTGAATAAAGAAACTCCGTGACTTATTCGCCTTTTCTCGTCTATGAACCTACAAAATCGGATGGATACTTATCCTGCCCGAATGTTTCACTAAATATTCTGATTAATGAAAAAGTTGATTTTCAGCCTGTTACTATCAGTAGCAGGATTAGCTGGTGTGCAAGCGCAAAGTAATACGTTGCTGGTCTATGGAACAGTCAATTACACAACCACGAAAGTAGATGGTAGTAAGAGCAACAATTTCAGTCTTTCACCAGGTGTAGGGTATCAATGGAATGACAACTGGACAGGTGGTCTGAATCTTAGCGTAGGTAGCGCAAAAACAGACATGGATAAAGAGAGTTCCTTTTCTGTTGGTCCCTTCATCCGTTACACGCAGCCGTTGGCGGGTGTTTTTGCCATTTATGGTCAGCTCAATACCAACTATCTATCGGGCAAAGTCGGAAATGTGAACTACAATGGTTTTGGCGCCACCTTATTTCCGGCAATCGGCGTGAACCTGAAAAATAACTTCGCTCTGAACTTCACCTTTGGGTCAATAAATTTCTCGTCTCAGACATTCGATGGAAGCTCCTCAACAGCTACCAACTTTGGCATCGCGTTTGGCAGTGGCGCCGGATTTGGTATTTCGAAAAACTTCGGCTTGAGTAAATAACAGGTTGTAAGCCATTCGTTCACAGATTTCTTAATTAACGTGAACAATGAATTAATGGATTGGCTAATCCCGCTAGGGATGACCTGTTAATAGTTAGTATAGCTTATGTCTTGTCTGAAGCGCCGTAGGTGCGACCTACTCTTGTCTATCTAGGCCGCACCTACGGCGCTTTATATAAAGCTCACTTTCGCTTTTATAGTAACAGGTCGCCCCTGACAGGGCTTTCTGTAAGAAAAAAGACGTGTATGCGCCATAGGGTTAAGGGCCCCATCCACACTTAACCTCATTATTCACGTTAATCAAATGAATGGGTGATAAAGAGCTAGCTTATAAACTAACGTGTAAGTGGCTGATGCACTTGCATTTGTGATGTGTCAGCTACTTACTTGTCACCTACTTCTCGATCAACCTGTCCAGCCGCCGAATGGACTGGACCATCGACCGAACGGTATGGTAGTTAATTTTCCAGGAGTGACTCATGTGCGTCCAGATCGGCACTCCCTGGCGCGTCATTAACGGCCACCACTCCCCCACCTCGTGGTTCACCATTTTATCCAGTACAAACCGGTGGACATTCTCGTAGGCTCTCCAGTATTTTTCGTCTCCAAAAATGCGATAGGCATCTAGAAACCCGATGAGCACTTCGGCCTGCTGCCAGAATTCTTTTTCCCGGTCATACACGGTTCCACTGTGTGACCCTTCGACGAAAACACCCCCAAACTCCCAGTCTACGCCATAATCAGCGGCATGCGATAGGGCTTTGTGCAATTTGTTAAAGTAGGTTTCGTAGGGAATGTCGAGGACGTCGAGCGCGTGAATCAGTAACCAGGCAAACTCCGCATTGTGTCCATAGCTGGTATTATCTTCGGCCTCCCGCTTGACGCCATCTTCGGTAAAACGATCCCATCCCCAGATAACGTCGAATTTGATCTGGGGCGCTACCCGCCAGTCGGCCCAGAACTGCGGCACACCCGTACCATACACGGGATGCATAATTTTTCCAACCAACAGGCTAATCACTTCCAGAAGCTTCCGGCGATGAATGGGCTGACGTGTGCATTCATATAAACTGGTAAAGGCTTCCATGAGGTGCATGTGTGCATCGAGCGTTTTCCGATTTCCCCCGGCGGCACCTGGCCCTTTGAGCGTCCAAGCGCGGTCGAACATCTCAAAATAGCCACCATAACAGGTGTCCGACGCGTATTTCTGAAGCAAATCAAATACTTTTTCGGCGTACTCAACCCCGCGCGAATCGCCCGTTGCCAGCGTGTATTCGCTCAGGCAATAGATGGCAAAGCTCTGCCCATACACGATTTTCTGATCGTTTAACACCTCGCCCTTTCGGTTGGTCATCCAGTAGAATCCACCATGTTCCTCGTCCCACATGCGCGTCAGCAGGTAATCGACGCCATGCCGGGCCAGATCGGCAAGCGAGCCCTGCTCAGATTCACCCCCGCTATAGCCTGCCCGGTGTGCCGACGAATAGGTGTAAATGGAGCGGGTTTGGGCAATCAGGGATTTTTCGTCTTCCCCCGAATCATGCCCATGCTGATCGAAATGGGTAATGAAGCCTCCGTTTACATAATCGGCGGTTCGGGCTGTCCAAAACGGTAACAACTCGGAGGTGAGGTGGGTGTGCAGTTCCTGACGACACTGCAGTAGGGTTTCTTTAGTCATGGTTCGAATGTGTGGCGTGCAACGCCAGAATTTCGGATAAGCTGGCGGTGCCTGTCTGGTTTAGTTTCTGAACGGTTACACCAGCTGCCAGGTTAGCGATTTGACTGGCTTGCGTGGGTGTGGCTCCGGCTCCCAGGCAAGCAGCCCAGGTGGCAACCACGGTATCACCTGCGCCAACGGTATCGAGTTCACCCGCGAGCGGCAAGCCAGCTGCCAGCTGCATCTCGTGTCGGTCCAGGTAAAGTATACCCGCCGGGCCACGTGTGATGAGCAGCGGCCCACCCGACCGCTCCCGAAAGGCGTTCCCGTGTCGAACGCACCAATCCAGATCTGGAAATTCAGGCACATTGATCTGTAGAAAATTAGCCAGTTCGGTGGTGTTCACTTTCAGGGTGGCTCCCCGAACCTGGGTTCCCACATCGCGCATGTCAGCCAGAAACCGAACGGCCGGAAAACGAGCGATTAGGTCATTGATCACGGCCATCCGGCGTTCAGTCAGGAGTGGGCTGGCAAACTGCTGGTTGATCACAACGACATCCAGATCGGCCAGAGCTTCCTCCAGCCCGGTAATCAGTTTAGCGAAAAGATCATCAGCGAGTTGGTTAGCAACGCCAAAATCAATCCGGTTCGCTTCCTGCCCATTCACATTCGGCTTGGTATACAGACACGTGTCCCATCCGGAAGGAACGGTATGCAGGTGTTTCGTATCGACGCCGAGGGCATTAAATAGGTAGTGCATTTCCCGACCAAACAGGTCATTTCCCACACAACCGATCACCCGGCAATTGGCTATACCCAGCGCCATTAAGTTCTGTACAACATTTCCCGCAGCGCCAAGGGACGCCCTGGGATAACTCCCCCAAAATACATCCCGCTGGGTTTCCAGCGAGCGCTCACCAGTTTGGGTTTGCAGGGTAAAATAAAGATCGAGGGCAAAGTCACCGATAACCCCTACCCGTATGGTCGAAAATCGTTGAAAAAGCGCCGTTATGTCGGAAGCAGTCATTCGTTCAGGCCTTGATGTAGCTAGCCGCTATAAAACCAATTTATGTGCCTTGGCTACTCACCATGGCACGATTTGCCGGGCCCAACCGTTATAATCGCCAACTTTATCCCCTAAAAAGCCGTTTCTATTGCTTGATGAAATCATACGAAATCAGGCTCTTTCCGTTGGGCATCCGGTAGGTTTGCCGTCCCTCGAAACGCAAAGCCGGTGCCGTATGGTGTAATAAGGTTTCTTCGGCTATCTCGTGCGCAATGGCAGCTACCGGCTGAAGCGTCGTTACACCCGTGTTGCTCACCCAACCGCTGTCGTTACTTCGTTGAAGCACCACGTTTAGCAGACCTCCCCGCCGGAGCGTTTGACGGATACTGGCAAACGTTCGGTCCAGATCAACATACTCCAGAAACAAATGGCAGATAATCAGGTCGACCGAGTCAGGTGGAATAGGTACGGCATCCTGATTGATATCTGCCTGCACCAGAACCAGCTGATTCAGGATGGGTTCGTAGCGCTCATAGCAAATGGCCAGGTACGTGGAATTGATATCTACGGCATACACCGTCCGGGCCTCCACAAAATGGACGAAGCCGTTACCGGTGCAGGCACCATAAACGGCCACCGTTTGCGGATAACGCTGCTCGACTTTCTCTTTTGTGATCTCGCTCATCAACGCCAGTTGCCCAACCGTCTCGTGGTTCATATGGCGTTCGTAATCAGCGGAAGGAACCTGGTTCCAGGGATTCATAAGTTTTTGTTAATAAAGGGTACGCAGGCCGTAAATCACCTAAGTGGTGTTGCGGTTATTTTCTCAACTTTTACTCAACTGGCGGCCAATTTGTTAAATTATCCACTTAGTTTAGCAGTAAACCCCTGAGACTTTTGCCGTAAGATTGCCATGCCGGCCATTGGAAGCGTAGCAAGACTTACCGTTGAAGCCCTATTCCTATAACCATGAAAAAAAGAACCTTTCTTAAACTGTCGTCTACTCTTTTGGCAACTCCTGCATTATCTCCACTCGTTGGGCTGGTCGCCGACGAAAAGTTGAAAAACTGGGCCGGTAATTATGAATACAGTACCGACCGGCTCTATTCAGCCAATTCAATTGGGCAAGTCCAGGAACTTATCAAGAAATACCCGAAAGTAAAAGTGCTGGGCACGCGCCACTGTTTCAACGGGATTGCGGATAGCAAAGACAACCTGCTTTCGCTCAAGGCCATGGATGACGTGGTTTCCCTGGATACAAAAGCCCATACCGTATCGGTCGATGCCAGTATGAAATACGGCCAACTGGCCCCTTACCTGGATGGAAAAGGGTTTGCCCTGCATAACCTGGCGTCGCTGCCCCATATTTCCATTGCCGGTGCCTGCGCGACGGCAACGCACGGGTCTGGTGTGAAAAACGGGAACCTGTCGACGGCGGTATCTGGCATGGAAATTATTACCGCTGCGGGTGAAGTACAAACATTAACCCGCGCCAAAGACGGTGATGCTTTCCGGGCAGCCGTTGTCCACCTGGGCGCGCTGGGCGTTGTGACGAAGGTTACCCTCGACATTCAACCTACGTTTTTGATGCGTCAGTATGTGTACGAAAACCTGCCCACGTCGCAACTCAAAGACCATTTTGAGACTATTGCGTCGGCAGGCTATAGCGTGAGCCTGTTTACGGACTGGCAAAAGGGCCGTGTCAATGAAGTATGGATCAAACAGCGCATCGACAAGGGCGACAAGTCTGCACCCGCAGCTTCAACGTATTTTGGGGCCACGCTGGCCAAAAAGAACGTGCATCCCATTGTCGAGCTTTCGGCGGTGAACTGCACGGAGCAACTGGGCGTGCCCGGCCCTTGGTACGAACGCATGCCCCACTTCCGCATGGGCTTTACGCCCAGCAGCGGCAAAGAATTACAATCCGAATATTTCGTTCCCCGGAAAAATGCAGTCGACGCCATCCTGGCTGTTGAGCGGCTGCGGGATCAGGTAAGTCCGCACCTGATGATTTCAGAACTACGCACCATCGACGCCGATACGCTCTGGATGAGTCCCTGTTACAAACAACCCAGCCTGGCCATTCACTTTACCTGGAAACAGGACTGGGCCGCCGTGCGGAAGGTCTTGCCGCTGATCGAAAAAGAATTGGCCCCATTTAACCCACGACCACACTGGGGTAAGTTGTTCACGATGGCTCCTGCACAACTTCAGTCACGCTACGAAAAGCTACCGGCGTTTAAGCAGATCGTGCAGGAATATGACCCAAAGGGCAAGTTTCGCAATGCCTTTCTGAGCACGAATCTGTACGGGGTTTAGGCCTGCCCCGCGAACTCACAAACGATCATTACCAACAGTGAACCTCTTTGACTGAAGAGTTAACACCACTTTATCGACCATCGTATCGATGCGCCTGCGCCGATCAGCCAATGCCACCTCTCATGAGAGGTGGCATTTTCTTTTATTGGCCAACTACAGTCACATCAGTTAGTGGCTACTCATCAGCAATCTACACAGGGAAGACAGTTAACGCTACAAAAAAACGCGTTTTTCGTTTGCACTATTTCAAGACAAGGGGAAGCGACCCTATAAATTATGGGCCGTAAAATAAATAGGCGTTTTAGCCTCTGTCTACTCTGAAAACAGAAAAATACAACTCTACTTTCTTCTTCTCCTGTCAATTCTATTCCATCCAGATATAATGAAAAATTAGAAATAGGACAATTTTTTAGCACAAAACAAGGCATCCACTAATCTATTATATTGAAACAAAGGCCAGAACGTCTACCTGGAAACTAAGGGGTGGTTTTTGCGCAATTTCAGTTATACAACCTAAACATTGAGCAGTATGAAAACAGTATACACGTTCATATTTTCGGCATTTTTTGTACTTTTCTCACTTACAAAGGCCAACGCATTTTATCCGAAAGTCATCTGGCATACGGGCCATATCGAGCTTTGGGATAGAACCGACCTAGAGGGTGACTTATCCTATAACTGGGCCGCCGAAATGGTGTCAATCCGTCAGGAAGATGGCCGCATTCGTACCTTCTCCGCCAATCAGGTGGCCCGGTTCGGGTGGTTCGATTATTCACAGCATAAACTGAGAAATTTTATTTCGCTGGTAAAACCCGTTGATAAAGACGTTACTAATCAGGCATTTTATGAAGTCTGCATGGATGGTTCATTAACCGTCATTCGTCGGCTACGCCAGTCGCATGGATTATTGAAACGTCTGCTCAGCCATCCGGCCCACGCGACCGATCAGCCCAGCCTGTCGCAGGATATGGACCACTTTGACTACTTCGTTTATGATGCCGGTCGGCTGCTGGCCTTGAATCGGTTTTACATTGACATTTATGAGCCCCTCATGACGACGTATAAGAAAGAACTGAGCCAGTATGTTCAAACCCATAATATAAACGACCGGTCACTGCCGGGACGCCTGGTGTTGATCGATCGCTACAACTGGTTTGTACAGCACGATTCGAAAGCCGCTTCGGCCAAGGGCATGGCATATGCCCCTAATTGATCAGGTTGTGATGTAGAAGTTCACCGTGGTTCATGAGGACACGAACTACATTCGCGTCAGCAGAACCGGCCAATCAAGTAATGGAGAAGATGCAGACCGGGGACTAGAGAAACTGCCCTCAAAAACACTATTTAAGAAACCGCTAGTATCTTTGGCGTTCCCCGAACTGGCTAATTCGGTCAGTAAACGTAGAACGAAAATGCTCAACACCCCTCAACTCGATCTGGCCCCTATTACGCGACATCTACGGGCTATGTATGGCTCACGCTTATTAGTTGCCGCCGTTCACCACCTGCATGTGTTCGATCAGTTAAACGATGAGCCGCTTTCTTTGGCAGAAATCAGCCATCGACTCGGCCTGCGTGAACGCCCGGCCATGGTTCTCTTTCCAGCCCTTTGCGCCATGGAACTTCTTGCTTACGACGAAGCTGGAAAATTATCCATTACTGAATTGGGCCGTTACCTGACGCAATCGCAAACGCCTAACCTAACGGGTTACACAGGCTTGGAAAAAGACGATACCGGTGTTGTAGAAATGGCCACCCGGCTCCTGAACGACGGGCCAATGGATGCACCAGAGGGCATTTCATTTGTAAAAGAAGGAGAAGGCCCCTCTCCTATGGACGATCCGGAACTGGCCCGCAAATTCACGCTGGGTCTGGCCGGACGGGCCAGACACCTGTCGCCGATTGTGGCGTCAAAGCTCACAAAGCGCGAAGGGCATTTGCTCGACGTCGCTGGGGGAACGGGCTTTTACACCTACGAATGGCTATTGGCCAACCCCAACTCAACGGCAACTATATTCGACCGGCCAGCCGTGCTGGCCGTAGCCGCCGAAATACTGGCCGAATTTAGCCGCAGCGGCCGTCCGGGAGCTGATAACCTGTCGGATCGGGTACGCTTTCTGCAGGGCGATATGCTAACCGACGAGCTTCCGCAAACGGATATTTTATTGGCCGCCAGCCTCTTCCACGACTGGCCTACGCCAACCTGTCAATCGCTGGCGCATCGCTTTGCGTCGGCCCTGCACGCTGGTGGAGAATTGTGGGTACACGATGCCTTTCTGAACGATACACTCGATGGGCCGCTGCCCGTAACCGACTATTCTGCCCAACTTTTCTGGGGAACCAAAGGCCGCTGCTACAGCCGGGCCGAATACAGAGGCTGGCTCACCGAAGCGGGCCTAACCCCAACTGCTGAAAACATCCCGACGCAAATGGATTATGGGCTGATCTGGGCGAAGAAATGAAGCCATTCCTCAATGATCCTTCCCGAACGTCTTCTCTCCGGCTTCAACGGAAACCGTCAGCAGGTTGTTTTTGGGCGGGATTGGGCACGGATACCCCTCCTTGAAAGCGCAGTAGGGATTGTAGGCTTTGTTGAAATCCAGCGTCACGCGGCCGTTCTGAATATCGCCTGTGCGTAAATCAAGGTAACGACCGCCCCCGTAGGTTTCTTTTCCTGACGTAGCGTCCTTAAAGGGTAGAAACAGGTAATCGCGAAATTCCGGTATTCGGATGACATTCAGGTTCCGGTAAAGCGTCAACAGCTGCGGCTTCCCATTGAGCACGAATGACAGCAAGGCATAAGCCACATGTGGCCTCGTCTTGCCATTATAAGTTGGCATCTCGAAAGGTTCTGCATTCGGAATTCGTTCGACCGTAGCGGTTACGCGATAGGTGGAGTCGGCTGCGTAAAACTGGACATACGCTAGATCGGCCTCGGCGGTTAGTGGTCCACCCGCAGAAGCCATAAGGTCTTTTTTATAGGTCTCCCGGTGTTTGGCAAGCGCGTCAGCGAAAGGGGTTTGCCCCATCGCTACTCCGGTTAACAGACTAACCAGCAGAATAACTAGAAGACGCATATAGAATTCAGTCAGGAAGTAAAAACGGGCGATTTACTGCCCACTATTCTGACCAAAGATACGGAATGATCGGGAAGGTCAGCCGAATAGCTTTGTGGCTAATCGGGCTGACCTTCCCGATTTTTATTGTTTAAGTAGTTTCAGACTGGACATGTGTCGGCCATCGGCCTCTATCCGCAACAAGTACAGCCCCGTCTTGAACTGGCTAACATCAACTTTAAGCTGGTTTGCCACTGTGGTATAGCTCAGCGATTGTATCAGTCCATCCATGGTAGCGATACTTACCGTCAACTTCGCTTTCTGATAGGCAGCCGGGATAGTCACCAGCGCATAATCAGTCGTTGGGTTGGGAAGCAGCCGCCAGGCCAGCGCTTCTTCTTCGGCCGATAAGGTAGCCAACCGGGCACCGCCATTGCAGTATACGGTCGTGGTCTGGAACGGATTGCCCGCACCAACAATCTGTAATACAACCTGATGCGGACCAGCGTTTGTCAGATTACCCGGTGCATCGTAACTAAACGCATGTTGCCCATTATCACCAAAAGCCGTTGCCAGATCCTGGCGGTAGGTATTTGCGGTCAACGTTGTTACCAGCGTTCCATCCCAGCTGACGTTCACCTGCACCGGAGCATTGGGCGTGCCGGCATCCCTGGCCCAGCCATACTGCCGGTTGCAGTCCGAAATATCGACCCAACCCTGTGGGCTTACCAGCGTCGTGGGAGCGGGTGTAGGCGTAGGGGCCGGTGTGGTGGGGGCGGGCGTAGTTACAGGGGGCGTTGGTGGTGTAGGATCGGGCGTGGTGGTCGGGGGCGGTACAGCATTTCCGGCACAATTAAGGGTAAATGTACCGCCGTTCAACACATAACTGCTGTTCTGAACGCGCACCATCACATTAATATCACTACCGGTTTTCAAGGCAGCGGGTGTATCAAAATTATATCCGTGGTAGCCATTGCCTTTCCCGGCCGCAACCAGATCGGACCGAAATTGAGAAGCAGTTTGCGTAGAAATAACCCGCCCGCCCGCAACGACCTCAAGAACAACGGCGTCATTGGCCGCTGAACTATTATATACCCAGCCATTTAAGGTAGAACATCCCTTTCCGTCCACATACCCTTCATACGTGCCGTTCGCCGTTATCTGCCCGTCACTAACGACTAATGTCGCTGTTGTTTCCGCATACAGATTGCCGGGGTCAGTGGCGCGGATCCGTATGGTGTAGGTTCCGGTCTCGGAGGGTGTCCCGCTGATGGTCAGACCTGATGCCGACAAACCAGCCGGTAAACCACTGATCGTATATACCAGGGCTGCATTTTCAGGATCGGTAAACGTGTTGGTTGGAATCGTTACGTCATACCGTTGATTCCGCGTTGCAACGCCCAGGTTCACCGAAGCAGTCACCGCTGGGGCCTGGTTCGAGGAGGGGGGCGGTGTTGGGTTTGTTGGGTTCTCCGATGGTCTGTCACCGGTTTTGTGCGCCGTAAATAGTTCCGAGAATTCACCCGTCCAGGCGGGTGAGCTGGATTTTACCCGCACCTTCACCCGGCCATCTGCCCAAACCGGCAGCACAAAATCCAGCACATTACCGACCTGACTGGCGGGTACGTTACCCACCAAATCGCCCCCTTCGGTATACACGTCTATGGTGTACTGATTGCCGGAGTTGATGGGTGCCGTAACCATGTAGGGGAGTTGAATATGCTCACCGCCATTGCGATTGATCGGAAATACATAACCCGCCGTAATGCTGGGTGTGGTGGAAGGTTGGCTTGGCTGGCATTGCGAAAAGAATGAATCGGAAAGCGCCTGATTCCACCAGTCAGCGACCTGAGGGTAGACCGAATCTTTAAAGTGCAACCCATCCGACCGCCAGTCGGGCCCCGTAAAGCCATCTGTCGATATGCCCGGAAAGCAGTTATTGATCTGACCGATAAGCTGCTCCTGGGCGTTGATTATGTTTTGATCGTAGTCATGCCCATTTCCAGGGAAGTACGATACCTTGGAAATGACCCAGCTCAGGGCACCCATACCCGACTGCGACCGGCTCTTGTTAATAACGGTTGTCAGGTTATTGACGTATTCTCCCTGCGAACTGACATTATTATCGGATTCTCCCTGATGCCACAAAACTGCCCGAACGCCACTGCGCTTGATGTAATACATGATGGCCACCCCGAATGGACGATACGGAGACGATTTGTTGAACGAGGCAACATTTTCGGCTCCATTGGCGGCATCACGCCATTCCGATGAGGAAGTCGCCCCGTAGGAAGCACCCAGAAACATGACCGGAACACCCAGACGAGCCACCAGTCGATCGCCCAGACCACCCCAGATGTACATGGCTCCATGCGGGCCCGACTGCGCCCCATTTCCGGCCTGTACCATTTGTTTGGGCAATGCCGTTTCGTCAATATTGCCCGCAGGCCAGTTGTAATAGCCCAGCACCGATACCCGGTCATCCTGCGCGTTGAGGTTATTGGCGTAAGGCGAGCCGTATTGATTCGACTGGCCAGCCGTAATGAAGACTTCACCCACCCCTACCCGGTCGAGCGTCCAGTTTCCCACTTCGGAACCACCGGCCAGCGCCCGAACCTGAAGACTATACCAGCCACCGGTTAGCGTAAGGGAACCGGAAAAAGCACCATTACTGGCCGAGCCAATGGTTGTCCAGTCTACTGATTGACCACCATTGATAGCCGTGGCTTTGACCTGAAAGCTGGAGGCTGATGTTGGGCAATTGCCCTGAACGGGAACCTGGGCGTGGTTGCCATTATCGCGTTGGAAAACCATCCGGGAAAGCGGCATGGTAATCTGTGAGTAGCCAAGAAGGGGTAGTAAGAAGAAGAGCGTAGAGATGGTACAGAGGGCACGATTCATTGGATAAAGCAACCTGATAATGGAAAACAATTAAAAATTAGTCATCAATTGGCTGGGTTAGAAGCAAGAATTTAAAGGGGCCAACGGAGGCTCCGTAATGTATTTGTCGGTTGGTTTTTATTGGCTGCCAGCATGTGGTTACTGGCTCTTGTGAGGCTATTCTACGCTTATTGAAGAATACGACAAGGATAAGGGACCGTAAAAAAAGACACCTAGTTGTACCCAAAACACGTTAGTGCTTTATGCGCTGGTGTCACTTATTTACAGATTGTGTGGAAAGCAAATTCCTAGTATATAGGATTACTGTACATTTAACGCAAAAAACGGCTGTAGCATATATTGATTAAACGGCATAAAAAGCAATAAATCAAATTAGTCAATAAAGGGGCTGGGCAAAACCGCTACTTTCTTTACCCGTTTATTCCAGGAATTTCGTGCATACCAGCGTTTAAACGTATAAAAATGGCTTACCGATAGGTAGCCAATTAAGCTCTCAAATACAACTCAGAATTTTAATAAATTTTTAATACAACCAAGCAGGGCTCTGGCGTTGACCCAAATTATTATGGGTCAACGCCAGAGCCCTGAACGTTTAGATTTCACCTTTACGGGGAGCTATGTCACCCCGTGCTAACTAAGGCAGTTATACGTTTGGCTCGTCAATAAACTCGAGCAACTCGATACGGTTGCCGAACGGATCGCGGAAGAAAAACCGTTGTCGCCCATCAATGTCTGACGAGTATGATATAGCGACTCCTTTCTGTTCCAGCTCATGCTTCGCTCCGGCCAGGTTATCGACTTCAAACGCGGGATGCCGTAACGACAAGCTTGCTGGCGGCTCTTCCCGCAGATGCAACTGAATACCGGCTATGTCGAACCAGATGGCTCCTCCGGGATGCTCACCCGGAATTTCAGTTAGACTCAGTACCTGACTGTAAAAAGCTCTGGCTTCATCCGTTTTTCCTTCCGGAATCGGCAAAAGAATATGATCCAAGCGGGTAAACTGAATCATGTTAGTAGAACGTTGGGGGTGGATTCAACGTCAGGTTCTGGCGTTGGTGCCAATACGGATAAATAGTGGGCACCTCGCTGGCGGCATCCAGTTTCTTTACCTGTTCGATGGTCAGATTCCAGCCGACAGCATCCAGATTTTGCCTGAGCTGTTCTTCATTTCGGGCACCAATGATGATGCTCGATACCGTTGGGCGTTGCAGCAGCCAGTTTAGCGACACCTGTGCCACCGACTTGCCGGTTTCGGCCGCTATTTCTTCCAGTGCATCGGTAATGCTATAGAAGACCTCTTCAGAAACTGCCGACTGCGGCACCGGACTTTTTCCCTCAGACACCCGTCCTTCGGTTGGTGCGGGCTTGTTGCGCCCGTATTTTCCGCCTAAACGGCCACCCGCCAGTGGGCTCCAGATAAAGGCCCCTACTTTTTGGTCGAGACCAAGGGGCATCAGTTCCCATTCATATTCCCGGTTCACCAGCGAATAATAAACCTGGTGAGCCACGAACCGATTCCAGCCGTATTTTTCGGAAATGGCCAGCGATTTCATCAGATGCCAGCCCGAGTAGTTCGAGCAGGCAATGTAACGAACCTTGCCGCTCTGGACCAGATCGTCCAGCGTACGCATCGTTTCTTCCAGCGGAGTAACCCCGTCGAAACCATGCATGTGGTAAATGTCGATGTAATCGGTTTTCAGGCGTTTCAAACTGCCTTCGCACTGCCTCAGCAAGTGAAAACGGGATGATCCCTGATTGTTGGGGCCTTCGCCAAAGGGAAACGTAGCCTTCGTCGAGATGAATAGCTCATCGCGTTTTCCGGCAATGGCTTTACCCAGAATTTCTTCCGAAAGCCCGTCCGAATAAATATCGGCGGTGTCGAACAGGTTTACGCCAGCATCGAGGCACAGATTGACCAGCCGGGTAGCTTCGTCCACCTGAGTACTGCCCCAGCCCTTGAAAAATTCATTTCCACCCCCAAAGGTTGCCGTGCCAAAGCTCAAAACGGGCACTTGTAATCCCGATCCACCCAGTTGTCTGTAGTCCATGTTTACATCATTTTCAGACAAAACTCTCTCGCTCCGGTAAAGGTTGTTTTCCAGGACGTGTTCTTTTCCCGTTTCTTCTACGGCGCGTGCGGACACTAGCCGCTTAGGGCGATATTAATAGATCGAGGATACACATCCATAAACCCGCCTTGAGTCAGGCGGTTGCCCCTTTTTGCAGCTCAGCGTCTTCTTCCCGGAAAGCACACAGGGTTTGTTTCAGCGAAAAGGCAAGCCCATAGCAGGCAATCTGTTTGCGGTACGATTTGTAGGGAGCCACAAACTGGGGAAACGACGTTAAATTCGCAGGGGCCAAAGGCGAAATAGCCAGCACAGACAGTACATCGCCCTCTTTCAGCATCGCCCAGTCGGCATCGGTAAGTTGGGGCTCATCGACCAGATAGTCCTGCCCTTTATCGTCGACGCCCGCTTGCAGGTAATGACCATAAGCCGCCAGCAGAAACGCCAGCGACGATATATCTTTCCCCCGTTCGAGCCGGTCGAGCAAGGTTGGAATGACAAACTCCTGTAGCCTGGATGCTCCGTCGCGGCATAGGCGGCTCAGCGAATCGCCTTCTGTCGGCTTCGACAGGCAATTCAGTAACTGGACAATAGATTCTTCTACATCGTCTGAAAGCGCCAGCGAGGCCAGTGATTTGCCCGTTGTCGTTAAAAACGTACGCAGATAGGTATTGATGTGTCCATCTCCCATAGCTTCCTGCACGGTTCGATGCCCGGCCAGAAAAGCCGGATACGCCAGTACGCTATGCGAAGCATTGACGAGGGGGCGCGTGGAGGCCTCCTGAGTGATTGTAAACATACAGAACGAATGTTGAAGGTTGTTGACGTCGACTTGGTAGGTGCCTGTGTTTACCCTACAGGCCATAGACAGCAACACGAACGCACCGGAGAAATACACCCGCCGGTCTTCGTGCTGTCGTCTACGCCTGATAGGTAAAGAACGTTACTTACGCGAAAAAACTAGGTCTTCCGAACATGCCTGCTGGTTGCCAGCTGGCATCCCGACGGCGCAACGCCTGGGCGATGGTAATTATTTGATCGGCTAGCTTCCCTTGCTCTTCAATATCGGCCTGATTGTAGTTTTTTTGACGACCCGGTTCCCACTCGAACAACTCAGTCTTGGCATCATAGATACCAACGGGAACCCGTTTTGTATTTTTTGAAAGGTTTTGTAAAACGGACATGGCTTCTGAATGAGTAGATGAGCCAATGTGATGATATTGTCCGTTAAGCATATATAAAACAGAGAAACGATTCATGTTGATGAAAATTAAGTGAATACAACGGCTTAGCGATTGCCAGCCAGAAAAGACCCGCCGAATGGGGTCTGGTGACGGGTCAGTGCCTCGAACACCCCGGCATGCCGGTTGATAAATGTTAAAATTGATTCCCGAACCAGGCTCCGCAGATTGCCTGCCGTTCCCTGGGTCGTTGTTGTATGATCGTGTATGATGTTCATCTTTTTGCTTGTTTAACGGTCCATGTCGGCAAGGCCCTTTGTACGTACCCGGGTTTCCCGACGAATGGTCCTGCTGACAGGCCGGTGAATGTCCTTTTTATTGGTTTTCTGAGCGGGCATCTGACTCCTCTACGCTTATACACGCCCTCGATAATCTGCTCTTACTAAGCCAATTCGGATCGACATGCCACTGGTTTGTCAGCTATAAAACCCGAACAAAATTAGTTTGGTTTAAACGTTTCAACCGTTTAGGGCCAAAGCATCAAAAGTTCTTTATATAGCGGCCTAACAATCACAAAATAATACAATTATAAGTGCAATTTTATTCTTTTTCTATGAATATGGTTTATCTGAAAGCGAAGTGTAAACAATCGAATTGTTTAAACGATTAAATTATTTATTGACTTTTTCCTATGTTTGCCACCATGACCAGGAAGACCTCGCTGAAGGATATTGCTCAGTTGGTGGGCGTTTCAACAACGCTCGTTTCATATGTCCTTAATAACCAGAAGATAAACCGAATCAATAAACAAGTGGCCGAGAAAATCAGGGAAGTGGCCAAGTCCTTGAACTATCAGCCCAATCAGATTGCCAAGAGCCTAAAGACCAATAAAACCGCCACGATTGGGCTAGTAGTATCCGATATTTCGAATCCATTTTCATCCTCGCTGGCGCGTATTATTGAAGATGTAGCCGATACCCAGAACTATACGGTTCTTTTTGGCAGCTCAGACGAAAAGCCACAGAAGGCCCAAAAGCTGATTACAACCTTGCTCAACCGGCAAGTCGATGGCCTGTTGATTGCGCCCCCCGAAGGTATTGAGCCCCAGCTAGCCGACTTGCAACAGCAAGGCATTCCGTTTGTGCTAATTGACCGCTATTTTCCGGACCTTAAAACCAATTATGTGGCTTTAGACAATTATGGGGCCATTTATACAGCCGTGCAGCACCTGATCGATTCAGGCTATCGGCGAATTGGCTTGGTCACCTTTCAGACGGGCCTGATCACCCTGCAGGATCGCAAACGAGGTTACCTGTCGGCTCTAAAAGACAATCTTGTTCCGATCCGGAAAACGTGGGTGAAAGAATTAGGCATCGGGTCAATAGAGGCCGATGTCAGAAAGGCCGTGACCGATCTTACCACAGGTTCTAAACCCGTCGATGCACTTCTGTTTGCATCCAATACCATAGCCTTGTATGGGTTGCAGCAGCTCAACGCCTTACAGCGGAGCGTTCCCGAAGACATTGCCGTTGTCAGCATCGATCAGGCCGAAGCCTACAACCTGTTTCAAACGCCGATAACGTACATTAAGCAGCCCCTGCAGGAAATGGGCCAGTTAGCCACTAAAATTCTGCTGGATGCTATCAAGAAAAATAACACCATCACGCAGGCCAATCTGGAGGGCGAGTTGGTCATTCGGGATTCAACACGAGCGATTGTGAAGGAAAACTTAGGTGAGATCATGCTGATGCAATAACAGCTAAAATCTATGGCCAATAAAAGCCGCATGTTGGGCGTAGTTACAAACTACGCTCTAGTGCGATCCGATCAGAGACCAGAATAATGATAATCCTGTATAGAATACTTCGGTCGGAGATCGGATAACGCCAGGACGTAGCCACAGATTACGTTCAACAATAGTTGCTAGGCAGCCCGTTCAACATCTATATAATGTAGAATCGCCCTGCTTTCATCAACTTTCTTAATTTGGTCAACAGTAAGCGTTTCAACAGCTATGGTATCTCCCTTTGCATTGACGAATTCAACTTCGTAGCGGGTACCACTTTGATAAACATGAGCGATTGTCCCAACATCACCCCGCCTTAGGCTAACGGTTGGCAAATCTGTAAGCAGCACAACTAAGTCATTTTCCTGAATCATTGGCGTATTAGTTTGGATAGGCTGTTACAAGTCGGGGGTAAGTATCGGGTGGCTCTATAACCCAGACTGTTTTCAATTCA
Source organism: Spirosoma horti (assembly GCF_054776595.1). Classification (NCBI taxonomy): domain Bacteria; kingdom Pseudomonadati; phylum Bacteroidota; class Cytophagia; order Cytophagales; family Cytophagaceae; genus Spirosoma; species Spirosoma horti. The sequence goes on from NZ_BAAHBQ010000007.1 coordinate 108,374, forward strand.
TATTGCTTACCAATAACGACGTACTTTATCCCATCTTCATTAAACTACTCGTTGACAACTACACCCATACGAGCAAGTTCTAATAGTGCTATTCGCAGGTTTTCCACATTACTAAGATCAAAACCAACCAAATTGAAAAACCTTGCTTTACCTCTATTCTGCGGATGGGTGTGATTCAACAAGTAAGTACTCAGTTTTGCATCTGGAATATACGCGTGCTGATAGTTCGGTAAATTCACCAATTTTACTGGTTATTGATAGATAGATATAAAGCTAGTAGTCTTATTCTTGTCTTATAAACTAATGCCATTGCAGTCTAAGGGATATAGAGCAAAAAAGCCCTGATTCCAGGGCTTTTTTGCTTATGTAACTTCATTTTTTCTAGCTTCCGCACATCTCACAACCTTCCGGATCGTCCAGCGAGCAGGTCATGGCGGCATACTGCTGTTCGAGGTCCGTTACCATCGGTACGGGTTGTGGCGTCGCGTTCTGCGCGTGATCCTTGGCGTATTGCACATAATCGAGCGGACGTTCGACGGTGACGGCTTCGGCCATCACCGGCTCCAGTTGTGGCTCGGCTTGTGGCTGCACCACCGTAAACTTCACCGCGTCGGAAGCGGCTTTCGTGCGGAGGTAATACATACCCGTTTTCAGACCCGCTTTCCAGGCGTAGAAGTGCATGGATGTCAGCTTGCCGAAGTTCGAATCCTGAATGTGAATGTTCAGCGACTGCGACTGACAGATGTAGGCACCCCGGTCGGCGGCCATGTCGATGATGTGCTTCTGCTTAATCTCCCAAACCGTTTTATACAGGTCTTTGATGTTCTGCGGAATGTTCGGAATCGCCTGGATCGAGCCGTTGGCCAGAATCAGGTTATTCTTCATGGCATCGTTCCATAGACCCAGTTTAACGAGATCTTTGAGCAGGTGTTTGTTCACCACGACAAACTCGCCCGACAACACGCGACGGGTGTAAATGTTGCTCGTGTACGGCTCGAAACACTCGTTGTTACCCAGAATCTGCGAGGTTGACGCTGTTGGCATCGGAGCCAGCAGCAGCGAGTTCCGAACGCCGTGTTCGACAACGTCCTTCCGCAGGCTTTCCCAATCCCAGCGACCTGACTTTGGTTTTACGCCCCACATATCGAACTGGAAAATACCTTCCGAAATTGGTGAGCCCTTCCAGGTTTCGTAGGGACCTTCCTCTCTAGCCTGCTCCATCGACGACGTCATGGCGCCAAAGTAAATGGTCTCGAAGATATCTTCGTTCAGTCGACGCGCTTCGTCCGATTCGAATGGCATCCGAAGCATAATGAACGCATCGGCCAGCCCCTGTACGCCCAATCCAATTGGCCGGTGACGCATGTTGCTCCGACGGGCTTCTTCGACTGGGTAATAGTTAATGTCGATGATTTTGTTGAGGTTGCGGGTGGCGGTTCGGGTCACCTCATACAACTTCTGGTGATCGAAACGCATGATTCCATCGGGATCACGCTTGATGAACTTCGGCAACGCAATAGACGCCAGGTTACAAACCGCAATTTCGTCAGGCGCTGTGTACTCGATGATTTCGGTACAGAGGTTCGATGACTTGATGGTACCAAGGTTCTTCTGGTTCGACTTTTTGTTGGCCGCATCTTTATACAGCATGTAAGGCGTGCCGGTTTCGGTTTGCGATTCCAGAATTTTGAACCACAACTCCTGGGCTTTGATTGTCCGGCGGGCACGGCCTTCGCGCTCGTAGCGCGTATACAATGCTTCAAACTCGTCGCCGTAGCAATCAGCCAGACCGGGGCACTCGTGGGGGCAGAACAACGACCAGACATCGTCATCTTCTACCCGCTTCATGAACAGATCGGGCGTCCAGAGCGCGTAGAATAAATCGCGGGCACGGCCTTCTTCTTTACCGGAGTTCTTTTTCAGATCCAGGAAATCGAACACATCGGCATGCCAGGGCTCCAGGTAGATTGCAAACGAACCTTTCCGCTTACCACCACCCTGATCCACGTAACGAGCTGTGTCATTAAAGACGCGCAGCATCGGTACGATCCCGTTCGATGTGCCGTTGGTGCCTTTGATATACGTACCCGTTGCCCGCACGTTGTGAATGCTCAGACCAATGCCGCCCGCCGATTGCGAAATCTTGGCCGTTTGTTTCAGCGTGTCATAAATACCGTCGATGGAGTCGTCCTTCATCGTCAGCAGGAAACAGCTCGACATTTGTGGTTTTGGCGTTCCGGCATTGAACAGGGTCGGCGTTGCGTGCGTAAACCACTTTTCGGAGAGCAGGTGGTACGTCTCAATGGCCGCATCGATATCTTCCTGGTGAATCCCAACGGCTACGCGCATGAGCATGTGCTGCGGACGTTCGGCAATCCGGCCGTCCAGCTTCAGCAAATAAGATTTTTCGAGTGTTTTATACCCGAAGTAATCATAGCCATAATCCCGGTCATAGATGATCGTCGAATCCAGAAGGGCTGCATGCTGACGCACAACGTCATACACCTCTTTGGAAATCAGCGAGGCATTTTCACCGGTTTTGGGGTCTTCGTACTGGTAGAGTTTTTTAATCGTTCCCGAAAATGACTTATTGGTCTCCTTATGCAGGTTCGAGATAGCAACCCGGGCAGCCAGAATAGCGTAATCCGGGTGCTTGGTCGTCATCGACGCGGCTGTTTCGGCAGCCAGGTTATCGAGTTCCGTGGTTTTCACCCCATCATAGAGACCACTAACGACCTTTACAGCGACCTCTACGGGCTGTACATAAGCGGGGTCGAGGCCATAACATAGTTTCTCGATCCGAGCGGTGATTTTGTCGAATTTAACCGACTCCCGGCGGCCATCGCGTTTAACTACAAACATGAGCGTTTGGGTTAGTTTTAGAGTATAAAAAAAATGACTAATTCAATTTCAGATAGACTTATACTGCGTACAGGCTTAACGGTAAGGTGTTTTTGCTCTTTCTGGAGGCTATCGATGCATACCATATCCGAATAAGATCAACTATAGCCAAAGGCTATTGCTGAATCGAATGGCGTTCTAAAGTTCTTTTGAAATAGACGGAAAAGCAACCCGGAAGGTTCGGGCATATTGATCAATCCTTGAAAGGTGCAACTCTACCAGGCAGGTTAAGAAATTGTTAAGGCGTCAGCGTTAGACACTTAGCAATATCCCATTGGAGAGATGATCTGGGAAATAAAAAAAATAGATTTTATTAATCGGGCGGCTGGACAAACTCCGTCCCGCCCTGTTCATTAGAGGAAGGATATTTTACTGGAAAAATAAGAAGAAAGAAAGAGAGCCACAAGGCTTTGTTACCGAATTATTAGGAAACGGCACAGATTTAGTTGCCTCATACTCACCTTATAAAAGAAGCTAAAAAAGGCTTTGCTATTCCAGTGAAAGACCGTACATTTGCAGTCCTTTTCGGTCGGAAACCGAGAAGATGATAAGAAACTGAGATTAATCATGAAAAAGGGCATTCACCCGGATTACCGCGAAGTGGTATTCCACGATCTGTCGAGCGATTATAAATTTCTGACTCGCTCGACCGTTCAGACCAAAGACACTATCGAGTATGAAGGCCAGACCTATCCGCTCGTAAAGATTGAAGTTAGCTCGCAGTCGCACCCTTTCTACACGGGTAAAAACGTACTGCTCGATACCGCCGGCCGTGTGGACAAGTTCCGCAAGCGTTACGGTACCAAAGAGAACGCAACGCCAACGTCGACTGCCCAGTAGTCATTTCGTTAGCAAGAAAAACTCCCCTGCTGCGGTCAACGCAACGGGGGAGTTTTTTTATGCCCTTTGATTCTTTTTTCACCATAGCTTTCATTAAGGCAAAAACTGTATTCATTACTTGTAGGCCATCCTTTAAAACAGATGACCATGGAGACCCGACTACCTCATGGATTCATATTAGTCGTAGTTTTACCGCATGGCTTTTATTCAGACAGACACCTTCACGCTGCGTGGCTACGAATGCGATGCGTTCGGGCGGATGAGCATTCCGGCCCTGATGAACCTGATGCAGGAGTCGGCCAATCGCAACGCCATTGATTATGGGATTGGTATTGCCGACCTGGCCCAAAAGGGCTTTGGCTGGATGCTGATGCGCTTCTGCCTCCGGATGCACCAATATCCGCGCTACGGCCAGACGATCCAGTTGATGACCTACCCTACGACGGTCGAAAAGTATTTTATTCATCGCGATTTCCGGGTCGTTGCGGAAGATGGAACCCTGTTGGCCGATGCCAGCAGTACGTGGCTTGTCTTCAGTATGGAAAAACGGAGTATGGTTGCGCTACCCGATTTTATTCGGAGCCTGAGCCCACCAACCAACGTTGATCCGTTACCCACTTTACCCACCAAACCCGATTTTCAAATGGCTGCGTTTTCGCCCACGGATACTAAACGGGTGGAGGTCGGTTGGTTGAGTATTGATCAGAATAAACACGTTAACAATGTGGCGTATGTGCAATGGCTGCTCGAAGCCGTTGACCCAGATATATTGCAGACGCGGGAAATCGCCGAAATTGACTTAGTTTACCGTACCGAAAGCCATTGGCACGATTGGCTGGAAATTCAGTCGATGGACGAGACTGGTTCGTCGATACGTCATCGGATCGTCCAGACCGAATCGGGCAAAGATGTTATCCTGGCCAGAAGCCGGTGGCGGGAAAGTTAAGTGGTTGTGGTTTATAGTTTGTAGTGGGCGGACCTACGAGATAACTATAAACCATAAATGATAAACCCACAACTGAAACACATGACCACTTCACCAACGACCACAACACTCGACGCTGTGATGAGCGGCCTGATGCGCCGATACAGCGAACGCGTTCCTGATGTACAGAAGGTGCTGGACGCCATGCTTGATGCGGGCGTTATCCAGTCGCCGGACGAGATTGAGAATGACCATATTGCCTTTCGGACAATGGGCGTACCCGACCTCGGCCTAGCCTCGTTCGAGAAAATATTCATGCATCTTGGCTACGAACGGCGCGATAGCTACAATTTCGTCGAGAAGAAATTGTCCGCTTACTGGTACAGCCCGCCTAGACCAGACTTACCCCGCATTTTTGCCAGCGAGCTGCGCGTCAACGAATTGTCGGAAGAAGCCCAGCGGATCATTCATCGCTACACGGACACGGTAACCAGCGATCCCGTCGACTCGCTGGACCTGGACGACGCCAAGGCAGTCGATCTGTTTCTGCACCAGCCACTTTGGGAAACGCCCACCCTGGCCGACTATCAGGCGCTGCTGAAGGAAAGTGAATACGCGGCCTGGGTGATTTATAACCGTTATTACCTGAATCATTTTACCATCAGCGTGCACAACCTCAAGCCGGGTTACAACACCATCGACGAGTTTGTGGCTTTTCTGCAGGAACGGGGTTTACGGCTCAATTCGGCGGGCGGCATCATTAAAGTTAGCCCGGACGGCGACCTGCGACAAGCCTCTACCGTGGCCCAGATGATCGATGCGGAGTTTGCCGATGGTGCAGTTTTCCGTATTGCGGGTTCGTATGTGGAGTTTGCCGAACGGCGTATTTTGCCCCCTTTCCGGCATCTCCCGGCCGATCAGATCACTCGCCAGCACCGGCGCGAAGGGTTCGAAACCGGCAATGCTGACAAAATTTTTGAAAGTACGTTCACCACCCAGACGGGTAAATAGATTATGGTTTAAAATTAGTTTGTAGTTTGTCGTTCGAAACGTAGAGCCCAGACAGACAACGAACGACAAACCACCAACGACAAACGAAGATGAACTCAAAATTTACCTGCTTACTCGCCGGACTACTCCTGAGTTGTTTGGTGGTACTGGCGCAAAAACCAGCCCCTGTGGGCCTACAACTGTACAGTTTCCGCACGCAATTCGCGAAAGATGTTCCGGGAACGATGGCGAAAGTAAAGGAAATGGGCTTCCGGGAAGCGGAGATTGCCGGAACATACGGACTGAGTTTACCTGATTTTCGCAAGTTGCTGGATCAGAATGGCATTAAAGCTATTAGTACGGGAGCCAGCTATGAAGACCTGGACAATAATGTACCAAAGATTATTGCCGAAGCCAAAGCACTGGGCGCTAAATACGTGGTTTGTACCTGGATTCCTCACGCGGGCGATGCGTTCACCATTTACGATGCCGACCGGGCCATCGATGTGTTCAATACGGCCGGTAAGCTCCTGGCCGAGAACGGGATAACGTTCTGCTACCACAACCACGGCTATGAGTTCCAGACCTACAAAGACGGTACATTTTTCGACTATTTAGCCGAAAACCTGGACCCCAAATCGGTTAATTTCGAGATGGACGTTTTTTGGGTGAAAGCACCCGGCTATGATCCGGTGGCCCTGTTGCAGAAATACCACAAACGGTTTCTGCTGATGCACCTGAAAGACCGGAAACCCGGCACTCCCGATAGTAACAATGGCCACTCCGACGTTGAGTCAAACGTGACGCTTGGGCAGGGCGATGTGAATATTGCAGCCATCATGAAGCAGGCCAAAAAATCGGGCGTGAAGCATTTTTTCATCGAAGACGAATCGTCGCGCTCGATGGAGCAAATGCTCCCAAGCCTGGCCTTTTTATCGGGGCTGAAATAATTAAAAGTAGAGCAAGTTGGCGCTATGACAAAAGGCATCGTCAGTAACCATTTTATTGCTTTTGTCCGGCGTAAACCTCCCGGTAAGTCGTGCCCTGATCTGTATAGGAATAGTCGATGGTAAACGTTTTCCCATCTGTAGTGCCTACTTTATTCAATCCGTAATAAATATCATAGGGAGCCGACGTGCCCTGCAGCTTTAGTTGGCCAAACGTATCGCTATAATCACTATAGCCCGTTTGTTTAATGGTGTAGGTCGTATAGATGACCGTAGCGGAGTCGCGCCGAGCTACAATTGTCCCGGATATCGCGTTAGCGGGTAATGTAATGTTATAAACACTTACACCGGCCGAATCGTAACGCAGATTAGTCATAGTATACGTACCGGATACTACCGTGGCCGGATCAGCGGGTGTAACGTCTGACTTTTTGCTACAGGCGGCAAAAGCCAGTGTAACGAAAATAAGGAGGGCGTACCGTTTTTTCATAGTTGATAACCTTTGTTTTGCCCTATACACCATATCGGCGTCTTTTGTGGCAATCTATGTAAGATTATTAGAAAACGGGATTATCCTGATGCGTCCTCGAACGTCGTTACGGATAGAGTAGGTATTTCTTACGAAGGGTTTTAAAGCCTGAAAGACCTGGCTCCCAGCTTTTACGGATCTCCGCTTCCGGCGTACCCGCTATGATTTGCTTTTTCAGGTTTTCGGTGCCCGCCAGTTTATCAAAATTATTTATCTGCTTGCTTTGGCTGGCGTCGAAAAAGCGTTCCTTATCCGGATAAGCCTTGTATAACTCCATGAGCCAGGCCAGATTAAGCTGCTTGCTTTTGCGAAGTTTGGCCGTGTCATACTGGCGCAGATCGAGTCCATAACAATCGGTATCCTGATGCAGCGGTGTCTCACTCATCCCCTTTAAGCTCACCGGCTTGAATGAGAACGAGTATTTCCCTTTAAGCGCCGGGGCACCCAGCACCGTAAACGGCATGTAGGTGCCCCGCCCCTGGCTAATGATCGTCCCCTCGAACCAACAAATACTGGGATATAGTAAAATGGATTGCTGCGTATTCAGATTGGGCGAGGGGAACACGGGTAATTCATAAGGCATGTCGTGGGTGTAGTTCGCCACCTTAACAATGCGCAGCTTACACTGGGCCCGGTTAGGCAGCCAGCCTTCCCCATTGATCAGTTGCGCAAACTCAGCAATGGTCAGGCCGTGACTGATCGGAATGCGATGCATGCCAATACCCGAATGCAGATGATCGTCCAGAATAGGCCCATCGACCAGATAGCCATTGGGGTTAGGCCGGTCCAGAATCATGAGCTCCTTGCCATTTTCGGCGCAGGCCTCCATAACATGATCCAGCGTATTGATGTACGTATAAAAACGGGCGCCCACATCCTGAATGTCGTAGATAACCAGGTCGACGTCGGCTAGCTGTTCGCGGGAGGGCTTCTTGTTTTTGCCGTACAAGGAGATAACGGGTATGCCGGTTTTTGCATCCACTTCGTCGCTCACCTTGGCGCCATTGCTGGCGTTTCCCCGAAAGCCATGTTCAGGCCCGAAGACTTTCACGATCTTGACGCCCCGACTCAGCAAACTATCGACACTGGGTCGAGTACCGATGATCGACGTCTGATTGACAACCAGAGCAACCCGCTTGCCTGCCAGATAAGGCAAATAACGATCCACCTGATCCGCTCCCGTTAGAATGGGCGCGGCTGTTCGCTCATACGTAGCCAACGGTGTGGCGACGGGAACCGTTGACAGCCCGAAGGCAACGATAATGAGGACTAGTAACGGCGATACGAGCAGGTTTTTGGTTGGTGGATTCATAATGATTTTTTTATGTAAGCTACTCGTTTTCAATTCACTAATCAGAAATCGACTCCGCCAGCCGTTCAATATCAGCCACTTCATGAAAAGCACTGATTACGATACGGGTGTTGGCCCGGTCGGCCGCCGTGGGGTAAGCAAAGGAGTAAATCAATATATTTTTCTGAAGCAGATGCGCATACAACGCATCGTGTTCCGTAAAAAACACCGGGTAGTCAGCCGCATGATGAAACAAGCCGGTCGGCAACAGTACTTGCTCAGCCAGTTTTATGTTTCGTTGAAGCCGCTCCTGCCCTTCCTCGTATAAGGCATCCGCGTGCAAAAAGGCGTCCAGACAGGCAGGCGGCATCGGCGAACAAGCGCCAAAGAAAGCCGTTTGCCGAATGGATTGTATCGTGGCAGCATCTCCGAAAACCACCCCGCCCGGCAACCCCATCCCTTTTGCCAGCGATCCGGTGCCTACGATACGGACGGATGCACGATCAGCAACGGATTCATGCGGAATGGATGGCCAGATTCCCCTCCCGTTGTTCAATACGCCCAGGCCATGCGAATCATCGACAACAAGCGTAATTGGCCGGTCAGCTGGCAACTGGTTGACCCAGTCGAAGTCGTAATAGTCGGAACAAACGGCATCCAGCGAATTGACCAGGATAGCCACTGGCCCCGGAGGGAGCGCGCTTAGCTGGTCGGGTAGCTGGGCTGTCCAGTCGGCAAAGGCCAGTTGAGGTAGCGTGACCATCGGTGCATGCCAGAGCGCTGGATGGGCTTTGGGCGCATACACAAACGTGTGGGCCTGACTTCGTAACCAGTTGGTAACAACCTGACCGGCCATCATTCCCGATGAAAGTGTCAGGGCGGATTCAGCCCCAATTCGGGAGGCCAGCTTTGATTCGGCTTCTTCATACACACCAATGCGCACGTTTCCATTTCGGGAACTGCCAAAAACCGTCCCGTATCGGCGCATGCTTTCCATCATTAATTGATGAAAATCCGGATGCTGAGGTATGCCCAAATAAGCGGTTCCGCTAAAGAACAGGTACGCCTGACCATCGTGGTCTATGGTTCGGTTGGGGAGTTGATCTATGTGGAAAATCGCACTCATTTGTTCATCAATAAAGTGACCCCGGTACCATTCTCGGGCGGATAGACAACTTTACCATAGTCGAAGGTGACCCCCCTGGCTGGGTCATTGCCAATGAGCAGGGCGCCGTCCAGGTCGGCATAATCGAGCAGGGGCAGCAGTTGCGCAATGGCCGAAATACCAACGCTCGATTCGGTCATGCAGCCAACCATGACACGCAAGCCCAGCTCACGTGCCCGGCTGATCATACGCCGGGCGGGGGTTAGTCCGCCACATTTCGTCAGTTTGATGTTTACGCCATGGAAATAACCCGCGCACCGGTCAACGTCGCCTTCAACAATGCAGCTTTCATCGGCAATAATGGGCAAGGCGCTCTGTTCATACACTTGTTTAGCTCCCTCCCAATCGTCGGCAGGGAGCGGCTGCTCGATAAACTCAACACCCAATGCTTTCAATTGGCCGGATTTAGCCACGGCATCGGCCGCCGACCAGCCACAGTTTGCATCCACACGAAAGACGGCATCAGTGTGCTGGCGTAAAGCCCTGACAAGTGTTAAGTCCATTTCAGGCCGTCCTAGCTTAATTTTATACAGCGGCCAGGGGCGCTCCTGCATTTTCTCAACCATCCGTTCGGGCATATCCAGCCCGATCGTGTAGTCGGTTAACGGGCTTTTGGCCGGGTCCAGCTGCCAGAGTTTATAAAGTGGTTGGTGCTGCTTTTTTGCCCACAAATCCCAGGCTGCCTGGTCGAGCGCACAGAGCGCAAAGGGGTTCTGCGCCAGATAGGGCTGTGTAGCCGCCCAGAAGTCAGCGGGATCCTGTAAAGAATACGCTTCGATATGACTTCTTATAGCATCAAGAGCGGCTACCATGCCATCAATGGTAATTCCATAATAGCGGGTGGCCGTAGCCTCGCCAAACCCACTGTATTCGCCATCCCTTAATTCAACGATCAGGGTCGGCTGAACATCACGGCTATCATGCGCAATGGTAAATGTATGATTCAGCCGAAGATCGACCCGGTGAAAGAGCAATTCCATCGGGTAAAGATAGGAGAAGGACACGTCTATAATGTAATCAATCCGCGTCGGAGTCCTTCAATGACCATCCCTATGTGCGTTTTTACGTTCATTTTCTGAAAAATAACCTCCCGGTAGCCATCTATGCATCATCACGAAAGCAATGGGAGCGCCCGTTATGAGCAGTAAAAACAGCGTAGCGATACTACCGATTTCTGAAGATTGTAAGACCGCCGGGTTAGTGCCCGGCGATCTGTTTTTAACAGTACCTGGGCTGAATTTGCCGGAAGACGCCAGTTGAGTCGTGTAAGTAGCGATTGAACTGTTATCTTTGTGTATTACTTTGATTTAGCAATTCTTCCGCTATGAAATTTGGCGTTGTTGTTTTTCCCGGTTCCAACTGCGATCAGGACGCAGTTGACGCACTGGAACTGATGGACCAGGAAGTTGTCAAACTCTGGCATAAAGATCATGATCTGCAAGGTTGCGATTTTATCATCCTGCCCGGTGGATTCTCTTATGGTGATTATCTGCGCACGGGAGCCGTAGCCCGCTTTTCGCCCATCATGAACGAGGTTATTGCCCATGCCAACCGGGGTGGTTACCTGATGGGCATCTGCAATGGTTTCCAGATTTTGGCTGAAGCCCGGCTGGTTCCGGGTGTTTTACTTCAGAATAACAGCCAGAAATATGTTTGCAAGAACATTTATCTGAAACCCGAATCGACCGATGCTCTACTAACCGCCGAGTTGACCAAGCCAGCCTATAAAATACCAATCGCCCACGGCGATGGTCGGTACTTTGCCGATGCTGATACGCTGAAAGCACTCAATGACAATAACCAGGTGTTATTCCGCTATTGCGACGCAACCGGCGCCGTAACGGAAGAAGCCAATCCGAATGGCAGTCTGGAAAACATTGCGGGTGTCACCAATAAAAGCAAAAACGTATTTGGTATGATGCCCCACCCCGAGCGCGCTGCTGACCCAGCCCTAGGCAACACAAACGGGCGGCTTATTTTAGAACAAACCTTAAAGGCCGTTCTGGTCTAGTTCTCAAAAACCTAGACCTATAAGGTTTCTAAAACCTTAGGTATAAACTATAAACGTCGAAAGCGTATCATAGAGCCCTGAAACGAGGGGCTACATGATACGCTTTCGACGTTTATTCTATATTGATACTGCTCAACAAACCTACGCTACGAATGGAGCGAACAGGTCGTTGACGGTAATCATAAAATCAGGTAAAACAGGCGTAGCGAAACAAACGTCATCGTCCAGGCAGATCGTTACCTGCTTACGAGAGGTGTAGACATAAACAACCTCCTGCTCTGGAATGATATTCCAAACTACCTGAACAACTGCATTGAAATATTCGACAATTTTTTCCTCAATTCGGTAGGCTTGATCCGTTTCAGATAGCACCTCGACAACAAAAGCAGGAATGACATCCTCCCCTCGCCGGCCCTGTTGTATTTGTTCTTTCGTAAAATAAGCAATATTGGGTCGGCGCATCTGAATGGCAGTAAGCATTACGTCTGGTTCAGCCATAAGGGTTCCTGTCCGATGATACTCTTTCTCAATAAAAAGAGTGTTCAATACATCATAGATGTAGTATTGCCTTTTCTTCATACCTGAAAATCGAATAACTTCCCCATCGTTCCATTCGTATTTGTATCCATCGAGGGGTTCCCAATTCACAAATTCATCGAGTGTATGAGGAAGTGCCGCAGCAGAGGCTTGTAGCATGGCGATTATCATTTGAGCGAATATACTTAAAACGCTACAATTGAGGGCTCGGTTCAACGAAAACGCAAACCTATTATACCAACACACCCGTCTGACTAGTCAGACGGGTGTGTTGGTATAATAGCTAACTGGAATCAGAATTATGCCTTTGCTTCTTCCAGCACTGGATAATCAGTATAGCCTTTTTCACCGGGCGTGTAGAACGTCTCAAAATCAGGTTGATTGAGTTCCGCACCAGTTTTCAACCGTTCTACGAGATCGGGGTTGGCAATGAATGGCCGGCCCATGGCCACCAAGTCCGCTTTCCCGCTTGTCAGATCGGCTTCAGCCCGGTCAGCATCGTAGCCTCCGCTCAAAATCAGCTTACCTGTATACTTCTCGCGGATAGCCTCCACAATAGCTGGATCAACGGCCGGTGCGCCCATCGATTCGTGATCGACGAGGTGGACGTAGACTACATAATCAGACAGCTTCTCCGCTACGTAATGATAGATTTTGTCATCGTCCGGCGAGTAGGGCATGTCGTTGAACACCCCATAAGGCGACAGACGGATACCCGTCTTTTCTTTTCCAATAGCCTGCGCGATTTGCTCGGCAACTTCCAGGGCAAAGCGGGCATTATTTTCGGCCGAACCACCGTACTCATCGGTCCGCTGGTTGGTTGTCGAGCGCAAAAACTGCTCTACCAGATAGCCGTTGGCACCGTGAATCTCTACACCGTCGAAACCAGCCTCAATGGCATTCTTAGCGGCCTGCACAAATTCCTGTACCGTTTGTTTTACCTCATCGGTTGTCAGGGCACGGGGTGTTGGGTGATCCAGCATGCCATCGGTATCGGTGTAAATCTGCCCAGCAGCAGCAATGGCAGAAGGAGCAATAACCTCACCTTCTTGGTGCATGTTAACAGGATGCCCAACGCGGCCCGAGTGCATCAACTGGGCGAAAATTTTACCACCTTTTGCATGAACGGCATCCGTCACGTTTTTCCAGCCAGCAACCTGGTCAGCGGTATACAGACCCGGCACGCGGGCGTACCCGTTGCCATTGGGCGATGGTGCAACTCCTTCCGTTATAATCAAACCAGCCGAGGCCCGTTGCGCATAATAGGTTGTCATAATAGGCGTTACGGCATGATCGACGGTGGCGCGATTACGCGTCATAGGAGCCATAACGATGTGGTTCTGAAGCGTCAGATTACCAAGGGTAGTTACTGAAAAAAGTTTTTGTGCCATTTGCTGATATCCCTGCGGATACGGATTTAGCGTGTAGTATTCAGGCAGGACAACGGTTTGATATATTTAAAAGTTTGAATGTTTCTGATTAAATTTTTATGTCAGCTCCGCCAGAAAGGTTGATAATTGCCGAACCTTCTCTTTATTCAGGCGCAAATGCACATTACGTCCTTCTTTAACCGCAAAGACCAATTCACTCTCGGTCAGCAGCCGAACATGGTGCGACACACAAGGCTGCGACAAACCCGTTAACTCCTGAATATCAGACGGTGTCATGCTCGCCCGTTGGGCTAATTCCAGTATGATCGAGAGCCGGTACTTATCGGCCATAGCCCCCGTGGCTTTCTCGCATGATTTAGAATCCATAGTACAAACGTAGTAAAAAACGACTGGTTAAGGTCTTACGTGATCAGGTTCGATTCTTGAGGAAATGGCCGACTGCACAGGCTTTGTAAAAACCGACAGGTCCTGTTAATAACGTAGAAAACCTGTCTTTAGCCTGACAAGCCATCAAGCAGAAATTAAAGATACGTTGATTATCAATAGCGTACCTTATATACATAACCTTAGGCCTATCTCCGCAGTTGATTAGTTGTCAGACTTATATCAACTGTCTGCCACAACTAAATTCTCAACGTATTAACGAACAGATTATGGAAACGCAGCAACGATTGCAGGGAAAGAAGGTAGCGATTCTGCTAACCGATGGATTTGAACAGGTCGAAATGACCGAACCACGCAAAGCGCTCCAGGACGCAGGAGCCACAACGCACCTTATTTCGCCGAAGGGCGGTGAGGTGAAAGGCTGGGACGAAACAGACTGGGGCGACAGCTTCCCGGTCGATCTGCCCCTGGCCGGTGCTGACCCCAGCCAGTATGATGCCCTGCTATTACCCGGTGGCGTCATGAACCCGGACACACTCCGGACAGAACCCAAAGCTGTGCAATTTGTCCGGCATTTCTTTGAAGCACAGAAGCCCGTGGCGGCCATTTGCCATGCGCCGATCATGCTCATTGAAGCCGATGTCGTTCGCGGCCGGAAACTAACGTCGTACCCATCTATTCAGACGGATCTGAAGAATGCCGGTGCCAACTGGGTAGATGAAGAAGTGGTAACCGACCAGGGGTTAGTGACCAGCCGCAAGCCCGATGACATTCCGGCCTTCAATCGGAAAATGATTGAAGAGATCAGAGAAGGAAAACACCAGGGGCAACACGCCTAACCAGCGAGGCCGATCCAACAGGGTCGGCCTTTTTCATGCGTTCTGCTGAACAATCTATAACGTGTATACCTTTGTAGAACCAGTTAAAAACAAGGCATATGGCACTCAAGCACCTGAACCTATCTGTGGCCGATGTGGCCGAAACAAAGGCTTTCTTTGAAACGTATTTTGGTTTCCAGTGTCTGGACGTAAAGGGAGATAACATCATTGCTATTCTTAAAGACGAGAATGACTTCATCTTGTCGATCAGCAACTTTCACAAAGACCAAACAGTGCAGTATCCTGCCGATTTCCACATTGGCTTTGTGCAGGAAACACCCGAGAAGGTTATGGCCATCTATCAGAATTTGAAAGCGAACGGCATCGACGTTGGTAAAGAACCTCATACTTATGGAGGGCGGGGAACCATGTCATTTTACGTTACAGCACCTGGTAGTTTTCTTATCGAAGTGTTGTGCGTAATTTAACCTCAGCCCAACAACGGCCATTAACTAAATTGGATAGCGTCTATGTGGCTGACAACGTGTAGTTTTCCGGGAAAAGTAGCTAATCCAGGCCTGCTTAAAATTGCTTTTCCTGAACCATGTCCCACCTTAATCAACTCCTCGAAGAAGTAGCTTTAGCCCGAGTGCGCTACAGCAACGCCGTCAGCAACCTCACCGACCAGCAAGCACAATGGAAACCCTCGCCCGACGTATGGAGCGCCTTAGAAAACACAGAACACCTGTACTGGGCTGAACACGGTGGCATTTGGGGGATGTGGCGTGCCTTTTATGCCAAGCGGGCAGGCACGCCCATTTGGGAAGGGGAGTTGATTCATAAAGGGTTACCCATCGAGACCATTATTGAGCGCACCTGGCAACCGAAGGAGAAAGTACCCGCTATTGCCGCTCCCCGCATGGGTGGACCGCTGGCTTTTTGGCTATCGGCCTTTAATAGCTTGCAACAGCCTCTGCACGACCTAGCCGTTGCCTTAGCTGACGAAGATCATGAATCGGTTATTCATCCTCATCCACTTTCCGGGCCTTTAGACATTCACCAACGGTACGAATTTCTACGTTTCCACATCGACCGGCATAAAGATCAGGTACTGGCGTTGGAATTGGGATAAAACAAGTTGGGCAAAGATACCAAACTATCCTCGCCCAACCGAAAACCATAAATTAAAAAACCGCCCCCCTAAGCTTCCTCCGTCTGCAACTGTTTCTCATACAGTTCGCGGTAGGCGCCATTTCGGGAAATCAGGTCGTCGTGGGTGCCTTGTTCGACGATCGTTCCTTCGTCGAGCATGATGATAAAGTCGGCCAGTTTTGCCGACGATACCCGGTGCGAAATTACGACTGACGTACGGTCGGCCATAATGCGCTGAAGGTTATTGAGAATGATGTTCTCCGTATTTGTGTCTACCGCCGAGAGGCAGTCGTCCAGGATCAGGATTTTAGGATCGCGGGCAATGGCACGGGCAATACTCAACCGCTGCTTCTGCCCACCCGACAAGGTAACCCCACGTTCGCCCACGCGGGTATCGAACTGTTCGGGAAACTCCAGCACATTCTGGTATAAATCGGCATCACGGATGGCCTGTTCAACGCGCGCCTGCGGCAGTTCGGGCTTGCCAAAACGGACGTTGTTGCTGATGGTTTCCGAAAACAGAAATACATCCTGAGGCACGTAACCCATCTGCTCCCGCAGCGACGTCAGGTTATAGTCTTTAATCGGAATGCCATCCACCAGAATTTCGCCGGAAGTTACATCATACATACGGGTCAGCAGATTCGCCAGGGTGCTCTTGCCCGATCCGGTCGTTCCCAGAATCGCCACCGTTTCGCCCGCCCGAACGTGCATCGAAAAGTCCTTGATGGCTACGATACCCGAATCAGGGTAAACGAAGCGGACATTTTTAAACTCAATCTCCCCGTTGACCGTACGTTGAATATCCTTTTTCGAGACGATATCCGTCTTGATATTGAGAAACTCGTTGATGCGCTCCTGCGAAGCAGCTGCCCGCTGGGTTTGGCTCGTAGTCCAGCCAAGAGCCATTACGGGCCAGGTCAGCATATTTACGTACAGGATAAATTCGGTTATGTTTCCCGGTGTGAGTCGCCCGGCCAGAATTTCCTGACCACCGACGAAAATGACCAGCACGTTGCTCAGTCCGACCAGAATGGCCACGATGGGAAAGAACAGGGAATCTACCCGCGTCAGGCTCAATGACTTGTTCCGGTATTCATCGCTCTCAATCTCGAACTTAGCCGCTGAGTTCGTTTCCTGCACAAAGGCCTTCAGGACGCGAATACCCGAGAAAGCTTCCTGCACATAGGTCGAAAGCCGTGATAGGGAGCGCTGAATCTCTTCCGATCGCTGAATGATGATGTTGTTGACAATGTAAATGGCAATCGACAGAACCGGCAACGGCAACAGCACATACAACGAGAGACGGGCGTTGATGCTAACCATGTAGGTAATGACCAGAATGAACAACACGATCAGGTTCAGGCCATACATGATACTCGGCCCGACGTACATCCGAACCTTGCTGACATCCTCCGAGATACGGGCCATCAGATCGCCGGTATTGTGCTGGCGATAAAAACTCAGCGGCAACGTCTGGTAGTGATTGTAGATCTCATTTTTGAGGTCGTATTCTACATGCCTGGACATCACGATGAGCGTCTGACGCACCAGAAACAGGAAAAATCCCTTCAATAAGGCCAGTACGAGCGTCATTATGCCAAACAGCAGAATGCTGAAGGTAAATACTTCATAAAGACCCGATTGTAAAGGAGATTTATCGTAGAGATAATAGATATCCAGCGTTTCCCGAACCAGATCGAGTGCATAGCGGACCAGTTGAGCCGGGAAAATACCAAACAGATTGGAGATAACTGTAAACAGCGTCCCCAAAATCAGGTACCATTTATACTTAACGAGGTATTTATTGAGGTAAGAAAGTGATTTCACAGTACAGCCAAACAGCGTTTTATTCGTAACCGCCCCAACCGGCGAAAAGTTGCAGGAGGCTGATGGGAACAAAGATCCGGACTTAAGGATCCAAATCACTGTATTACGGACGTCATAACCCACTCATCACCACATGCTTTTTACACCATAGCTTGCCTTTTCCCCGAATAAACCGTACTTTTGCACCCAATTCAAGAAGTTCTTTTCTTACTGGTAGCAATTAGACTTAGGCGGGATGCTCAATCGGCGACTACTCCGAATAAAGGTCATGCAGGCGTTATACGCGCTTCGGCAGGCCGAATTTTCCAATCAACAACTAGCCATAGACGGCATCAATGACCTCTTCCAACCCGACCTGAACTCGATGCTGCCGCAGAACAAGCGGCAACTCGAAGGCTACCGAAAACTTGCCGGTCTGCTGTTTGAAGAGGCCGTAAAAAACAATCAATCAGCTCAGGACGACGACGCACCCCGGAATGTGCTCAAAGCGGCCAACGACGGGTTTGTTTTCTATCAGATACGTACCCGAAAAGATCGCCAGCACCTGGCCCAGATGATGATCAAGCAGGTCAACGGCATCTACGATGACTACCTGCGGGTAATGCTCCTCCTGGTCGAACTTGGCCATACGGCCCAACTGGATAGTGAACGTCAGTATCGTGATGTCGATGAAGCTGCCTTTCCATTTGAATCGAACTTAGGCGACAACCGGGTGATCAAAGCCCTGGCCGAACACCAGCCGCTCACCAACGAGGCCGTTCGCCACGGAATTTCCTGGGTCGACGATCAGCCATTTATCCGCAAAGCGCTTCGCGAAGCACTCAAAACCGACGATACCTACCGCGCCTATTGCGACCAACGGACTCATACGGCCGATGAAGATCAGGCATTGGCACAACATGTGCTACGTACCCTGATATTCAAGCATGAGGTTATTCGGGATTATCTGGCTGAAATTGATTTGAGCTGGACCGAAAACAGCGAAGTGGTACGGGGATTGGCCATTCGAACATTGAAATCGGTTCAAAGCCCAACGGGCCTTAAACTCGAACCACTCACCGACGATTGGGAAGAAGACGAATTGTTTCTCAACACCCTGTTCGAGAAATCAATTGAAAACGATGCGGAATATGAGCAGTTACTGGCCGATCAACTCCAAAACTGGGACGTTGAACGAGTGGCCATTATCGACAAAATTATTCTCAAACTAGCCGTTTGTGAGTTGCTCAGTTTCCCAAACATTCCGGTTAAAGTAACGATTAATGAATATATCGAGTTGGCAAAGGCGTACAGTACGCCTAAAAGCGGTAAATTTGTCAATGGAATACTCGATAACCTGTCCGAGAAGCTAGTAGCCTCGGGCCGTCTGCGTAAAAGTGGACGCGGGTTGTTGGACAATAAATAAAAGAGTTTGCAGTTTACGGTTCGCAGTAACGTTTGCGCACGAGGTTTATCAACGTGCCAGCCACCGTAAACCGTAAACTAAAAACCACAAACATTAAAGAAATGAGCAGAACTGGACGTGATTTAACCTTTTTGCTGACCGGTATTGCCGCCGGTTCTCTTGTTGGCTTATTGTATGCGCCCGATAAGGGCAAGATTACCCGAGATCGGCTATCGTTCCGGCTGTCGAAGTACAGAGAGCAAATTAATCAGTTGCTGGACGATCTGAGCAACTCAGCCGATTTACCCGAAAACTCATCGAAAAACGAAGGACAGCGTGTTGTCAATGACGCCCGCGAGAAGGCCGAACGTCTGTTAGAAGATGTCGATAAGTTGATGGCTCAGATCAAGCAACAAAACGCGTAATTTCGGTTTGTAGTTTGTGGTTTACGGCGGTCCGTCGCACGGTTGGCTAACCGACAAAAGCAATACAGACGCGTCAGCCAACCGTGCGACGGACCGCCGTAAACCACAAATCGAATCCCGTAAACCTCGAACCAGAAATGTACCTCAAAAATTGGCTGGTGGTGGTAGCCCTGGCCGGAATCAGTTTCGGTCAGCTTAGCTGCGATAACCGGAAGCAGGGCCAGGCTTCCAAGGAAACGGCTTCGGCCAAGATGCCCAGAATTACATTTGCGGAAAAAGGCATCTACGATTTTGGAACGCTCACCGAAGGCGATACCGTTGAACATACCTTCGCCTTTACCAATACAGGGGAATTTCCACTGATTATTAACAATGTTACTGCGTCCTGTGGATGCACTACTCCCGACTGGCCCCGTGAGCCAGTAGCGCCCGGCTCCAAATCGTCGGTGCGGGTCCGTTTTAATAGCCGTGGCAAAATGGGTGAACAGAATAAAACCATCACCATCTTTGCCAATACGGAACCGGCCATGACCGATCTGCAATTCAAAGCCCTGGTAAAACCAAAGGCCGATACCACCAAAACGTCGTAAACTCACCAATTCTATGTTGACCATTCTCTTACAGGCCGCAACTGGCTCCAATACCTCAATGATTTATAACGTGCTGCTTTGGGTAGCTATCATTGGCGTATTTTATTTCTTCATGATCCGCCCGCAACAGAAAAAGCAGAAGGACCAGAAGAGTTTTGTCGACAATCTCAAAAAAGGGGACAGTGTCGTGACGATTGGTGGTCTGCATGGCCGGATCGCTTCGGTAGAAGGGACAACGGTTACGCTTGAAGTGGATCGGGGCGTTAAAATGACGTTTGAGAAAAGCTCTATCTCCCGTGAAGCAACAGTGAAACCGGTTGAAGCTGAGAAGCAATAACGTGTGAACACCACCCAAAACGTCCGCTCGTTTCAACCCACCAAAGCGCTGCTTTGCCTGGGGGCCGCTGCGCTATTCTGGTTTCTGAACGCTCTGAACAAACCGGGCTATACGCTCAACGTGGAGTATCCCGTGCGGTTTGTGTACGACGATTCCCTGTTCATTCCCACCTCGCCCCTTCCCCACGCTGTTCGGGTCAATGTATCGAGCGATGGCTGGGGACTACTGCGTCATTCGTGGCTGCCTTTCCGGGTCGAACCCGTCGACTACATTGTGTCGAATCCGTTGCGGGCAACCGTCATCAATACGTCTTCACTGGCTGCCGCTCTGGCCGAACAGGTCAAAAAACTGCATGTGAATTACGTCGTTGCTGATACACTCGCGATGAGTTTCGATCGGCGTATGACCAAAACAGTTCGCCTGGTTCCCGACAGTCTGCATTTGAATCTGGCGCCCCGATTTATGGTGTCGAGTGTCATAAATATGACGCCCCGCACAATAGAGATCGATGGCCCGGCGAAGCTGGTTCGGGGCCTTCCCGATACAATATGGGTCAAGATTCCGCGCAAACGGATCTCCGATAATTATGATGAAGAGATTCCGCTGAATCAATTACGTCACCCGCTCCTTCACACCAGCGCCGACCGAGTGGCCGTTAGCTTTGAAGTTGGCGAATTGTTATCACCTCAATAAAAGAGCGAAAGAGCGGATTATCAGCACATAGCAGACAGATAATCCGCTCTTTCATTCTTTCACCGCTACGGCGGACCGCTCTTTATGAAAACTCCCCTCCAGATTGGCGTAACGGGTGGCATTGGCTCGGGAAAAAGCGTTGTTTGCGCTGTATTTGCGGCATTAGGTATTCCTGTCTATGCCGCCGACGAACGGGCCAAATGGTTGACTGAACATGACTCAATCCTGAAGGCAGATATCCAGCGGGTTCTCGGGCCAAATGCCTACGATGCGCTGGGTCGTTACAATCGAGCGTGGGTAGCCTCTCAGGTATTTTCAAATCCGGCTTTGCTGACGGCGCTTAATTCGGTTATTCACCCCAGAGTGCTTGCCGACACGGCAGCCTGGGTCAATGAGCAGAGCGACAAGCCCTATGTTATCAAAGAAGCCGCTCTGATGAAAGCCGCTGGCTCCGGAAATTCACTCGATAAAGTAATTGTTGTTCAGGCACCCGTTGCTGTTCGCATCGAACGTATTCGGAAGCGTGACCCGCAACGCTCCGAAGTGGAAATTCAACAAATCATCGACCGGCAGATTAGCGATACCGAACGCTTACAACTGGCTGACTATGTCATCGAGAACGATGAAAGCCAGTTACTCTTACCACAGATAATTCGGCTCCACGAGGATTTTTTACAACAAGCGGCCAAGTAATCTTCATTCTGCCGTAATTTGGCTTATTACTTTATCGATAAGCCAAATTGAATGAAACGAACCCTCCTTGTCCTTGCTGCCTGTGCTGGCAGTTTTCTACTCGGTGCCTTTGTCACCAACGATGACCCCAAAAAGCCCATTACTGCCGACATGGTTGCCGTAGCATCTAAGCTATTCGACCTGGAATTTACCGCTGCAGAGCGTGATTCGATGCTCGATAATCTGAACAATGCCCGCACCAATTACGAAGCGCTACGCAAAATTGATTTGCCCAACGATGTAGCGCCTGCGCTGTACTTCAACCCGCTCCCGGCAGGTTTCACCATACCAACCGGACCATCGTCGTTCAAAGCGTCCTCGCCAGGGAAAATTACGCTCCCCACAAATCGGGATGAACTGGCCTTTTATACCGTCGAGCAATTGGGCGAATTGATCCGCACAAAACAGATTTCATCGGTCGAACTCACCCAATTTTTCCTGAATCGCCTTAAAACGTACGACCCTAAATTACACTGTGTCATTACCTTGACCGAAAAATTAGCCCTGAGCCAGGCCAAACGGGCCGACGATGAACTGAAAGCCGGTAAATATAGGGGCCCTCTCCACGGCATTCCATATGGAGCCAAGGATTTGCTGGCGAAAAAAGGATACAAGACAACCTGGGGAGCCACTCCCTACAAAGACCAGACGCTCGACCTCGACGCAACGGTCATTCAGCGACTCGAAAAAGCGGGAGCCGTCCTCTGCGGCAAAATGACCCTCGGTGCCTTAGCGATGGGCGATGTTTGGTACGGCGGCATGACCCGTAATCCGTGGAATACCACAGCGGGCTCCAGCGGCTCGTCGGCAGGGTCGGCGTCCAGTGTATCGGCGGGGCTGTTGCCGTTTGCCATTGGTACCGAAACCCTCGGTTCTATTGTCTCCCCGTCAACGGTTTGTGGAACAACCGGCCTACGCCCCACTTTTGGGCGAGTGAGTCGTCATGGCGCTATGGCCCTGAGCTGGAGCATGGATAAAATTGGTCCCATTACTCGATCGGTGGAGGATTGCGCGCTGGTCTTCAACGCCATCTATGGACCCGATGGCAATGACCCTACCGTTATGGCGGCACCGTTTCGCTATGCCCCGCTAACTAGCCTTAAAGGCATTCGGGTTGGCTTTGTCAAAAAAGCCTTCGAAAGCAACTACCCCAACCGGGCGAACGATTCGCTCACGCTCCAGACGCTGCGCCAATTAGGCGCTGAACTCGTGCCGTTTGACTTACCAACGAGTGTCCCGGCAGGTAGAATATCCTTTCTGTTATCTGTTGAAGCCGCAGCCTCATTTGATGAGTTGACCCGTTCGGGCCGCGACGATCTGCTGGTTCGTCAGGGCAAAGGTGCCTGGCCGAATTCGTTTCGTTCGGCGCGTTTTGTTCCGGCAGTGGAGTATATTCAGGCCAATCGCGCCCGTACCAAACTCATCAATGAGATGGCTACTCAGTTAAAAGCGGCTAAGGTCGATGTGTACGTATCGCCCGCGTATGCCGGGGGAAATCTCACCTTAACCAACCTCACGGGTCATCCGTGCGTGGTGTTGCCCAATGGCTTTACGAAGCAGAACCTTCCTACCAGCATTACCTTTATGGGTCAGTTGTTCGAAGAAGGAAAAGTATTAGCGGTGGCAAAAGCCTACCAGGATGCTACTGAATGGAACAAAAAACACCCGGTTCTTCAATAGTCATTTCCCTCACAAAATTAAACTGGCAGCCTAAAAACACGGTTGGTAGAGTGAACAAAACAACTCTACGTTATGAAGCGCTTACTTAGTATCGTTACTTTTTTAGCCTTAGTTTACGGCTGTGCACCACGAGTCACCGTCGATCGAAACACGCGGACCGACTTCAGTAAATACAAGACGTTTGCCTGGATGGACAGTGATGTAAAAGCCGGGCAAAACCCGTTGTATTACAATCAGATAGCTACCGAAAGTGTCGAAAATACAATGGGAGGTGTCTTACAGCAAAAAGGCCTCAAGGAGACTAAAGCCAAGCCTGATTTGCTCATAGGGTATCACTTTTTTGTCGAAAACAAGACCCAGACAGTGGCAAATCCATCTCCGGCATACGGCCCGTACATGGGTTGGGGCCGGTGGGGTTACGGTGGTTGGGGACCCGGCTGGTGGGGCTACGGTGGCCAGCAATACACCCAGCAACAATATCAGGCCGGTACGCTGGTTGTCGATATGGTCGATGCCCGTACCCGTAAATTGGTTTGGCGCGGCTCTGTCCAGAACGCCGTTGGCGATCCAGCCCGCATTGCGGCTCAATTACAGAAAGAAGCCGAGCGAATCGTGGAGAAGTTTCCTGAACGCACCAGCTAAAATGATGACTTTTGGATTAACCAAAGCGGCCCAACTAACTTCGTGTTAGTTGGGCCGCTTCTGTTTTTGCTATACAATGGCGCAAGGCCGGGCCACGTTGGCTCTAGCCTTGTGCCTGTTATTATCCGGCCTCCGGCCGGAATGTAGAGCTAATAATTTTACCGGCCAGAGGCCGGATAATAACAGGCACAAGGCCGGAGCCGACGTTGGCTCCGGCCTTGCGCCATCCCGACTACCACAATTTAGCCGGGTAGGCTCCTTCGTCGTGTAGTTCTTTCAGGGCAGCCTGAACGACGGGCTTGTCTTCGGGATAGGTTACCCCAAACCAGGCCGACTGACTCCGGAATACTTTGCAGTGACCCGTGTCGGTTTGAATCAGGTTCGACATCACGGTCGGGATATAAAATTCGGCTTTGGGCGAATTGATATTCGCAAAGGCATAACTCTCAAACTGGTGTTCTACCAATGGAAACACACTTGGCTTAAAGCCCCAGAAGTTCATGGATACGGGCGTATTCGGCTCCAGTGGCGTCAGGGTACCGCCCTCTTCAAAGACAATCTTCTTATCGGCTGATCCGTTTTCCTCCTCGTAAATTTTGGTGCGCTCGATGACCGAGATCAAATTGCCATTCTCGGCGACTTCGCACACTCCTCTGGATACCGAACCATTCTCCGACAAGGTATTTTTCACTTCGTAGCCCACCATAGCATGAAGTTGATCGTCAGTATCAGTCCTCAAAAAGTTACTGATCAATTGAAACGCTTCGAGACCGTAAAAATCGTCGGCGTTGATGACCGCAAAAGGCGTGTCCGTATGGTTTTTGGCGCACAACATGGCGTGCCCCGTTCCCCAGGGCTTTGTCCGAGTCACTTCGCCCAATTCTTCCGGTACAAACGAATCGAGCGCCTGAATAGCGTAATCAACTTCGATTTTACCGGTCAGCTTTCCAGCGAAAACCTCTTCGAAATCCTGCCGAAGCTCTTCGCGGATAATAAAGACGACCTTGCCGAAACCCGCTCGTATAGCGTCGAAAAGTGAATAATCTATAATCGTTTCGCCATTTGGGCCGAATTGGTCAAGTTGTTTGACACCACCGTAACGGCTGCCCATACCGGCCGCTAAAATCAAAAGGGTAGGTTGCATTTCAGTTATCACCGGAACGCCGGTGCGTTAAACAGTTATCAATCGTCAGCTGTGGCAAATATTGCCCCTCAAAATTAAAAAAAGGCAGTGGGCTTTACTATTTAAACTAATGATAAGGCCCTAATCCCCCAATCCACACCTTTTAATAAAATTTAATCTAAACAATATACAATTTTTGATAGTTGTTGTTATAATTGTATGCCAGACAATAGTTGTCTTAACAAACAACAAAGGCTTTTCTCTTAACAACTCCCAATAACCTGATCGCCCGGTTGGTTTGTTGGAAAAACGGTGATAAAGCGATGCCCTTTTATCAGACACTCGGTCAGATTCCGCTCAAACGCCACACGCAGTTTGCCCGGCCCGATGGAAGCACCAGCCCAGGCGATGGCCCCTTTTATTATGAACAGTTGTTCGGCACCATTGGCTTCGAGGGCATGTCGTCGCTGCTGTATCATGTGCATCGCCCAACGATGGTGCGTGATGTGCTGGACAGTGTCGATATGACGCCGAAACTGGCTGTCGCCAAAAATATGCTGTCACGGAAATTACTGGGATTCGGGATCGAGCCTGCCGATGATTTTCTGGACAGTCGGGTGCCGTTATTGGTTAATACCGACTTGACTTTTGGGCTGGCCGCTCCACGACAGTCGCTGACGGACTATTTCTACAAAAATGCCGATGCGGATGAGCTTCTGTTCGTGCATCGTGGCTCCGGCAAACTCAGGACGCTGTTCGGAACGATTCCTTTCCAGTATGGCGACTACCTGGTTATTCCGCGCGGGGTGATTTACCAGATCGAATTCGATTCGGCCGACAATCGACTTTTGTATGTCGAGTCGCATTCGCCGATTTATACACCTAAACGTTACCGAAACCAGTTCGGGCAGTTGCTCGAACAGTCGCCTTTCTGCGAGCGGGATATCATTCGTCCGGGCAATCTCGAAACGCATGACGAAACGGGCGATTTTCTGATAAAAATCAAAAAACAGGGTTCGCTGCATTCACTCGTTTATGCATCGCATCCATTCGACGTGGTTGGCTGGGACGGCTACAACTACCCGTATGGCTTTTCAATTTTCAACTTCGAGCCCATTACAGGTCGGGTTCATCAGCCACCGCCGGTGCATCAGACTTTCCAGACCGATTCGTTTGTGGTTTGTTCTTTTGTGCCGCGCCTGTATGACTACCATCCCCAGGCTATTCCTGCTCCGTATAACCATTCGAACATCGACTCCGATGAGGTCATTTACTACGTCGATGGCGACTTCATGAGCCGCAATGATATTGCTCCCGGTCATATTACGCTGCATCCCGGCGGCATTCCGCACGGCCCGGCACCCGGTGCCATGGAGCGCAGCATTGGCAAAAAAGAAACGCAGGAATACGCCGTCATGGTCGACACGTTTCGCCCGCTTATGCTGACTGAACAGGCCGTGGCGCTTGACGATGGGAAATATTATAAGTCGTGGCTTGTGTAACATGGTGGTACGGCATACCGACATCCCGTCCGCGTAGCCGTAGGCTAAAATGGTTCATAAGCTATAGCCCCGTTCGCTAAAACCTGACTATCAATAATTTATAGCCCATGCGGACAGGATGTCGGTATGCCGCATTACCACGTTACACAGCATCAACAAACAACTATGGAAACGCTCGAACTAGACCAACCCGTTAAATCTTCGGGTGAGGACTTCTTACCGCTCAACGGCACGGATTATATCGAATTATATGTCGGCAATGCCCGGCAATCGGCGCACTATTTTCAGACGGCCTTCGGGTTTCAGCCAGTGGCGCACGCGGGACTGGCAACGGGTCTGCGCGACCGGGAATCCTATGTCATCCAGCAGGGTAAAATCCGGCTTGTGCTGACCTCGCCCCTGCACGGCGACAGCGACATTGGTCGTCATCTCGATCAGCACGGCGACGGCGTTCGGGTGGTGGCCCTGTGGGTAGATGATGCCACCCAGGCGTTTAAGGAAACAACCCGGCGGGGCGCAAAGCCTTATCTGGTGCCCATTCGTGAGCAGGATGAACACGGGTATGTGGTTCGGTCAGGCATTCATACCTATGGCGACACGGTGCATGTATTTGTGGAGCGCAACGACTATTCCGGCGTGTTTTTGCCGGGCTATCAACCCTGGACACCCGCTTATCGTCCGGCCAGCGTGGGCCTGAACTATGTCGATCATATGGTTGGGAATGTGGGCTGGCACGAGATGAACCAATGGATGACGTTCTACCATGATGTCATGGGTTTTCAACAGCTTGTATCGTTCGACGATAAAGACATTTCCACCGATTACACGGCCCTGATGAGTAAGGTGATGAGCAATGGGAATGGTCGGGTGAAGTTTCCGATCAACGAACCGGCCGAAGGCAAAAAGAAGTCGCAGATTGAGGAATATCTGGACTTTTACGGTGGCCCCGGCATTCAGCATATCGCCGTTGCGACGGATAACATTGTGGAAACGGTAATGGCGCTTCGGGATCGCGGAGTTGAGTTTCTGACAGTCCCCGAAACGTATTACGAGCACCTGGCGGACCGTATCGGGCAAATTGATGAAGAAATAGACACGTTACGGCAGCTCGGTATTCTGGTCGACCGGGACGACGAAGGTTATCTGCTCCAGATCTTCACGAAGCCTGTTTGCCCACGCCCCACGCTCTTTTTCGAGATCATCCAGCGGAAAGGCGCCCGGTCGTTTGGGAAAGGAAATTTCAAAGCCCTGTTCGAAGCCATCGAACGCGAACAGGCGTTGCGGGGAACGTTATAATATTAGCGAAAGAGCGAATGGGTGAACGAGCGAATTGCTGACGCAGAAGTGCTCATGACCAATTTACCCGTTCACTCATCCGCCTTTCGCTCATTCGCTCTTTCACTCTTTTTACAATGACATACTCCAACTACCCCCCCGACGATCAGGCGGTTTGGCAGCTTTTGTTCTCGCGGCAACTGGCACAGTTGCCCGGAAAAGCGAGTCAGGCCTATCTGGATGGTATTACGGCAACGGGCTTCCGGGCCGACCGCATTCCCGATTTTGAGCGTGATCTGAACCCCCGTTTGCAGCAACTGACGGGCTGGCGAGTGCAGGCCGTAGATGGACTGATTCCGAACCGTGATTTTTTTGAACTGATGGCCAACCGGAATTTTCCGGCGACGACCTGGCTGCGTCAGCGGAATCAGCTGGATTATTTGCCGGAGCCAGATATGTTTCATGACACCTTCGGGCATGTGCCTATGCTGTCGAACCAGGCTTTCTGCGATTTTCTGGCTGCGCTGAGTCAGATTGCCCTGCGTCATATCGACAGTGAGGAAGCGATTGCGATGATCTCCCGATTGTACTGGTATACCGTTGAGTTTGGGTTGATTCGGGAAGGGAACCAGGTGCGAATTTATGGCGGAGGAATTTTATCCTCCCCCGGCGAGACAACGTACAGTTTGTTTAGCCAGGAGCCGAAGCGCATTCCCTATTCGGTCGGGACATTGCTCAAAACGCCTTATATCATCGACCATTTTCAGGAACAGTACTTCATTATCGAGTCGTATGAACAGCTTTATCAATCCGTTCCGCAGATCGAAGAGACGCTGGAGAGCTTGTTAGTAAGTTAGATTGGTTATTTTTGTCAGTTGCACTCGTTGCATTCTGCTAACCGACTCTGATTACGGCCAATGACTCACCCATCTGATACGCGTGCCTATTTTTTCAAGATTGATACGACGATCAAGAAAATTCGGAATGCGCTGCAAAAGCAATTTACCGATGCGGGCTTCGACCTGACCGTCGATCAATGGGTAATTATTGACCACTTGTATCGAAATCCGGGTATCAGTCAGAATACGATTTCGGAAATGACGACTAAAGATGCCCCCACCGTTACGCGCATCATCGACCTGCTCAGTCAGAAAGGGTTGACGGAACGTCGGATGGCGGATACCGACCGGCGCAAGTTTCTGGTTTACCTGACCGAAGCTGGTGAAGCAAAATATGCCGAAGTGCTACCCGTCGTATCGGCCATGCGACGCAAAGGCTGGGGCGACCTGAGCGACGATGATTATCAGCACTTTGTTCGCATCATGGACTCCATTTACAGCAATATCAGCGAGTGAGAATGGCTCCCGGGACACCGGAATGCTACTTCAAGGGCAACGTCAGCCCAACAGCCTGTTGATTTCGCATAACAGTTACGGGCAAACGTCCCGTCCAGTTTATCTGTTGTTGAACAGCGATTAGCCGACCTATGGTTGACACCTCTTCGTTGTTGGCTGTCCGGATCACATCCCCTTTTTGTAGGCCTGATGTAGCCAGCAGACTTTCTTTCGGAATATCAACGACAATAACGCCCTTTTCATCAGGCAACCCGAAAGCCGACCGGTCACCCAGGCCCTTTACATTGCGGATGGTGGCCCCGAGCCAGACCATTTCGGTCACTTTTTCTTCCAGTTGGGCGGTTAACGGCACGGGTAATCTGGGTGTTTCGGCGATGAAGCGCAAGGCTGGTCGCTGTACGCCAAACTGGTTCATCGCAAAATTCTGAAACCCGATTTTCAGTGCCGGGCTGTCGGGCATCACCCGATAATCGCCCTTCGCGGCACCCATAAATTGAGGATCGCCCGCCAGACTACGCGCGTCGGTACCATTTTGCTGTGCTTTCTGTAAGGCCGCCTGATCGGGGAACAGATTGAAGTCTACCTCCTTTCCCCAGTCGGTAATGCCAATGGGGGCGTAGGGCCGCATGACGATATTTTGCCGAAACACATCGCCACTGTTTTTGAACCACACATGGGGGTGAAAGGAATTGTTAACCAGAATATTGTTTTCGGCTACCCGGTTGAATCCCTCCCGAAATTTGAGTCCCCCGTTCAGGCAGACGTTGTTGGTGATAAAGTAATTACTGCTGCCGTCGTCCAGGTCAATATCCCAGCCGTGGTCGCAGCGAAATCGGTTATTTCGGATAATCGTCGTCGCTCTGGCATCCAGGTCGATTAGTTCAGGGTGGGCCGCTACCAGGCTGTCCATTGTGGCCCTATTGGGGTGCCAGAACCGGTCGCGGCCCCAGGAGTTGAACGAGCCGTGGTCGCCCGTTTCGAGTACGGTATCGAACACATCGTTGTATTCCAGCAGGTGCCCGCCCCAGCTGCCTTCGCTGATGTTTATGCCAGCCCGGGGCACCTGGTAAATGGAATTATGACGAACCACAATGCCGGAAGCCATCGAAATCTCAACGCCAGCGGCTTGTTTTTCGAGTTGTCCAATATGATGAATCAGATTATCTTCGGCTATACACTGGGCCGGATAAGCCTCGTTTTTGGGACCGGGCTGCCGGTCCTGTTTTGCATAGGGTACAAATTCTTCATACCGAAAAGCCGGTGAGCGAACCGCCGATGAGTCGCCCACAAAACAAACGGCAGTGGCACCGATGGCATGAAAGTGAGATCCTTTGACCACCGAATTCCGGTTGTAGCCACTCATAAACAAGGCATTACCACCCAGTTCGGTGAACTCGCAATTGGTAAACTGACAATTTTCGGTGTTTTCCAGAAAAGCGGCTGCTCCCCGATAAATCATCCAGTCGCTCCGTAAAAGCGGCTCATTAGTGCTCATAAATGTTCGCTCGGCGTTGACGAACCGAATGCTGTGAACATGCACGTTTTTGAGTGGAGCTTCCAGGCTTCCTTTCAGTTCGATCAGCCCTTTCAAGCGGGATACGTCGATGCGGGCGGTCGTCAAGTTTACGCCCGCTGGCGGCATGAGCGACAGCACGTGGGTTGTTCGGTTATAAAACCATTCACCGGGTGCGTCCAGTTCTTCGGCAATGTTCTCGACAAAGCGCTCCTGCGGGTGCATGGGTGCCGGACGGTTGTTTTGCCAACCGCCTTCCAGTTTCAGCTGCCCGGCCTCCTTCCCCGTTATTCGGTAATGGAAATCGCCCCATTCGCCTTTGTGCAAGGCATGGACGTAGCCTCCTTTGGGGGCCTTCCACCGGCTAACGCGTTCATCACTCAACGCATCGGCGGCCGTACCGTTGTAGACCCGCGCTTTAGCGTCGTAATTCGGGTAGCGGGCCAGTACCTGTTTCTGGCCATTGACAAACAATTGCTCGAAAGCGGGCCCCGTAACGGCGGCTGTCCAGATACCATTCGAGTTCTTTTTCCACTGAAGTTTCAGCCGCCTTCCGCCACTTAACTGGGCCGTTTCTGTTTGGTAGTTACTGATGGTTAAACTCTTTCCCTGCGTGATTTGCGGATCGATATAAACCGTTTTGGGCAGGTAGTAAATGCCTTTGCGTAAAAAAATCTGAACCTTGTCTGTGGGAGCGTTTTTTATTTTCGTCAGCGCTTTTTCCAGGCTCGCCAGCGGCCGGGCGAGCGTGCCTGGATTGGCATTGCTGCCCGACGGCGCGACAAACAACTGCGTTTGTGCGTAGAGCGTCGATGTCGCCAGATAAAGAACAGGAAGAATCAGGTTTTTCATACGTATGCGAAACGGCATAAGGCAAGGCCCTGTAAAAAGAGAAGGGTAGTGAATTTATTCAGATTAGGTTATCATTACCACGCATTAGCCGCACTACCCGTTCGATTAGGCAAACATAATAAAGACTACTGTTATTAGGTAATTGACTACGCGCCAACAAATACGACGGTCAACGTTGGAGCCTAGTTGTCCACCAGCCATTTTTTCTTATGCTTTACGGCATTTTCAGTTACGACACATCGACCCCCAGAGTGGGCTTTAAACACAAGGATCATGTACTTGACCTTGAAGTTGTGGGGCTGCTTGGTTATTTTGACAGTCTCGGCATTGATCCCGGGGTATTTACCAGGCCAGTTCTGAATGAGTTCATCGCCCTGGGCAGGTCGGCTCATCAGGCGATTAAGCAGCGACTTAGGGAGTTGCTGGATAACGAAGCCAGCGCTCTTGCCGACGTTCACGACCAGGTTTTCATTCACGAATCACGGGTGCACATGCATTTGCCCGTCCGCATTGGTGACTATACCGATTTCTACGCGGGCATTCATCATGCCGAAAATGTAGGCCGTATGTTCAGGCCATCCAATGATCCGCTGTTGCCGAACTACAAACATCTGCCGGTAGCCTACCACGGTCGGGCATCGTCCATTATCGTATCGGGAACGCCCATCCGTCGCCCGACTGGGCAGTTTCTGGAGGGCGGTACCGTCACATTCGGCCCAACGAAAGCACTGGATTTCGAACTGGAACTGGGCCTCATCATTGGCAAGTCATCGACCCTTGGCCAGCCCATTTCCATTGACGACGCCGAAGACTACATCTTTGGCCTTACGCTTTTCAATGACTGGTCGGCGCGGGATATTCAGCGCTGGGAATACCAGCCGCTGGGCCCTTTTCTGGGTAAAAACTTCGCGTCGAGTTTGTCGGCCTGGGTATTGCCGTTTGACGAGCTGGAGCCGTTTCGTAGGGCGGGCATGCCGCAGGAACCAGCCCCGCTCCCTTACTTACAAAGCAGCAAGCCGGGCCATTTCGACCTCGATTTATCCGTCTGGCTACAACCCGCCGATGGCGACGAAGTCTGCATTACGCGCTCCAATGCCCAGTATTTGTATTGGAGCTTTGCCCAGATGATCGCGCATCATACCATTGGTGGCTGCAATCTTACCCTTGGCGACGTACTGGCCACCGGCACCATTTCGGGGCCAGACCCCGGCAGTTACGGGTCGCTACTCGAAATAAGCTGGAATGGCGAACGCCCGCTCCATTTGTCTCATTCGTTAACCCGGACATTTTTAGCCGATGGCGATACCCTGACCCTGCGGGGTCGGGGTTTCCGACACGGCTTTCTGGCCGATCTGGGTGATGTAACAGGAACCATTCACGTATGATAACCATCAATCCAGCCGACTTGAAACCCAATGAATTTTATCGGTTCATGATCGGTACCATTGGGCCCAGACCCATTGCTTTTGCCAGCACGATAGCGGCCGATGGGTCCGTCAATTTGAGTCCCTTCAGCTTCTTCAACATTTTTGGCTATAACCCAGCCACGCTGGTTTTTGCCCCCAGCCGGAACCGCCACGGCCACAAAAAGCACACACTTCTGAATCTGGAAGAAGTGGGCGAAGTGGTGATCAACATCGTTAACTACGCCATGGTCGAGCAGATGTCGCTGGCCAGCGCCGAGTTCGAACAGGGTGTCAATGAGTTCGATAAAGCGGGCTTTACGGCAATCGCGTCGGATCGGGTACGCCCGCCCCGCGTGGCTGAATCACCGGCTGCGTTTGAGTGTGTTGTGAAACAGATTATTCATACGGGCGACGGACCCGGATCGGGCAGTCTGGTTATCTGCGAGGTGGTTATGGGCCATTTCCACGATACAATTTTTGACGCAAAAGGGGCCATCGATCCAAACCAGTTGGACCTCATTGGCCGCATGGGTGCTGACTGGTACTGCCGCGCCCACGGTGATGCTCTTTTTGAAGTAGCCCGGCCACAAGTTGGGATTGGTGTCGATCAACTGCCCACCGACATTCGCAACAGCGCCATCCTATCCGGTAATGACCTGGGCAAGCTCGGTAGTTTTCAAAGCTTCCCTACGGCCGATGAAGTAAAGGCTTATCGGGAGTCGGGTGTATTGACGGAGCTGGTCGATGAAGCCCGGAACGGTTGCCAGTATCTACCTGATCTGCTGCATGTAAGAGCTAAACAACTCCTTACTGAAAACAAGGTAAAAGAAGCCTGGCTAACACTGCTGGCGACCCAGACTTAATAACGATATCCTCGAACGTAGCCTACGGCACCACATGCTTATTTCAGCACATTGGGCAAAACCAAGTCAGCCATTGCGGGTTTGAATTAATAAGTGCCCAGGCACAGGTGGTCTTATCTGGACCAAGCTCTGGCTTGGCCCAGATAAGACATTTCAAAGCCGTAGTCGTCGCTACACGCTGCGCGCAAATCCCAAAGCTGTTACAGCCCTCAACGAATGACCGGATCAACTCATAAATACCTTTGGTGGCAGGAAGGAATCATTTATCAAATCTACCCTCGGTCCTTTCAGGATAGTAACGGCGATGGCATCGGCGATATTCCCGGAATCTTGACCCGGCTCGACTATCTGCAGTCGCTGGGCGTTACGGCTATCTGGCTATCGCCGATCTTCCCCTCGCCCATGGCCGATTTCGGGTATGACATTTCTGACTACCAGGACATCAATCCCATCTTCGGTTCGCTGGCCGATTTTGATTTATTACTGACCGAAGTCCATAGCCGGGGGCTGAAATTGATTCTCGATTTGGTACCGAACCATACCTCCAGCCAGCATCCCTGGTTTCTGGAATCTCGCTCCTCGCGGGATAACCCGAAGCGGGACTGGTATCTCTGGCAGGATGCCCGTTTTGATGGATCGCCACCCAACAACTGGCTCAGCGTATTTGGTGGCAGCGGCTGGGAGTGGGATGAGTTAACGCAACAGTATTACTACCACGCTTTTCTAAAAGAACAGCCGGATCTGAATTGGCAAAATTCAGCCGTACAGGAAGCCATGTTTAGGGCCATGCGCTTCTGGCTGGACAAAGGTGTCGACGGGTTTCGGGTCGATGTGATCTGGCATTTGATCAAGGATGATCAGTTGCGGGATAACCCCATAAATCCCGATTATCAGCCATACATGGCTACTTACGATCAGTTGCTACCTGTCTACTCCACCGATCAGCCGGAAGTTCATGACCTGATCCGGCAAATGCGGCAGCTTGTGGATAGGTATGACGAACGGCTGTTGATTGGCGAAATCTACCTGCCGGTTCACCAGTTGATGGCCTATTATGGCGTCGACGGCGATGAAGTGCATCTTCCCTTCAATTTCCAGTTGTTGCTTTTACCCTGGGAAGCCCCTCAACTTGCCACGGCCATTACGGAGTACGAACAGGCTTTGCCCGTCAACGGCTGGCCCAATTGGGTGCTGGGCAACCACGACCAACCGCGGATTTCGAGCCGGGCGGGAACAGAACAGGCTCGGGTAGCGGCCCTTCTGTTGCTAACACTTCGGGGCACGCCTACGCTATATTATGGAGATGAAATTGGCATGCGGGATGTTCCGATCCCCTTTAATGAAGTGCAGGATCCGCAAGGACTGAACATGCCGGAAAAGAACCTGAGCCGGGACCCCGAACGAACACCCATGCCATGGAACGGTGAACCCAATGCCGGTTTCTCGAAAGGCAACCCCTGGCTTAGGCTGGCCCGCGATTTTGCCCGGCATAACGTTGACCAACAGCAGGCAGACCCCTACTCCATGCTTACGTTCTACAAACGGCTGATCAAGCTACGGCAGCAGGAACCCTCACTAAACGTTGGTGATTATTTACCGGTTTATTCAGATGCGCAACTCATTGTCTATCTTCGGCAAGCGGAGAATGCTCCTCGCTTTCTGGTTGTACTGAATCTCAGCCATAGCCCCGCCTATTTTACGCCAATGAACAGCTCATTTGAGGGAATAGTCGAAATCG
The DNA here is from genome assembly GCF_054776595.1 of Spirosoma horti. NCBI lineage: Bacteria > Pseudomonadati > Bacteroidota > Cytophagia > Cytophagales > Cytophagaceae > Spirosoma > Spirosoma horti. Next base: position 144,195 of record NZ_BAAHBQ010000007.1, read on the forward strand.
CTACGTTACCCGAATGGGAAGGCAACTCGATTGGCGAAACAATCAGTTTGGGTGGTGATGAGGGTATTCTGGTCAGGCTAACTACTTGAGCGCCTGCACCCATTCAGTATGCCCGCAATTAGCACAGGCATCTGTTTTCGGACCAGATTGCGGCTGTAGGTTTCCGCAATGGTAGCAAACACACTGCTCCGGAGCTTTTTCCTGTTCATCCATAAACTCGGTATCCCATTCAGGCAACAGCGAAAGACCTGGTTTTGGCTCCGGCTCTTTAACAAGTGTGAAAGCCCCGTTTGCTTCGATATACAGCCGCTTTACGTGGCCCAGATGAATCAGTCCGCTTGAACGAAGCTGCGCAAAAAGCAACTCACGGGTCATCCGGGCATCTTTCATGGCGACCAGTTGGATAACGGCGTTCTCAACCAGCGTGCTGCTTATATCCTGGGAAATACCCTCGAAAGTCTCATTCCTGGCGGCCCAGTACGAAATAATTCGTTGTATACAGACCACAACCAGCGCAATAATAACGGCAGGCAGAAGGCCTCTGCTGGCATCCAGAATGGGGACGCCAATAGCGGCTGCCATCGAGACCATGGCAGCCATTTCGTTCCGGCTGAGCTGCGACGACATCCGGCGGCCCATCAGGCGCATCGACACAACCAGTATGAGGTAGACGACAAAGGCCCGAATGACAATTTCAATGTAAAAACTTCCCGGCACTTCCCCAAAAAGGATCCGCTGCCAGTCGGCCAGATAAATATCATCTTTTTTCATAATGAGGTTAGAGAATCGCTTCTACCCAGTTATTTGTTTGACAGATGGCACAAGGGCCGGGTGTTGGCAAGGCAGGAACGGTATTCCCGCAGTTTGTGCAGGCGAGTTGTCGGTCGCCCCCATGTTCATGAATAGTCCGCACTTCGTCATCTGAGGGAGGCAGCACCGACAGTCCGGGTTTAGGCTGTTCATTCTCATAAATACTAAACTCCCCGTAAGCCTCCAGATACAACCGTTTTATCTGGCCCAGATTGTACACATCCTCGCTCCGCAAGGCGGCAAAGATCTGTTGATGCGAAAGCCGATTTGATGTTAACTGCTCCAGTTGAATGATGCCGTCTTTAACCAGAACCGTTTCGGTTCCCTGAATTAATTTTTCGGCTTTACTACTTTTGAAGCCCAGTAAGTTCGTTCCCCTCAGAAAGGTGAGCGCGCACACCAGCGCCAATACCGCTGGCAATAACCCCCGATCTGGTATCTGCATCCCTGGAGCCATAATCCCGCCCATGGTGAGCATGACGGCCAGTTCCAGATTGGTGAGCTGCCCGTTCATCCGTTTCCCCAATAAGCGCATAATGACCAGTAAGACCAGATAAATCAGTGATGTGCGGATGAAGACTTCCAGCATAAATTCGACGGGAGCATCGCCAACGATTATTCGTTGCCAGTCTTCCAGCCAGATATGTTCCTTTTTCATTCCCGCTTAACTCCACGTACTATTGAATTGATTGACTATTAGGAAAAAAGTTATCTTTTTTCCTTTAACCTTTCTGAACGGTTATAACGCGTTGGCTCTGGCTCCACAAATCCCCTAAAGGGGTTTTGTGGAGCCAGAAAAAAGGAAGCCAGACAATCAGGAAATAAACAAAACACCAACAGGATTGCTCATTAACTGGTTGATGTAAGAATCGGGCTATTCTTACATCTCCATGAAGCAACTCATTTTCGCTTTCTTTATCAGCATTCTTGCCTCCTGCCAAACCAGCACGACTAAAACAGAATCAACTAAAACGCCCCCGGCCCCGCTTCCAACCGATTTTATGGAAGAGCTGTGGTATAAAAATGGGCTCGTCTATAGTGTCGATGTAGAAGTATTTAAAGATTCCGATAATGATGGCGTCGGTGATTTTAAGGGGCTGACCCAGCAACTGGATTATCTAAAAACGATAGGCGTTGAAACCATCTGGCTGGCTCCTTTTCAGCCCAGTCCCAACGAAGACGATGGCTATGACATATCAGATTTCTACGGTATAGACAAGCGGTTAGGCACCAGCCAGGATTTTACCGAATGTATCCAACAAGCCAGCCAGCGAGGTATTCGGGTGATGATGGATTTAGTTACGAACCACACGTCCGATCAGCATCCTTGGTTCCAGCAGGCCCGACAGCGTAAAGATTCGCCCTACCGGTCGTGGTACATATGGGCCAAAGAGCGACCGAAAAAATGGGATAAAGGCATGGTGTTTCCCGGTGTTCAAAAAGACATCTGGACCTACGACAAACAGGCAGGCGAGTATTATTACCACCGCTTCTATGAAGCCCAGCCTGATCTGAACATGCAGAATCCGGCGGTTCAGCGGGAAATGCGAAAAATTATCCGGCACTGGCTCGACAGAGGAATAGCCGGTTTTCGGGTCGATGCAGTTCCGTTTCTGATCGAGGTGGCCAACGCAGACTTCGACCCCGACAACCCCGAACACCAGTTTGACATGATCACCCAACTGCATCAGTACAGTCAGTGGCATAAACGAGATGCTATCCTGCTGGGCGAAGCGAACGTCGACCCTAAAGAACAGGAGCCCTATTTTGGGAAAGACGGGCAGGGCATGCAAACGATGTTCAACTTTTTTGTCAATCAGCATCTGTTCTACGCGCTGGCTACCGGCGAAACGGCCTCGTTAAAAGAGGCTATAAACGCCACGAAGAACATTCCACCCACAGCCCAATGGGCCAATTTTCTACGCAACCACGATGAAATCGACTTAGGGCGGTTGAGCCCAACAGATCGCGATAAAGTATACGCCCGCTTTGGCCCCGATACCACGATGCAACTCTATGACCGGGGCATTCGTCGCCGGTTGGCCCCTATGCTGAGCGACAAGCGTCTGATCCACCTCGCCTATAGTGTGCTTTTCTCGTTGCCCGGTATGCCGGTCATCCGATACGGCGAAGAAATTGGTATGGGCGATGACCTCAGCCTGAAGGAGCGCCTGTCGGTCCGAACGCCGATGCAGTGGTCAGCTGAGCCAAATGCTGGCTTTTCAACAGCGGCAAAACCCGTCCGGCCCATCATTAGCCAAGGACCTTACGGCTATAAAACGGTTAATGTAGCCGCTGAACGCGCTGATTCGTCTTCGCTCCTGAATCAGATTACCCGTTTTGTTCGTCTGCGGAAACAATGTCCCGAATTTGGGTGGGCAAATGGGAAGCTCCTCGATACAGGTTCGGATCATGTGCTGGCCATTCAATACGACTGGCAGGGGCGCTCCCTAGTAACGGTTTATAATTTCAGTTCGGACCCACAGCAATGTCAGTTAAAAAGCACCCTTAAAACCGGTTTAACACTGGTCAATTTGTTTGACAAGACAAACAATACGATTGGCGACAACGGGGCTGTTCCGGTTAAATTGGCCGGGTATGGCTCAGCCTGGTATCGCCTGAAAAAATAATCCTGAGCGATAGGGTTGTACCCATGGGCTTCAGCCCGTGTTGCCTGTCTATTGAGTTAAACACGGACTGACGCCCATACGTACAATCAACTTAACAGAGCTCTTTCGTATCATACAAAGCCAGGCCTTTCTGGGTCAGCAGGCCGCGAACGAAATGGTGCTTCATGGTCGTTTCGGCACCCGTATACGGTATATCCCACTGGCTTTGGGTAGCCCAGAGCCAGGCAAGCGTGGGTTCGTCTACATCAGGCCGGTATAAGCCTTGCTCTATACCCGCCCGAATGTTGGCGACCAGAATTGTATTGATGTAGGTTGTCCGAAGTGTCTCAAATACCCGCCAGACAGTTGGGTAATGGCGTTCAATATCACGCAGCAAATTGGGGTTCGTTGTTTGGCGGTAGGCAATAAGCCGGTCCCAGATGCGTAAGGCACCAATAATTGGATTCGAGGCCAGCGTATGAATAACCCGGGCTTCGCGTAAATTTTCATCCAGTTGCGTTTCCAGTACCAGCCTCACCAGTTCTTCCTTATCGACAAAATGCTGGTAAAGTGTCTTCTTGGAAATACCCAGTTGCCGGGCTACGTCGTCCAGACGAACGGTGCGTACACCAAATTGATTAAATAAATGCCTTGCCTCGGCGATGATCCGGTCTTTCACGTCCTATAGTTAGCCATTGTCTGTACGACAAACTGCGGATTTAATCACTATGTTCTGAGGGGCGTTTCGTTTGAACGATGAGCGTATACGTAAGCACCCCCCCAGCTGAACTCTTGATGTCTGGAGTCCCTTTAAGCAAACAAGCCGCCGATCACAGCTTGACTGGATCGGCGGCTCAGCATTATGTATGCAGGATAACCCAGCTTTGCTTACGATAGGAATGGCGTAACAATGGCCGTTACCTGTTCGCGGGTTAATGGCTCATCGAAGGCTTCGGTAATGCCCTCCAGCGGTACCTGGCCCGACAGCAGTTCTGCCAGGTTGATTCCTTTCTGAACAACGTTATCCTCGCCCATGTAGACCATGGAACCAACCGATTGCGGTAAGCCCGATGGGCTGGCCAGCGGAACCCAGCCTTTCTGCCCGCGCATGTACCGAATCCGGGCAGCGTGGGCTGCTTCGGTAGCGTGAATACGCAGGGCCGTCTCCAGAATGGGTTTGGCGTTCATCAAATTGGGTGCCTGCCCTTTGTAGGCTCGTACACCTGTATCTTCAAATGCCTGCGAAACGGCCGCAAACGTCTGGAAGTTGGTAAATGTATCCGTAAACATCCCTTTGGCCGAATAGTCGAAAGGGGGTTTAGCGATGGCTTTTGGCCCCAGCACCGACTTCAGCAGCTTGACGTGTAACTCTTCATGCCGCCGGATGTATTCAAAAGCGAGCTTAAATTCGTTGGGAATCAGGCCGGGCACGTTGGTACCGAATTCGTAAAAATTCGATTCCAGATATTCCAGCAACAGCGCAAAGTTCAGCACATCCACAACATTCTGTGGCAATTCACTGCTTTGGCCATAGGCTTTGGTCAGCGCCGAAGCCATGATAGCCGGAGCCGCTACGGCTACTGTTTTGCGGGTTAGTGTACTAAATAAACCCCGGCGCGACACGTGTTCCAGCCGGTCAAAAAACTCTTCGTCAACCTTGTCGAGTTCGGTAAAAATAGATTGGAGATTCATAGGTATTGAACAGGTTTAGGCGACGTTGGTCGGCAGGTTGCGGGCATCGATTATCTCACGTACGTATTTCTGGGCTTTAGGCAGCACTTCCATCGGTTCCAGTTTGATGAACAGACCGGCATCCACCACGATGTTATCGCCCGCAAAGGCTGTTTGATTCATGTACTCCATTTCGCGGATGATGGACACGTGCCGGGCTTCGACAGAAACGATTTTACCGGCCAGCGCCAAGTTTTCAGGGTCGGTCAGGTATTTGCCCCCCCCATTATAAGCCGCCGTTCCAATTTCAGCAAACATCCGCGATGCCTCCAGCACGTCGGTACGCTGCCGGAAATTGATACTACTGAAATCGAGCGTCAGGTCTGGTATGCCAGCACTGCCCAAGGCAGCACGGTAAAATGCCCGGTGAGTTACTTCATGGTTACGCAGGTCCTGAAACAGCTGCAATTCCATTGCTGTAATCTTCTCGTAGGGATTAGCCAGCACTAATTCGTAAAAGCGGGATTCAATCTGTTCCAGCACAAAGGCGTAGTTCAGAATGCCAAGATCTCCGCCTGGTAGGGTAATGACGTCGCCCGGAGCGGCAGCGCGCGCTCCATCGGGACTAACCTGAAGATCGGCGGTGGAGCAGGCAGTCAGCAGGCCGCCCGTTACCGCAGCCGCCCCGACCGTTCGCAAAAATGACCGCCGGTGAGCATTCACTGCCACCTCTGTCGGCCCCATTAATTCGTTGAGTTTTTTCATGGAAAAAGTAAATAATAAGTAGTACTATAGATTTACTGCCACGTAAGACATGCGACAAATAGAAAAGTTTCATATAATGAGGTAATGGCCTTCTGGCTACCCGGCAGACCCCTCTCTTTTACTGACTGACAGGCAACTCACGTTTCTGGTTAACGGACGGTTGCTGAGCTAAAAAGTTGTATTGGTTGATCAGCATCAATTGCGCCAGCGTGCTGGAAATAGTTGACTGAATGCGCATGGAGTCAATCGGGCCTGATTGATTACCCGACAGGCAGCGTATGGAAAAATATATGCCAAGAAACCAGCGTAGAAACAGGAATAGGGCTGGCACAGAAGAAACGCTCTAGGACAAGGATAGCCTTTCGCCTGATCATCCTATTGAAAAACTGACTTTATTCGTCAACATGCCTCCTTTATGGGGGTGGTCCTTTCTTTACATGAACAAACGGTGAGCAATGGATTCCTCATCTTGTTGGTTGCGTTCAACAATGGCAACACTTGCCTGCTCTGTCGTGAGGGCAGCCTTCTGACTGGCCGTCTTTCGGGCTCAGTTATGTTGGCGGGTAAAGCCTTGTCCCTCCTGCCGGATAGCCATACGAATTCGAAAGAGTGTTCCTCGGCCGGGCTGGCTTTCAATTTCAAGATTCGCTTCCAGCAGGTCACACAACCGCTTGACAATCTGCAGACCAACACCTTCTCCACCTGTACGACCCCGCTCTTTGGCTAACGTTGGGCCGGGCGGTATCTCCTGATCATTGTTGGGCAGAACCGTAACCGGTTCTGCCTGATCAATTCCCGTGGTGCTGGTGGCATCGACGGTTGGTTTAAGTTGCTTCACCAGGAGGCTGGTCAACCCCGACGGTAAACCCGGCCCTGAATCCTGAATACCGATCACCCAGCGTGCATCACCCTGTTGTGACCAGGAAATGGAGATAAATCCGCTGGCCGTATACGTCAGTGAGTTAACCAGTAAATTCTGGACAATTCGCTGAAGTTTCATTTTGTCGCTCTCAACCAGCAAAGAGTCCGGGCCGCTGGCTTGCACGACCAAGCCTCGCTGGGTGGCCATTGGCTGAGCATTTTCTATAATTCCTTTCAGCAATTCGCTGGCATTAAATTGTTCCACCTGAAGCGTTTCTTCACCGGCTTCCAGCCGGGCCAATGCCATAAGACTATCCAGCATGGACTGCACATTGGTCAGGTTACGACTCAGCATATCCGCATACTGCTCTCGTTCCTGATCGCTTATATTTTCGGCTTTGAGCAGGTAAGCGGCACTATTGATAATACCAAAACTCCCCTTCAAATCGTGTGAAGAGGTACGAAGCATATCTCCACGCTGGCGCGAAAGTTCTTCCATCTGGTTGAGAGCCTGCTGCAGCGTAGCCACCCGGTTGGCGGCCTCAAGCCGCTGGAGTTCATCATATTTTTTTACGCTACCGTGCATCGTTTCGGTCATGACCCAAACAATCTGCTGCTGTACCTGAAGCAGTAGCTGAGCATCCGTTTCCGGAAATAATTCCAGATACGCCTTTAGCTCATTGAACAGGCTCTGTGTCAGATGATTAATCTCCCGTATTGTCTCTGCCAAAGCAAGTGCTTTTTGCCAGCGGTGCAGTCCATGGGATGTAGCCGTTAGGCTTAAATCAGCCTCTGGTTGCTGATTTAACAGACGCTGTTCCAGTATATCCAGAACAATGGGCAGCAAGTCATTGAATTCCTCCCGGCTAAGAACGGAAACTTTACTTAATGCCGGATCTTGTTCGCAGGCTAGCCGCCAGTTTTGTAAGATGGCTTCCCGTCGGGAAAATAAGTACCTGACGAGTTCTTTGGTAGATGAAAGGTGGTCTAAGGCAGGGGTATCCATAAAAACATCTGGTTGTACAGCTCGTTTTCAACCCCAGCAAAATTGCTGGACAGAACGGTAATAACTAGTTACCTGTGTTCTTTACAGATTAACAGCCTTTTAAAGTAAAGGTTATGAAATTTGGCCCAGCGGTTGAAAAGTTCGAGTAATGTATTACAGTACATATTGTAAAGGAGGCAAACTAACGGTTTCCCACCAATAGGTCCGTAACTCCTGAAAATAGGTAAGCCAACCGTCAAACGTTGTTGGTTTTACCAGGTAGGATGAAGCGCCTAAGGCATAGGCTTCCAGTATGTCGTTACTATCATCCGACGAACTCAGCATAATAACCGGAACCTGACAAAACGGAACAGGCAGCTGTTTAATCTGCCTGAGGAGTTGCCATCCGGCCATACGATTAGGTACATATAAATCCTGTATGATCACCTTAGGAATTTCCCACTCCTGATGCTGCCACTCCTGCATAAACGCGAGTGCCTCCTGTGGACATACCGCCCGGATAGGCGTCACTTCGGAAAGACACTGTTGCATAGCGCCTTTAATCAAGAGCCAATGATCATCATTGTCCTCAATGATCAGTACTTTCGCTCGTTTGAAATTTGATTTAATCCTTACTTGATCGTGGAAACTTTTCATCTATTACATAGGGCGTTGTTGGCACTATAAAGTTACTATAAATCCGTTTAATAAATGTCTTTTTACGAGTAAGTTTATATATAAAATATTTGTATACTTAACAGGCAACTCACTTAATTTATTCATATAAATAATAAGCAATATTTTTAACCATATTTTAATAAAAATATCAGTTTTAGTAATGTACTATAATACGTAATTAATAGCATTACAAGCAGATAGGGCATACACGACACCGAAGGCGCAACAGCTGTTATATCAATTAATTATGTATAAAATAATCAAGAATAATAAGGTAATTACATCTTGTTATACAAGTTAGTCAATAAAATTTACACCCGCTTCAACGCTCATTCTAGTTACCTATTGAAAGCAAGCTAAACTGTTACGAAAATGGGTACCATAAATCTATTTTTACTTAATTAAATTCGGCCCATTAGCTCATTATTTTAGCCTATATTATTATAATTCTTACTTAGTAAGTTACTCATGAGCATACACAGATAAATTAAGCATAAACGGTAATCTGATCGATGGAACCAGAAGAGCCAAGTAAGCCAAACATTCGAAGAAAAAATCAGGAGATAGTTGAGCCTGATATCGCAGCAAGTAATTCCAGCAGGCACTGGCTGGCCTTGTATCGTAGCCGGGTCTATGAGTTATGTTATCCCTTCGAAAAGCCCTCTCCAGAGCGAAACACGAGTTGCATTAACCCCAGGAATACTCCTAAATGAAGCTGGCCTAACAATTCATTGGCCTTTATGATTGGCTGAACCGGAGCCACTCAGCTGGCATCCTGGAACAGTTGTTTATAGGCCACCTCCCCGGCAATTAGCTGCTTTTGCGGCCTCTCTGGCACGGCCTCCGCCCTAGCGTCCCATTCCCGTACTACCACGTTAGTTTCCGTCTATTTCCCAAAAAATGGCGGTTTCTCTTCAGCAATAATGCCTCATGCAGGGCATGTCAATATCAATTCTATGTCCAACAATTATGAAAAACAATTAACGATGGCTAGTGGACCGAAGCCATTATTGCAGCGACTCAGGTGTTGACTAGTACTTTATATCAGTTATCACCAACGTTTAACAAAGTATTCCCGTTGGAGAACAAGATCGAGTCAATTTTTGAGGTGCAGTTTGCGGGTACCGCCGATGGTGGCTTCATCTTTCCCGACTTGCTGTTACCATCGCCACCGGCGACCTACTCGTTCCCGAAATTCAATATCCCAACGGCCGAGTTACTGGCCTATGCCGACACCCTCAATGACCAGCGCTGGCGGTTTACGGGCGAGGTGACCCAGGCGGGTCGGAATCACGCCAGTTTCGGGATGGCTACCTCTGCAACTGCCAATGAAAATGGGCCGAATGAGCAAAGCGGGCCCAGCCAGGCTGCACTCAGCCGCCTGAATGCGGTGCGTACACGGGCGGGCCTGCGGGCATTGGTCTTATCCGATGTCGCCACGCAGCAGGCCTTCCGAAATGAGGTTGAGCGGCAACGACGGCTGGAGCTGGCTTTTGAAGGGGAACGGTGGTTCGACTTGCTCCGCTACGCCCGACAAACACTGGCCAACCCGACCCAGGTTCATCAGGTTATAGCGCTGGATATTATTCAGCAGATGCGGGGCACACGGGATGTCAATTACCTGCTGTTTCCGTTTCCACAGACGGAAATCAATAACAATTCGCTGTTGCAACAAAATCCAGGTTACTAGAGCCCATATAACCTAAGCTAATGCCTGCTCATTAAGAAAGCCGCGCCGGTTGATTCCAGCGCGGCTTTGTTTGGCGTTGTTTAGAATAATTTTTTGGGCAATTTACCTCTGAATCCCCTGAAGGGGATTCAGAGGTAAAGTTGGCCGATGACAAGCATATTATGAGTTGAACGTGCAGCTCTAAGCAGCCTCTTTTTTACGGACAAAGTCAATTAATAGCCCCGCGCAGTGTTGTCGGCCCGTGGGTCGGAGGCTCCTTCGTAGGATCCATCGGGCCGAATCAATACGCAATCCATCCGGCCTAGTGTATTCGTCAGTTTTTCCAGGATATACCCCCGGTTTTTCAGGGCGTCTATGGTAGCATCGGAGAAAGCGCCATTCTCGAATATCGTCTTATCGGGCAGCCATTGGTGGTGAAACTTCAGGGCATTCACTGCCTGCTGCATGGTCATGCCATGTTCGATTACGTTTAGAATCGTTTGGTAGACAGATGTCATAATGGTCGATCCGCCGGGCGTACCCACCACCATAAATAGTTTCCCGTCTTTCTCCAGAATCGTTGGTGTCATAGACGACAGCATCCGTTTGTTGGGGGCGATAGCATTGGCCTGGTTTCCAATTAATCCATACATATTTGGTGCACCGGGCTTCACGCTGAAATCGTCCATTTCATTGTTCATGAAGAACCCCGCCCCGCCAATCACGACACGGCTGCCGTAGCCTCCGTTAAGGGTTGTCGTGATACTCACCGCATTGCCCTCTTTATCGACAACCGAAAAGTGGGTCGTTTCCAGACTCTCATAGCCGGGAATCGATCCGCCCTTTATAGCCCGGCTGTCGGTGGCTTTCGCCCAGGAGAAATCGGTCCAGCGGGTACGCAGGTAGTCCGGGCTCATCAGTTGGGTAGCAGGCACCTTCACAAAATCGGGATCACCCAAAAACTTGGCCCGGTCGGCATATACGCGCCGTTCGGCTTCAATCATGACCTGTACCGTACTATCGCGGTTCCAGCCCCATTTACGCAGGGGAAAGGGCTCGGTAAAACGCATCATCTGCACCAGCGCGATGCCTCCGCTGGAGGTAGGCGGCATGGTAATTACGTTGTAGTTTTTGTAGGTTGCCTGAATAGGATCGCGCCAGACAGCGTGGTAATTTTTCAGGTCTTCTTCGGTAATCAGGCCCTTGCCGCGCATCATTTCCTCGGCCAGTAAGCGCGCGGTTTCGCCTTCGTAAAAACCGGCGCGCCCCTGCGCCTGGATTCGTTGCAGGGTTCTTGCCAGATCCATCTGCACCAGCAAGTCGCCCTTATGCCAGCTAACGGTATCGGTTACGGCGGCACTTTTCAAGAAATAGGCTTTCCCGGGATTGATGGTCGTGAGGTCTGTTTTGATTCGGTTCAGGCCAACAGCATCCCGTTCAGTGAGCGCGAAGCCTTTCTGGGCCAAGTCAATGGCGGGCTGCAATACCTGTGCCCAGGGCAGTTTCCCAAAGCGTTTGTGCGCTTCGGCCATCCCATCCACCGAACCCGGCACGCCACTCGCCAGGTGGCCGCTGATGCTGAGACCCGGACGAACGTTGCCCGCCGAGTCAAGGTACATGTTTGGAGTAGCCCGGCCGGGCGCTTTTTCCCGGTAATCCAGCGTATAGGCTTTGCCAACATGTTCGCGATAAACCATGAAGCCACCCCCACCAATATTCCCCGCTCCCGGATAGACCACAGCCAGGGCAAACTGCACCGCCACGGCGGCATCGACAGCATTACCACCTGCTTTCAAAATAGCAAGACCAACCTGGGAGGCCTCCGGATGGGCCGATGCTACCATACCATTTCGCCCGATAACCCCCACCCGATCCGAGAAGAAAGGTTTAACGGTGGGGTCTTCGTCGCGGTATTGATAAACGCCCTGGCTCTGAGCTACCTTCGTATCGGCAGTCGATGAGGTCGTCGATTGGGTTTTACAAGCACCGACCGCTATCACCAGAAGGAGCCATAGGAAATGAGGAGTGACACGTTTATGCATAGAGTGTTCAGATTGCGGTTGTACAGTAATTTACAAAAATAACGTTATCCCGATGATACCCAAATCAGCCACTTATCCGCCTGAAGGTCACACTTGTCCGAAATGGTTTGGTGGATACTGACCGATGTCGTACTTTCCGATGGTGAAGTCGTTCCGTTGTGACGCACTTTCCTCTATTCACTCTTTCGCTTTTCAATCCGCGTGAAGTTCATTCGTCAGACCTTTGAAAGTTTTCGATTTGCGTGGCAGGCGCTGCGATCGAATCTGCTGCGTACCATGCTCTCGCTGCTGGGCGTGACCATTGGTATTTTTGCCATTATCGCCGTGTTTACGCTGGTCGATTCGCTGGAGCGGAATATTAAAGAAAGTCTGTCATTCATCGGCGACAAGGTCGTGTATGTCCAAAAATGGCCCTGGTCGTTTGGGAGTGGTGAATACCAGTGGTGGAAGTACTTTCAGCGGCCAGAGCCTTCTTATAAAGAATACAAATTCCTGAAGGAAAAGCTCGAAAATGCGCAGGCCATTGTCGCCATGGACTTCAAAGGGCGCGTGACGATCAAAAACGGAAATAACAGCATGGCCGCGCTTATTCAGGGCACCACACTCGACTATAATATAATTTCTGATGTGCCCATTGAAAAGGGCCGGTATTTTACCCAGCAGGAAATCGACGTGGCGCGTAATGTTACCATCATTGGCTCCGATGTGGCCGAAAATATTTTTCCCGGCCAGGATCCCATCGGGAAAACATTCAAGATTAGCGGACTGAATTTTACCGTTATCGGGCTGCAGCGCAAAAAAGGCGAAAGCATTATCAATGTGGGCGGCAACCCCGATATCAAATGCCTGATTCCCTACGGTGCCTTTGCCAAGATGTTTCACTCCATTAACCCCAGTATCGACATTGCCATAAAAGGGTACGATACCGACGAGGGTCTGCTCGAACTGGAAAGCGAAATTAGGGGCCTGATGCGTACCCGGCGTGGTGTGCGCCCCCTTCAGGACGACAATTTTGCCATCAACCGTCCCGAAGCAGCCGCCCAGGCTATCAGCGGAATTTTTGTGGTACTTACCCTGGCGGGCTGGGTAATTGGTGGTTTCTCCATTTTAATCGGCGGCTTTGGTATCGCTAATATCATGTTCGTCAGCGTGAAAGAGCGAACCAACATCATTGGCATTCAAAAATCATTGGGAGCCAAAAATTATGTCATCCTCTTCCAGTTTCTGTTCGAAGCGGTCCTGCTGAGTCTGGTGGGCGGCCTTGTTGGCATTTTATTGGTTTATCTGCTCACGTTCATGAGCCTGGGTAGCCTTGTGCTTCAGCTCACGGCAGCCAATATTATTCTGGGATTAGGGGTTTCGAGCGTCATTGGTATTCTGTCCGGCATCATTCCGGCCTTTTCAGCCGCTCGTCTCGATCCCGTCATTGCCATACGAGCCAAATAAGGGTTCATGCGTTTCCTGGTCTAAGTAGCAACGGGCAATCCCGATTGCTCGCAGACACGTATGTGTACAAATACTTCCTACCAGCTGAATTCGTAGTTTTTTCAAAAAAGTCCTCATGCAGGTAGTAACCATAAGAAACTATTAAGTAATTTAAAACAATTTCGGCAAAATATTTATTTAGTTATTAACTTAATTTGGCAAATATTATTTTACTTTGCCTAAAAGTAAGGAACTTACCTGGGGGTAATCAAGTTACCTCTATGATAGTGCTCATATGCTCCTCCTCTTCCAGTCATTATTATCAGTACCGAGTATATCTGGTAGCTAATCTTCTTCCTTCGTCTGGTTTATTGCTGAACGAACTCATTACATCCCAGAACAACGCGTATAACCTGTTTTTCTATTCAGCAATTTTAAAATTCAAGGCTACAAGTTGAGTGAACCAGTCTGGCAATCTATCCGTTCGGGCCAGTCTGACCACCCAGCGGTAACCGATTCCGTTCATAACGACTCAGCCTGCCCGATATCACTGTTTCGGTTCTGTTATCATTTATACCAAAATGTCAAAAAGTAACCGAAACGAGCTATCTTTCGAGCCTGACCTTCTTTTGATTAGCAATGCCCTGGTGATCGTCTCCGGTAAATGGCGACTTTATATCATCCTTGTCTTAGGCGAACAAACGCTCAGGTACAGTCAACTCAGCGACAGACTTCCGGGAGTCAGTGAAAAAGTTTTAGCGGGCGAATTAAAAGCCCTCGTTACTTTAGGCGTTATGAAACGGGAGGCTTTCGCTGAAGTTCCTTTACGGGTTGAATATACACTCACCGAACGAGGCCGATTGATTTTACCTATTCTCCAACAGGTACAGCAAATTGGCCAAATTTTTAACTGATATATATTGATGTCAAATCCATTAAAATTCAAAGACAAAAACCGATCACAATTTTTCTCAACTGTTCGTAAACGAGTCGACGCCTATTTTGTCGAAAATGATCTTTCTACTCACGCCAACGGGGCCATGTGGGCCAAGGCAACCTTCTTTCTAATTGGCTATGCAACCCTTTATGGCCTGATCCTATCCAACCAGTTTGGGTTATGGACAATGCTCGGGTTAGCCATGGTACTGGGTATGTTCGCGGCTTTTATTGGCTTCAATGTCTCACACGATGGCTTGCACGGCTCTTTTTCGGGGCGTAGTTGGGTCAATCGGCTTATGGGCAATAGTTTTTATCTGCTGGGAGCCAACCCGTATATCTGGAAGATAACACACAACATCGTTCACCACACGTATACGAACATACCCGGCCATGATGAAGACATCGAACTGGCTCCGGGCCTCGTGCGCCTGGACCCCCAGGAAGACCTTCGGCCCTGGCACCGGTATCAGCAGTGGTACACGTTTCCGCTCTATGCGCTGGCGTCGCTGTCATGGGTGCTGCGTAAAGATTACGTGAAATTCTTCAAGAACGAGATCGGGCATCACGATAACTCATCGCACCCTCAGGCCGAATATATCAAACTGTTTGCCTCCAAAACGATCTATTACATTTGCTTTCTGGCGTTGCCATATGTGCTTCTTGACCTGACCTGGTGGCAATTGGTCGTAGGGTTTGTGATGATGCACGTAGCCGAAGGGCTGGTTCTGGGGCTTGTTTTCCAACTGGCCCATGCCGTAGAAGGTACGGATTTCCCAATCCCCGACGAACGGGGCGATATTCAATCGGCCTGGGCTGTACACCAAATGCATACGACGGCGAATTTCGCACCCGACTCGGCAATGGCAGCCTTTCTGTGCGGTGGTCTGAACCGCCAGATCGAACACCATTTATTCCCGAAAGTTTGCCATATTCACTATCCGGCAATCGGTAAAATTGTCAAGGAAACAGCGCATGAATTTGGCCTGCCTTATCTGGAAAACCGCAGTTTTGGCTCGGCGCTTGTCTCTCACTTCCGTCTGCTACGAACATTAGGGCAGGCTGAACCAACTAAACCAGTAGAACATACTCTATTACCGCTGACTCAACGAGTGCCTGAACCTTCTTTATAAGGGCAGGCTTGCCATAAAACGTATGTATTCCTTCCCTTTTTCCGATTATGGCATCACAGCAAGACCTCGATTTTACCTACACTACGATCGACAAAGTTTTCCGCCTGAGCATTGGGCAAACCGGCGATTATAGTGGTGCTATGTACAACGGCGACTTTTCGCTGACACTAGAGCAAGCCCAGGAACAGAAGCATAAATTCATTGCCGATAGCCTGGGCATACGAGCTGGTTCGAAAGTGCTCGACATGGGGTGCGGCTGGGGCCCTTTTCTGACATACATTAAAAAACGCGGAGCCGATTGTCGGGGGGTAACACTTTCCAGAGGACAGGCAGAAGCTTGCCGGGCTAATGGGTTGACCGTTGATGTCAGGGACTGCCGTACCATTACACCCGCCGATTATGGCGCTTTCGATGCGGTAACCTGCATTGGTGGCATGGAGCATTTCTGTTCCATCGAACAGTATAAGGCCGGTCAGCAGGATCAGGTATATGCTGATTTCTTCAAAAAGCTGTATGACCTGTTACCGGTGGGTGGGCGGTTTTATATGCAAACGATGGTCTTCTCCAAGAACATGATTCCTATTGAAGACATCAGCCTGCAAGCCCCTAAAGATTCCGACTCATATGCGCTGGCGCTGATGATTGCTCAGTTTCCGGGTTCCTGGCTCCCCTATGGCCCCGAACAGGTGATCCGGAATGCCCAGCCTCTATTCAAACTCGTATCCCAAAGC
This sequence comes from Spirosoma horti, assembly GCF_054776595.1. Classification (NCBI taxonomy): domain Bacteria; kingdom Pseudomonadati; phylum Bacteroidota; class Cytophagia; order Cytophagales; family Cytophagaceae; genus Spirosoma; species Spirosoma horti. Next base: position 160,510 of record NZ_BAAHBQ010000007.1, read on the forward strand.
AGCGGCCGGCTCGACTACATAGAAACGATTGGCCAGTGGCGTAAGCGGTTTCGAGCCTTCAACCTGAAAAAATACCTGCTGTATTTATCACTCCTGCCTAAATTGTTAACCAACAAGCCTTTTCAGGATCTGATTGCCGTTTTTCGGGTTAGTCCGAACCGGGTGTGCTTCCAGCGGGAAACGATGGACCACTACCGACTGGTTTTTGAAAAAGTATAACTCAGCCAGCCATCACCTCTTTCTTAACCATGCCTACCCGCGTTGCGATTCACCACCATACCCAGTATGATTATGATCGGATGGTTTCTCTGTCGCCCCATTTAATACGGCTCCGGCCCGTGGCGCACAGCCGGGCTACGATCGAGTCCTATTCATTGACGATCCAGCCCGCCAATCATGCTCTTCACTGGCAGCAGGACCCGTTCGGCAATTTTGTTGCTCGTATTGATTTTTGGGAGCCCATGCAGTCGATGTCCATTGATGTGGACATTGTTGCCACCCTGGAGCCAATCAACCCGTTCGATTTTTTTCTGGACACCTATGCGATCTCGTTTCCGTTCGACTATGAGGACCAGTTGAAAAAAGACCTTGCGCCTTACTTGGACGTTACCGAACAAGGTACTCATTATGAACAGTGGCTTCAGTCGATTGACCGAACGCCACAGGGGACAATCGACTTTCTGATTAATCTGAACAAACGGGTATTCCAGGATATTGCCTACACGACGCGCATGGAACCCGGCGTGCAAACAGCCGAAGAAACGCTTGACCTGGCCATTGGCTCCTGCCGCGATTCGGGTTGGCTACTGGTACAGACGCTGCGAAAATTTGGGCTGGCCGCCCGGTTTGTTTCCGGTTATCTGGCCCAGGTCGTACCAGAAGGCCCTTCTGAACTAACGGAGAATTCGCTGGCGCTGCATGCCTGGGCCGAAGTGTTTATTCCGGGTGCCGGCTGGATCGGCCTCGATCCAACATCGGGTATGTTAGCCACGGAAGGTCACATTGCGCTGGCCTGCACCTCCGAACCTATGGGTGCTGCCCCCGTAACGGGCACGTCTGAAATAGCCGAGACCACGCTTTCGTATTCAAATACGTTGGTAAAGCTGTGAGTGTACCTGAATCTGGGGTTATATACACTCATTATCAAGACTATAGTGCCGTAGGCACGACATGTGTGTAGAAAAGACCAAGTTACCCATCCATCGTTCAGCGTGCCGTAGATACGCAATAACAGCCTGGTTATGGACCTACGGCACACTCAAAACGAACTGGACAAGCTTTTCTACAAACATTCAGTCGCTACGCGACAATGCTAATCTCAAATTCACATTCGTATTGCTTCGCTATAGCTCAATCCGCAGCAAGTGCATGGGCAACACGTAAGGATCCAGTTCAACGTAATTCTGTTCTCCCTGCCAGGTGTAATACGCGCCGGTGAGCAGGTCGTGTACTTTATACGGTTGATCATATCCGATGCCCAGTTGCCAGATCGGCACCTGCACCATACCAGCTCGCCGTTGATAGGCATCCGTATTGACCACAATCAGCAGGCGATTAGTGCCCGTAATTTTCAGGTAGGCCATAATGGCGTCGTCATTGACCGTACAGAACGTTAGGTTATTGGTCGTTTGCAACGCCACATTTTCGCGCCGAATCCGGTTGACCAGCGTGATCAGGTACGTCAGCTTGTTCGTTTTGTCCCAATCCCAAAGCCGTATTTCGTACTTTTCTGAGTTCAGGTATTCCTCTTTATTGGGGAAGGGCACATGCTCCATCAACTCGAAAGATGGGCCATAGATACCATAATTACTCGATAGCGTAGCCGCCATGAAGTAACGAATCAGAAACTGTGGTTCATGGCCCGATTGCAGGCTGTAGGGGTTAATGTCGTGCGTAGTAGGCCAGAAGTTAGGGCGGAAATAATGTCTCATTTCTCCCTGCGTCAACTCCGTCATGTATTCCTGCAGTTCCGCTTTCGTATTACGCCAGGTATAATAGGTGTACGAATGGGCAAAACCCCGCTTAGCCAGTTCCTGCATCACCTTCGGCTTAGTAAACGCTTCGGACAGGAAAATCATATCCGGGTATTCTTTCTTGACCTCGGCAATGATCCATTCCCAGAAAACGAATGGCTTGGTATGCGGATTATCGACCCGGATAATGCGAACGCCCCAGGATCCCCACACCAGCAATACCCGTTTTAATTCCTCCCAGAGGTTTTGCCAGTCGTCCGTTTCGAAATAAACCGGGTAAATGTCCTGATACTTTTTGGGTGGATTTTCGGCGTACTGGATCGTGCCATCGGGCCGTTTCTTAAACCATTCCGGGTGTTCTTTAGCCCAGGGATGGTCGGGAGAGCATTGAATAGCCAGATCCATCGCGATCTCCATATCATAATTCTTGGCAATGGCAATCAGGTGTTTGAAGTCATCGACCGTCCCCAGTTCAGCATGAATCGTGTCGTGTCCCCCTTCTTCGGAACCAATGCCATAGGGTACACCCGGCTCGCCCGGCTGGCAGATAACCGAATTATTTTTACCCTTCCGATGGGCGGTCCCAATGGGGTGAATAGGCGGCAGATAAAGTACATCGAAACCCATACCCGATATACGGGGCAGCAGGGCTTCTACATCCCGAAATGTACCGTGCCGCCCCTCCTGGCGCGACGCCGAGCGGGGGAAAAGACAATACCAGGTGCTGAATCCGGCACGCGCCCGATCCACTTCTACGCCCAATTCATGCCCATATCGGGTAGTGTGGGTGCGTTCCGGATAGCGGTTGGCATAAAATGTAAACTGATCGCTCTCGGCCACCGATACCGCTTCGTTGTACTGATCTCCGTCCGGCGCGTCCGATCCGGCCCGAAAGAGAGCCGCCAGTTCCCGAAGTACCTTCACATCGGGCGTTTCTTCGATAAGCTCCACCTTCTTTTTACTCTTCGATTTTACAGTCGGCACTTCGGCTTTCCTGCCCCCGGCTCGTTCAAGCATACCATCCAGATAGGTTGCTCCGGCCAGTAGCTCGCTGGTGATTCGCTGTCCGTCGGCGACTTTCAGATGAATTTCATGCTGCCAGGAAGCGGGATGGTTAATCCACGCTTCGAAAGTATAGAGGTAACGGCCCTGTTTTTCCACGACGAAGGAAGCACCCCAACGATCATTGACGAGTGGAGCCATCGCCATTTCGGTCCAGTTGGCATCGTCGATATGTTTATACAGCAAAACGGCCGTCAGGTAATCGTGGCCATCGGCAAAGATGTCGGCTTCTACGGCCACAACATCGCCAGGAATAGCTTTTATTGGGAATTGACCACCGTCCAGTTCGGGGCTGACACGTTCGATAACAACACGGGACCGACCAAAATCAGGTTGTCCAGAAAGCGAATTAGGTAGGCTCATTACAAAATCGTTTGATTAGTTAATCATAAACGGCTAAGCAATGTTATAAAAAAGCTGGTTCTTCAAGGTCAGGAGTTTCGGCAAAGCTACTCCACAACTTACCTGCATACGATAAGACGGGTGGACTAAGTACCTTTAAAAGGCCGATTCAATAGGCAACCTTTTGTCAGTTCAATGGTAAGTACATCAGAAAGGTAGCGCCCTTGCCCGGCTGGCTACGGGCCGTCAGGTAACCGCCGTGATTGTCGACAACTTTCTTGCAAATAGCCAGACCAATGCCCGTTCCGGCGTATTCAGTACGGCCGTGCAGTCGTTGAAACAGGTTGAAAATCCGGTCGACATATTTATCATCGAAGCCAATCCCATTGTCAACCACACTCACCTCAAGATAGTGAATTGATTTCCCGACATTGGGTATGGGCAGTTGATCGGCGGGAATCGTTCGCGTATTGACCCGGACAATGGGTGAACGGTCGGGTGGAGTAAACTTCAGCGCGTTACTCAGCAGATTCTGAAACAGTTGCCTCAGTTGCAGGGTATTCCCCTGAATGACGGGCAGCGAATCAATCTGTATCTGCGCATTTCGATCCCGGATGGCGGTTTCCAGATCGCTCTGCACTTCGGCTACCAGGGCCGAAAGAGACACGGCCTGGAATGAATGTTTTTCGGTATTGAGCCGCGAATAGGCCAGAAGCCCCCGGATTAACTCCTGCATACGACCCGTAGCCATCTGCATCCGGCGAATGATATCCTGCGCGTTTGCATCGAGTGCCGGACCATACTGTTCGGTTAGCATGCTGCTAAAGGCCTGAATCTTGCGCAGGGGTTCCTGCAAATCATGGCTGGCTACGTAGGCAAACTGCGACAGCTCGGTATTGCTCCGGCTCAGCTCACCAATATCGTCGGCCAGTTGTTGCTGGCTGGTTTCCAGCTGGCTCTTGTTTTGTCGTAACTCTTCGTTATCCCGCAGCGTCTGTTCAATGCCTTTCTGCACATCAATATCGGCCAGGAACCCAGTCCAGTGCATCACTTCCTGATTGGCATTTCGGAGTGGCGTAGCCGAAACCAGATGCCAGACATACCTACCGGTCAGACTACTATGCAGGCGCCATTCGCCTTTAAAAGGAATACCAGCGGCAATACTGTCTGCCCAAATCCGCTTTACGTCGGTATAGTCATCTTTATGAAAATGACGAAGCCAGCCTTCTTCATTCAGTTCTTCCATCGATTTACCCAGAAAATGGGTAAATCCCTGATTGACGTACGTTAACGTCCCCGTCGACGTCATCGAAAAAATCAGCAACGGTAGTGAGTTCGTTACCTGTTTGTACTGCTGTTCACTCTGGCCGAGCCGTTCGGCCAGTTCCTGAAGCTGGCTGTTTTTACGCTTGATATCATCATAGGGGGATGCAGGCGGCTCACTCAGAAATAATTTTTTCCAGCCGTTGATACGGTCCGAATTAACCGATTTCGAATCCTGAACGGCGCAATACAATTGAATCTCGGTTCCTTTGCCATTCACGTCAATGCACAGCTCATCGACCAGCCGCCGGGCATGGTTCAGGGCCGCTTCGAAGGTACCGGCTGCATAGGGTCGGCGGTCGTGTAAGCAGGCAAAAATACGCCAGCCTTTTGTGTCATTACTTCTCACACCCAACCGCAACGATGCATGATCACCACTGATTACCGCCAGTCTGGCAACTTCCGAGACGGCCGTTGCGAAAGTTGTTTGGGCGGCCAGTGAGAGTCCTGCCAGTTCGGCTAGTTTCATGCTGCGCTTATGAACCAAAATCAGGTCCATTTCATTATCCAGCATTAATTTTGTCAACTCATGCATAACGTTAGTACAGCTTACTCACCACTACAGACATGTCATCGGTATGGCGGGCACATTCTTTATAAATTATAGCCGCCAAAATAGACGGATCATAATTTCCAATACCCGGATAGCGCGCGGGATTCCACCGCGTGTGTAGTCCGTCGGAGGCCATCACCAGCAGTTGATTTCGCTCATAAGGCATTTCCTGAACAAGGAGTCTTCCGGGAATATTATGTCCCAGAATACCATTCTGAGGCATATAGCCTTTCACACCCAGCGAGCCGCTAAGCCTGGTCGTGATATTGCCAACTCCACAAAATTTCCATTTCCGACTGGTAAAATCAAACACAGCGCAAGTTCCTACCAGCCCCCTCGTACCGACAGAAGCCTCATGAATAGCGGAGACTAAGGTACTGGGGCTAGCGTCCAGGCCCTGCCTCAGGGCTCGAATGGCCTGTTCAACAGCGCGTTGCGCCAGCAGGCCATGCCCCAAGCCATCCCCCAAAAATACCGTTAATGATGAACCTGTCTGTTTACTGTAACAGGCATCGCCACAAACTGTTTCGCCCTCTTTTGGCACGCAAATACAACGAACTTCAGCCCGGGAGGCCAGAGCAGCAGGCTGATGCGCGTTTTCATAGATCCGCACCAGCACAACCGTTCCACGCTTCGGCTGTGAATAGAGCTGGAACTCACTGGAAAGTCGCTTGATAGCACCCAGTCCCTGCCCCAGCGATCCTCCAGTCGATACGCCGTCGATCAGCATTCGATTCGCATCGATCATACCGGGTCCACTATCGACACTGATCAATTCCAGGCTGGCATTATGGGAGTTGGGAATGACCTTGACTAGCAATTCCCCGTCAGTAGCATATTTAACTAAGTTGGATAGCAGTTCGGCAAGGATAATATCGAGCTCACCCATTTTTTTTTCGTTGAACCGAAGCCTGCTTGCCATTAAGCGTATATCTCGTTTAATGGCTGCCCCGTAGCTGCGATCAGGTACGATAAACGAGCGGTGGGGCGTGTTATCCATTTGTCCATTTAATAATCGTTACGGTTGTTCCCTGCCCAACCGTACTGTCAATTGAAAATTCACTCACCAGCCGCCGGGAGCCGGGTAGCCCTAAACCCATCCCTGAACCAGTTGAATAATCATCCTGCATGGCCAGGTTTATATCAGCGATACCAGGCCCTTTATCCGCAAAAATCAACCGTATACCCGTTTGTTTATCCCGATTCACCAGATCAATTGTTACGTCGCCCCCTTTTGCATAGTTAAGCATGTTGCGGGCTAGCTCGCTGGCGGCTGTGAGTAATTTGGTTTGATTAAGCAATGACATCCCGATCAGCACAGCCTGCATACGGACATAGCCCATAAGATGGATCACGTCTCGTTCAACTCCTATTGCCATTGTTTCAGTAGCCGTAACCTTAATCGTCGGAGTCGGCATCGTTGGATACTGTCTTGCTCTGCAGAAGTTCCATGCCTTTCTCCACGTTTAACGCTGTGTAAACGCCTTTTATCGGTAAACCCAGCTCCACCAATGTAATTGCAACGGCAGGTTGCATACCCACCACCACCGTTTCGGCATCCAGCACACGGGCCATGCTGGCAATGTTGCTCAGAATGCGACCCATAAACGAATCGACAATAGAAACAGCTGAAATATCAATCAGGACCCCGCTCGCATTGTTTTTAGTGATAGCCCCAATAATATTGGCTTCCAGATCGAGCGCCAGCCGATCATAGAGATCAACCTGAATCGTTACCAGCAGAAACCGGCCCATTTTTAAAATAGGAATTCGCTCCATGACCGATCTTGATTAAAAAAGGTTGGATTCTTCGGATGACCTTGTCCCCGATGGTAGTTTTCTCACCTCCAGGCGTAACACCCGAAACGCATATTTAAGCGCACTGGCCAGCGTGGCTTTGGTCACCACATTCGATAGGTCGATGCCCAGGTGCACCATTGTCTGGGCAATTTCGGGCCTGATACCGCTGATGATACACTCAGCTCCCATCAGGCGAGTTGCGTTTACGGTTTTTATCAGGTGCTGGGCAACCATTGAGTCGACCATCGGCACACCTGAAATATCCAGAATGGCAATATCACTACTGGTATTGACAATCTCCTGCAGGAGGTTTTCCATCACAAGCAGGGTGCGGGAACTGTCCAGAGTGCCAATAATCGGCATAGTCAGAATACCATCCCATACTTTTACCACGGGTGTCAATATGCTGGCCATCTCATCGTTCTGGCGCAGAATGATATCCTCCCGGCCCTGAATGAACGTTTCAAAGGTGACAATGCCCAGATTATCAAGGAACTTACTGATTTTCAAGCTTTCCAGATAAAGCCGTTGTGGATCATTAGTCAGTTCAGCCTGTATCGTTTCCAGCAGCGCGTCTTTTAAGCTAAAAATATACACGCCTGTTTCACGGGGTGTGTAGCCCTGCCGGGCACGCGACATGGAAATTCCCGACAGCATGGTAACCAGCGGTTCGAGATCGGGCGCATCTAAATTTGCAAGGTTAGCATCAGTCAGGACTGCGAAGAGGGTATTCAGAAGCTCACTCGATTGGTTCCGAAGCTCATCATTTGGCATTAGATCGTCCCGAAGGCTATCATCGGCCAATTGAATACGCATCCAGGTAGTTAAAATTTGTTTCTTCTTTTGCCGAAGCAGGTCGACGATCGAATCGGTCATGTTGACAAATGTTGCTGTTTTAACAAATATACGCATTTACCCGATAAGCCGATTGAGTAACAAGGTTAGCATTTCATCAACAACGACATTGCTTGATGAAAATCTCAAAAGTCACTGAAGCGGGGCAAATTCATCGACCCTCAAGTCGCCTGACTCCCTCTATTTCGCGCCGTCAGCCTTGGCGCCAGCAACGGCCGTTTGCCCAATAAACGTGCCCAGTTTCGATCCGGCCTCCGTATCGAATCGAAAGCTCGTACCGCCATACAGTTCCGCCATCGCCGACTCGGTGGCCTTCGCGGTCAGGTCAGTCGACTCATCCGGAAACAAATAAGCCAGCACGGTGGTAGCAGCCGCAGCAACGGCGGCCTGATCGGACACGTAGCCGGGTGTGTTGGGAATGACGGTTGCCGTTTTAATGCCCGCGTCGACCTGCGAAGGGCGTGGGGTGAAATACGTGTATTTTATAGACCAAGCCGCCGTTGTGGCATCCTGCATCGCCCGGTTCATGAGTGCATACGTACGAGCTGTCCGAAGCTCATTCTGGCTATTCTGTCGAATGAGGTCTTCTGCCAGAAAATTCCACTGACCTGATTGCGAATAGGTATTGGTACCGTTGTCCCAATAGTTGGCAATACGCCATTGATCACGCGTGCGCGTCGCGGCCATATCGCGCACTTCGCTGAGCGCTTTCTGAATATCAGCCGAACTGGTAGCGGGGGGCGCAGCCGGAATGGCGCGAAAAATAGCCGTCGAATCGAACCAGGTTTTCACCGTACCCGCCAGCGGCAGAACGGGCGAGCGGGCAGGCAACTCCAGACTGCGCCACTTCTGGTCGTAAGGAGCCGATGCACGCTTTGCTTGCCAGCTATTCGTTGCGTCAATAGACAAACTAAAACGGTCGGTTTTAGCCCGGTCGATGACTTTAGCCGCTATAGCAGCCGCCAGTTCTTCGCCCGCTTTCACATCGCTGGGCACGTTGGTGCCCGCCCAAACCCGGCTTTGCTTGTGCTCAGCCGCTTTGGCCTTCAAGAAGGGTACTTCAGACGGAAATAAATAGGCCAGTACCTGACACGATGCCTCGGCAATGGCCGCGTCTTCCGACGGATATGATGGCACATCGACCACCGGAATCCGTGTAATAACGCCCTGGCTTTCCAGCGAGGGCCGATTGTACTGGTATTTGGCCCGCCAGGCAACAACCAGCGCGTCGTATTGCGCGACGCTCAACAGGGCATATACCCGAGCCGCATACGGTGATCCGGCATATGGGTTAGCCGCATCAGACGTGACAACCTGCCCCGTTGCATTGTCATAACCGGGGGGGGTGTTGTATTTGGCCACCAGTTGCCGGGCAATCTGATTCCAGCGCAAAACGCCCCCGGCTGCCCAATAGTTGACCGCCGTGTTCTGTTCGGGATTGGCACTCAGCAAGCCATTTTTAATATCGCTTAGCTCCTTCTGATACGCATCGGACGTAATGGCGGTCGGCTGTGGCACCGTAACGTCGGCGACCGATTTCAGCACGATCGTTCGCCAGTTGCCACCGTCGGCATCGGGAGAGCCGGGGGCAGTGAAGGGCAGAATACCCTCGTCGATGGTCGGCTCTTTACAGCCCCCGGCCCATATCAGTAGCGTACTCAGAAGTATAGACGAAAAAAGCGTTTTCATAGTTGTAGAACATTCGCCCGGAGCCAAAGTCCGGGCTGGTAGGATCAGTCAAAAATCACAAAAAACTAATTATTGGCGGTCCAGTGACCAATAACGATGCCGCCATTGACTTGTGTCGTTTTGCCAATATTACGCCCATCCAGGGTAGCGCTGTAGCCTGCCAGCAGACCAAATTGCTTGAGCAGGCGCACATAGGCGGTTGCTCCTACCCGGGTGAAGCCAACCGCATTGGTCGGAAAAGGAACCCCCGGACCGATATCCGTACCCTTGTTATGGGGCGTTTGCTGCTGTCCCCAAACGTCGATGTTGAACACCTTCGATACGATTCCGCCACGAACAATGATCTCGGTTACGTCGGGTACGTTAACGACTGAACCGCTGTTTGGGTTAAGCTGGCTGGGATCGTAATAGTTGACGGTATGGTCGAGTGTTACCTGCCCATTTCGGATATAGCCGTACTGACCCGTTATAAAAAATGAACGGGCTTTAAAATGCAGCATGGTGCGCCCATCGAGGTTACGTGAGCCCCGGCCAATGGCCACCAGCGCATCGTTCACATAATTTTCTACCGGAACCGAATAACCGACGGCGAACAGCCAGGAGAGCTTTGTCTTCCCAAATTTGTAGTCGAAAGCTTCCCAGCGAAGCGTAGCCGAGGCATCCTGAAAGCCTTCCTGTTTGGGTGAATAGCCAGCACTGGCCTGGGTACGAACATAAGGAACCGCCACAATCAGGTCGAGGTCGTAGCCGAGTCCATAGGTACCAACAACGGTCAGGGCCTGAGTCGTTACGGTGCCAAGGTTGGGATTTTTTGTTTCGGTTTTATTGACATAATACGTGTCGAAGGTCGACTGGGAACCGATTATGGCTAAACTGGCCTTTCGCTGGCCACGCATAAATCCGTCTATTAAACCCTGCGCCTGGGTTTTCGAAGCGAGGATCAGAAGTACCAGGACACTGGCAGTAACGGCTATAAATCGCATAAATCCATTTTAGGTTGAACAAAAGTAGTCGTTCAGGAGGAGCATATCCTATGAACGACCGTTTTCCTTGTTAGTGGTTAACCGAACACCGGAATTCTTCACTTTTCTTACAGGTGCTTAGTTTCTGTGATGTCAGCGGGTCGCCCGCGCGGTTCTTAAAACTGACAAGCAAGGTTTCTTAAAACCGCATTGACCAGCATTAGCCGGTAGCTTTTGAGAATCGCAACGGCGAACCATCATTCCAGCGTCGGGTTCTTAAACCCGATGTCACAGAAACTCAGCAACGTTCAACCTAACAGGCAAAAAAGTACCCCAGCCATAAAATGACTGGGGACTATCAACCTAACCTATGATAAAAGCGTAAAAATTCGATTATAAGCCCGAGCCATCAGCCTTGCCGCGTACTACGGCATAAGAACCAATGTTTTTGCCACAGGCGAGCCCCGCTGAACAGTCGAACCGATAGTGGATCAAGCCATACACCCGCGAGTCAGATGCTTCCTGCGCTTTGGTCCAGAAATCATCGGCCTGATCGGGGAAAATGCTGGCCAGCACGACAGCGGCTGCTGCCGAAAAAGTTGAGTGTCCTGATGTATAAGACGGGAAATTAGGTAGCCCTACGGATGTTTTCATACCAAACTGCTGGGGCCGTGGATAATAGTAAAACGACTTTGTATCCCAGCAGCAAACACCCGCATCCATCAGCGCTGTACTGACCAGCGCCAGTGTCCGAGCCATGCGTACTTCGCTATATTTAGCATCATTAGCGGCATTGGCGGCCGTCCGCATCCAGTGGCCGGGGGGCGTATAACTGCCTGCGCCATCGGCCCAGTAATTGGCAATGCGAGCCTGTTCGCGGGTCTGGCCTTTGTTAATTGTTTTGAGTTCGTCCAGTGCCGCATTAAACTCCGGACTACCAATGGCCGGTGGCGGGCCGGGACGAAGTTTAACTTTCGTTGCGGCATCGAAATTCCAGTTCTGTACAGCGCCATAATTGGGCAGCATCGGCGGACGAGCGGGGATTTCCTGGCTCACCCATACTTCACTCAAGCCCCGCGCCTTGGCATCGGCCGCCATACCCGCCGTGAGGGTTTGGTTGTTCGCGGCACTCATACCGTCGGTTTTAGCCCGGGCCATCACTTTGGCCGCTACCTGATTTCCCAGATCACTACCGGCATTCAGGTCGCTCATGACATTCATGCCCGCCCATAAACGACTGTTGCGGTGTTCGGCCAGTTTCGCGTCTAGAAACGGCACTTCACCGGGAAACATAGCCTTCAGCACCGTGTAGGACGCAGCCGCAACAACGGCATCTTCCGATGGGTAGGCGGGCAAAGATGAAGTAGGCAAGGCAACCCGAATGGTGGCATCTACTTTCGACGGCGCTGCCCGCTTAAACATGTACTTATAATTCCAGGCGGCCACCAGCGCATCGTACTGTGCCACGCTCAGGTAGGCAAAAACACGGGCGGTATACGGCGGGTTGGCAAACGGAAACCGAGGGTCGGCCAGTGGATTGGCGGCATCGGGCACCGGGTATTTCCCATCGGCCGTCGACGCGGGCGGCACGTTATAGCGGGCAGCCAGTTCACGGGCAATTTCGTTCCAGCGATAAGCGGCTCCGGTGCCCCAATAGGCGACAGCCTCCTGTTGCTCCTGCGTCAGGCTGGCTGACTTCGACTTAAGATCGGCTACTTCAGCCAGATACGCGGTCGAGGTTACCGATGCAGGCGTCGCTACAGTCACGTCGGTGGGCGCCGTGAGTACGTAGGTTTTCCAGGTACCGGCTTTTTCATCTACGCTGGCCGGGGTGTAGCCGACGCGTAACGGTTCGGAAATGCTCTTGTCGCAGGAGATAACGGCGGCCGACAAACCAACCAATGCGCAACTGAGTAATAATAAATGACTATATTTTTTCATGACGCTACGGTAGCTTACTTATTTCTTAAAATTGATTTGATACAACAGTCCCACCATGTAGCTGGTGCTCTGACCCACGTTCAACCCGTCTACGACATACCCGACGCGGGCATTGACGCCAATGTTATGCGGCTGCACTTTGGCGTACCAGCCTACGGATGTCGACTGCATGTTATTACTCGGGAATGGCATATCGTTCCGGCGAATATTGTCGCCGTTAAGGCACGATACCCGCTCAGCCCAGAACTCCGTTTGCCAACCCTTCCGCAGCACCCCCAGCCGAACGGCCGCATCGTACGTATTGGGGACGTGCACTTCGTTGGTGTTGTATACCCGGTCATCGGCCTGATAAGCGTCCTGATCGATTCGGGTATTGCTCCGCCAGCCATAACTGCCGTGGGCCGTCAGATAAAGACCCGTTCTTGGCTCCCGGTAGTTGGCCAGCAACCGCCCCGTAAACGTGCGGCACTGCAACCCAATCGACATGGGCAGAAAACTCGGCACGTAATTACCCAGCGGAATCGAGCCACCAACAACTGCGTTGAGCGAAAATCCACCGGCCTGAACCGCTTTCACTTTCAGCCAGGCCGACAAGTCCTGCACGCCATGCTGGCCCATAAGGTTGCCCGCGCTGGTGCTCGTCCAGACATACGGCAGGCTCAGAATAACGTTAACCCGTTTGCTGATCCCGATAACGGGCATCAGCATAAAGCTCTGGGTCGTTTGCGTGCCGATATTCAGGTTCTCGCGTTTGAGGCTGTTTTCCCAGTATTGATTCCAGGAACTGTGGGTATACATACCCGCCACGCAGACCTGGTTTTTATTCATGTAAATGGCATCCTGCGGCATCTGAGCCCGGACCACGAATGGGGTCAGCAGAAGGGCCAGGAGCAGATAGTTGAGATGTGTTTTCATTTGTCTGTTTTACGTTATAGTACGATGGATGTTAAATAGTCAGGCCAACCGTTAATACGGCACTGCGGCCATCCGATGGCCAGACACCCGGCCCCGGATAAAATGTCGGGCGTTTGGTAAAGTATTGCCGGTTCAGCAGGTTATTGATACTTCCGCGAATCGTTAAGCCACCTTTGCTATGCCAGGTGCCGTTCAAATCCCAGAGACTGTAGGCGGGCACCGGACCAACAGCACCATTGGCAGACGCAACGGGCGTGTTCAGCGCATCGGAAAACGTCTGGCTGACATAACTGTATTGCAGTGTCAGACTAGTGGTTCCACAGCGGGCGGTCAGTCCATTACGGCTGGTCCATTCCGGAGCCGATTCCACCTGATTTCCCGTTACCGACCGGTTCTCCGCGCCCGTCGAAACCCGCCCGTTGAGGTAACGCGCCTTGTTATAGGCCGTTGAGGTAAAGCCGCTGATCAGGATTCGATCCGTTCGAACCAGTTGGGTCTCCACGAGGGCTTCTACGCCTGTGCTCCGGCTATCGCCAATGTTCGTGCGGAAAATGTAGTTGGTGCCGTCCGCGTTGGTGAGCAGGACCGTACCCAGCCGATTCCGGTAGAGCAGGTCAAACACGGTAACATTCAGATGCAATCCCTGCCAGCGCCCATCAATCCCAAGTTCGGCATTGTATCCGTAGGCATCTTTCAGGTTCTTGTCGATTCGTTCATAGACGGATGTCGGAATGATATCCTTGAAAACGACCGGCCGATAGGCCTGTGACCAGCCGCCATACACTTTAACGGACTCATTGACCCGGTACTCACCATTGACGCCCAACAGCAGGAAATGATGGCTAATGTCGGTCGGTAGATTTTCCGGTGCGTAGTAGGTAATCGTACCGCGCATCTGCGTCTTCCCCCTTTCGAGCCGCATCCCCGGCGAAACGGTCAGCCGGTTCGTCAGGTGAAACTGGTTTTCGGCGAAAGCCGCTACATTTTGGGTTCGGTAATGCAGGTCGCGCTTAAAGGGGCTGGTCAACGATAGATCAAAATCCGTATCGGTCGTGCCCAGGCCGAGCTGCCGACGGTGCAGGTCATTATCCATTAATTGCACACCCACCGCCAAGGCGGAACCAACGTTGCCCAGCTTGTACTGATGCAGTAGCCGCCACTCGGAGGTGTAGCTATTAAAGTTGTCGATGTCGACCTGCCGGGGTTTGTATTGGCCCGTTATCCGGCTGATGGTATCGGGAACGGTAGCGAACGCATCCAGCTGAACACTGTTACGAGCGCCCAGAACAGCCGATAGCGTCCAGAGAATTCGGGTCCGGTCGGACAGTTGCCAGTCTGTTTTCAGCGACGGAATATAAATGTCCGGGTTGAAGTAATTCCGGCTTCGGGTCGACTGGCGCGGGTTCTGGGCAAACATGGCGTCCGTTAATGGCCCCGGAATCTGGTAGTTGTACGTTGACCGACCCAACTCGGCCGTAAAGCCCAGCCGTTGGGTTGCCTGGTACTGAACGCGGCCCAATTGCGCATTGGCGTCGGAGCGGCTATTTTCCCGGTACCCGTTCGAATGGCGCCGGTAATAATAGACATAATAAGTCCACTTCCCTACCCGACCGCCGAGGGCATTGTAGGTGCTCAGCAGCCCATAGGAACCAACCGAGTTTACCGTTTCAAAACCAAACGCACGTGTTGTATCGGCGCTCTTTGTTACGTAGTTAAGCATACCGCCAAATTGAGCCCCGTATTGCAGCGAGGCCGTGCCGCGAACCAACTCGATCCGGTTAATACTTTCCATCGGGGGCGAATAGTGGCTGGCGGGATAGCCGTACATATCGGAATTGGTAATGACGTCATTCTGGCGGATATTATTCTCCCAGGAGCGGTGCGGATCGAGCCCCCGAGTAGCGATATTGATCTGATTTCCGGTGCCATCCATATCGTATACGAACACCCCCGGAATCCGCGCAAATAGCTGACGGGGCGTTTTCTCGGCTACGTTGGCATCGATATCGGTCAGGCGAATTACTTCATTTCGCTTTCCACTCATTAGGTATGTACCGTGTACAATGGGTAACGACTCGACCACCGTTGGGCGGAAACCTTTCACCGTAACCTGCTTCAGCGTTCGGCTGGGCAACGAGTCTGTTGGTTGCCCTTGAGAGGCTCGTTGATTAAACGACCGAGCCGACAGGTTGCCAGCAAAGCTTATAGCCAGGCTGAACATCCAAAGTAGCTTTATCGCTTTATTTTTCATGGTCAGATTGCGCAGCGAAGAGAAAATGGCCGTTGCCATTTCTCTTCGTTCTGCCTTCAACGTCATTCACTTAAAACCAACGGGATACATTAATCGAAACCAGGTAATCGGCAAAGGCCGCATCGCCATGTTTCAGACCCAGGGGATCGAGCCGATCGGCATAACTCGTGATACGGTTGCGGTAAACGGCGACCGGCACTGTGGCTGCGATCGACGTTTTATGACGCATGTAGGCCAGGCCCGGCTCCACCGATACGATATAGCCAGGGCGACGGAACCCGTTGCTACCCCCGAAGGCATCGATGGCAGGTACCCCTTCTACCCGGCCACCCAACATAATGGCCAGGCCCGGAATCGCTTTGATGGATTGGCTTAAGCCAAGACGAGCGGCAAACTGATCGGCTACGGAGAAATTACCTGTTACGAGGTCAATCGTGGTGGCTTCCGGATTGCGCACTGTGCTGTTCGTTTCGCGCGGGTTGAACAGGTAAAAGCCGTTTGCGTAGGCGGTCAGCGTTTTGGTGAGCGATACATAGCCCTGAAGCTCCACGCTCACACCCACACCACCATCACCGAGCTGAATCGACTGATCGACGGGCTTATTGATCGTATAATCCGTGCCTTCCTTGGTCAGTTTGTGGAAATCATCGGTTGCGCCATAATTGCCCGTTGGAAGCTTTACCCCCAAACCCACCGCCAGGTTAGCTTTGGGTAACTTCACCGGATTCACCAGCCAATAGCTACCCGAAAGGCGAAGATCGCCAATCCCCTGCGATTTCGTATCGAACCGTTTCTGCTGAGGATTCTGGGCGATGGCATTGCCATAATGCTCATACAGCGACGAACGGTCATTGTATTGAATAGGCAAATTGACCGAGAACGACAACCGCTGGTTGACCATGTACGTGAGGCCCAGATCGATAGCGTGCGATATGTTGATGACGTTGGTGCCTTGCTGAACGCGCTGTTTCTGTTCTTCATCGCCAACAAAATGCTTGTAGGACCGGAAGAATCGGTAGCCTGCCGACACCTGCCAGTGGCCAGTCCGTTGTTTGAAATAATCGGCTGAGCCCGCCGGAGCAGCACAACTCATGTGGCGGACAGCCACACAACCCTGCGCCAATGCAGACGCACAAAAAATAACGGTACAGGCGAACGCCAATACGATTGTATAAATCGATTTCATAAAGAATAAAGTCTGAGTAAGAGAAAATGAATCGGGGTAGAATGCCTGTCGACAGGAGCCAACGCATAGCGTCCAGCCAGTGCAAAACACAAGCGGGCAACAGCCATTAGCTCATTGATAGCAGGAAACAGCCCTACAACCGTGTATGGAGCCAGTTAAGTAGCGGTGGGTAGTATAGACGATTGGCTGGTACCACGGCGGGCATCGATGCGCATCATCTACAGCCTGCTTACGCCATAAAGCGCAGCCAGACAGCCAGCAAAAGCTACTTGGAACAACCAGAAACACGATCAGGAATTCACCTCATACTTCGGGAGGGGGCGAATGAACGGGGAGGGCGCGGGCCGCCATCACAAACAGAAAGCCTGGGATGCGGGTCGCTTCACGCCAGACGGGAGAGCAAAAACTAAAAATATCGCGCGAATTGGGCGAGTATTCTTTTAAGAGAAACTTGAGCAGCTTACTGGCTTTTTTGTGCGAATCGGACGCACCGGAAACATGGTCGTTCATGAACGACAATAAATCGCTCTGCCAGAACGAATGACTCTCCGCCTGTAAGCCAGTGATGTGCAGTACATCGCCCTGAATTTCGAGGCTGACAACGCTATAATACTGACCGTGGTAGCTAAACCCGTCGGAGGTCGTGCGGGTGAGGGCGTTGGCATCGGGTTTGTCTTTCAGCGGAATCTGGAACTCCACCATACTATCGACCGAGCGGTATACCATAAGCTGTTCCGATAAGTCATGCTCTGCCTGCCACCACGTACCAACGAACACCAGCACATAGGCCAGCGTGTGGTAGAGGAACAGGCCAAAGAGACCAATGGAAACCGCCTTCTTCAAAACTAGAGTCAGTTAAAGTTTTCTCAAAAATAATACAAATTTTCCAACAAAAGGTATGTCTATCCGGTTTCTCGTAATTTTACTCAATTTTGAGGGGTAAAAAACCAGACGCCGACTTCTGATAAGTCAAAATTAGTGATCCAGGTGGCCTGTAACAAGTGCAGATAACGATGATCCTGCTGCGGATTACGAATTAAGTACTGATACATGTAGCCTAGTTCCAGTTTACCATATCGGCCTGTGTTGTAGCCAATCCCACCATACAACCAGTTCTCCCCATAAAAGGCATTTTTGGAACTGATCGGGCTATTTTTTGCGCCTGACAGACAAAGGAAAGCTTCGTTGGAAGCCGATGCATAAAACCCCTTCGACTGCTGTTTAGGATCGTACAAAGACAGATTAACGCCCAGTTGATACCGAAATAAGGTGGCGTAGGACCATTGGTTCGTCTTCATATTGAGCGGATACCGTTCTTCGTACCGCAGCCGATGCGATACTTTCAACCGACCCAGACTGGCTACATCGTGCGTAACAGCCACCTGCGCCCAAAGCCTGTTTTCGTTGACATGCAACCCAAACAGGTTGTGCTTTACATAGGCATACCCGACGCCCAACTGTATGTTCGGCCGGAATTTGTAGAGCAGACTCGGTTGCAGATAATATTGAAGGGCAGTGGCCGGAAACTCCTTTGTTTCAACGGTCTGGTGAAAAGCATCTATTGTCGACGACAGGTATACGTTGTACTGGAGCTTTTTACTCAGATTACCTGATTGGGAGATGGCTGGAAAAAAGCCATAAAACGTCCAGTCCTGCGCCAAGCTGATCGAACCTTGTACCAATAAACAAAAAAGATATACGTATCGCATTGATTAGTAGAACAGTGGGGTGAGGGCATTTCCACCGTTTACTTACCAAATAGCATGCCAGCGCAGACCTACATATAAACTTTTTCATCTCGAGTGCATAGTTAGATGGTGGCATGTTCCTTTCCGGGCAATGGACACGGGCAGATTTGGGATTGCGCTCTGCAATCAAAAGCTGTAGATTTGTGTTAGGTAGTCTACCGCATGATTTACGATAACCACAACCGCCCCATTACGTACGTCCGGCTGGCCGTAACGGACCGCTGCAACCTACGGTGCTTCTACTGCATGCCCGAAGAAGGCATTAAGTATCTACCGAAGCACCAGGTGCTGACCTACGAAGAAATGGAGCGGCTAGTTCGGGTACTGGCTCAGTTAGGCGTTCAGAAAGTACGGATTACGGGGGGCGAACCGTTTGTACGGGCTGGTCTAATGGATTTCCTGCATCGACTGGCCGAAATTGATGGGCTGAATGACATATCGCTGACCACGAACGGCGTTTTAACCGCTCCGCATGTCAGCGCCTTGGCTGCTTTGGGTGTCAAATCCGTGAATTTAAGTCTGGATACACTCAACCGGGAGCGATTCCATCAGATTACCCGCCGTGATGAGCTACCCGCCGTTCTGAAAACCCTCGATGCGCTGCTGGCAGCCGGTATTCATACGAAGATTAATGCGGTGGTGATGGACGGGCAGAACACGCAGGATCTGGTTCCGCTGACGGATATGACCCGCACAATGCCCGTAGATGTCCGGTTCATTGAAGAAATGCCCTTCAATGGGGAAGGCAGCCACTATCCGGTTCTTAACTGGACCCATCGCCGGATCGTAGAAGAGATACGCACCTACTTCCCCGATTTACAAAAGTTACCAGACCCGCCGTTTTCTACCTCGGCCAATTATCAGGTGCCGGGACACCAGGGTACCATTGGTGTCATTGCGGCTTTTAGTCGGACGTTTTGTGGCACCTGCAACCGAATTCGTATGACGGCACAGGGCACCCTGAAAACCTGCCTGTATGACAACGGTGTGCTGGATGTTCGGGCCTTACTCCGAGGAGGAGCTTCGGACGATGAGCTAACGGCCGCCTTCCTGAAAGCCTTTTCTCACCGCCCGGCCAATGGCTTTGAAGCGGAACAGCAGCGGGATACCGTCACCGAATCGATGTCTACCATTGGCGGATAAGTTATAAATACGTCGGCGTTCGTCTGCTTATTTATTAACGCATCATGGCGGGAACGCCATCCAGAAATTTGTTCGTGAACAAGGTATCGACATCCATGCGCTGAATCAACTCGCCATCCCGATCGCTGAGCAGGTGGTTTCGCACCATCCAGTTTACAAAAGACACCCACACATTGCGGTGCATAAAGCCCCAATGTCCTTCGCCATCCAGGTAGTAACCCGAAACCAGTTGCTGGCTTTGTTCCAGAAAATTTCGTTTTGTCAATGTCGGGTGATTGGCCGTTTTCATCAACAGCCGAACCGATTCATCCGGGTTTTTTATGGCGAACCGGTAGCCAGCCGCCGTCTCCTCCAGGAACCGGCGTAACGCATCCCCATTTTGTTCTGTCCACTGGCTGTGGGCTGTCAGCACAGGGTTATAGCCATACGGAATCTCGTATTCGTCAAACAAAAACTGGTTCAGGTCAACGCCCTGAATATCGGCCTGCACACCTTCCCAGGTCAACCAGCACCAGGCCGCATCGACTTCGCGGGTCAACAGAGCCCGCCAAATACCATCCCACCCTAGTTTATGGGAGATAAACTGCCCGCGTCCATCGTCATTCTGGATGAGCTGACGGATCATATCATCCTCATAACGAGCTCCGTAGGAGCCATACACTTTACCATCTAGCTCCCTCGGACGGCTGATGCCACTTTCTTTAAGGGTGACAATGGCGCTGATGTCCCGTGCAAGAACAGCCGCTACAGCTATCAGAGGAACCCCATTTGTCTGGTAGCTAACTACGCTCTCAGACGGCGTGATGGCCAGCTCGGCCTCCCCTGTCGAAACCCGGCGGGCGGGCATGGTCCGGTAATCATCCTGATCAGGCGATATGAGCGTTACATCGAGCCCAACCTGGCTATAGAACCCTTTGGCAAGGGCAACATAAAATCCTGTATGATTAGTATTAGGTGTCCTATCAAGGGCCAAACGAATGCGAGTATTCATACTACGGTAATGCTACGGCTTTTTTACGTGCCAGATTAAAAGGTAAATGACACTATCCAGGCCACTGAGAACAAGATTAATTTACTGATAACGAACAGGTTAACTAATACATCAATCAGGGTGACAACCTACCTACCTAATGCCATTAATTAACTCTACAACCGAATTAAGGTTTTTTTAATTAAAGACTGTTGGCCAGAAAAGTCAGTACCCGAATCAGTTACTACGAATCGGAAGAAGCCGCAGAAGCCACGTTCTGCTATTACTAACTCCGTTACACTACTCATTTAGCCCACAAACAAAATTTCGTCCTGTAGGGCTTTCTCGTATTTCACTTTATCGAACCGGTATAGGTACGGGGCCTTGTGGGCACCACCCGTTTTGCGCTCTTCCAGCCGTTCCAGAATGTCGTACCCGAGCATCCGTTTCTGAAAATTTCGCCGGTCAAGCGATTGGCCTAGAATCGTTTCATAAAGTTGTTGTAAATCGGGCATGGTGAATTTATCCGGCAACAGATTGTAACCAATAGGCTGATAGCTCAGTTGACGACGCAGGGTTTTCAGAGCGAGCGCAACCATATCGTCGTGATCGAAAAGCAAAGGGGGAATCTGATCGATATCCCACCAGCGGCATTCCTCCGTAAAAAAATCAGGTGAGGGCGTCACTTCGGCAAACTCGACCAGCGCGTAATACCCCACCGATACATCACGGGTAATGATTTCTTTTCCTATTTCGACGGGCAGACCCAGCTTTGTCAATGTTTCCTGGAATGTGTAATTTTTGTAACGCTCCACATTCCCAAAGGTGTGAAACTGTTGCAGAAAAATTTCACTCAGACCAGTCCGTTCCTGTAAGCTCCGGTGAGCTGCGTCATCCAGGTTCTCTCCGTGAAGCACCCGCCCACCCGGCAGGCACCAGTCTTCGGTTCCTTTCCAGCGCAACAACAACACCTTCAGTTGCCCATCGTGAAACCCGAATATGGTACAGTCGAGGGACACATGCGGCAAATAGTCCTTTAGCTCGTCCAGGAACCGCAACACTTCTTTTTGGTACTCCATACAGGAAATTTTAACTTATTTATAGTGTGTAAAATCAACACAATGAAAAATAATACTATTATTGTGTTGATTTTACACATCAAATATGCAACCTAGCTTCTATACCCCGAAAGCCTATCGTACGCTAACGGCCTTATGCCTGGGGGCTATAGGCCTGTGGGCTTACTCAGCCAAACCAGTAGTCGATCCGGGCAACTTACCCGACGAGAATCGCTTCACAAAGGTAGTACTCGCCGAAAAGTTAAACGAACCGCTCGAAATGGCCATTTTGCCCGATGAGCGGGTGTTACTCGTTGAACGACATGGGGATGTTCGCCTGTATTCGCCGGTGACCAAACAGCTCAAAACAATTGCGACGATTCCGGTCAGCACAAAATATAAAGATAAAGAAGGGAATGAAACCGAAGCCGAAGATGGGCTATTAGGCGTCAATATTGACCCCAATTTCGAGAAAAACCATTGGGTTTATCTCTATTACTCACCGGCTGGCACCGAGTCGAAGAATAGTTTAACCCGCTATGAGCTGCGGGGCGATGAACTGGTTCTTTCGTCTAAAAAAGTGTTGCTGGAAGTAGCCACCCAGCGCGAACAATGCTGCCACACGGGTGGCTCAATTGACTGGGACCGAGATGGGAATCTGTACCTTTCTACCGGCGATAACACCAGCCCCCGTGCAACACTCTACGCCCCCATCGACGAGCGCCCCGGCCGTGGCCCCTGGGACGCCCAGAAATCATCGGCAAATACCA
Source organism: Spirosoma horti (assembly GCF_054776595.1). NCBI lineage: Bacteria > Pseudomonadati > Bacteroidota > Cytophagia > Cytophagales > Cytophagaceae > Spirosoma > Spirosoma horti. Next base: position 183,051 of record NZ_BAAHBQ010000007.1, read on the forward strand.
ACGATCTGCGTGGAAAAATCCTCCGCATCCACCCCGAAGCGGACGGTTCCTACACCATTCCCGACGGTAACTTGTTTCCCAAAGGTACCCCGAATACCCGCCCGGAGATTTACACGATGGGCCACCGCAATCCATACCGTATTTCGGTCGATAAACGAACGGGCTATGTGTATTGGGGTGATGTGGGACCCGATGCAGGCAGCGATTCGGTTGGGGTTGGACCAACAGCCGAAGATGAATACAATCAGGCCAGAAAGCCGGGAAATTTCGGCTGGCCATATTTTGTGGGCGACAACAAAGCGTATAACGACCTTGATTTTGCCACCACTAAATCGGGAGCCAAGTTCGACCCGGCTCACCCAGTCAACGACTCGCCCAACAATACAGGTTTACATGATCTCCCGCCCGCTCAACCGGCTCTGATTTCGTATCCGGCAGCGGAGACCAAAAAATTTCCGCTGATGGGGAGCGGGGGCCGCAGCGCCATGGCGGGTCCAACGTTTTATAAAGACGATTTCAAAAACGCGAAACGGCCGTTCCCTGATTACTACAACGGTAAAGTATTCATGTATGAGTGGATGCGCGACATGATTCTGGCCGTCAGCTTCGATGGTAAAGGCGACATGACCAACATGGAACGCTTCCTGCCTAACATGCCGTTCAGCCACCCGATTGATATGGCATTTGGCCCAAACGGCGACTTGTATGTACTGGAATATGGTACGGGCTGGTTCCTTAAAAACGACGACTCTCGTTTAGTACGTATTGAATTCAACGCGGGGAATCGTAAACCTACTATTCAGGTTGCAGCCAGCCAAAAAGCGGGCGCGGTACCGCTGAAGGTGAATTTATCGTCGGCCGGTACAAAAGATTTCGACGGAGATGCCTTAACCTATCAGTGGAAAATCGTTCGTCGGGCGGGCGGGCCAAAAGCTGGTGACCAGCCAGTTATTCTGAACGAGCCTAACCCGACGTTTACGTTTCAGAAACCGGGGCAGTACAAAGCCATTCTGACTGTGACCGATGCGAAAGGCCTGAAAGATTCCCGCGAGATCGATATCATGGCGGGCAACCAGCCGCCCCAGGTAACACTTGACGTCGCAAAAGGCAACAAGAGCTTTTATTTCCCCGGCCAAGCCATTGCCTATCAGGTCAATGTAACGGATAAAGAAGATGGTAGCCTCGCCAATGGTCGCATTCTACCTAAGCAGGTGATGGTGCGGGCGAGCTATCAGGACGAAGCTAACGCGAAGAGTGAGAGCCAGGCAGGCCATAAATTCTCCGAAGCGACTTATCTGGGTACCGGACAAGTGCTCATGGAGAAAAGCGACTGCAAGGCCTGCCATTTTATGGATAAAAAATCGGTTGGGCCAGCCTTCACCGAAGTGGCGAAACGCTACAAAAGCGATGCAAATGCCGTAGCCAGCCTGTCGAACAAGATTATCAAGGGCGGAGGTGGTTCCTGGGGCGACGCCATCATGACGGCGCACCCGCAACTGGCTATGCCCGATGCAAACGAAATTGTCAAGTATATTCTGACGCTATCAGATAAGAAAGTAGCTAGCCCGTCGCTACCGACGAAGGGTACCTACAAGCCCAAAGAAAACGAGAAAGGGGATTTAGTGTTACAGGCGTCCTATACCGACAAAGGCGCCAGTGGTTTACCAGCACAAATGGCCGAACAGGTGTTAGTCCTGCGCAATCCGCTGGTGGCCCTGGGCACCTCAAACAGCCAATCGAAGGGTGTGACGTTGTTTAAAATGGGTACTCAGCCGCACCCACTTGTGATTGTCATGGCTTCGGATACCTATGTAAAGTTCGATCAGCTCGATCTGACGGGCGTGCGAGCCATGGAGTTTGCCGTAGCCGTTCCTAAAGCGCAGTTGAACGCGGTTGGTGGGCGCATCGAAGTGCGGATTGATTCGCCAACGGGGCAACTACTAGGCCAGACAGACGACATTTCGGTGAACGAAAGCAAAGACCCGGCCGCCATGTTTAAACCCAGTATGGCCAAAGCGTCGATTACATCGACAGCCGGTCAACACGACATCTACTTTGTGTTCAAAAATGAAAAAGCGGGGAAATTACCCCTGTTTGTACCCATCACTGTCCAGTTTTTTAACTAAACTCACCTACCCCTTGCCCCCTCTTCCAGAGAAAAGAAAAAGGGGTGAATACTATAACTCCGGTTTCACCTATCTCCTGTTTTTCGGGAGAGGGGCTGGGGGTGAGGTAAACCCGTTCAACCATGACACAATCCCGTCGCGCTTTCCTGAATCAACTTGGCCTGACAGCCGCTGGCCTGGGGCTTGCCTCCACGTTTTCACCTGACCTATTTGCCGAAATGGCCCCGACTAAATTTACCTTCGACATCTCGCTGGCAGAGTTCTCCTTCGCGGGCGAACTGATGTCGGGAAAGATGACCAACATGGAATTCCCGGCCCGAGCCAAAAACGATTTCGGGATCAACGTCTTGGAATACGTTTCCATGTTTTTCAATGATAAACATACCGACCAGACCTATCTGAAAGAGCTCAAGCAACGTTGCGATGACCTCGGCATGAAGAACAACATGATCATGGTCGATGGCGCGAACATCGCCGATCTGGATGCAAAAAAACGGCAGCAAGCGGTGGAAGCGCACCATGCCTGGGTCGATGCCGCCAAGTTTCTGGGTTGCTCTTCCATTCGGGTTAACCTGGGAGATACGTCCAAAGCGCTGACGGGCGTAGCCGATGACCCGGCCGATGAAGCCGCCAAATCGGCTGCGGATGGATATCATAAATTGCTCGAATATGCCGCCAAATCGAACATGAACGTCATCGTGGAAAACCACTTCGGCAATTCCACCGATATCGACTGGCTGGTTGGCGTTCTTAAACAGGTCAACATGCCCAACGCTGGCCTCCTGCCCGATTTCGGGAACTTCTGTCGGCAGCGCAGCAAACCCGAAACCAACGATATCAAGGGCATTATGGGCACCAAATGCATTAAGGAATACGACCGATACGAGGGCGTTAAAAAGATGATGCCTTATGCCAAAGGAATCAGTGCCAAAACGCATAAGTTCGACGCTAGCGGCAATGAGACCGAAACGGACTTTCGGAAGATGTTCAAGATCATCAAAGACGCGGGTTTCAAAGGATACGTGGGCGTTGAATACGAAGGTGGCATTATGAGCCTGTATAACCCAACGGGTGGCTATTTACCAACCACCGAAGGTATTCGGGCAACAAAAACCCTGCTCGAACGCGTTCGTACTGAATTAGCTTAATTCTATCTTAGTCATTCCTTAAGCGATGCTCCGTAAACTCCTGAAAATTCTGCTGGGTCTGGTCTTGTTTTTGGCTCTGCTGGTGAGCGGATTCGTTGTGTTCGGGATGTACGTGACCCGCCAGCTGCCGTGGCAGAAACCCGTTTTTGATACCGTTCGACCGGCGGATCCGGGTCCGGTTGGCGAGAAAGGGGTGCTCATTTTTTCAAAAACCAACGGCTTCCGACACGAATCCATTGAACCAGGTATCGACGCCCTCAACAAAGTGGGCAAAGAAAAAGGCTGGGACGTTCGTACAACCGAAAACGGCGCTTTCTTCAACGACGATTACCTCCGTCGTTTTAAAACAGTGATCTTTTTGTCGACTACGGGGGATATTCTGACACTGGAACAGGAAAAAGCGTTTGAGAAATTCATCGAGAACGGCGGTGGCTACGTGGGTATCCATGCCGCTTCCGACACTGAATACGGTTGGGACTGGTACGACCACATGCTCGGCACGCATTTTCGGGATCACCCGTTGTATCCCGAACACCTGCCCGAAGCGGAAATTATTACCGATACCCAAACCCATCCCACGACCAAACATTTACCTGCCAAATTCCGACGCGTCGATGAATGGTATAATTTCAAACAGAGCGTGCGGGGCAAAGACAGTATTCAGGTATTGCTAACCCTGAACGAAGCTACCTATAAAGCCGTCTGGCCAAAAGCCATGGGTGGCGATCACCCCATTTCGTGGACGAACGTAGTGGGCAAAGGCCGCGTGTTCTATACCGGTTTTGGTCACACCAACGAAACCTTCAGCGATACATACGCCATGCCGCATATTGTCGCGGGTATCGAATGGGCCGGGCGATTTTGATGCGAGTTTGCAGACCCTATATTGTTGTGCTGTCGGTTTCTCAAAACTGACAGCACTAGACAATTACTTTCCCAGGTCATTATACCCAATCAGTTGAATCCCTTTTGTCTTGATCAGTTCTTTAACGCGGGGGTTCGTCCAGGTATCCGTTACGCCCTGCCGATCAGCGGCAACGTTCTCATAGCCAATGTGATGAATCGCCTGTACTTCGGGGGTATTCAGTCCGGGATGATCGACAAAAATATAGGTCTTCCCGGCTTCAAGGCTTTCGAGCATCTTCATAAAGCTTTGTAGCTTTTCGTCCGATGTCGTGTGCGCGCCAACGTAGCCCGCATGAATCACGCCAGCCTCGCCAAGCTTCACGTCATATTGAGGAATATGATACTCCTGCGCTAATTTCCTGACCAGTGCGTTTACTTCATCATTCAGACTCGTGCAGCCCATATGCCCCGACAGATGGCTTATCCGGGGAATTTTTCGCATGGCCAACTCAATTTGTGCCCGGAACTCCTTTTCAATATCGGCCAGTTTCCAGTCATTTTCCACGACCGAGCGTTTGGGATAGTTTTTGTTGGGACGAACCATAGGGTAAAAGTAGCCATCGGCATCCCGCAGACTGGGGCAGTCGGACAAGGGTCGCCATTTGACATTATCCCATTCGCTGGTGAGAGTCAAATGGATACCCACGTCGGCCGTCGGGATTTGTTCGAGCATGGTAACCGCTTCCGGAAACCAGGGCGAAGGGACCAGCACTTCGATCGATTTCTCGATACCGTCTTTATAACATGTCAGAATGGCTTCGTTACCCGCGTGCGAATAACCCATATCGTCTCCCCGAACGATCAGGCGAGGTGGATTCGACTGCGCCTGGACGAAACAAGGTCCAAAAAAAAGAAATGCTACCGTAAGTAGGGCTTTGCTGGTCATCAGGTATACGAACGCGTTGACGTTGATCTGTTGACGTAAAAGCAGCTCTCGAGTAAATCTCCTGATACGGTAAACGACAAAAAGCGACCGAAGCCGCTTTTGTCAGGTATAAAACACGTTAATGACTTTAATCAAAGCTCTGAATCATGTTCCGATACATGGTTGTGGCTTTCCACTGACCACCGGCAATGATCCGCCGAACAGTATAGAGCGGCATGCTATCATCACGCTTATCGGCCAGCGTAAACGCGGCTGCATAGCCCCGTTTCTGTAGCTCAGGCAGTGCCTGTTTATTCCACAGACCAAACGGATAGGCGAAATACTTAATGGGTTTGCCAACAATGGCTTCCAGTTTCGCTTTCGGTTCCTCGATCTGAATTTTCCAGTCCTCGCCCTGGTATTTTTTCACGTTGTGGTGATCCCAGGTATGGGCGCCAATGGCGTGTCCCCGATCCGACAGATCTTTGATCTGCGTTTTGTCCATGTATGGCTGTTTTCCATGTCGGCCAATGGCCACGGTCATGATAAAGAAAGCGCCTTTGAACCCATGTTTTTCAAGTTCGGGAGCCGCCACGGTATACTGATCGAGGTCGCCGTCATCGAAGGTAAGCATGATTGGTTTTGGCGGCAGCGGGGCGCCGGTAGCCAGGTAGGCATAAAGCTGATCGGGCAACACGGTATGGTAACCGCTATCGGCCAGCATCTTCATCTGTTCGCGGAAAGCGGCCACGGGAATAATATAATCTTTCGCCGATTTGGAGTCACTCGCACGCCAGTCGCGGATCTGGTGGTAACACAAAATGGGAACCTGCGGACGCGCCAGAATCGTAGCCGCATCGGCTATTTTACCAGCGGGAATGTTGGCTGGCGTCTCGGTCACGCTTTTTTCAGCGGCCTTATCGGTTGGTTTTTCGGCGACTGTTGCGCTGCCAGACGAATCAGTTGCTGAATCAGCAGCGTTTTCGGTGGCCGTAGATCCTTTGGACTGGCAACTCGACAACCCATTGGTGAATAACACAGAGAGGCCAAAGGCCAGGGCAAGCGGTAGAAACTGACGACTGAACATAAGACAGGAATATGCGCCAAACATAGTGAAAACTATAGTGTCACCAACAGAAAACGGAGAAATAGAGTAAACTTTATTTCTGATTATATAGGCCAGGTAGTTTAAACGCGATCCGCCCGACCCAGCCGTATGAACCAACACGTTTGCCGTGGGTGAATTGGCAACGAGAGGGCAATTTGATTATCGTTTCTAATCTGTTTTGGTCGACGGATCCTTATGCGTAGCCGTAAAATCCCCTTTTAGCCAACGCGGCTTAGGCGTCATACTATTATCAATCAAATAGTTACCCGTTTTTGTGTCAAGAATGATGATACTACCCTTCTCGCCCATAACCACCTGGTAGCGACGCACTTCATCGGAGGCTTCGTTTCGGTGTTCATCGGCTTTGTTAAAATTGGATAGCGACACAATGGCAAGTACGCTCAGGGCGCCAACGCAAATGGATTTAAGATCGAGGGTGATGGTTATGTTTTTCATGAATGAGTTTTGAAAAATAGTGGTTTAATGAGTGAGCAACTGCAAATTACCATTTAAATCGTTCCCGCATGTGCCACCGGAAACTCTCCATTTTTGGGTTGTGTACGTCACCGAAGGGCAATCGTAAGGGTTGGCCGTGAAACTGCTTTAAATTATAAGGGCTGGCCATGTTATCGGCTAAAGACGGCGAGACGACTACGCGTAACTGGTCATCAACGCCAATCATACCCCGATCAAAAGCAGTGTGCAGGTTGGGGCAAAGGGCAATGCCGTTGGTAACTTTGTCATCGCCCGATACGCTGATGGGTACGATATGACAAGCCTCCACCAGCGAGGCCCCATCAACCGAAATGACTTTCATTCCCGAAATCGCGCAGGTAAAATCATAGACTTTAGGTACCAGTTTCTTGAACAGACCACCCCGTACAAAACGTGTCTCTTCATCCTCCGTGGCTGCAAGGGATGCGTAAGGCACTTCTTTTTCGTTCAACAGGTAGGTTTCCAGATCGTGCAGGTAGCTACGTCCAGCGTTTTTGATACGAAGAAATTCGGCTTTGGTTGCGGGGAAATAAACGTCAAGAAGGGTGGTTTTCAAGTGCAGACGAGCGTAATCATTCAGTAGAAGATTGAACAGATCGTCGGCAAAGTAACCACAGTCGAGCCGGTCGCTGAGGGTTTGAACACTTCGGATATAGGCATCGAGCTTCTCCCCGGTTTTGGTCTTCAGAAACCAGAAGCCATCGTTTTGGAGGTAATAAAATGGCTGTGTGAAATCGTCCTTATGAGCCGTTTGTACCAGCAGCGAAAAGTTCTCTTTAAAGATCGCTACCAGTTCGGGCGTAATCGTCACCCGGTTTTCGGTGATGAGCCGCTTTTCAACCAGTTCAAGCAACGTGAGCAGGAAAACAGGTTTATGAGGAGCCTTGCCGTATTTAGTGCCACCTTGTTTAAGCTTCGTAAACTTTCGGGTGTAGAGGGCTACTTGTGTCTGGTCAAAAAGAGGCATAAGTCAAGGAAAATTGAACAGCTAAATATAGCGTAGCATCTGATAAACTTTTGGTCATACTTATTTTCTATCTTTAGTCTTCCTAAACTTCCTTACCAATACAATCAACAATAAAATCGAGGCACCAGCGCGGTATTAATTGCCCTCAATCGCCTTTACTAAACGTACTTAGCTAATACAACGAATGAACAGACGGGAAGCATTATCACGGGTTAGCCTCATGCTGGGCGGAACCCTATCAGCCCCGACATTACTGGCCTTCGACCGCTGGAACCAGACGGCCCCGGAAAGCCGGGCAAACAGCGCGTCCATACTGAATGAGGAGCAGCGCGAAATTATGGCGCGGGTGGCCGAACTCATTATTCCCAAAACCGATACGCCCGGTGCTATCGATGCAGGCGTTCCTGATTTTATTGAGATCATCCTGCGCGATTGCTATGCCAAACCCGTACAGGATACGTTTCTGGCGGGCCTCGGCGATCTGGCGGGAAATCGTTTCCTGACCGCTTCGGCCGATCAACAGACATCGCTCCTCAAACAGGTCGAAGCCAATGCGCTGGCCAACGCCAAAGCCGGTTCGGTATCGTTCTGGCAACTGATCAAAGAGCTGACCGTCTGGGGCTATTTTACATCGGAAGCGGGCATCAAGTCCTCATTCGATTACCAGCCTATTCCGGGAAAATTCGAGGCTATCAAGATCAGGCCGGGTCAGAAAGATTTTATGTACGGCAACCAGGTTTAACATCATCACCAGGTCGATCATTCACAGTATGAATCTGAATATAAACGCACAAAAAGCCCAAACCTACGACGCCATCGTGGTGGGTTCCGGTATGACGGGTGGCTGGGCCGCTAAAGAACTAACCGAAAAAGGGCTGAACGTACTCGTGCTGGAGCGCGGCTACGAAATCAAACACGTTGAGGATTATAAAACCGCCATGCAGGACCCCTGGGAGTTCGAGCACCGGGGCAAGATCACGACGGTAGCGGCCGAAGAGCACTATGCCAGCATGTTCTTCTCGGCCAAAGAGGGCAGCCAGTTCAATTTCACCAACGACAAAGAGCATCCGTATATCCAGAAACGGCCGTTCAACTGGATTCGGGGGTACCATACGGGCGGCAAATCGCTGATCTGGGGGAAACATACCTACCGCTGGAGTCGGGAAGATTTTCTGGCCAATGCCAAAGAGGGACTCGGAATCGACTGGCCCATTCGCTACGAGGATCTGGTGCCCTGGTACACCTACGTCGAGAAATTTGTGGGCGTTAGCGGACAAGCCGAGGGCTTAGCCGTGTTGCCTGACAGCACCTTTCTGCCGCCCATGGCGATGACCGCCCCGGAAGTGCATTTTAAAAAATCGGTCGCGCAGAAGTTAAATCGGCCCATTACCATTGGACGGGTGGCGCACCTCACCAAACCGCAGCCCTGGCATACGGCGGTGGGTCGGGCGAGTTGCCAGTTTCGGAACCGGTGTACGCGGGGCTGTCCGTTCGGGGCGTATTTCAGCTCCCTGGCGGCCACGCTGCCAGCCGCCCGAAGCACGAACCGGCTGACGATCATTCACAATGCCATCGTAAAAGAGATTATTCTGGACGATCATGCTCAGAAAGCCAAAGGTGTGCGGGTCATCGACCAGAACACGATGGAGGTGCGGGAGTTTTATGCCAAAGTGCTGTTCCTCAATGCAGGAACGATTGGCTCCACGTCGATTCTGATGAACTCAAAATCAGCCCGTTTCCCCAATGGACTGGGCAACGACAGCGATCAGCTGGGCCGCAACCTGATGGACCATCACCTGGCTGTTGGGGCCAGAGCCGATATCGAAGGATTCGAGAATGATCACTATTTCGGAGCGCGTCCGGGTAGTCTGTATATTCCCCGTTTCCGGAACTGGGGCAAGGACAAACGCGACTACCTGCGCGGCTTTGGCTACCAGGGCGGAGCGTCCCGTGCCGACTGGTCGAGGGGTGGTGCAGAACCGGGTTTCGGGGCCGATTTCAAGAAGAGAATGACGCAGCCCGGCCCCTGGAAAATGAGCCTGACCGGCTTCGGCGAGGTGCTACCCGACCCGAACAACCGGTTCTACCTCAGCCCCGACAAAACCGACAAATGGGGCCTGCCGCAGGTGGTATTCGACGCCGATTTCAGTGCCAACGACCGGGCCATGCGGAAAGACATCATGAACGACGGAGCCGAAATGCTGGAGGCCGCCGGTTTCAAAAACGTGGTTCCTTACGATAACCCGGCGGCACACATGGGACTGGGTATCCACGAGATGGGCACCGCCCGCATGGGACGCGACCCCAAAACGTCGGTGCTCAACAAGTACAACCAGGTACACACCTGCAAAAACGTATTTGTCACGGATGGCTCGGCCATGGCGTCGGCCTCGAACGTAAACCCATCGCTAACCTACATGGCCCTCACTGCCCGAGCCGCCAGCTACGCCGTAGCGCAGCTGAAAGCGAGGAGTTTGTGAGGAAGTACTGTCTGGGCCAATAACATATCCGTTAGGTTTCTCAAAACCTAACATGTCAGTTTAAGAAACTGACACCACTTACGGATCGGAGAGCCCCAACGTCCGGCTCTTAGCCCCTCCCCTGTTTTCAGGGGAGGGGTTGGGGTGGGGTAGATTCCACCCCAACCCCCTACCTTGCGCCCCCAACCATCATTGTCAACTTAAATGCCGTCTTCTCTTATTATTGGTGCGGGTATGGCCGGTCTGACCGCGGCCCGCGCATTACGCTTACAGGGTTGGGATGTCGTCGTGCTCGATAAAGGTCGGGGTGTGGGTGGACGCATGGCTACCCGGCGCATCGAACAGGCCCGAGCCGATCATGGTGCCCAATATTTCTCGGCTACAACACCCGAATTCCAACAAGTCGTCCAGCATTTGTTAGCTGATCAGGTCATTACCGAATGGAATCCGGAGCACTCCGGCCCGGCCGACACCTCCCCTGACCAGCCACACTACGTGGGTATAGGGGGTATGAACACCGTGGCCAAAGACCTCAGCAAAGACCTCACCGTGCTGACATCCGAAACCGTTATTTTCTTCGGTATAGAGAATAGCCAATGGCTCGTGAAGACCGAATCGGGGGGGCAATACCGGGCCGATACCTTGCTGATCACCATCCCGGCTCCGCAGGCACTGGCCTTGGCCCAGAAAAGTGGATTTACGTTATCAACCGCTGACCAATCGGCACTCGCGGCCATCCAGTACCAGCCCTCCATTGCTGTGATGGTGGCGCTGAACCGACCTGTTCAGTTGCCCGCTTCCGGTGCCGTTCGCTACGCAACCGGCGATATTGCCTGGGTAGCCGACAACGCCCACAAAGGAATTTCGCCCGCTCAACCCTCCCTAACCATCCACGCCAGCGCCGATTTCAGCCGAACGCATTTCGACGATGACCTCACCGCCGTTGGTCGACAACTTACCGATCAGTTACGGGCCTGGCTTCCGGTCGATAGCATCAGCACCATTCAGGTACACCGTTGGCGCTACAGCCTGGCCGACCAGCGGCATCCGGCCCCGTTTCTGGCTGTAGAAGCCCCGCTCCCACTGTTATTTGGGGGCGATGGATTTGGCGAAGGCAATGTAGAAGGGGCGTTTACGTCTGGGTTGGCGATGGCGGAGGCTTGTAGCGCGGATCTCTAGTCCGCGTAGCGTCAGGCTAAGATAGGGCGTATTAGTAGCCTGACGGCTACGCGGACTAACGATCCGCGGGTAGAGAGGTAAGAGTAGAATACGACCAAAACAATCTCTGTTTTTTTGAGAACCTGTCGTGTTCACCCGGGCCCTTACCTCATGGAACGAAGAGAGTTTATTAAGACGACCGGCCTGATTGGCGGAGCCTATGCACTAGCTAGTCAGTCGCTGGTTGCCAACGCCTTGTCGCCAACCGAAACACGCTGGCTCGACGGACCGATGCGCTGGGCGCAACTGGCGTTTGTAGAGCGCGACCCCGGCCACTACGATCCCGATTTCTGGCTGAGTTATTTCAAACGGATTCATGCCGATGGTGCACTACTCAGTGCCGGGGGCGTCGTGGCCTTTTACCCGACCAACATCCCGCTGCATCACCGAAGCGATTATCTGGGCAACGCCGATACGCTGGGCTATCTGGTAGAAGGCTGCAAAAAGCAGGGCATGAAAATCATGCTCCGCACCGATCCCCATGCCGCCCGGCAAAACGTATACGACGCCCACCCCGACTGGATTGCGGTCAACGTCGATGGTAGTAAACGCCGTCACTGGGCTAATCCGGAGTTGTGGGTGACCTGCTCACTGGGGCCGTACAACTTCGAGTTTATGCCCCAGGTGAACAAAGAAATCATGCAGCGGTTTCAGCCCGAAGGCATCTTCTCGAATCGCTGGGCCGGTCACGACATTTGCTACTGCGAACACTGCACCCGTAATTTTAAAGCGGCAACGGGTCTGGAACTGCCGAAGAAAATAGAGCGACTGGACCCTACCTACCGCAAATGGTCGGAATGGCGGACGAACCGGTTGCGGGAAGTGTGGGCCTTGTGGGATGCCGGTATCCGTCAGCAACGGCCCGCATCCCGCTTCATCCCTAACGGCTTTCCTGACAAAATTGTAACGGGCAAAGAAGCCGACCTTTTCTTCGCCGACCAGCAGGCCCGGCGGGGGCTCATGGCTCCGTGGTCGAATGGAAAAGGGGCCAAAGAATTACGCTCAACGCTGGGCATGAAACCGCTGATCGGCATTTTCAGCGTGGGTATTGAAGAGGAATACCGCTGGAAAGACTCTGTACAGAGCGACGCCGAAATCCGAATCTGGGTAGCCGAAGGAACGGCCAACGGGATGCGGCCGTGCTTCGTTAAGTTCGGGGGCGACATCTACGACAAACGCTGGATGGAAGCCGTAGCGAAGGTGTACGAAGGTTATCACAAAAACGAAACCTACCTCCGCAATACAGCGTCGATGGCGCGTGTCGGGGTGGTGTATTCCGAGCAAACCGACCGCAACTACGGTGGCAAACCCTGGCAGCAGAAAAGCAGCGACCACCTCGACGGTATCTACCAGACCCTGGTCGAAAGCCGGGTTCCGTTCGATATGGTAAACGATCGCCTGCTCACACCCGACGATCTGAAACGGTTCAAACTGCTGATTCTGCCAAATATTGCGGCCCTTTCTGATGCGCAATGTGGCCAGTTACAGGCCTTTGTGAAGGCGGGCGGGAGCCTGATGGCTACCTTCGAAACGTCGTTGTATGATGAAGAAGGCAACCAGCGCCCGGATTTTGGGCTGGCAAGTTTGCTCGGCGTATCGTACAATCAGAAAGTAGAAGGACCGATGCGGAACAGCTATCTGCATCTTCGTCACGATGCCAAAAACAGCCAGAGCCAGGCCATTCTGAAAGGGCTGGACGGTACACCCCGCATCATCAACGCCATTTATAAAGTCGATGTGAAACCCACGGCGACTTTCCCCAGTCCGGTCACGCTCATTCCCACCTACCCTGATTTGCCGATGGAAGACGTGTACCCACGCGTGGCCGAGACCGATACGCGGGAGATTTACCTGAGGCAGGTAGGCAAAGGGCGCGTAGCCTATATTCCCGGCGATCTGGACCGTTCGTTCTGGCAACTGCTCAACATGGACCACGGTCAACTGTTAAGTAACGTCATTAACTGGGCACTCGACGAGGCCCCCGTTGCCGCCGTAACGGGGCCGGGTGTGATCGATGTCAACGTCTGGCGGCAGGCCAGTTCCATGACCGTCCACCTCGTCAACCTAACCAACCCCATGATGCTGAAAGGCCCGTTCCGGGAGTTGATTCCGGTCGATGCGCAGGTGTCGGTTCAGGTTCCGGCCGGGGCCAAAGTGACGGGTGTAAAATTGCTCATGAGCGGACAAACACCAAGATTTGAGGTCAAAAATGGTCAAGTAACGGTCAATGTGCCGAAGGTTCTCGACCACGAAATTGTAGCGCTGGATTTGGCATAAGTGTGATAGCTATTGGGTTAAGGGTTATTCGATCCTTCAGAATACGACTTCACTCAATAACGACTAACCCAACAACCACTAACTAACTTATGACCTGGAAACAAGTTATTGACCCGTTCAACAGCATCGCTCTCTCGGTATTGGTAGCCTTGATACCCATCCTATTCATTTTCTGGGCGCTCATCATCCGAAAGATGAAGGGCTATCAGGCTAGCTTGATCGCTACCGCCCTCGCCATGCTGATTGCCACGCTCGTGTATGGCATGCCCGTCAAACTGGCGTTGCTGTCGGCGGCACACGGGGCGCTGTACGGCTTGTTCCCGATTTGCTGGCTGGTGATCATGGCCGTTTTTCTATTCAACATTACCGTCAGAAGTGGTCAATTCGAAATCATCAAACACGTCATGGGTGCCATCACGGCCGACCGGCGATTGCAGGCGCTGCTGATTGCCTTTTCGTTCGGCTCATTTCTGGAGGGTACCGCCGGTTTCGGTGCTCCCGTGGCCATTACGGCGGCTATGCTGGTGGGGCTGGGGTTCAACCCGCTTTATGCGTCGGGGATTTGTTTGATTGCCAATACCGCTCCGGTGGCGTTTGGCTCTATCGGCATCCCCATTACGGTGGCCTCGCAGGTGTCGGGTATTCCGGAGTTGCCCATTTCGCAGATGGTGGGCCGGACGCTGCCCATCCTGTCGGTCATGCTGCCGTTTTACCTGGTCAGTATTATTGCCGGATTCAGAAAAGCGCGGGAGATATGGCCCGCCGTGGTGGTGTCGGGCATCTCGTTTGCCTTTCTCCAATATTTTTCGTCCAACTTCCTCGGCCCCGCCCTACCCGACGTCATTGCAGGATTAGGGTCGATAATATGCCTGATGACCTTCCTGCGCTACTGGAAACCTAAAACCATCTGGCGCTTTGCCAATGAACCAGCCGCCACAGTCGATACCAGCATCAGCTACACCGCCGGGCAGGTGATCCGGGCATGGTCGCCGTTCATCGTGCTGACGATTATCATTATTTCGTGGGGAATGCAGCCGATCAAGGATGTGCTCAACTCCGCCGGTCTGTTCCAGTTCGAATTTCCGGGTCTGCACAACGCCATTCTGGGCAGCGACGGTAATCCAATACCGAAGCTCTTCAAAGTCAATTACCTCTCGGCGGCCGGAACGGCTATTCTGCTGGCAGCACTCATCGCTATTCCGCTGGTCGGGCTGACGTACCGGCAAGGGGTAAAGGTATTTGGCGAAACCCTGGTTCAGTTGCGGTTTCCCATTCTGTCGGTGGCCTCGGTGCTGGCGTTCGCGTATATTCTGAACGATTCAGGCATCACACTCACGCTGGCCGCCATACTGGCCAGCACGGGTAGTATGTTTCCCTTTTTCGCCCCTGTGCTGGGCTGGCTGGGTGTGTTCATCACCGGTTCGGATACCTCGGCCAATGCGTTGTTCAGCAAACTTCAGTACGCCACGGCGCAGTCTATCGGCGTCGATCCGGTAGTGACGGTGGCGGCCAATGTGTCGGGGGGCGTAGTGGGTAAAATGATTTCGCCCCAGTCCATTGCCGTAGCAGCTGCAGCCGGCAATTTAGTCGGTAAAGAATCGCAGTTATTCCGCTTTACGGTGAAGCACAGTTTTTTCATGCTGATCTTCATTAGCTTTCTGACGCTGGCACAGGCCTACGTACTGAAATGGATGATTCCGGTCTACGAAATGCTCGACGGCAAGAAAGCGGTTGTTCTGCCGGATCTGTCAAAAGGGTATCTGTATCTGGGTATATTGGCCTTGGTTTTGGTGGGGATAGCGGTTACGATCAGGTCAGTGGCGGGGAAGGTAAAACCAGCGACAACGGTGGCGAATTGACCAGAATCCGCCCCGTCCATACACCGTTTATCAAACGAACAAAAGAAAACACACTAATGAAGATTGTCGTATTAGATGGCTACACCCTGAATCCGGGTGATTTGTCCTGGGAAGGTATTGAAAAGCTGGCCGACGTAACGGTGTTTGACCGAACGCCCGCCGACCAAGTCGTAGAACGGGCCAAAGACGCCGATATTATTTTTACCAATAAAACACCTCTGAACGAGGCCACTCTTGGCCAATTACCCAACCTGAAATTCATCAGCGTCCTGGCTACGGGCTTTAATATTGTCGATATCGCCACCGCCAAAAAGAATGGGGTTGTGGTGAGCAATGTACCCGGCTACGGTACACCCTCCGTTGTTCAACTCACCTTCGCGCTGCTGCTCGAACTGACGCTGCACGTGCAGCGTCACAGCGATTCGGTGCGGGATGGCAAATGGGCGCGGTCGGTGGATTTCTGTTTCTGGGATTACCCGCTTATCGAGCTGTCGGGCAAAACGATGGGCATCCTTGGGTTCGGGAGTATCGGTGAGAAAGTAGCCGATGTGGCCACGGCCTTTGGCATGAACATCATCGGCTCCAAACGGCACCGCACCGACCAGTCGCACCGAACCAATTTCAAATGGGCGGAGATCCCCGAACTGCTGGCGGAGTCGGATGTGGTGAGCATCCACACGCCGTTGGTACCCGAAACGCAGGGATTGATCAACAAGGAAAATCTGGCCCTGATGAAGCCATCGGCCTTTCTGCTCAACACATCGCGCGGGCCAATCATCGTCGATCAGGACCTGGCCGATGCGCTCAACAACGGCGTCATTGCCGGTGCGGGAATTGATGTACTGTCGAAGGAACCTCCCCTGCCCGGCAACCCGCTATTCACCGCCAAAAACTGCCTCATCACCCCACACATTGCCTGGGCAACGCTGGAAGCCCGCACTCGGCTCATGAAAATTACCGTCGATAATCTGGCGGCATTCTTAAGCGGGAACCCTGTCAATGTAGTCAATTAGTCATTTTTACATGAAGCCTATTCGCATCCTGATTGCACCCAATGCATTTAAAAACAGCCTGAACGCAACAGATGTAGCGACGGCCATCGAACAGGGCCTAACGCAAAGCAACCTCGATTGCCGTTGTGAATGCTTTCCAATTGGCGACGGGGGCGATGGCACAGGGTCATTAATGATTCAAAAACGCGATGGTATTCTCGTTTCAGCAACCGTCAATGACCCACTCGATCGACCTATATCCTCTTCTTTTGGATTGGTGAACAATGGGCACACGGCAGTCATCGAAATGGCAAATGCATCAGGTCTTCAACTTCTGAAACCCGACGAGTTAGATCCCCTACGAACCACGTCATTCGGTACCGGCGAACTGATCAGGCTGGCCCTCGACAAGGGTGTCCGGGAAATTGTGCTGGCCATTGGCGGATCGGCAACGGTAGACGGCGGCACCGGCATTTTACGGGCCCTCGGTATTCAATTCCTGGCGGCAGATGACACGGTGCTCACTACCCCGGAAAGCCTGACCAACCTGGCAACCATTGACGTATCCGGGCTCGATCCGCGCCTATTGGCCTGTACAATAACTATCCTCTGCGATGTCGACAATCCGTTAGTTGGCGACCAGGGATCGGCGGCCGTTTTCGGTCCGCAGAAAGGGGCCACTCTCGAAAGTGTACGGAAACTTGAGACCAGCCTGCGCCGGTTTGCCGACGTAGCGCACCGCCAAACCGGTGTAGATATGACGCAAGTAAAGCATGGTGGTGCCGCCGGAGGAGTTGCGGCCGGGTTGCACACATTTCTCAACGCGAAGCTGGTCAATGGCATCGACTTTTTTCTTGCGTTTACAAGTTTCGGAAAAGCGCTGGATCAGGCTGATCTGGTCATTACGGGTGAGGGTAGCCTGGACGAGCAGACCCTGCATGGCAAAGGTCCGTTTGGCGTTGCGTTCCAGGCAAAGGAAAAGAAACTGCCTGTGCTGGGCATAGCGGGCAACGTGCCGCTGGAGCCAAACGAAGCATTAAACCAGTATTTCGACGTACTGCTGGCCATCGGCAATAGCCCCTCTTCCATAGAAACGGCTATACAACTGACCCGGCAGAACCTGATCCGTACGGCCCGTCAGTTAGGGAATTTACTGGCCCTAACGGAAAGGCCTTAGCGTAAAGATCTGTTGTATAAACCAATTGCCATTCGCTCGGTATAGCCTTTTTGGGTAGCCTTTCTGGTCTGTTTGTCGTTACATACTGGTAGATAACACAACCACTTGAAAAACGACGGATATGAAAAGGCTACTAATAATGAGTGTTCTGCTGGCTGGAATAACGGCTTTCGGTGCCGAGGCCCAAACGACCAACTCGGGTAACCGGAGCAAAAAGGGAAACTATAAATCGGGCAGGCGCTCACCGGATAGCAATCCGGCAGCTGACAGCGCGGCCATGATGAGTGCAACAGACGACGGGGCAAGTGGGCAGAGTGGCCGACCAATCGTTAACCCGGCGGCTCCCGTTACTAAAAGTGATTCGCTCAAAAACAAAGGCCGTAACCGCAAGGCCAAACAGGGTTCCTGAAGAAATGGCCAACGAGACCCTAACCACGTCAAGTTTAACAAAACAACGCGTTATCCGTTGGTAAGAGCG
This sequence comes from Spirosoma horti, assembly GCF_054776595.1. Classification (NCBI taxonomy): domain Bacteria; kingdom Pseudomonadati; phylum Bacteroidota; class Cytophagia; order Cytophagales; family Cytophagaceae; genus Spirosoma; species Spirosoma horti. The sequence goes on from NZ_BAAHBQ010000007.1 coordinate 201,147, forward strand.
ACTACGCGTTATATATACAACCTATGGAATACAGAAAACTGGGAGAATCTGATTTAAGCGTTTCCGCTATTACGTTCGGGGCCTGGGCCGCTGGCGGCTGGATGTGGGGCGGAACCGAACGACAGGGTGCAATCGATGCCATTCGGGCTTCGTATGATTTGGGCGTTACGTCCATCGATACGGCTCCGATTTATGGGCAAGGGACGAGTGAAGAAATTGTAGGAGAAGCCATCAAAGGCATCCCTCGCGACAAGGTGCAGATTCTGACCAAGTACGGCATGCGCTGGGATTTGGTGAAGGGTGATTTTGGCTTCAAAAGTCAGGATAACGATGGAAACCCGATTGATGTCTATAAATATTCCGGGAAGGAAAGCATCATCAAAGAATGCGAAGATAGCCTGAAACGGTTAGGCACCGATTACATCGACCTGTATCAGATGCATTGGCCCGATGTAACGACGCCCATTGAGGAAAGTATGGAAGCCGTACTCCGGCTGATCGAGCAGGGTAAGGTGCGCCAGGCCGGGGTGAGCAATTACAACGTCGACCAGATGAAACAGGCGGAAACGGTTCTCAAACTCGCATCGAACCAGGTGCCGTTCAGCATGATCAATCGGGGAATCGAAACGGAGCTTGTTCCCTACTGCATCGAAAACAAAAAGGCCATTTTGGCTTACAGTCCGATGGAGCGCGGGCTGTTGACGGGCAAAATCAAGCCCGGCCATCAGTTTGCCGAAGGCGACCACCGGGCGGGTTATCGGTTTTTCAACGAGGAGAATATTAAACAAACCGATGCCTTTCTGCAAAAGATCAAGCCGTTAGCCGATAGCAAAAATGCCAGTTTGAGCCAGTTGGTCATTCGCTGGACCATCGAACGTCCCGGCATCACGGTGGCACTGGTAGGTGCCCGCAATGCCGAACAGGCCATCCAGAATGCCAAAGCCATTGATATTCAGCTAACCGCAGAGGAGATTGCGTTTATCAATGAGCAATTGGAAGAGCTGGAACTGGTGTAGATTGATGTGATGTACTTGTGGTGTACTCCAAGGGCTGTGTCCCCACAGCCCTCCTGTATCGGTCCGCCGGATGAGTAGCTCGTTCAAGCGACTGAAAATCAGGCTCGAAGTGTGTTTTTTGTTAGTCTGACCATAGGAGTCATTAAGATTCCTGCTATGGCCAGACTAACAAAAAACACCTATTTTGATCTGAGAATGACCGTTTCAAACAGAATAAAACGACATAACCAATGATCGTAAAAACAGAAAAATGGGCCGTCAACTATGTTATTTTCATTCTGGGGGCATTCTTGGTTACCTGTTGCAGCCATGCGTTTTCACAGGATAAAAAACAAATGGTTCGGCTGGCCAAACTCGTCATTGATTCCCCTCAGTTAGAAGGCTACAAAGCCGCTCTTAAGGAGGAAATAGAAGCATCGGTGCGCCTTGAACCCGGTGTGCTGACGTTATATGCCGTTTCGGAGAAAGGCAATCCTACGCATATGACTATTCTGGAAATTTATGCCGATACAACGGCCTATAAGGCGCATTTGAAAACACCTCATTTTATAAAATATAAGACGGCTACAACGAAAATGGTCAAGTCGCTGGAACTTGTCGAAGCCACTCCGCTTGTGCCCGGCATGAAAATCAAGTAATGCTCGCTTCCTTTTGCTTTGACAAAAAGCAACCTCAACAATTGCGTTATCGCTTCACCTGCCCAAACCAGACGGCCATTTCGTTGGGTCCCCTGTGCGACCAGGCATAATAGGGAATCAGATTGAGCGAACGACCAGCCGACTTGCCCGATAATGACACAATACCACCCAGCTTCTCGGGCTGCAGCATTGGGCTGAACGTCATGCCAGCCGGAATCGCCAGGGCCAGGGCTTTGCCTCCGTTATCGACGCCTTCGGCACAATACAAAATGGGGCCGCGCTCGATGGCTACTTTATTCTGATCATCGGCCACCTGTCCATTTGCTTTTACTTCCCGAACGGGCATGTCCAGCGTCCACTCAAGCCGGTCGCCGGGTTTCCAGGTCCGGCTGATTCGGGCGTATCCATTTTCGACAGTATACTTGACCGACTGACCATTTACCCGCAGGACCAGCGGTTTTGATGCCGTGTTCACGTAGCTATACAAGCTTCCGGGCATGGGTTTCCCCGACGCCCAGCCCGGCATCCGAATCTGAAGCGTGAACGTCTGGGCTTTCTCCGGCCGAACCGTCACGGACACCTTGCCGTTCCAGGGATAGTTCGTCGCCTGCTGGATTTGCACTGGCTTGCCATTGACAACCAGCTTCGATTGGTTGGTCAGAAACAGGTTGACAAACACGTTATCCCCTTTTGTGGCATACACATAACCAGGCAGCGACGGCATAAACCGAACGACGTTAGTCGGGCAGCAGGATGTCCCGAACCAGGGCGCGCGGGTAGCGGCCTGCCCCACGTTGAATTTGCGCTGACCGTCGGAAGCTAGTGGGTTGACGTAAAAAAATGAATCGCCTTCGAGCGAAACGCCCGCCAGAAACCCGTTGTAAAGTACCCGCTCAAACACGTCCATGTATTTTGATTCGCCCGTCAGCAGAAACATGCGGTGGTTCCAGAGCATATTGGCTACGGCCGCACAAGTCTCGGCATAGGCAACATCGTTGGGCAGTTCGTAGGCCGCCCCAAACGCTTCCCCGTGTCCGCGGGCACCCAGGCCACCGGTCAGGTATTGTTTGCGTTCGACAACGTCGTGCCAAATGGCCAGCAGCGCATTCATGTAGGCTTTATCCTGCTGAATGGCCGCAATGTCGCTCATGGCGGCATACATATACCCCGCCCGCACGGCATGCCCAACGGCCTCTTTTTGTTGCGTAACCGGCATCTGATCCTGGAGATAACTAGCTCCCTGACCCGTATTGGCCGGATCGGGAAAGAGGGGCCGCTTGTCGGACCGGCCGCGCATATCGAGCAGAAAACGAGCGAAATCAAGGTATCGTTTGTCATTCGTAACCCGATAGAGCTTAACCAGACCTAGTTCGATTTCCTGATGCCCCGGCACGACAATCAGCTTATCGGGCCCAATGGTTCGCATGAGGTAATCGGCATTTTTCAGCGCCACATTCAGAAATGACCGCTTGCCCGTTGCCAGAAAATGAGCAACGGCCGCTTCGTACATATGCCCCACGTTATAGAGTTCGTGACTACCGGCTACGTACGAAAACCGGGTTGGCCCGGCCTGATTATCTTTTTTATTCGTACTGTCTTTCAGAATGGTACGGATGGTGTACAAATAGCCATCCGGCTCCTGGGCCGCGGCAAAAAGCGTAATCAGACTGTCCAGGTAGTGATCCAGTTGAGCGTCATATTTTGTCTGGAGCGAATAGGAAGCCCCCTCCACAACCTTAAACACATCGGAGTCGTCGTATCGTAGCCCACGAAAGGTCCCTTTGGCCAGTCCTCCGGCAATGGCGAAGTTGCTGATTCGGCCCGTTTCTTCGCATTTCTTAAAATCGAACGGAATAGTTACCGTTCGGTTGGTTGCCAGCCGGGGTTGCCAGAAACCGCCGTTTATCGTCACGCTCGTGAAGGGAACCGGAACAATGGGGTAGTCCTGTGCCCGGCCAATGCTTGTCCACAAAAGTAGTATGGCCACGATAGCCCTTCGCTGCGTCATGTAGGATGGATTCATGTGGGTATCTTCTATAAATTTTCATCTTGCGCACTACCCGCTGTGGCAGTATGCAAGATGAAGAATTGACTACTAAACCAACTTAATCCCAGACTAACCCCGATAAGCGTATTGGTTAACCTGATCAGGTAGATTAAGCAGCTTTTAGGCAAAACCTACCGGTCGTTTATGTAATTGATTTGGCTGGCTCAGAATTAACACTCTGATACAGTAGATACAGCGCTCAGATGCCATTATAGTCAAGAATTAATAACCTGTAAACCAAGTTGCTCCTACTGCCATGACACGCCAACCCAACCGCCGTGATTTTCTGAAACAGGGAAGTGCAGCCGCCCTGAGCCTGGCGCTGTTTCCGGGGATGAAACGAAAAGTAGCTCCCAGCGACAAGCTGCGGGTGGCGCATATTGGGTTGAACGGCATGGGCACCAATCACCTCAACTGGTTTGCCCGACTTCCCGAAGTCGACGTCGTTGGGTTATGCGATCTGGACGAGACGCATCTGAATAAAGCGCTCAATACCTTACAAACGATACAGCCGAACACGACCGCTAAAACATACGCTGACTTCCGGCACCTGCTCGACCGCAACGACATTGATGCCATCACCTGCGCGACCCCCGACCATTGGCACGCTCAGATTGCAATTATGGCTTTTCAAGCCGGTAAAGATGTGTATGGCGAAAAACCGCTCTCTTACAGCGTTCGGGAAGGGCAGAAAATGCTGAAGGCTGTCAATCGGTACGACCGGATTTTTCAGTTGGGCACTCAGATTCACGCAGGCGATAATTATCACCGTGTGGTCGAACTGATTCAGGGCGGGGCCATTGGCAAGGTGCATACCGTTCGGCTCTGGAAAACGGGCTTCCCGCCCGTGCTGGGGCCAGCTGTTTACCAGACTCCACCGGCTACCCTCAACTGGGACATGTGGCAAGGACCCGCCCCGGTTTCACTGTATACGCCCGAACGTTGCCATTTTACCTATCGCTATTTCCTGGATTACTCGGGTGGGGTGTTTCAGGATTTCTGGTGCCACATTGCCGACGTAGTCTGGTGGGCCATCAACCCAACCGGGCTGAAGAGCATCAGTGCCAAAGGGGCGGCTCCCGAAGGCATTGGCGATGCGCCCAAATGGATAGACATCGATTATGAATTCGATAACCTTTCGCTGCACTGGACGAGTACACCGCCCAACGTTCCGGGTGCCGAAAAGCGGGGCATCGGCGCTTATTTCGAAGGGGACAAGGGCACACTTCTGTGCGACTACAGTACGCGGGAAATTACCATTAATGGCGTCGTGATGAACGATATTGCCGAGATTCCTGTCACGCTGGAACGGTCGCCGGGGCATCAGCAGAATTTTGTCGACGCAGTGAAGTCCCGCAAACAGCCGGAATCCAATCTGGCCTACGCCCGCCAGATGACCATGCCCATGCACCTCGGGTTAATTTCGTACCGACTCGGCCAGCCCCTGGAATGGAACGCTCACAAAGAGAAATTCCGGCATAATGCCGATGCAAACGCGATGCTATCGCGGGACTACCGGAAAGGATGGAATTTGATGTGATAGTCTGCTTTCAGTACTAAATCATAAATTCACTCAGGTTCGTATCCGCATCCAGATCGAGTTTTTTCCGGAGCCGGTACCGCTTCAATTCAACGCTGCGGTGGGTTATGTTGAGCAGTTGGGCAATTTCTTTGGTAGACAGGTTCATGCGCAGGTAAGCGGCCAGTTTCAGGTCACCCTGGCCCAGGTCAGGGTATTTTTCCAGCAGGTGTTTCAGGAACTGTTCGTGTACCTTATTAAAGTTGGACTCAAATAGCTTCCAGTCCTGCTCACTCGAAATAGTATTGCAAGACTATAGTTCAACGATCTGGGGACTGACTGCCTGCGATGGGCCAAAGGATACAACGGTGGCCGACCGAAATTTCTTTTCCTACCGGGCACGGGGAGCCGCCATTCAGCAAGTTGTCGACGATGGGACTATTGCACCCACGGCTGCGGGCGGCTCGCTGGCGTTCGCACCTGAAATTTGCCTGCCTGCCTTGAAAGCTATGAAGACCAACTATGGCCGCAAACTATATGGTAAGTATGGCTTCCGTGATGCCTTTAATCCAACATATCGGTTCGCATCAGCTTATGCCAACGGCTCCACAACAAACGGATGGTTCGATATTGACTACCTTGGCATCGACCAGGGCCCGATTCTGCTAATGGCCGAAAACGCCCGAACAAATTTTGTCTGGAATTTGATGAAGCGCAATCCACATATTCAGAAAGGATTGAAACGCGCCGGCTTTACGGGTGGGTGGCTGAACTAAATTAATCTATATAGACACTTAGGATTCGTTTGCTTCATCGCGTCTTATTTCTCAATACGATCAATGGCAAATGCATATCCCAAGTTGGTTTTAGTCCCTCCTGAATAATAAACGTTTTCGAGAAGTTGCCCAGAATGACATCGGCATCCCCATCGTTGTCCCAGTCGTTCACGTCCATACAAATCCAGCGCCCAAGTCCGCTGACGGGTGGAGCATGCGGATGAAACTGCAATGGTTTTTGCTGCTCAAATAAAAGAAAGCTCTCGGCAGGATTGTGTTCAAAATCAGCAAAAAAGGCAATCGTCGCGATATCCAGATCGCCATCCTGATCAAAATCGGTGGCGACGGCTTTTGTACAGCCATTGATGGGATAAAAGTAGGCTTGTTTATAGCGCGTTCCCCCTTCGTTCAGGTAGATGTACACGCCATGATACGGTTTCAGCACTTTCGAATAATCGCTGTTATCGCCACAGGTATACAGAATATCCAACCGGCCATCTTTATTGAAATCGACTAATTGGAAGCTCGTAGAACCATAAACGGATGGAAACCGAAGCAGATTCCGTTCCGTAAAACCGCCCTTTTTATCGTTCAGGAACAGCCAGATGCCCTCATCGGCATGCGCAAATAAAACCATCAGGTCGGTCCAGCCATCGGCGTTGAAATCGCCCGTGACGGCCTGACTGGCTCCGGCCACCTCCCGAATAGGTACTTTGGTATACTGATGATTCGTGCCCTGTTTCAGCCAGTACAACCCGCCCATGTTGTGCCCGAATCCACAAACCACCCAATCCGTTAGTCCATCCTTATTGAAGTCGGCGACTATCGATTGAAGTGGCCGGGGTAAGTCGGTAGCTACTGCCGATGAATCGGCACCTTGTTTACCGGCTACGGCCAACGATATGAGTTCACCCTTCGAAATATCGGCAGCCCGCATCGTTCCCAAGCAACTGAACATACCCAACTCACGGCCTGCTTTGTCCCGAAAAAACGTAGCACTGACCCCGGCCGAATTCAGCTTGTTAAATAGGGCTGGTTGCAACGCCCGATTCCACCGATACAGGTTATTCAGAAACGCGTCGCTTGAATACAACTGATGACCAATTGTATCCATCGCCACCAGAGTTGTCATGGCCGTTTGAGTCGTGTCGAGCCGGGGTTTTTCGAGCGAAAACATGGCCCAGTCGTTCGTAACTGACTCCGGGGCTTTGACAGCTTCGAGCGTTTCAGGCGCCAGTGTCTGGTAGTAAAGAAGTAATTTTTGCCAATTATCGAACGAAATGGCGGCCTTTGATCCTGCATAATACACCCCTTCGGGATACACTTCAAGCCCCAGATTTGGCGCCATTGCGGGTAATACGTGCTTCACCCAGGTTTCTTTATCCAGCAAATCGGGCGAAGGAACCACGTGACACGTAGCACAATGCTGCTGCGCCAGTTGCTTTCCTTCAGCAATCAGCGGGTCATTTAGGGCAGCATCCTTTCCCGATTGACAATTAGTGATGAGAATGCCTGTGACAGCAAAGACCAAAAACCAAGTATAATAGTGAGAAAAGTAAAACTTTCCAAAGAGCATTTGCTGGCTATTTTTAAGACAAGAACGGCTTTTTCTGTCATTCTGAGGCAGGAAGAATCTCAACGTTTAAGATTCCTCCTGCCTCAGAATGACAGAAAAAGCCACCTTTTTTATAAAAAGCGAGATTTTTTTCTACTGACGCTCTCCCACCAGATTGAGGATGAACGCATATTCTAGGGCGATTTCTTTCAAGGCCTCGAACCGGCCCGAGGCACCGCCATGACCCGCTTCCATGTTGGTATGCAGCAACAGCTGGTTCTTGTCTGTTTTCATAACGCGAAGCTTGGCTACCCATTTGGCGGGCTCCCAATACTGCACCTGCGAGTCGTGCAGTCCCGTTGTCACGAGCAGGTTGGGATACGCTTTCTTCTCCACATTGTCATAAGGCGAGTACGACAGCATGTAGTCATAATATTCTTTGTTTTTCGGGTTTCCCCACTCTTCAAACTCACCCGTTGTGAGCGGAATACTTTCGTCGAGCATCGTTGTCACTACGTCGACGAAGGGAACTGCCGCCACCACGCCCCGGTACAGTTGCGGAGCCTGATTGATCACGGCACCCATGAGCAGTCCACCCGCGCTGCCACCCATGGCGAAGAGTTTACTAGTACTGGTGTATTTGTTCTTGATCAGGTAGTCCGATACGTCAACGAAGTCATTGAACGTATTTTTCTTTTTGAGCATTTTGCCATCTTCGTACCACCGGCGTCCCATTTCCTGACCGCCCCGAATGTGCGCAATGGCAAAAATGAATCCCCGATCCAGCAGGCTCAGACGCGTTGAACTGAACCCAGGATCAGTCGAGTACCCGTAGGAGCCATAGGAATACTGGAGCAACGGAGCCGAGCCGTCTTTCTTTGTGCCTTTGCGATAGACCAGCGACACGGGCACGTTCACGCCATCGCGGGCCGTCACAAAAAATCGCTCCGACACGTAGTTGTTCTTGTCGAAACCACCCAACACTTCCTGCTGTTTCCTGAGCGTTTTCACCTTCGTATCCATGTTGTAATCGAAGGTGGAGTTGGGCGTTGTCAGCGACGAATAGCTGTAGCGCAGCACATCGGTATTGAAATCAGGGTTATAGCTGATCCCCGCCACATAGGCTGGCTCGCCAAAATCGAGGTATTCATCGGAATTGGTGAGTTGGTTGATCACCCGAATATTAGTCAGGCCTGCTTTGCGTTCGCCCAACACCAGGTGTTTGGCAAACACATCCAGGTTAGCCAGATACACGTCTGGCCGGTGGGCAATCACTTCCTTCCAGGCCGTCCGATCCGTCGTTTTCCCTTCGGGCACTTCCATCAGCCGGAAGTTTTCGGCCTTCCAGTTGGTGCGAACGTAAAACTTGTCTTTGTAATGGACAATGTCGTACTCGTGCCCTTTTTCACGAGGCAGGAATGTGGTGAATTTCCCGGTGGGTTTGCTGGCTTCCAGCAGTTGGTATTCGGTGGCTACACCATTATGGTCGGAGCTGATTTCGATGTATTTTTTTGATTTCGAGCGTCCCAGACCCATGTAGAACTGGTTGTCCTTTTCTTCATAAACCAGCACATCATTTTTCGAGTCGGTTCCCAGTACGTGCCGGTAGACCTGATAACCGAGCAGCGTCTGTGGGTCTTTTTTGACGTAAAACAGCGTCTTGTTATCGGTGGCCCAGGCAAAACTTCCCGCTTCGGTGTTTGGAATGGCTTCGGGATAGAGCTTTCCCGTTTTCAGATTTTTCACCCGCAGTGTATAGAGCCTTCGACTTACGGTATCTTCGGCAAAGATGGCCAGCTCATCGTTGTCCGACACCTCGAAACCGCCGATCTGATAATAGTTATGGCCCTTTGCCATCGCATTTCCATCGAACATGATTTCTTCCGCGCCTTGCATCGAGCCTTTTCTGCGGCAATAAATCGGGTACTCGCCCCCCGTAATGAATCGGGTGTAGTAGTAATAGGCGCCTTCTTTGTAAGGCACCGATTCGTCCTGCTGTTTGATACGCCCTTTCATTTCCTCGAACAGCTTGGTCTGCAAATCCTTCACCGGTGCCAGTACCTGATCGAGGTAGGCATTCTCGGCCTTCAGGTAGTTGATCACCTCCGGATTTTCGCGTTCGTTGAGGTAATAATAATTGTCGATTCGTTTATGACCATTGGTGATCAATTCTTTAGGTTTCACAGCCGCTTTGGGCGGTGTAAGGGGTTGTGCCTGAGCCATGCTGTATAGCGAGAGAGAAGTAATGAAAAGTAGACAAGTCCGTTTCATAGGGGACGTCGTTTCAGATTGTTTCGGAAGTTCGTCCGTAAAAATAATGTTTGTTTGGGCGCAACGGTTAGCTGGGCCCATAAAGAGACCATTAATTTCTTCGCCATCTTTGCCTGACCGATCGGTTCTGACGGTTATGATTCCATGCTCGAACTCGTTGTTGCTCACTATACGGAAAACCTCAATTGGCTACGTAACCTGCCAATGGGCTTGCGCAGGACGGTGTATACTAAAGGTCCTGAGCCCATAACCGAGTATCCAACTCTCCCACTGCCCAACATCGGACGGGAAGCCCATACGTATTTGCACCACCTCGTCAGCCGCTACGATTCGCTGACCGAATGGACGATCTTCTGCCAGGGCAAGCCGTTCGATCATGCCTATGATTTCAAGAAGACAGTACGGGAGTTTGACTCGGAATTGTTGACTTGCACCGGGATTAATCCCGGTGCAAGTCAACAATTCCGGTGGTTCGGGCATCTGATCGACACCGACGATAACCAGGGACATCGGCTCTTTGTCCCCTGGAGTAAAAACGAAGATGGGCGATGCCTTGATTTGCCTGGGTTTCATCGTGCGTTAGTTGGCACCGATGGGCCAGATTTATATACCTTCGTGCTGGGTGCTCAGTTTGCGGTTCACAGAACCGTTGTTCAACGCAGACCGCGCGCCTTTTATGAACAGGCCCTGAACATCTCGGTTTCCTTTCCGGATGCAGCCCACTGTTTCGAGCGGAGCTGGGATCGTGTGTTCGGTGTCGTTGGTATTGACCCAAACTGGCTGGCGGGACGCCAAACCGTTTACCTGAAACCGATGAAACACCAGCAGATCGGGCAAGCCCAGTGACGAGTTTACCCGTACACGATGGCTCAAACATGGACCTTTAAATAAAAACTAAATTGAAAATAGGCCCTTATCCTTGAATTATATATTTTTCTTAAAATAGAGCGAACGCTTTACCCCTACTTTGCGTCTACTCTTTCGGCGTCTAAATCGGTTATCTTTTTTTAATTAGGCACTCTTCCATCTGTCTTCCCATGGCCCGCACATTTTACGTGCCTCGTTTTCGACTTGTGTTGCTCTATATTGGCACAGCCAGTACATTAACGGCTTTTTACCCCGGTACGCTTTCCTTTCGTAAGGCATTTACCCGCATAAACACGGAGGTAATCGAACACAGCCGCGCTTACGAAACCCTGGCCGATGCCTCTCAACGGGTGGGTCATCGACTAACGGGAAGTCCTAACGGGGCACGCGCCGAAGCGTATGCGTTCAACTTGCTGTCATCATATGGGTTTAAGGAGATTCGCTACGAGCCTTTTGAAGTAGAATCATGGATGCGCGACACGGTCACGCTGGCTATTGTCCCCAACAAGAGTGACAATTTTCGGGATGTCCCGGTGGTGGCCCTGGCCCATTCGCCCGTAGAAGCCCATGTGCAGGGAGAAATCGTTGACGTCGGCAACGGGCTGGAAGGCGATTTTGCGGCCCTCAAAAACAAGCTAAAGGGAAAAGTCGCGTTGGTGAACATCGGTCTGGCAGCCCCAACGCAGGGCGCCCGAAACCTGCATCGATCCGAAAAGACCGCCCTGGCTATTCAATATGGCGCTACGGGCGTCATCATGGTCAATCTGGTAGCGGGCAATGTGCTGCTGACCGGAACAGCTTCGATAACGGGCAAGCTGATCCCCATTCCGTCGGTTTGTATTTCTCTTGAAAGTGGTCAGGCGCTGCGGGCATGGATGCAGGAAGAACCTGAAAAATTACACGCGCAGATTCACATGACCAACACGAGCCGGAAGATACGGGCTCGCAATGTGGTGGCAACCCTGAGAGGCTCGACCTACCCCGACGAAAAAATTATCGTTGGTGGCCATCTGGACTCCTGGGATCTGGCCACGGGCGCTATCGACAATGGCATTGGCTCCTTTGCCATTATGGACATTGCCCGCACCTTCAAAGCCTTGAAATTAAAGCCCAAACGCACCGTAGAGTTCGTTCTGTTTATGGGCGAAGAACAGGGCCTGCTCGGCTCACGTGCGATGGTCGAAAAACTTAAAAAGTCGGGTGAACTGGACAAGGTACGTTATATGATGAACCTCGACATGACCAATGACCCGACTGGTCTGAACGCATTTGGCCGCTCCGATATGGTTTCGTTTTTGAACACCATCGGCGAAACGATGAAAGACGTTGAACCAGCCTTTCCCAATCAAATGGAAAACCAGGCCGGTCTGCACTCCGACCATCAGCCGTTTATGCTGGAAGGGGTTCCGGTGGTGGGGATGAATGGCCATTTGTCAAGAGAGGTCCTCGATTGCTACCACGCCAACTGCGACCGTATGACCCTCGTCAATGCCAGCCAGTTAAAAAACACGGTTCGGTATTCGTCCATGCTGCTCTACGCCCTGGCCGACGCCGATGACATTCCGGCCCACCGGCAAACGGATGCGCAAACCCGCGATTATCTGGTGACACAAGGGCTCCGTACGCCCCTGCAAATTGCCAACGAATGGCGGTGGAAAGAGTGAGTTAACTCGGATTTTGCAAAATTTAGCTACGACCGGGCGGTGTCCATCGCGATGATTTTGTTTCTTTGTACATACATCGTACCCTAACCCATCATGGCTAAAAATACCTTCCGGCAACCCGAGCGTATAGCCAAGCAGAAAAAACAACGGCGCAAGCTTAAACTGGCTTCCTGGCTCAATGAATTCATCGGGTTAGACCGTCTGTTTGGGGAAGATAATGCCTGGCCAATTCAGCACATCGACCGCATTCTGTGGGTCACGTTCCTGCTTATTCTCTACATTGGCCTGAATCACAACGCCGAACGGCTGGTTCGGCGAACCCAACGCGCCAAAGCCCAGGTCGATGAATTGAGATCGCAGTTTACGGTCCTGCAGGCCGACTTCAACAAGAGCGGCAAACAATCTGAAATCAGTAAACGTGTGGCAACACTCGGCCTGGCCGATAGCCAGACTCCACCCCATAAAATTGTGGTTAAGACCGATGAACATTAAGCAGGATATCATTCAACGGGCGAATCACGTCTTTTACATTGTCATTTTCCTGGCCGTTGGCGTCGTCATCCGGCTAGTCTCGGTTCAGTATTTCAAGAAAGACCTGAAAGGGAAATTCTGGCGGGAACGTGTGGCCGCCACCCTGATTCAGCGGGATACGGTGCGGGCTATGCGGGGAAATATCTACGCAAACGATGGCAGCTTACTGGCTACTTCGTTGCCAACTTATGTAGTTGGTCTGGACCCTACCATGGCCAAACCCGAGTACTTTAACAAAAAAGTAGATTCACTGGGCCTGCTGTTATCCCGAATTTACCGGGATCGCTCGGCGCGTGACTATACGGACCTTGTTCGGGATGCGCGCGTCCACAAACGCCGGTACGTGTTGCTAAACCGTCGGCGGGTCACGTTTATGGAGCGGCAGCAAATGCTTAAATGGCCGTTCTTTCGGTCTTCTAATAAAGTTGCGGCCCGGGGGGGTGTCCTCCGCCCGTATTACGAACGCTACCACCCCTACGACCAGATGGCCGAGCGCACGATTGGTAACCTCAATGCCAAAACGGGGCGGGGTCTGATTGGCCTGGAAGCTAGTTTTCAGCCAGCCTTAGCCGGTCGTAATGCCGTTGGCCTGGTGGAAGTATTATCGGGAGGAATCCGGAAACCCGTTGACGATGGCCCCGAAATGAGACCCGAACCGGGCATGGACCTGTACACGACGATTGACGTCAATTACCAGGATATGGCCGAATCGGCGCTGCGGACAACGCTGGAAAAATACAGTGCCTCTAAAGGCTGCGTGATCGTTATGGAAGTAGCCACGGGCGAAATCCGGGCGATGGCCAACCTGACGAAAGTAAAAGGCAGCGATGGTACTGTTCGTTTCGTTGAGAATTTCAACCATGCGCTGGCTGGCCGAACTGACCCCGGCTCTACCTTCAAGCTGGCCACTATGATGGCCCTGATGGAAGAGAAAGCCATTTCACTCAATCAGATCGTCGAAACGGGCCAGCACGCGGTTAAATACAATGGACTGAAAATTGTGGATTCCAATGGCGGTGGCTCAGGCACCCTCACGGCCCGTCAGGTATTCGAAAAATCATCGAACATTGGCACTCATTTGCTGATGCGCAGTTATTTCTATAAGCGGCCCGACCTCTATTGCCGTTACCTGCGGAAGTTTCACCTGACCCAGCCCACGGGTATTCACATGAAAGGCGAAGCCATGCCCGTTGTGCGCAATCCCGATATGAAAGGCTGGAGCAAAGTATCGCTGACGTCGATGTGCTACGGTTATGAAATGCAGATTACACCGTTGCAGATGCTGGCTTTCTATAATGCTGTCGCCAATGGCGGACGGTGGGTTCGTCCGGTTATCGTTAAGCAGATCAAACTGGCCGACGAGCTGATCGAGGATAACAAGCCCTACATCGCTCCCGACCCGATCTGCTCGAAAGAAACGGCGCGCAAGGCCCAGGATTTACTGCGGGGCGTTGTCGAACATGGTACGGCCAAACACATTAACAACCCGTTTTATGCCATTGCCGGCAAAACAGGCACTGCCCAGAAAGTGATTGACGGACAGTATCAGGTGGGGCGTTATTATACGTCGTTCATTGGCTATTTTCCGGCCAATAACCCCAAATACAGCATGATCGCGGTGGTTGACAATCCACAGCAGGGCGAAAATAAGGGTAGTTTATACGCGGGAGCCGTGTCGGCACCGGTCTTCAAGGCTGTAGCGGATCGGATCGTTGCTTACGACTATCAAATGCACGCACCTATCCGGGCTAATGTATCGCAACCCCGCTCATCGACAGATCTGGTAGCGGGCTATGCCGATGATATCCATACGATCAGTTCGGCTCTGAACCTGCCGAACGAGCCATCGACTGAAGGCTGGGTTGAAGCAACATCAAACGGGCATTGGAAAGGCCGGCCTACGCGCGCCGACCGCGTTCCCGATGTGCGGGGCCTGCCCCTGCGCGATGCGTTGTTTTTACTCGAAAACCGGGGCTTCCGGGTGCTGGTTGAAGGCCGGGGCAAAGTAAAAGAGCAGTCGATAACGCCGGGACAGGAAACCGATAAGACGACAGGAAAAGTAATAACCTTAACGCTGGGGTAAACCTGAGCAGATAAAATTAGGTAGTCCTGCCCCTAACCCTTTTTTTTGCATCCGACAAACGAACCTGTTGTTCGTTCGACCCGCGAATGCAACTCAAAGATCTCTTTTATAAAATTCCGCTACTGGCAACATCCGGTAGCATGAACACCGACGTAACGAGCCTAACCATGGACTCGCGCAAGGTCGGGCCGGGCAGTTTATTCATTGCCGTACGCGGCACCCTCACCGACGGCCATGCCTACATAGAAACCGCCATCAGCCAGGGGGCCAGCGCTATTCTGTGCGAAGAATTTCCGGCAGACATTGACCCGACTGTCGGGTATGTACGGGTGCAGGACTCGGCCAGGACAATGGGCTTTGCCGCAGCCAACTTTTACGATCAGCCCTCGAAGAAAGTAAAACTGGTCGGCGTGACCGGCACAAATGGCAAAACTTCCGTAGCCACGCTGCTATTCCGGCTGTTCCGTTCGCTGGGCTACCGCTGCGGCCTCCTTTCGACGGTTCAAAACCAGATTGACGACGAGGTGATACCCGCCACCCACACAACGCCCGATGTCATTACCACCAATCAACTCCTCACCCGAATGCTGGCACACGGCTGTACGCACGTGTTCATGGAAGTCAGTTCGCATGCGGTCGTGCAGGAGCGTATTGCCGGCTTGACGTTTGCAGGGGGTATTTTTACCAATATCACGCACGATCACCTCGATTTCCACGGTACATTCGACAAATACATCCGGGCAAAAAAAGGATTCTTCGACCAGCTTCCGGCAACGGCCTTCGCCCTGACCAATGTGGACGATAAGCGCGGACTGGTCATGCTCCAGAATACGGCAGCCCGGAAAGAAACCTACTCGCTGCAAACCCTGGCTTCGTTTAAGGGAAAGGTCATTGCCGACAGCCTGTTTGGGCTGAACATGCTCATCGACGACCGCGAGGTCTGGTTCAAGCTCATTGGCCGTTTCAATGCGTATAACCTTCTGAGCGTATACGGAACCGCCCTGTTGCTGGGCGAAGACCCGACCGAAGTCCTGACGTCCTTATCAGGCATTACGCCCCCGTCGGGCCGTTTTGAGCAGGTGGTTTCCGATGATCAGATTGTGGGTATTGTGGATTACGCCCACACGCCCGATGCCCTGCTGAATGTTCTGGAAACCATCAATGAATTACGCACTTCCGACGAACAGGATTACCTGCCGCAGGTTATCACCGTGGTCGGCTGTGGAGGCAACCGCGATGCCGCCAAACGCCCGATTATGGCCGACATCGCCTGCCGGTTAAGTAACCGCGTTATTCTGACCTCCGACAACCCCCGCAACGAAGAGCCAATGGCCATTCTGGAGCAGATGCAGGCTGGTGTGTCGCCCGTCGACGTCAAGAAGACCATGACGATAGAAGACCGGCACGAAGCCATCCGTCAGGCCGTTTCCTTGGCCCGTCCGCATGATATTATTTTGATAGCTGGAAAGGGACATGAGACCTATCAAGAGATAAAAGGCGTTAAATATGACTTCGATGATCGGGTTGTCCTGCGGGAGGCTTTTACAGAACGTCGAAATCAGTAACTTTGGTCCATGTACAATTTTGAATGAGTGAATGATTGAGTGATTGAATAACCGCCCTACTGTATTCAATCACTCACTCATTCACTCATTCACTCATTCGCCATTATGCTCTATTACCTCTTTCAGTTTCTTGACGAACGCTACAACTTCCCCGGCGCGGGGGTTTTTCAATATATTTCATTCCGGGCGCTTGGTGCTGTTATTACATCATTGCTCATAGCAGCTATTTTCGGTCGGCGCATCATCGATACGCTGCGTAACCTGCAAATTGGCGAATCCATCCGTGATTTAGGCCTCGAGGGCCAATTACAGAAACGCGGTACGCCCACCATGGGCGGCTTCATCATTCTGGCGTCTCTACTGATTCCCGCCCTGTTGTTTGCCAAACTGACAAATGTCTATGTGATCCTGGCGCTGGTATCGACCGTCTGGACAGGTTTAATTGGCTTCCTGGACGATTACATCAAGGTTTTCAAGAAAAACAAAGAAGGGCTGGAAGGGAAGTTCAAAGTCGTTGGGCAGGTTGGTCTGGGGCTTATTGTCGGCTTAACGTTATACTTCAACGACTCCGTTAAAATTCGGGTCTACGCGCCCCGGCTGCTGAATACCTCCAACGTACCAGACGTGTACACCGATATCAAGTCTACCCTGACAACGGTGCCGTTCATTAAAAACAACGAATTTGATTACCACTCGCTGCTCTTCGGACTTGTTCCGGATAGTTACACGTGGATCATTTACGTCATTATCTGCATATTTATCATTACGGCGGTATCGAACGGCGCGAATATTACAGACGGAATCGACGGGCTGGCCGCCGGAACGTCCGTCATTATTGGCCTTACGATTGGGGTATTGGCTTACCTGTCGGGTAACAAGGTTTTCTCGCAATACCTCAACATCATGTACATCCCGAATTCGGGCGAGCTGGTAATTTTCTGTGCGGCTTTTGTGGGGGCCTGCGTTGGATTTTTGTGGTACAACTCGTACCCGGCTCAGGTATTCATGGGCGACACGGGCAGTTTGATGCTCGGGGGTGTGATTGCCGTCTTGTTTCTGGCTATTCGAAAGGAATTGATGATTCCCATTATATGCGGCATTTTCCTGGTCGAGCTGGTGTCGGTAATCATGCAGGTCAGCTATTTTAAATACACCAAACGAAAGTATGGCGAGGGCAGGCGAATCTTCCTGATGTCACCACTTCACCACCATTTTCAAAAGAAAGGCTACCACGAAGCCAAGCTCGTGACCCGCTTCTGGATCGTCGGAATTATCCTGGCGGTACTGGCCTTGGCGACGCTGAAGCTGCGGTAGGCATGATTTCTTATTATCCCCTTGTATTTCAGTGCTATATCTCCTATATTTGCACTCCCGTTTCAGGACGGGCCTGTTTTTTATACAGGTAAGGTATTATAAATCAAACAATTAGTCTCCATAATAGTGAATACGCTCAGTTACAAAACCATCTCTGCCAACAAAGAAACGGCGCAGAAGGAGTGGATTGTGGTTGACGCTCAGGGTGAAGTGCTCGGTCGGCTGGCCAGCAACATCGCACGCCTGATTCGCGGCAAACACAAAACCAACTTCACGCCACACGTTGACTGCGGAGACAACGTGATTGTCATCAATGCCGATAAGGTTCGCCTGACCGGTGCCAAGATGACCGACAAAGTCTACGTCCGCCACACAGGTTATCCTGGTGGTCAACGGTTCGCATCGCCCCGGTTGCTGCTTGAAAAACACCCCGAGCGTATCATCGAACACGCCGTAAAAGGTATGTTGCCGAAAAATCGGCTCGGTCGTCGGTTGTATACCAACCTGTACGTTTATGCCGGTGGTCAACACCCTCACGAGGCTCAGCAACCAACAGAAGTTAAATTCTAAGTCATAATGGATCGTATTAATACCATTGGCCGCCGTAAAACTGCCATCTCCCGCATCTACATGTCGGCGGGCAGCGGAGCCATCTCGGTGAACGGAAAAGATTACAAACAGTATTTTCCTACCGAAGTCCTGCAAATCATTCTGAACCAGCCCTTCGCCACCGTTAACGGTGTGGGTGGTTATGACGTAAAAGTGAACGTTCGCGGTGGTGGTGTGGCTGGACAAGCCGAAGCTACCCGTATGGCTATTGCCCGTGCACTCGTCGAAATGAACGCTGAGTTCCGCCCGGCCCTTAAAAAAGAAGGCTTCCTGACGCGGGATTCGCGTATGGTAGAACGGAAGAAATACGGTCGTCGGAAAGCCCGTCGTCGGTTCCAGTTCTCGAAACGTTAATTTGGTTTCCCGTATTCAGTTTACGGTTTTCTGTCAGATTTTCAACTTATTTGCGGATAACCGACCACTGAAAACAGTAAATCTTATACCGATTTTGTCCAGACTACCCTTAGATGATGCCGACGGGTGGTGCTGCGTATTTTTTAACAACATTCATTTTCAAAGTCTGAAATGGCACAAATTGAATATAAAGACCTCCTCGACGCTGGTGTGCACTTTGGCCACCTTACGCGTAAGTGGGACCCCCGGATGGCTCCGTACATCTTCATGGAGAAGAACGGCATCCATATTATTGACCTCAACAAAACAGTTGCTGCGCTGGACGAAGCTGCGAACGCCATTAAAGGTATCGTTCGCTCAGGCCGGAAAGTGATGTTTGTGGCTACGAAGAAGCAGGCTCAGGAAATCGTTTCGGAAGAAGCGCGTCGCCTGAAAATGCCTTACGTTACCGATCGCTGGCAGGGCGGTATGTTAACGAACTTCGCTACGATCCGCAAGTCGCTGAAGAAAATGCAAACGCTGGACAAAATGCTGAAAGACGAGGAGACCGTCAAAAGTATTGCCAAGCGTGAGCGTTTGACCCGTAGCCGTGACAAAGAAAAACTGGAGCGCGTCTTGGGCGGTATTGCCGATCTGACCCGTTTGCCAGCTGCTTTGTTCGTTGTTGACGTAAAGCGTGAACACATTGCTGTTGCCGAAGCTCATCGTCTGGGTATCCCCGTATTTGCTATGTGCGATACGAACTCGAACCCCGAAGAAGTTGACTTCGCTATTCCAGCTAATGATGATGCATACAAGTCGATTTCGCTGATTACGCTTGCCATCGGTAAGGCCATCGAAGAAGGTCTGATGGAGCGCAAACAGGATAAAGACGATCAACGCGTTCAGGAAGAAGAAGAAGCCAAACGGTCTGAAGATCTTGCCCAGGCTAAGGCCGAAGGCGAAACTCAGCCAGAAGCTGCTACTCCGGCCGCTGTCGCTGAAGACGAGCAGGACGCATAAACAGGTTTATGGTATACAGTTTACGGTGGCCCGTCGCTACGGTTGTCAACGCCGAATAAACTGAATACCGAGTACGATAAACCCGACACTGAAATAGCCCGTAGCCAGCCGCTATGGGCTATTCCGTTTCGGGACACAACGCCTTGACTACCAAACATTTTTTGGCAATTTAATTAGACAATCCCCTATTATTATGGCAATTACTGCTGCTGACGTAAATAAACTTCGGCAAGAGACCGGAGCCGGCATGATGGACTGTAAAAAAGCCCTCACCGAAGCCGATGGCGACTTTGAAAAAGCAAAAGAAATCCTGCGTAAGCAGGGGCAGAAAATAGCCGATAAACGGGCTGACAATACAACGGCCGAAGGCATTGTCCTGGCTCACGTCAGTCCTGATGGCAAAAGTGGTAAAGTCATCGCCCTGGCTTGCGAAACCGAGCCCGTATCTAAAGTAGCTGACTTCCAGAACTTAGCGATGACGGTCATGAGCACCGCCGTTGCGACGGACGCGACGGACAAAGCTACGTTGCTGGCTACACCCCAAGCTGATGGTCGTTCACTTCAGGATCATATCACTGATCTGATGGGTAAAATTGGCGAGAAAGTTGATGTCGCTTCTTTTGAAACCGTTTCTGCCGACCAAGTTGTATCGTATATCCACTCGAACGGCAAATTAGGCGTATTGGTTGGCATGACGAATACAAATGGTACGGACGTAACGGAAGTGGGCAAAGACATTGCCATGCAGATTGCTGCTATGAAGCCGGTTGCTTTAGATAAAGACGGCGTTGATGCAACAATTGTACAGCGTGAAATTGAAATCGGCAAAGAACAGGCTCGCCAGGAAGGCAAGCCAGAAGCGATGCTCGAAAAAATTGCCATGGGTAAACTTAACAAATTCTACAAGGATAACACCTTGTTGAACCAGGAGTTTGTAAAAGACAACTCATTGACAATTGCTCAATTATTAGAGAAAACCAGCAAAGGACTAACCGTAACTGCTTTCAAGCGGGTATCGATTGGTTAAATTTCTTTGTCAACATTGGTAAAAATACCCGGCTGAAGAGCCGGGTATTTTTCGTTTATAGAGGTCCTATTTTAAATCGAAAAAGATAGCGCTGAATTAGATGATTCAGATAGCAGAGCGTACTCGGTTAGAAGCGTGTTATCCAATAAGTGTGGTGGGTTCTATCTAAACAAGATACAAACTGCTATAAGTATCTTTTTATTATACACTATTAATAATTTAATTTATACTTAACTAATCATTTTTTACTATTTTTGCTTCTTGTTGACCCTATTTTACATAATATCATTGACAGCAACTAGCCAGCAAAGCCGGACTGAAAAAGGGTTATCATGCAGCCTGATAGAAGTGACTCAGCCTCTTGTAACCTTTCCCTGGATAGTTTAACATTAATGACATTTTTTACTAATGGACCTTAAGCTGCTGTTACTTTCAGCACCTTTTCCTGTCTTATCAACCATCATTGTAAAGAATGGACACTATTTCAGATGAGGAGTTAGTACGTCTGTACGTAGAAACGCAGCGGAACGCATACTTTGAGCGACTATATGAACGATACTGCGATAGAGTTTATCGAAAATGCTTGTCGTTTATAAAAGACCCGGTCCGTGCGGAAGACCTAACGCATGATATTTTTCTCAAGCTGGTTGTAAAACTGAGTAGCTTTCGTGAGCAGGCCAAATTTTCAACCTGGTTATATTCAATTACTTATAACTACTGTACAGATCAGCTACGATCACAAAACCTGCGTCGGGAAGTCTATATGGACGATGGTTGGGAACGATTAGATGTTGGCAACGAAGATGGCCTGGCCGAACTGGCTGAGATGGAGGCTAAACAGCTTCAAATAGCACTACATCAACTCCCTGCCGACGAACAGGCTATGTTACTCATGAAATATCAGGATGACATTAGCATCCGGGACATTGCTGATCTAAATGGTCTGACAGAGAGTGCAGTTAAAATGCGACTCAAACGGTCGCGTGATAAACTGCGTAAACACTACCTCGAAGGAGCTGTATTCTGGCTGTTGATAGCCATTAAAGTAGCCCTTTCTATTCGCTGGCCTTTTCGCTAAATAACTCCCGATGGAAACCCCCAATCCGTTTAAAGAACTCGAATCAGATGCTCTCTGCCCACCTCATTTAAAAGATGAATTAGTTTCTGAAATAGATTTAATCCGAAATATGATCACCCTTGTCGATGTCTACATCGGCGATCTGTTTGATCTGGCTGCTGTTCTGGTAGACCCGCTTCTTGTAATACCCACTGAAAAAAATTCCTCTTTATGAAACAGCTTCCTAATCTGGCAGAAGTAATACGTAATACATTCCAGAATCTGATCAATCAATTCATTGAATTTGTCCCCCGCATATTTGGGGCAATGCTAATCTTGTTAATCGGCGTTGGTGTTGCCCGATTAGCATCTTTTATCATTCAGCGGGTACTGGGCCGGGTGGGCTTCGATAAAATTGGCAATCGGTTAAATGAGATTAGTATCATAAAACAACTAAAAACCGAAATTAAACTTAGCGAGATCATTTCTAAAATCCTCTACTACTACATTCTGCTGATGTTTATTACAGCGTCTACGGAAACGTTAGGCGTGGCGGTGATCACGGATATGGTGTCGTCGCTGGTGAATTTCATTCCTAAGCTGGTTGTGGCGGCCATTATGTTACAAGTAGGCGTTTTACTGGCCGATGCATTGCGGGAAGCCGTCCTTGGCTTATGCAAATCATTCAATATTAGTTCGGGTCGGCTGCTTAGTATGATTGTCTTTGTCTTTTTTCTGATTGTAACGATCATCAGTGCGCTGGGGCAGGCGGGCATCAATACGGAACTACTCGAATCGAGTTTCAATCTCATTATTGGGGGAATAATTTTCTCGTTTGCGGTGGGATACGGCTTTGCTTCGCGGGATTTGCTGGCCAATATTCTGTCTTCCTTTTATACAAAAAATAAATACAGAGAAGGGCAGACCGTACAAATCGACCAGGTGAAAGGCGAAATCATTAAAATTGACGCCTTGTC
Source organism: Spirosoma horti (assembly GCF_054776595.1). NCBI lineage: Bacteria > Pseudomonadati > Bacteroidota > Cytophagia > Cytophagales > Cytophagaceae > Spirosoma > Spirosoma horti. The sequence continues at coordinate 224,019 of NZ_BAAHBQ010000007.1, forward strand.
ATTGACACTTCGCACAGGTGATACCACCACCGTGATTCCGATACAACTATTACAGACAAAAAACGTAGAGATATTCCAACCATCTGATTTACAGTAATTTCCCTATAGAAGCTCTCTTGTTTGTTTATGAAGAACCTAGTATACCTCCTGCTGGGCTGGTTATCTATAAGCCAGGTAATAGCCCAGGATTCAACCCGAGTAACGACAAACTTCAAGGATACAATAGCCGTTAAAATCGACACTTCCTATTGGCAGCGATCATTCAGTGGCGGCCTTAATTTCAATCAGGCATCGTTCAGCAACTGGTCGGGAGGGGGTGTAAATTCGATAGCTATTGGGGGCGTAATTGCGGCCCGCGCCTTGTATGAAAAGGGAAAAACTTCCTGGGACAATACTGCCGATCTTCAGCTGGGGTATGTTACGCAACTAGGAAATACCCGTAAAGCGGCCGATCAGATTATCCTTATTTCTGTGTTGGGTCATCAAATAGCGCCCAAGTGGGATTTGTTCATTTCGGGCACGTTCAATACATTTTTCGCTGCCGGTTACCGGTATGACAAGCTGCCAACCGATCAAACCAGCCTCAAAGTCTCTAACTTTTTTGCGCCTGCCCAATTAACCTTTGCCGCCGGTCTGGCCTATAAACCCACAGACTGGTTCGCCCTCCGCCTAAGCCCTTTAGCACCTCGCTTTACGTTCTTAGCGGATCAAAGCGTGCGCGTACGCCAAGACGCCACAACGGGTAATTATGTTGCTGACCCTACCCAAAAAGCCTATGGCGTTGATCCGGGAAAAAGCAGCCGAATGGAATGGCTGGCGTTTCAACTGCAGGCTGTCCTCAATAAAAATTTAAGCGATAACGTATCCTTAAACGCTCGTTATCAACTTTTTACTAATTACGCAGAGCTGGATAACATTAACCACCGGCTCGACCTGATTTTGACGGCTAAAGTCAGTCGGTATTTGAACACGACGTTTGGCTTTATCGCTCTTTACAATAAAGATTTTAGTGCTTCTTTACAAATTCAGCAAACGCTGGCAATTGGGCTTTCCTATAATTTAAGTTCTTTCCGTAAGAAGAAAGAGAAGGCCGACCCTACTTCTGGTCGCTTTTAGCGTATATTAATTTTCTAAACTAAGTTAATAGTCTTATGCTAAACGAATTTCGCACATTCATTGCCCAGGGTAACGTATTAGATTTAGCCGTTGGTGTCATCATTGGCGCTGCTTTTGGCAAGATTACAACCTCTCTAGTTGAGGATATTATCAACCCAATACTGGGGTTAGTTCTTGGCGGTGTCGACTTTAGTCAATTAAAAATTGTACTGAAAGAGGCCGTTGGTACAACCCCTGAAGTGGCTATCCGATATGGCAATTTTCTGAACACATTTATACAGTTCCTGATCATTGCCTGGGTTATTTTTCTGATCGTTAAACTAGCTAATCGTACCCATTTATCCAGGTCACTGGCCGCTAAGGACTGACGGCTGCTAAGAAAAAATTACTCTCGAAGCCCTGACCTATAGTCAGGGCTTCTTCATTTATGCGTTATTTTGCTGACTGTACATCTTTTTTATGTCAGTTCAAAAAATAGTCATTCTGGGCGGGGGCGAAAGTGGCGTCGGGGCAGCCCTACTGGCGCAAGCCAAAGGTTTTGATGTCTTCCTCTCTGATAGAGGGGCACTTAAGGCCGAATACAGGACCACTCTTCAGACAGCCGGCATCCCCTTTGAAGAGGGTCAACACACCGAAGAACGTATTCTAGCAGCTACTGAAGTTGTCAAAAGCCCCGGTATTCCAGCCACGGTTCCACTCGTTCAAAAGCTACGGGTCCAAAAAACACCGGTTATTTCTGAAATCGAATTTGCCGCCCGATACACCAAAGCAACGCTAATCGGGATCACCGGCAGCAATGGCAAAACAACCACCACACTTCTAGCGTATCACCTGCTTAAAACAGCCGGGCTAAATGTAGGGCTGGCCGGAAACATCGGCGATAGTTTTGCCGCGCAGGTCATTACGGATCGCTTCGATTACTATGTACTGGAACTGAGCAGCTTTCAACTGGACGATATGTATCAGACTCATCTCGAAGTCATGGTGCTGCTCAATATTACACCCGATCACCTCGATCGGTACAATTACACCTTCCAGAATTACGTAGACTCTAAATTCCGAATTCTACAGAATGCCCGGCCGCAGGACAAGTTCATTTATTTTATGGAAAGCCAACCTATCCTGGATGAATTGGCGAAGCGGCAGCCCGACGTACAGCACCTGCCCATTTCCTTAAAAGCTGCTCCCTCGCTCGGCGGTTATGTAACCGACGGACAATTAATCGCGAGAAACAAAGCGTCTTCGTTTACCATTTCGCAAAGCGATACGCCCCTACGCGGACCCCATAATGCCATTAATATGCTGGCAGCTATACTGATGGCTCAATCGGTGGGTGTATCAAATGACGCTATTGATGCTGGCCTGAAAACGTTCCAGAATGCCGCACACCGCCTTGAACCCGCCGGGACGATCAATGGCGTTCAGTTCATCAATGATTCGAAAGCCACGAATGTCGATTCAGTTTTTTACGCGCTTTCCAGTATGGACGCGCCAACAATCTGGATTGCAGGCGGCCAGGATAAAGGAAATGATTACAGCCAGTTAGACGAACAGGTACATAAAAAAGTAAAAGCACTGATTTGTTTAGGCGTAGACAATCATAAATTAGTAGATTATTTCGGAAGCAGGGTTCCATTCATTTACGAAACGCAGGATATTACTGATGCGATAGCTAAAGGACTCGAATGGGGAAATCCCGGCGATGTTGTGTTGCTGTCACCCGCTTGTGCGAGCTTTGACTTATTCAAAAATTACGAAGATCGCGGTAATCAGTTTAAAGCAGCCGTTCAAACCTCAATGATGAATTATAAATGATAAATGGTTTTATCTACCGTCATTTATAATTTACAATTCATCATTTATCATTCAAAAAAGCATGTTTCTTCGCGACTGGATTCGTACACATCTTAAAGGCGACCGTCAGATCTGGTGGATCGTGCTTTATCTGTCCATCATGAGTGTGCTGGTTGTTTACAGCGCAACGGGCACCAAGGCCTTTCGTGAACTCGATGGGAATACCGAAATTTTTCTGCTCAAGCATGGGTCCCTCCTGCTTATCGGGCTGGCCTGTACGTATTTTGCCCACAAGATCAATTATGTATACTACGCGCGGCTCTCGAAATTTGGCTTATGGCTCTCCATACCTCTATTGCTTTGGGCATTTTTCAAGGGGTCAACTCTAAATGATGCCTCGCGTTGGGTAACGATTCCGATTATTAACCAAACGTTTCAGCCCTCCGATTTAGCCAAGCTGGCCCTTATTTCCAATCTGGCCGCGATGCTGGCCAAGCGACAGCGTTTCATGAGCGATCCGATCGTGCTCTTTAACCTGATTCTCTGGATTGGCGTTATTTGTTCGCTCATTATCCTGTCCAATACGTCGACAGCGCTGCTACTGGGCGCAACCTGCTTTTTGCTGATGTACATTGGCCGGGTGCCCGTCCGCTACCTGGGCTATATGATTGCGGTCTGCGTCGTGTTTGGCGGTATAGCCCTGGCGGCCGGACAACGTTTTGGGACAGCCTCGAACCGGGTCAAGAATTTCATGAGCTCCGATACGATTTTTTACCAGGTCGAACAATCCTACATTGCCCTGGCCAATGGTGGCCTAACGGGTCAGGGGCCTGGCAATAGCCACCAGCGGAATACCCTTCCAAATCCATTTTCCGATTTCATTTACGCCATCATTGTCGAAGAATACGGTCTGTTACTGGGCGGTATTCCGGTCGTGCTGGCCTATATCTGGTTCTTATGGCGAGGCATGAAAACCCTCCAAAAGGCAACCCGCCCCTTTGGAGGACTGTTATCGGCGGGTTTAACGTTTAGCATCGTCTTTCAGGCTTTCGCCAGCATTTGTGTAGCGATTGGGTTGGCCCCCGTAACGGGTCAGCCACTCCCTTTGCTAAGTATGGGCGGCACCTCACTCATTTTCACGGGTCTGGCAATCGGTATTGTTTTAAGCGTAAGTCGAGACGAAGCCGACGAAAGTAAAATTTAACGTTCATGGTTTGTGGCTTACTGTTTATGGTTTGAGGAACGTTGGTCGTGATGAATGACCTTACCGTAAACCACAAACCGTAAACCACAAACTGTAAACCACATACTGGATGAAAGTTATTATTAGTGGGGGCGGTACTGGAGGGCATATCTATCCGGCTATTGCGATTGCCAACGAACTCAAGGCCATTGACGCATCAACAGAAATTCTCTTCGTGGGTGCCGAAGGGAAAATGGAGATGGAAAAAGTGCCCCGTGCTGGCTATACCATCGTGGGCCTGCCCATTGTTGGGATCAAACGCGAACTGACACTGGCAAACCTGGCCTTTCCCTTCAAATTGGGCACTAGTCTGCTTCGGGCCCGGCAAATTGTTCGCGATTTCAGGCCCGACGTAGCCGTAGGTGTGGGTGGTTACGCCAGCGGCCCCCTTCTTCTGGCCGCGTCTATGAATGGAACGCCAACCCTAATCCAGGAACAAAATTCGTATGCGGGTCTGACAAATAAAGTGCTGGCCCGCTGGGCGAAGCGCATTTGCGTAGCCTATCCCGGTATGGATGCGTTTTTCCCGGCCGAAAAGATCAAGATCACGGGCAACCCCGTTCGCAGTGATATTCAGTTTTCGGGCGAGAAAATAGCGGATGGCCGGGCGCTTTTTGGCTTGGAAAGCAACCGGCCCACCTTGTTGATTATTGGAGGAAGCCAGGGAGCCCGTACAATAAACGAGAGCATAGAAACTGGACTGCAACGCTTCGTTGACGCGGGTATTCAGGTGATCTGGCAAACGGGTTCAGGCTTCATCGAACGGGCAAAAACAGCCATAGCCACTATTGGATCAGACTTGATCAAGGCCTATGATTTTATTTACGACATGGACAAAGCCTACGCTGTTGCCGATTCGGTGGTGTCGCGGGCGGGTGCGTTGTCCGTATCGGAGTTATGTCTCGTTGGCCGTCCGGCCATTTTAGTGCCGTTTCCCGCAGCTGCCGAAGACCATCAAACCAAAAACGCTATGAGTTTGGTCGACCATAGCGCTGCGCTGCTCGTGAATGACCGAACAGCCAGACAGGAACTGGTTACAGCGGCTCTGAATCTGTTGGCGAACAAGACCCAACAGCAGCAATTAAGTCAGCAGATAAAGACGTTTGCCCGGCCAAATGCGGCTCGGGATATTGCGAATGAAGTAGTAAACTTAACAAAATGAGGTTAAATGGAGTAGTGTATAAGCATGTGACGTATATCCGTGCTCATCTGCTCCATCCTCCCAACAAGAATGACAGTAAACCAATTTAAGTACATTTATTTTCTGGGAATCGGCGGAATCGGTATGAGTGCACTCGCCCGATGGTTTCGGGTAAATGGCTATGCTGTAGGCGGATATGACAAAACCCCCACGGCGCTTACCGAAGCGCTTGAGGCAGAAGGGATGGTTATTCACTTTGCCGATGATATTGAGCAGATTCCGGCTCAGTTTCGGGAAAACCCAGCCGAAACGCTGGTCATCTATACACCTGCCATTCCTAAAACTCATTCCGAATATATATACCTCACGGAACAGGGATTTATCCTCCAGAAACGCTCACAGGTACTGGGGCTACTGGCAGGTCAGATGACCACGATTGGCGTTGCCGGCACGCACGGAAAAACCACGACATCGTCGATGGTGGCGCATATTCTACGCGATGCCGGGGTCAACTGCGCGGCTTTCCTGGGGGGTATCACTAATAATTATGGCACAAACTTTCTGCTTAACCAACCCGCCGACGACCTCCGGTCGGTAGTGTGTGTCGTCGAAGCCGATGAGTTTGACCGCTCTTTTCTAACCCTGTTTCCAACCTACGCCATTGTCACCTCCACCGATGCCGACCATCTGGACATTTATGGAGCCCATGACGCTGTTCTCGACTCATTTGGCAAATTTGTGAGCCAGATCGAGCCCGAGGGTGTGCTGTTCATGAAGCAGGGCTTGTCCCTTGCCGATAAAACAAAGGCCTCGGTTCGCCCCTATTCATTGACGGAAGGGGACTATTATAGCCAGAACTTACGGATCGAGCAGGCTACGTTCATCTTCGACCTGGTTTACCCAGGCGGTGTTATTACCGACATTCAGTTGACCGTTCCGGGCTTCCACAATGTCGAGAATGCGGTGGCTGCGGGAGCCGTTGCGCTTGAAGTCGGCGTCTCGCCGGAGGCTATTCGGTTGGCACTCAATAGTTACCGAGGGGTTCGCCGTCGGTTCGAGTACATCCTGAAAACTGATTCTGTCGTATTTATCGATGACTACGCTCACCACCCGGCTGAGGTACAGGCCTTTCTGTCATCGGTGAAGGCACTTTATCCAGATCGGGAAGTAACGGCTATCTTTCAACCCCATTTATTTAGTCGTACCCGGGATTTTGCCGAAGGTTTTGCAGAAAGTTTGTCGTTAGCCGACCATGTTATTCTACTGGATATTTATCCGGCCCGTGAATTACCCATAGAAGGCGTCACCTCAGATTTGATTTTTAAGGACGTTCACTCGAAAACAAAGAAAAAATGCACCAAAGCTGAATTACCGGACGTTCTTCGACAAATGAAACCCACATTACTTGTAACCATTGGTGCGGGAGACATTGACCAAATGTTAATTCCTTTAAAAAACATACTTGTAGACCAATAGATAAATATATCCAAGAAACAATCCAGCTTATTTACAGATGTTTTCTACCTTTAATTCATCCAAAAAGTGGTTACTCACGGCCGGAAGTGTTTTATGCCTGTTTGGGCTCATTGCTTTTACCGAAATTCGGCATGGCCAAAAGTCTGTCCGTGAGGTAATTATTCAGTTGGATCAGGTTGATGGTCATCGTTTTCTGACGCGTCGGGATGTGATGGGGTATTTGACCAATCAGGGAGCAGATCCGGTTATTGGTGAGAATTATGGCGAGGTCGATTTGCGTAAGCTGGAAACGAGGTTACAACAACATGGCTTAGTAAAAAAATGCCAGGTTTTTCGCGACTTAAGCGGTAGTCTCCTCGTCGTGATTGAGCAACCCCGCCCGTTGGCTAGGCTAATGCCTTCGGGTGATGGAGCGCGACAGGTATCAGGACAGTATGTAAGTGAAGAAGGGCGTTTTTTTCCGGTATCAATGAATTACTCGGCTCGTGTGCCGGTTTTGACGGGTAGTTATTTTGCCCAGAACCGTTCGCTAGCCAATGAGCGAAACAGGCCGTTGCTGGACTTGCTGAAACGGATTCATGATGATCCCTTTTGGCGGGCACAGATTACCGAATTGTCGGTCGATGAGCGGGGCGAGATAACGATGTGGCCTCAAGTGGGTAATCATACCATTGACTTTGGGCCACCGACGGAAATAGACGAGAAACTGAAGAAATTGAAACTAGTGTATACAGACGTTCTACCGGCTAAAGGTTGGGACCGATATAGTCGGGTAAGCGTTCAGTATCGAAATCAAATAGTGTGCGAATGATACCAACGGGCATGGACGAGAAAATAGTGGTGGGTCTGGACATTGGCAGCACCAAAGTATGTGCGGTTGCCGGTCGATTGATTCGAAACAATAAAGAACAGGAAACACTCGAAGTATTGGGTGTGGGCGAAACGAACTTGACCGATGGCGTAGCAAAAGGCTCTGTTGTCAATGTCAATAATACAGTAAATGCCATTAAACGGGCAGTCGCTGATGCATCGAACCAATCGAATTTAAACATTCATTTGGTTAACGTCAGCTTCAGTGGTTCGCACGTAACGTCGGTCAAGTCAAGCGGTAGCATTACCCGGTCGTCTTCGGGCGATGAAGTGCAGATCGAAGACATTGACCACTTGCTCAATGATATGTATCGTACCTCTATTCCGGCAGACAAGGAAATTATCCATGTCTTACCAATGGACTTTGTGGTCGATAACGAAACCAGTGTCAATCAACCGGTTGGCCGAAACGGCGTTAAACTAGGTGCTGATTTTCAACTCATTACAGCCCAGGCCAACGCAGCCCGAAACATTCGCAAATGCATTCTGCGCAACAACCTGGCGCAGGATACCATGATGCTGTCGGCGCTGGCATCGGGGCTGGCGGTGTTGACCGACGAAGAGAAATATGCGGGCGTTGCTCTGGTCGATATTGGGGGTGGCACTACCGAAATGGCTATTTATTACCGAAATGTATTACGCCATGTCGCCGTATTTCCCTGGGCTGGAAACAGCCTGACGTCTGATATTCAGGCTGGGTGCAAAATTCTCCCCAATCAGGCCGAACTCCTCAAGAAAAAATTTGGCAGCGCTAACCCCGGCGAATACAACCTCAACGAAGTTGTTGCCGTACCGGGCCTTAGCAACCGTAAGCCTAAAGATGTGCTACTCAAAAATGTAGCCGTCATTATTGAAGACCGGCTCCGTGAAATTGCCGCCCTGGTTCAGGCAGAAATTATTCGGTCGGGCTACGATGGCAAGTTACTGGGCGGTATTGTATTGACCGGCGGGTCGGCCCTGATTCCAGGTGTCGAGCACATTTTTGGTCGGGTAACGGGTGTTGAAGAAGTTCGCGTTGGTTATCCGGAGCATCTTGAACCCAATGGCCGGGCCGACTTAGTGGGCGACCCGGCATATGCCACGGCTGTGGGTCTGGTCTGGGCGGGTTACAAAACGATTGATAACCGAATCTCGTTTATCAGTGATCCGAATCGGGCTTACAAAGAAGACGAGCAGCCTGTTGTTCCCGTTCGCCCCGTTTACCCAACAGGAAGCAGCACCACCAAACCGCCATCCAGCGTTAAGATGCCCGAGCCCGAACCGAAGAAAAGTTGGTTTGATAAGCTTAAAGAAGCACTTCAACCAACCCGGGGTAACGAAACCGATACGTATTGATGATCGACCAAAACCGGTCTAAGCCGGAACAAAGGCAAGCAGGCAGTTTTCACAACGAACAGACACCACATACCCACACGATGAATAGTCAGGGCTATAGATTCGAACTTCCAGACGACAACCCAATCATTATTAAGGTTGTTGGCGTGGGCGGCATGGGCGGCAATGCCGTCAAGCACATGCACAAATTAAAAATGCAGGATGTCAGTTTTGCGGTATGCAATACTGACCGCCAAGCCCTTATGAGTAACCCCGTGCCAACCAAGCTGCAACTAGGCGATGGATTGGGCGCAGGTACCGAAGCCAAAGCCGGTGAAGATGCGGCTCGTGCCAGTATTGATGAAATTCGAAATTTGCTGGCTCCTCCTACCAAAATGGTGTTCATTACGGCAGGCATGGGCGGTGGTACGGGTACGGGCGCAGCGCCTGTAGTCGCTGAGGTGGCACGCGAAATGGGCCTACTAACCGTGGCTGTTGTGACGGCCCCGTACTGGTACGAAGGAACCGACAAGAAAGAGCAGGCCCGCGAGGGTATCGAGAAACTAAAGAACAGCTGCGATACAGTACTGGTTGTCCTGAACGATAAGCTAGCAGAGTTGTATAGCGAACTAACCTGGACAGAAGCCTACGCGCATGCCGATGATGTATTGGCGAACGCGGTGAAAAGTATCGCAGAGATCATTACGACACAGGGCGATATCAACGCTGACTTTGCCGACGTCAAGAAAGTCCTCGAACAGGCTGGGCAGTCCGTAATGGGATCGGCCGAGATCGGGGGCGAAGACCGTGCGCTACGGGCTATCGAAGCCGCTCTGAATTCGCCATTGCTCAATGACCATGATATTCGGGGAGCCAAACGGATTCTGCTCACAATCTCATCGAGCAAGGAACATGCCATGCGGTTGAAAGAACAGATGGCTATTTCGGAGCACGTCGCTAAAAAAATTCAGAGCGAAGCCAAGATGTTTAAGTTCGGCGCCATTACGGACGATAACCTTGGCGAAAATCTGCGCGTAACGATCATTGCAGCAGGCTTCGACGGCACCACGACCCTGATGGATCAGTTGAAGGATACGACCTTACCTGAGGTTGCTGCTGCGCCTGAGCCAGAGTCTGTACTTGTTGATTTCCCCGAAGGCAGTCAGGACCAAGAGGATACCAAAGAAGAACTGGTACTGGTCGATAGCGACGGCGAAGACGTTGATCCCGCTCTTCCAGGATTAAGTGTTAAGTCGGACGACAAGCAAACGCCAACCAGCTACAACGGTACAACGATCATTCGTCCCGAAACGCCCGGCATTATTCGTCCCTATCAGGATGAAGCCGATGTGCTGTTGCTCGACGATGAAGAGCGTCCCAGCGATGCCGACATGATCAAGCGCATGGTAGAGGCTTTTACAAAAGGACAATACCTGGCAGCCGACCTTGACCGACCGACTTTCGAACGGAACAGGACCATGCTTTACTCCCTACCCATGTTGTCTGAACAGGAGTTTGTGCGTTCGAAATTAAATGATTGATCAGACGTAGTTTACGTTCCAGCTAATGGGCAGAGATTCATGCGAATTTCTGCCTTTTCTTTTGTTCATATGGAATTAACTTCTACCGATGTCAGAAGTACATTGATAAGTCTGGCCCAGCCGGAGCGGGCCACTGCCCTAGCCCGTTTTTTCAAGACCGGACCGGGCCAATATGCCGAAGGTGATCAATTTCTGGGACTTTCAATGCCCCAACAACGGGTGATAGTCAACCAATACAGCGATCTATCATTAACAGAAGTAGAAAAATTAGTACAGGACCCGCTCCACGAATGCAGAATGGTCGGGTTGCTTATTTGGGTCAATCAATCCAGTAAAACGACTCCGGCTCAGCAGGCAATCATTCGGGAACGCTACCTGGCCAATCGACGCTACATCAATAATTGGGATCTGGTCGATGTTAGCTGTACCCATATTCTTGGCAAATACGCCCTGAAGAACGACCGATCGTTTCTTTACGAACTAGCCAGCGAAACTAACTTATGGAGCCAGCGAATAGCGATCGTGTCCACCTTATCGCTGATTCGGGCGGGTCAGTTCAGCGACACGTTTGCCATTGCCGAACAGCTGTTGCCTCATAAGCATGACCTTATTCACAAAGCTGTCGGCTGGATGCTCAGGGAGGTGGGCAAACGCAATGCAGATGCGCTGGAAGAGTTTCTGCACGACAACGTCAGCAAGATGCCCCGTACGGCCCTTCGTTACGCCATTGAACGATTTGAGCCCGCAAAACGGGCCTACTACCTGGCTTTATAAAGTTTGTGGTTTACAGTTTGTCGTTGGCTGACGTGAACAACAAACCGTAAACCACAAACCCAAGACCACTCTTACCGCGTCATCTTAGGCATTTTGCCCGATGCCTGCATGGTGTTCATTTTCTTCATCATCTTCCGCATCTCATCGAACTGCTTCAGCAGGTTATTCACCTGCGTGATGTTCGTGCCGCTACCGGCAGCTATGCGTTTCTTGCGGCTGCCATCGATAATATCGGGGCGACTGCGTTCTTTAGGCGTCATCGAGCTAATGATGGCTTCGATAGGTTTGAACGAGTCATTGTCAATGTCCAGGTCTTTGATCATCTTGCCCATCCCCGGAATCATCCCAAGCAGGTCTTTGACGTTACCCATCTTCTTGATCTGCTGCAACTGCGACAGGAAATCGTCGAAGTCGAACTGGTTCTTCCGCATTTTGGCATTGATGCGCTTGGCTTCGTCTTCGTCGAATGCCTGCTGCGCCCGCTCTACCAGAGAAATAACATCACCCATGCCCAAAATCCGGCTCGCCATCCGATCAGGATAGAACACGTCGAGGGCTTCCATTTTTTCGCCCGTACTGATGAACTTGATGGGTTTGTTAACGACCGTCTTGATGGATAGGGCCGCTCCGCCCCGTGCATCGCCGTCGAGTTTGGTCAGCACGACACCGTCGAAGTTTAGCCGCTCGTTGAATGTTTTGGCGGTATTGACCGCATCCTGTCCGGTCATGGAATCCACAACGAACAACGTCTCGCTAGGAGCAATGGCTTTCTTCAGCGCTTCGATCTCCTGCATCATGGCTTCATCGACGGCCAAACGACCGGCGGTATCCACAATGACTATTTTCTTCCCATTTTTCTTAGCCAGAGCAATACCGTTCTGGGCAATCTCAACGGCATTTTTGTTTTCTGGCTCCGCGTAAACCTCTACCCCAACCTGCTCGCCCAGCACTTTTAACTGGTCGATAGCAGCCGGACGGTAGATGTCGGCGGCAATCAGTTGCACACCCCGACCCTGCTTTTTGAGATATGAAGCGAGCTTACCTGAGAAGGTTGTTTTACCAGAACCCTGTAAACCCGCGATCAGGATGATCGCCGGATCACCTTTGATATTGATGCTTTGGGCTTCCCCTCCCATCAGTTCGGTCAGTTCTTCCTGCACGATCTTGACGAACAACTGGCCGGGTTCAACCGATATAAGCACCTTGCGATCGAGTGCTTTTTCACGAATACGATCCGTGATTTCCTTCGCCACTTTATAGTTAACGTCGGCATCTGTCAGCGCGCGACGGACTTCTTTAATCGTCGCGGCAACGTTGATTTCGGTAATACGGCCCTGTCCCTTTAAGGTCTTTATGGCCTTATTTAATTTATCCTGAAGGTTCTCAAACATAGTCTATCACAAACAATGACACAAAGATAACAGTTTCTGTCGGGCGTTTTTGCAGAGACATACTACTAAGATGAGCTTGTACGTTATTCTCGCATATCCGCTCTTCATCTGTTTGCAGGGAATTGCGACAATCTCGCTACCCGCACCCAAATCCATAAGAACTTTCTTTCCTGACAGTATATTGATCGGCAAAAATAGTAGCCAGGCAAAAAAAAGTTGGCACTGTGTTTGCAGCAGCCACCAGTAGACTAATTATTTTACAATTACTTAATGCAAATATATGAAGCAATAATACTATTACATATATTTGTGATGAAGGCATTCCACGTTGCAGTCGTCATAGATGTACATCAATAGGGATACTAAACTCAATTTCTTTATGAGAATCAATTTAAGAAGAACCGCAACGGGTTATTTTTCCATTGCCTCGCTACTAATCTGCCCGCTTATCTCTTCAGAAGTCAGCGCGATGCCCGCGCGAGATGCCTTCACGACTACATCGCTCTTGACCAAAGTACCCCTTATAGACACGCAAACACGACCGGTCAATCTGGACAAAACAGCTGTTTTAGTCCGAAACGCGCCAGCTAAACCAGAACCAGCGGTAACAACGGCGGTCGCAAAAGATAAAAAAGTAGAAGATAAGAAAACCATTGGCCGATGCTGGAAACGGCTCATGAACATGGCACGTGAAATACGGCACGCGCACACCAGCACGAACAAGTAATATTTTCTACCCTCACCTACGTGAATGCCCGGTGGTCGATTTAGACTGCCGGGTATTTGTGTTTATACGCTGTTCGCTACAGCCAGCAGAGCATCCAGCCAGTAAAAAAAGCTTAACATACGCCCGGTATCGTTAACGGTCCCTTAATATGGCCACCACTACTTTTGCAGCGCACTAAGCGGATTTTAACGCTCACTTCTATATGTAGTTCCATAGAGCAACTCTACAAATTTGTTAGTTCCTCCTTTTTTATGAACATACCACGAACATGATGAAACCTCTTTACCTGAACAGAATGTCGGTCGTCAGGATAATGCCTCTACAGTTTCTGCTGCTGGGTGCATGCTGTGACCTGGCCTTAGCCGAGGAAACGCTTCCTAAAGCGTTGTCTCATCAAACTAAACCCAGCACTACTTTTTCGCTTCTGACCGTGGCCCGTGCTGATCAGACCATAACGGGTACAATCAGCGATGAGAAAGGTGAGGTGCTGCCGGGCGTCAGCGTTGTTGTAAAAGGTACGCAACGCGGCACCACGACCGATGCCAAAGGTCAGTATAAGATCACGGTTCCGGATGGTTCGGCGACCCTGATCTTTTCCTTCGTTGGCTACTTGCCGCAGGAGATTTTAGTGGGTAATCAAAGCGTGCTGAGCGTAACGCTCAAGGCCGATTCCAAATCGCTGGACGAGGTAGTAGTCGTAGGTTATGGTACTCAGAAGAAAGTTAATTTGACGGGTGCCGTTGATCAGGTCACGAGCGAAGTGCTCGAAAACCGATCATTACCCAACCTGAGCCAGGGTTTACAGGGAACCATTCCTAACCTCAACTTAACCATGGGCGATGGGAAACCAACGCAATCGCCGTCTTACAACATCCGGGGCACAACGTCCATTGGGCAGGGGGGCAGTGCGCTGGTTCTGATCGATGGTGTTGAAGGCGATCCCAGCCGTCTGAACCCCAATGATGTAGCCACCGTTTCGGTGCTGAAAGACGCTGCTTCGGCCGCCATCTACGGGGCGCGGGGTGCGTTTGGCGTTGTGCTGATTACGACCAAAAGTCCAACGAAAGATCGGACGAGCATTACCTATTCGGTCAACCATTCGATCAAAAGCCCAACGACGGTTCCGAAATACGTAACGAATGGGTATCAATTTGGGAAGATGTTCAACGAGGGCTGGTCGGCCTGGAACGACTACTCGCAGACGCCCCAGAACATCAACAAGACGGTGAAGTTTTCGCCCGCTTACCTGACGGAACTGGAACGCCGGAATAACGATCCCAGCCTGCCCAAAACAGCCGTTGACCCCACCACGGGCGAGTATGTGTACTACGAAAACATGGATTGGTACGGCGAGCTTTACAAAAAGAACACCAGTGCCACGGAGCATAACCTGTCGTTTTCGGGCAGCAGCGGCAAGGCTGACTTTTACGTAACAGGCCGGTATTATACCCAGGACGGTATTTTCAAGTACAACTCTGATGATTACAAAATTCTGAGTTTACGCGCCAAAGGCTCTATCCAGCTGTATCCGTGGCTGAAGATTGGCAACAACGCCGACTTCTCGTCCATGAAGTACCACAATCCGTTGAACGTGGGCGAGGGCGGCAGTATCTGGCGCAACATCTCGGATGAAGGCCACACCGTGGCGCCAATGTTCAACCCCGATGGCACGCTGACCTACTCGGCGGCTTACACCGTCGGCGACTTCTGGTATGGCAAAAATGGCATCGACATGGATCGGCGCGTGTTCCGGAATACGGCCGATTTCTCGACCAAATTTTTCGACGATAAGCTTCGGGTAAATGGCAACTTTACGTTCCAGACGACCGATAACAATGAATTCCGGACGCGCGTGCCGGTTCCCTACAGCCGCAAACCAGGCGTGATCGAGTATGTTGGTACGAACTACAATGACCTGCAAAATCTCTACCGGGAAACGCAGTACCTAGCCACAAACCTCTACGCTGAGTATGAGCCACGGTTCAGCCCAAATCATTACGTGAAAGCGCTGGTTGGCTACAACTACGAGCAATCGAACTTTAAACGGCTCGAACTCGTGCGAAACGGGTTGATCTATCCCGATGCCAAAGACATTAACCTCGCCCTGGGACAGTCTATCACGACCAGTGGTGGCTCGGAAAAATGGGCCATTCTGGGTGGTTTTTACCGGCTAAATTATGCGTTCAAAGAACGTTATCTGGTGGAGTTGAATGGCCGCTATGACGGATCGTCCAAATTCCCGACCGATCAGCGATATGCCTTTTTTCCATCCGTTTCGGGTGGTTGGCGCGTGTCGAATGAGCCGTTCTGGAAAGTATCGCCAAAAGCCATTACCGATCTGAAAATCCGGGCGTCATACGGCTCACTGGGTAACGGCAGTATTGGTTCGTACGCCTTTCAGGAACAGTTTGCCATCTCTCAATCGGGCCGGGTGCTGAATGGGGTGAAACCACAAAAAACGGGGCAGCCCACCGTTATTCCGAACGGTCTGACCTGGGAAACCTCCACCACCTCCGACCTGGGCATCGACTTGGGTATGCTCAATAATCGCCTGACCTTTACGGGCGACGCCTACATCCGCAAAACAACGGGCATGTTCACAACCGGCATGACGCTACCGGCCGTTTTCGGCACCGACGTACCTAAAGGAAACTATGCCGACCTGACGACTAAAGGTTGGGAAGCCGTGCTGACCTGGCGGGATAAAGGTAAAGTGGCCAGCAAGCCCTTCAATTATGAAGTTCGGCTAACGATGTCCGATTACCAGGCGACCATCGACAAGTTCAACAATCCGAACCAGCGCCTGACGGATTATTATGCGGGTCAGAAACTGGGGGAAATCTGGGGGTTCGAAACGGCGGGGTTCTTCACCTCGACGGATGACATCGCCAAATCGGCGAAGCAAACCCTCTACAAAGCCTCCAACACGGGCCAGTTGCTCCCCGGCGACATTAAATTCCGCGACCTCAACGGCGATGGCGTCATTAACAACGGCGACAACACCGTAGGTAACCCCGGCGACCGGCGGATTATCGGCAACTCGACACCACGGTATACGTATGGTGTAATGCTTAACGCTGACTGGAACAACTTCTTTTTCTCGGCCTTCTTCCAGGGCGTTGGGAAGCAGGATTGGTGGCCGGGTTCCGAAGCCGGTATTTTCTGGGGCCAGTACAACCGGCCCTACAACAAGATACCCGAATGGCAGTTGGGCAACATCTGGTCGGAGCAAAACCCCGACGCGTATCTCCCCCGCTACCGGGGCTATGTTGCGCAGAACGGCTCGGGCGAACTGGCCCAGGCGCAAACGAAGTATCTGCAAAACGCGGCTTACGTTCGGATGAAGAATATTCAGTTTGGCTACAACCTACCCCGAACGCTGATTCAGAAAGTGGGGATGAGCAGTGCACGGGTGTTTGTATCGGGCGAAAATCTCTTCTCCTGGTCACCATTATATAAAATCACCCGGGACCTGGACATTGAGAATATTGGCCGTTCCGATACCGTGTTGAGCCCGCCAACGAACAATGACCCCAACAGCAACAGCAGTGGCAACGGCAATAACTACCCGATTCTGAAGAGTTTCACCATGGGATTATCGGCCACGTTCTAACCAAAACCTTGATTACTTATGAACACAAACTATAGCTGGCTTCTCCTGATCGGCCTTTTTGCGGCCGGATGCAGTGAGCTGGAACAGATCCCGGAATCCACTGCCTCCCGAGAAGCGGTATTTAGTAATACTGGCGGACTGGATTTATACGTAAACTCATTTTACGAAGGTACAAACACGGGCGTTTTGCCCAACGGAAACGATATTATCCGAAGCGACGAAATGGCTGATTTCTCAGCCCGCACGCAGGTGCCGGACTTCCTGCGGGATGGGGCCTATGGCCCTCGTCAGAGCACGGGTTGGGATTGGCGACCGTTGCGGAACATCAACTACTTTATTGCCAACTGCACCGACCCGACCGTTCCCGCCGAAACCCGTCGGCATTATATTGGACTGGCCCGCTTTTTCAGAGCCTGGTTTTATTTCGATAAAGTAAAGCGGTTTGGCGATGTGCCCTGGATTGGGAAAGCCATGACCATCGATGATCCGACGTTGTATAATGGCCGCGACCCACGCGCCACGGTGATGGATTCGGTGCTGGCCGACCTCGATTATGCTACCCAGAATATCAAAACGACCGGCGACAATACCCGCAGCCTGGTTACCAAATACGTAGCGTACGGGTTTAAGTCGCGGGTGTGCTTGTTTGAGGGCACCTTCCGGAAATACCGGACCAGCTATAGCCTGGGCAGCACTGCCGATAAGTGGCTGAATGAATCGGTAAAAGCCGCCGATGTCGTGATGAAAGAAGGTGGATTCAGCCTCAACGAAACGGGCGGTACGGATAAATCCTACCGGCAATTGTTCATCAACAACACACCGGTCACCAACGAGATCATGCTGTCGGCCGTTTCAGATGCCACATTGAGCGTGTATAATGACGCCAACTGGTGGTGGACCAGCGCTACGTATGGCTCGCGGGTAAGCCTTATCAGAACGTTTGTCAATACGTATCTGAACATCGATGGAACACCCTTTACGGATAAGCCGGGTTACCAGACGCTGACGTTCATGGACGAAGTAAAAGGCCGCGACAAGCGCCTGCAACAGACGATTCGGATGGGCAATTACACCCGCACGAACGCCGGAGCGGTTGAGCCTGCGCCACCCATTTTTTCTTACACCTACACGGGTTACATGCCCATCAAATGGTCGCTGGACGATACGTATTACGATGGCGGCACGCGCAACATCAATTCTATTTCCCTCATGCGCTATGCCGAAATCCTGCTTAACTACGCCGAAGCCAAAACCGAACTGGGTACGCTCACCAACGAAGACTGGTCGAAAACCGTGGGCGCTTTGCGGAAACGGGCAGGTATTACGGCAGGCTTATCGGTCAAGCCGGTGGTCGTTGATCCGTACCTGAAAGCCAACTATTTCCCGGATATTTCGGACGCAACCCTGCTGGAAATTCGTCGCGAACGGGGAATCGAGCTGGTGTTCGAAGGCTTCCGGTTCTCCGATATTATCCGCTGGAACCGGGGACCATTGATGGAGCAGACCTGGAACGGTTTCTACGTACCGGCCCTCGACACACCGCTGGATTTGAACGAAGACGGTAAGAACGATGTCGTTTTCTACAAGGTCAAACCCGCCACCCAACTGCCGGGCGTAACGTACATCAATGTGGCCGAAACGGTCAACGGCGTAACGAATCCACAGCGCCTGAAAAACGATACGTTCGGGGAGTTGACCTGGCTAAATAACATTTCACGGAAATGGGATGAAAAGTTCTACCTCTACCCCATTCCGGAGACCGACCGATTGATTAATCCGAAATTAGGCCAGAACCCAGGCTGGTAGAAGTAAGCTAATTTATGGTTTGTAGTCTGTAGAGGGTCTTATGGCCAGCGCCACCTGGAGCTCCACAGACTACAAACCACAAATTAATAATCCCTTTAAACTCAACCAAAATGCGCATTTTGCTTTTTATCCTGCTTGGCAGTTTACTAACAACAACTACGTTCGCTCAAAAAGATACCCCAATTACGGTTGCCACCTACAACCTCCGCTACAACAATAAAGGCGACGGCGTGAACGCCTGGCCGAACCGGAAAGAGAATGTAAAAGCGTTAATTCGGTTTCATGAGTTCGACCTGTTCGGAACTCAGGAAGCCCTGCGCGACCAGTTAAATGATGTAGCCGAACTGACTGAATTCGCGTTTCTGGGCGCGGGTCGTGATGACGGGAAGGAAGCGGGCGAGCACTCGGCGATTTTCTACAAAAAAGACCGGTTTAAACCTCTGGAGTCCGGTAACTTCTGGCTGAGCGAAACACCCGACAAACCCGGCAAGGGCTGGGATGCTACCTGTTGCAACAGGATTTGCTCGTGGGCAAAGTTCAACGACCTGAAAACGAAGAAGAACTTCTATTTCTTCAGCGTCCATTTCGATCACCAGGGCGTTGAAGCCCGTCGGCAGTCGGGGAAACTGATGGTCGAGAAGATCAAGGCGATTGCGAAGAACACCCCCGTTATCCTCGTTGGCGACTTGAATTCAACGCCCGAAACGGAGCAGGTCAAGACCATCCAGACGCTGCTGAGCGACGCGCATAACGTAACCAAAATGCCTCCCTATGGCCCCGAAGGCACGTTCAACAGCTTCAAATTCGATGCGCCTATGGACAATCGTATCGACTACATCTTTGTCAGCAAGCAATTCGATGTGCTAAAATATGGCGTCCTGACCGACGCTAAAGAGCAACGATATCCATCCGATCACCAGCCGGTGGTGGTGAAGGTGGTGCTGAACTAATTGCTCTAAAACTGGAATATCCGAACGGGGTCTTTACTCATAGTGAGTAAAGACCCCGTTCGGATATATAGACTTGCTCCTTAGAAATTACCTCGAGGACGACGACGAAACTTTAGCCGCAGCCTTCTCCTTCTCCACTTCTTTTTTCACCGCTTCCCGCTGATCGTCGCGCACCGTTGGGTACTTGATACCCAATTGCTCCAGGTACGTTTTGTACTTGCTTGGGTCGTAATAAAATTTCTCCAGCTTGGGTTTGAACTCGGTCATAATCTTTTTATTCAGATAGATTGCCGGTTGCTCCTTAGACGTAATCAACGATTCGTACTTGATATCTTTGGTCTGTTCGTCTTTGTAATACGCCCAGGCCTCCTTGATAATCTCCGGTTTCAGCAGCATATCCAGCAAAGTCATAGCCTCCGCTTTGGCACCTGCCACAATACCTTTGTGCGCAATAGGCGTCGCCATGGAAATAGCATTAGCCCAGTGGTGACCAGGCAGGCCTGGAATGTTACTAGGGTAGCGCAGAACGATGGTTGGTAGTGACCACGAGATATCGGCAATATCATCCGAGCCGCCCCCCATGGGCGTCATCGCCTGGCCACCCATCATCACCACAGGAGCCGTAGATGTCGGCATACCCATCGAATCCAGTTTGACGGCCAGACCTTCCACCTTAGGTGCCTGCAATTCCAGTTGAGAAGCCCGGGCCAGCAACTGATCATCGTCGGTCCAGGTGGGCAAACCTACTTTCTTGATGTTGTCGTACATGGCCGCAGCAATCGGGCGGTTCGTGTGCACCGGCCAGGCCGACCCCAGAATTTCATAAGTGAATTTGGTGTCGGTCATCATAGCAGCTCCCTCAGCCATCTTGACCCCCGTTTCGAAAAGCTTCTTGATTTTCGGATAGGTACGTTCACGGAAGTAGTACCAGACGGCGGCTTTGGAAGGGACCACATTGGGCTGATCGCCCCCGTCGGAGATAACGTAGTGCGAGCGCTGGGTCAATTCGAGGTGTTCGCGCCGGAAGTTCCAGCCAATGTTCATTAACTCGACCGCATCCAGCGCCGACCGACCGCGCCAGGGGGCACCCGCTGCGTGAGCTGCCTGACCTTCGAAGTTGAACCGAACCGATACCAGGCCGTTGTAGCCGTTATCGCCCCAGGAAACACCGAGGTTATTCCCCACGTGCGTGAAAATACAGGCGTCCACATCTTTGAAGTAGCCATCCCGAATGTAGAACGCTTTGGTACCCACGAGTTCTTCCGCAACGCCCGGCCAAAGCATGAGCGTGCCGGGAATTTTTTCCCGTTCCATCAGTTTCTTCACCGCCAGCACCGCCACAATGTTGAGTGCCTGCCCGGAGTTATGGCCTTCGCCGTGGCCCGGAGCCCCCTCAACAATCGGGTCTTTGTAAGCCACACCGGGTTTCTGACTGGCTTTGGGAATACAGTCGATATCGGAGCCAATAGCGATCAGCGGCTTCCCCGACCCCCATGTAGCGATCCAGGCCGTCGGGATTCCGGCAACGCCTTTCTTCACCGTGAAGCCTTCTTTTTCGAGGAGCGTCGTTAGGTATTTAAACGACTCTTCTTCCTGAAAGCCCAGTTCGGCAAAGCTGAACAACATATCGTTGATTTGCTGAGCCTGCTCCTTGTTGGCCTCCACAGCGGCCATGGCCTCAGCTTTGAGTTTATCTAGTTTATCTCCGCCCTTGGCTCCCTTTTTTGACTGCCCGAAGAGTACGGCCGGGATCAAAAAGAAGACAAGTACTAATTTTGTACAGTTTTTCATAAGTAATACCAAATTTTGTTTAGGCTTTTCCAATACGAACCAATAAATGTACCGATAAATAGCTTAAATGGCGTATTACCTATTATTAAAAATCACTCTTATATAAATAAATGAGAGAAGCGCGACGTCTTCGGTCATTCATTCAGAAACAGGCGAAGACTTGAAAACAATACAGACTCAACCGACTTATGCATTCACTGAACCCGCATGGGAATCAGGCACAGACTTGTTTCTTTTCATTTTCTCCCTTGCCCCGCTTTCACTACTTTTGCACCGAGCAGGCGGCCCTGTCAAGTTTTCGTATCGTTTTCAATCGTTTATAATCAAGTCAAATGGAAAAAATTAAAGTGGCAAATCCGGTTGTCGAACTGGATGGCGACGAAATGACCCGTATCATCTGGAAATTCATTAAAGACAAGCTGATTCTGCCCTACGTTGACGTTGACATTAAATACTATGACCTGGGTATCGAGTATCGCGATGAAACCAACGATCAGGTAACGATTGATGCAGCCAACGCAATCAAAGAGTTTGGTGTCGGTATTAAATGTGCAACCATTACCCCCGACGAAGATCGCGTTAAAGAGTTCAACCTGAAACAGATGTGGAAGTCGCCGAACGGCACGATCCGCAACATTTTGGATGGCACCGTTTTCCGCGAGCCTATCGTGATGAATAACGTTCCACGGCTAGTAACCAACTGGAAATACCCGATCATCGTTGGTCGTCACGCATTTGGTGACCAGTACCGCGCAACCGATTTTCTGGTACCGGGCAAAGGGAAGCTGACCATGAAGTTCGAAGGCGAAGATGGTACGGTGCTGGAATATGACGTATTCAACTTCCCCGGCGCTGGTGTAGCCATGGGTATGTATAACCTCGATGAATCGATCCGTGGTTTTGCCAAAGCCTGTTTCAACATGGCGATGCAGAAAAACTGGCCGTTATACCTTTCGACCAAGAACACGATCCTGAAAAAATACGACGGTCGTTTCAAGGATATTTTCCAGGAAATCTACGACACTGAATTTGCCGGTAAGGTTCATTACGAGCACCGCCTGATCGATGACATGGTGGCCTCGGCTCTGAAATGGGAAGGTAACTTTGTCTGGGCTTGTAAAAACTACGATGGCGACGTTCAGTCGGATACCGTAGCGCAAGGATTCGGTTCACTGGGTCTGATGACGTCGGTACTGGTTACGCCCGATGGCAAAACGATGGAAGCCGAAGCCGCTCACGGTACGGTTACCCGTCACTACCGCGAGTATCAGAAAGGCAACAAAACATCGACGAACCCGATTGCTTCGATCTACGCCTGGACGCGTGGTCTGGCTTTCCGTGGTCAGTTGGATGACAACCAGGCGCTCATCGATTTCGCCAACGCCCTCGAAGCCGTTTGCGTTGAAACGGTCGAAAGCGGCAAAATGACAAAAGACCTGGCCCTGTCGGCTTACCCTTCTGGTACGAAGTTAGTTGCTGGTGAGCATTACCTGAACACCGAAGACTTCCTGGAAGCACTGGACGAAAATCTGAAAGTAAAACTAGCTTAATCTGAAGTGCCCGGCGGCTCGCCGGGCACTTCAGATAATGCCGCTCATAGTAGGGCGGCATTTTTTTTATCTTTATAGCTCAAACCCCTGATCGCTGTATGAAGTATATGTTCACAATCGCCGTTCTTTCGTTGCTCACGATCGCGGCCTATGCTCACACGCCAACCGGCGAACCACCCGTTAAAAAAATGAAAAGCAGCTCTGTTCAGCACATCGTGCTCTTTAAGTTCAAGCCTGAAACAACGGCCGAAAAAGTAAAAGAAATTGTGGCCGCATTCGAAGCATTGCCCTCGAAGATCAGCCAGATCAAAGGATTCAAATGGGGCACAAACAACAGCCCTGAAAACCTGAACAAAGGCCTGACACACGCGTTCATCCTGACCTTCGATAATGAGAAAGATCGCGATGCCTACCTGCCTCACCCGGCGCATAAAGCATTTGGCGGCATCGTTGGTCCTTGGCTGGCGGAAGTTACCGTCGTCGATTTCACCGATCAGGCCAAGTAAATCGACCAGGTCAAGTAAGGGTTGTACTCGTTGTACCAGACAGCAAGATGCTGTCTGAGTCGCCTGGCCCTAAACCAAGTCACGAAATAACTGACGATTTCCCTCAGACAGCAAGATGCTGTCCGGTACAAGCAAAAAGCGGTGATAAGGCTTAAAACCTCATCACCGCTTTTTGTGTATAAAATACGCTAGCTGCCATTCTGGGAGCGGTAACTAAACAGGAGCAGTAGCCCATTAAGGAGCGGTTGGCTGGCCGTAGGTGCTTGAGAAAAAGGTCACCGAGTGCCGGAACGGCCCATGATGAATGCGCAACCGGAATAAATTGTCGAAGTCACCCGATTCTATTTTAGCCATTGTGGGTTTCGCGCCAAGCCCTCTGGCAATTTCCAGGATCGTATTGCTATGTCCCACCACCAATACGGTTTTATGGCGTATCACGTTGACCCGATTCACAATGGCTTCGGTTGGCTTGGCCGGATAGTCTGTCACCGGAACACCAATGCGTGTGGCTAATGCCTGAGCCGTTTGGCGGGTTCGGTAGTAGGGCGTCGAGAAAATAGAGTCGATTCCACGACTAGCCAGCGTTTCGGCGAGCGCAGTTGCCCGCGCATAGCCTGCCGGTGTCAGGTCGGTCGTATCCGTTTCGTTGAGTTTCTCGGCATGGCGCACAATGTAGACGGTGGTTGTGGAACAGGCTGTTGATATGAAAAGCAGAAGGACGAACAGAATAAAATGACGCATCGTAGTGGCTATAGACTAAGCTTAGAATTAGACAACAAGTATACAAAAAAAGCCCCCGGTATTCACCGGAGGCTTTCCTTACAGGTTCAGGTAATGACTGTGTTTACAAGTCTTACAACTCGCGGACCCAGATATTGCGGAAACCAACCGGGTTGCCGTGATCCTGCAACAGGATTGGACCGGCGCCATGGGGCTGAACTTTTGGATAACCGATGTACTCCGTCGTACCACGAATTGCTGCGTGATTTTGGACCAGAATACCATTCAGTAACACCGTTACGTAGGCGTAATCGAGCATCATGCCGGCTTTGTTAAACCGTGGCGCCTGATAAATGATATCGTAGGATTGCCACTCGCCGGGTTTACGACTTGGGTTTACCAACGGAATGGCCTGCTTGTAGATCGAGCCGACCATACCGTCCACATAGGTTGGGTTGTTGTAGTTGTCGAGTACCTGCAGCTCATAACGGCCCTGCAAGAAGACGCCACTATTGCCCCGACCCTGGCTGTTTCCCTCTACTTTTTCGGGCGTCTTGAACTCGATGTGGAGTTGAAAATCATTAAACTCCTTTTTTGAGCGAGCCGAAAACCCTTTGGTCGAGTACATCACGCCATCCGTTACCGGCCATTTCAACGGCCCTTCGTTGGTTTTTTCCCAGTTGGCGGGTGCATAGCCTTTGATTGCTACCCATTGATCCGTGTTTTTACCATCGAAAAGAACAACGGCATCAGACGGGGGCGTCGTGCCGCTTGTATTGGCCGAAAAATTACCGGGTGTCACAACGGGCGGCACCGGCTCCCAAATCTCGGTAGACTGTGGCGTTTGTTTGGTTGGTTCAAGCTGGGCTAACGCCTGATGTGTAAAGGCAAGGCTAAGGCAAACGGCCAGCGATACAGGTAAGTTTTTCATGAAAAAAATTCGGGTTAAAGAATTCCGGTTATAAAACGCCCAAAGATAGGTTAAATGTCAATTTGCGGTCTTTTACATGGAAAAAATGTAACTTTCAGTCCTCAAAACTTCATTATTTATCTCATGATAACCCCCCTTAGTACGACCCGTTTTTTCTGGTCGATGGGCGTAGGCTGGGCGGTTGGTATTGGGCTGGCAATCGCTCAACCTGCGCCAGCGCCTGGTATTACCGTTCCACTCAACGACTTAAGTGCGTTTACCTCCCCCACCGACAACTGGCGCATTGTTGGCAACGTTCGGGCTGACCTGGCTAAAGCCAATACGATTACAACTGAAAAAGGCTCCGGTATTTTAGTAAATGTCCCTCTGGCAAAAATGCCGACCGATGCCAAAAACCCCTACAAATACGATCTGGTCACCACACTTCAGCACGGCGACGTTGATCTGGAATTCGATTATATGATGGCGTCGAAGTCCAATTCGGGCGTGTACCTGCAAGGCCGTTACGAAATTCAGTTACGCGATAGCTGGGATATTCGTACGCCAAACGTGCATGATAATGGGGCTGTTTATGAACGCTGGGACGATAAACGCCCCGAAGGCCAGAAAGGCTACGAAGGCCACGCAGCCCGTCAGAACGCCAGCCGCGCACCGGGCTTATGGCAACACATGAAAATCTCATTCCAGGCACCACGCTTCAATACAAATGGGTCCGGCGGGGTACCGCAAAAAACTGAAAATGGGCGTGTGATCCGAATAGAACTGAACGGGGTTCCCATCCAGGAGGATGTTGAACTGACGGGCCCTACTCGTGGCTCGGCATTTGCGGATGAGAAACCGCTTGGACCACTCCGCTTTCAGGGTGATCATGGCGCAGTGGCGTTTCGGAATA
Organism: Spirosoma horti; assembly: GCF_054776595.1. Taxonomy (NCBI): domain Bacteria; kingdom Pseudomonadati; phylum Bacteroidota; class Cytophagia; order Cytophagales; family Cytophagaceae; genus Spirosoma; species Spirosoma horti. The sequence goes on from NZ_BAAHBQ010000007.1 coordinate 250,165, forward strand.
TCCGCTACGTTGCCTACGACAAACCCCGCCCTGAACTGCTGAACCTTAAATACGCAGTTTACAAGGGCAAATACGAAAAGGAACCCGATTATGACAAAACCGCTCCCGAATCGGAAGGAGCGACCAAGGTTCTTTCGGCCTCGGTCAGCCGAATTCCGAACGAGTTTTTGATTCGGTACTCGGGTACGCTGCGCGTGGCCGAACCCGGCGAGTATCGGTTCAACCTCGGCGTACCGGGGGGCGGAGGTATGCTCAAGATCAATAACCAGTCGGTGGTGACGCCAGGGGGGTGGAATGGCAGCGGCAGAGCGACCCTGCCCAAAGGCGATCTGCCTTTCGAACTCTTTTACGCCAAATTTGTGGATTGGGCCCAGCCCGCCCTCGGCCTGACCGTTGCCGGACCCGGTGTGCGCGAGTTTGTTATCAGCGAAGGAGCCGGTAGCAATGGCGAAGAGGTCGACCCAATTATCATTGATGCACCCAATAACACGGTTCTCCGCAGCTTTATGGATATGCCCGGCGAGAAGAATACGCAGGGACGTACGCTCCGCGTGGTGCACGCGATCTCCGTTGGCAGCCCCGAGCAAGTGCATTATACGTATGATCTGGACAAAGGTGCCCTGGTACAGGTTTGGCGGGGTTCGTTTCTGGACGCTACACCCATGTGGCATGATCGGGGCGATGGTTCATCCCGACCAATGGGCATGGTTCAACGGTTGGGTGCGCCGGTACTTTTCCTGAGCAAGCTGGCGTCGCCACAAGCCAACTGGATTGCCGATACCACCGGTTCCAGTTACCGCCCAAAAGGGTACGTGCTGGACGAAAGCGATCTACCCACATTTCGCTATCAGAGCTTTGGCTCATCGATTAACGACAAAATTCGGGTGTTACCCGAAGGAAAAGGCGTTCAACGTGAAGTGACCATCACCAATCCAGCCAGCGACTTATACGCCCGGCTCATTAGCGGATCAACCATTACGCCCATGGAAGGCGGTCTGTATCTGGTAGACGGTCAGGAATATGTCCGTATTGACGATGCCTCCGGCGCGAAACCAACCATTCGGGATGCCAACGGCCGCCAGGAACTGATCGTTCCGGTGAAAGGAAAAGTGACCTACTCAATCTTGTTTTAAAGAGAATGAAAAAAATACTAACCACGCTTCTAACAGCCGCCACGTTGACGGTTGCTTTGGCTCAGGAATCGCCGAAGGAAGAAGATTTTTTCAAGATTCTGAAAGTGTCGGCGCCCGAAGGTACGCTGCTCGAAGTGGGCGGCATGACCGTACTGCCCGACGGGAGCCTGGGTGTAGCTACCCGCCGGGGCGACGTCTGGATTGTTGAAAACCCGACCAGCCGCAAGCCGTTCTTCCGCAAATTTGCTTCGGGTCTGCACGAAATTCTGGGTCTTACCTACAAAGACGGCGCCTTTTACTGCGCTCAGCGTGGCGAACTCACTAAAATGATCGACTCCGACAAAAACGGGAAAGCCGACATTTTCGAAACCGTTTACGCCTGGCCGTTATCGGGTCATTACCACGAGTACAGCTTCGGTCCGAAGATTGCGCCCGATGGCCAGTTCTTTGTAACAGGCAATGTGGCCTTCGGCGATGAAGAATGGTGGCGGGGTGAGAGCCGCGTCCCCTGGCGGGGCTGGACGATGAAGATCAGCGAAAATGGGACGATGCAACCCTGGGCAACCGGTATGCGCTCTCCCTGCGGGCTGGGTATTTACGAAGGTGAACTTTTCTACACCGACAACCAGGGCGAATGGATGGGCTCGGGGGGTGTTTTCCACGTCAAGAAAGGCTCGTTTACGGGCCATCCGGCGGGTTTACGCTGGACGGGGCTAGCCAACTCACCCGTTAAATTCACAACCGAACAGTTTGTGGCCAAGATCGACGAACGCCGTCGTCGGGATGAAAACGGCCGGGCTATCAAACCCGAGAACGTCGTGAACGAGACACCTACCCTGCTCTATGGATTGAAAGAAATGTTTCCGAACGTGGATGTACAGACGCCCGCCGTTTGGTTACCCCACGGCATTCTGGGCATTTCGAACTCAGAAATCGTAGAAATTCCGCAAGGTGCTTTTGGTCCATTCTCGGGTCAACTGCTGGTTGGCGATCAGGGCATGAGCAAGATCTCGCGGGTATTTATGGAAAAAGTAAACGGCGAGTATCAGGGCGGTGCCATTGAATTCCGCAATGGATTCCGGTCGGGTGTATTACGGATGGCCTTTGCAAAAGATGGCTCCTTGTTCGTTGGTGAAACCAACCGGGGCTGGGGATCAGCCGGTGAAGCTAACGAGGGCTTGCAACGCGTAGCCTGGAATGGCGCGATTCCCTTCGAAATGCGTACGGTGAAGGCCATGCCCGATGGGTTCGAAGTCGAATTCACAAAACCCGTCGATCGGAAATCGGCTGAGGATCTGGCATCGTATCGCGTCGAGAGTTTCCTGTATAAATACCACGCGGTATACGGCAGCCCGACGATCAATAAAGAAGCATTACCCCTGAAAGGCGTAAAGGTTTCGGCAGATGGGCTGAAAGCCCGAATCATTGTGGGCGACTTACGTAAATACTACATCCATCAGTTAACGCTGGATGGCGTTCGGGGCGCCGAAGGCTCTTATTCGCTGGTTCACCCAATTGCCTACTACACGCTGAACAACATCCCCGAGGGTGAAAAATTAGCCTTAAGTGACGTAAGCACCCGAAATTCGGCGGCTACTCCGGCAACTCCAGCTGCGGCTGAAACGGGCAAGAAAGCAACTCCTGCCAAAGCGGGAGCAAAACCCGTTACGGGTGCTAAACCTAAACTGGTTGAAGGTCAGGCCGTCACAATGGCCAAAGCGCCGACCTACGATGAGGTAAAAGGCCTTCTTAACCGCCACACCTGTGCGGCCTGCCACCAGGCCAATAAACGGCAGGTTGGCCCGGCTTTCGCCGATGTAGCGAAACGTAAATACACCAACGATCAGATTCTGAATTTGATCTACAATCCAAAGCCAACCAACTGGCCCGACTACGCTACCGAAATGCCGCCCATGCCACAGGTTCCCAAAGCAGATGCCTTGAAGATAGCGGCTTGGATAAACTCGTTGGCAGCGTCGAGTGGTAGTTCATCGGCAGGCGAGCCGAAGCCTTAATTCAGCACAACCGAAAATCAACGGTAACCTATAAAGTTAGGTTGATGCCGGAAGTTCGTTGCTCGGTAACTATGTTGTGTGTAAACAAGAAAGCCATGATCGTATTGATCATGGCTTTCTTGCTTATAGCCCATTGGCCATTTGTTTGCGTTCGTCACCGGTCTGTTTAGTATAGCCTACTCTCACCGCCCCGTTCGTCAAAAACAGCGCAGCAGTTGCTGGCAGGCACTTAAAAGATTAGTCCCACCAGCCAGATAACAAGCAGCACGAAGACGATAATTACAATCGAAAACAGGATTGTCCAGGGGCCGGGCACAAAGGGGCTTTTCTTCATATAGATAATCTAAGGCCATTACGGTTTGCTACAAAATACGTACTTCCCGAACGAAGTATGTATTTTGGCAAGTACAAACTTGTAAAAAGCAAAAAAGTAATCGGTGACCAGTAACGATCTCTTTATTCGCTATATAGGCATCAACCTAGTAAACAAGTGTTGACTTTTATAATAACGCTCGTAAAGGGCCATTCTGGGTAGGAATTTTGACCGTGAGCCTACAAACTTCTCTTATCTTCTTCATTAAATTTAAATTTCACTATCTACAAAGCGACCAAGCCAGTAACTGGCGAATCACTCGTACACAATAAGACTACCTATCGACTATACTAATAAATATACAATTTGTGGTACGCTATAACTTATCAAGCCAGTAAATAATATTGAATCCTGTTTTAAAACAATCTTCTTATCCCTACATAGAAGCTCAAAAGCCGGGGTTATCTATTCAGTGGTGATAATGAGGAATATTCATACTAGCACCTAAAAAAGTACAAGTGATTATTTTCTTATTTCCCATAAAAATAAACTTAAACAAAATATATGGTACCAAATAACGCAAGGTCTGAAACTTAGAAATAATAAACCAATTCATATCATACACTTACAGCTTTTAACATTATAAAAAGCTCTTTACCTTCATAGTGTTATTTCAATAACCCACTTACCAATTATTCGTCTGATAATACGCTTTGAGCTGTTTGTTAACGCGTATAAGAGCAAACAGACTCAACGAAGTATAGCTTAGGCTTTACGATTCAATATAGTAAACGATAAAACAGCCGGCAATAAGGTTTTTGCGCAGGATGACTAGCTTTTTCGCTATCACCTTGGCTAAAATTATAAACTTAGAACCCAAACCAGTTAATCAGTTCCGGACTGTCTACATACACTTACTGAATTTAGTCAGTAATTTTTGCCTGCCCATCTGTAGCATTTGTTGGCAGAAATTACATACAATAAGCGATTATCAATAAAGAATTGCTCAGGACATTGTGTGCTTATTTTTAATAAGTAGCTACTTTATCCTTTCTAGTTTGTGATTACGTTTTCTAATCAGCAATGAACATCAATACAGTATTCATACCAACAATAATTTAAAACCTTTCAGATTATGTCAGCTAATACGTATACGTACACTCAACATCAATTAGTCGAATCAGATGGTTTAAATATTAGGGCATTGCTATCAAAGTATAGTAAACTATGGCCCTGGTTTCTCCTATCTACGACACTAATGCTTACTATTGGCCATATATATTTATCAAATAAACAACCAATATATAAAATACAAGCTAGTTTACTCGTTCAGGACCAACAAAAGGGAAGTGAACAATCCAGTTCATTAAAAGAATTAGGCGTATTTGCTCATAAGCAGGTTGTTGAAAACGAAATTGAAATTCTACGCTCGTTCACCCTTATGAATCGGGTTGCAGAAAAACTTCATTTAGATGTACGTTACTTTCAGAACACCACCTTCGGCAAGCGGGAGATTTATACAGATTCGCCAATTGAATTAATCGTTGAGTCAGGAAAAGCTGAGCTATATAAAAAGCCACTGGAAGTATTCGTACTGAGTAATAAAGCAGTAAAAATAAATGAACAGGTTTATCCGGTAAACCACGCGATAGAAACACCCTATGGCCGGTTAAAAATAATAACCCAAAAGCAACCCGTTGACAGCTCAAATCCCTATTTTATCCAGGTAACAAAACGAGCTACTTCTGTCAAAAATTACCTGACTAATCTCCATGCAATTCCTACCGGAAAAGGGTCAACGGTAATCCTGCTTTCACTCGAAGATGCCGTACCAGCCAAAGGAGAAGCTATCTTAAACCAGCTAATAAGAGAATATAATGAGGCCGCTATAATGGATAAAAATAAAGTAGCGGCCAGCACATTGAAATTTATTGAAGACCGGCTCAATATAGTATCGGGAGAATTGGCCTCGGCCGAGAAAAATGTAGAACAATATAAATCACATCAGGGTATTACGGACCTGAGTGTACAAGCGCAAACATTTCTGCAAACTGTACAACAAAATGATGCCTTAATGAATCAGGTACAAATTCAGCTGGCTACACTGAATGATCTGCAAAAATATATAGAAGGTAAAAGCGACACCAAAGGAAGTACGCCAGCTGTAGTTGGTTTGAGCGACCCGGTTCTATTGAGCCTTATCAGTAACCTGACACAGCTTGAACAGCAACGGGATCATCTTCTGCATACGACTTCAGAATTAAATCCACTTCTGGAAGCGGTCGATAGCCAAATCAGATTAACTAAAAATAATATGGCGAGTACGATTCGTACCATGAAGGATATGCTGCTGAGTACGCAACGCCAATATGTCGATAAAAATGGTTCAGTTGAAGGCGCTATCCGGACAATTCCGCAGAAAGAACGAGTACTTATGGACATTACCCGACAACAAGCTATAAAAAATAGTTTGTATACGTACTTGCTCCAGAAACGTGAAGAAACAGCCGTCGCTTTTGCCTCGACAATGGCTGATACACGTACCATCGATACGGCCTTGAGTGAAGACGACCCGGTTAGACCAAATAAATCAATTATTTATGCCTTGTTCAGCCTTTTAGGACTCGTTATACCGGTTGCTGTAGTGGCCAGTAATGACGCCTTAAATAACCGGGTAACGCGCCGGGTCGACGTTGAAGAAGTTACACAAGTACCAATTCTTGGCGAGCTGGTAAGAAAACGGCAGAAAGGCTCCCTGGTCATTACGCCAAAAGGGCAATCCGTTATTGCTGAGCAAATTAGAACATTGCGTGCCTGTCTACCCTCGCTAAGGAATGAAGCTACCGAAAGCCAGGTGCTACTCTTTACATCGAGCATTAGTGGAGAAGGAAAGTCATTTGTTTCAATCAATTTAGGCATGAGTCTGGCTTATGTCAATAAACCAACCGTCATCCTGGATATGGATTTGAGAGCCCCTAAACTCCATAAAGTTTTTGGTCTCATTAATACAATAGGTATTAGCGATTATTTACAGGGAGAAGCCACTCTTGACGATGTTCTGACACCTGTTCCCGGGAGCACCAATTATTATGTCGTTACCAGTGGAAATATACCCATTAATCCTTCCGAATTATTGAGCAGTCCACGGCTAGCCCAATTAATTGCGGAGCTTCGTGAACGATTTGACTATACAATTATTGATACACCGCCTGTCGGGCTCGTTTCAGATGCGCGAATAATTGCGCCATTGGTTGATACTACGTTCTTTATGGTTCGTCATAATGTCACGCCCAAGAATCATCTCCGAATGATTGATAAACTACATATGGATAATCGGTTCCCCCGATTGAATATAATCCTGAATGCTGTTGACGGCAGCGACGCTTATCAATACAGCAATAACTACAGCGAAGACTACGTATACGGAAAGCAAAGCCGAAAAAAATGGATATTATCCTGATAACGTAGCCGGTGATAATTCGATAAGGTATTCTCATAATAAAACATATCCACTATGTTAACTTCTATTAACGTCAAAACTTTTCAGCAGGAAGTAGAGACTGACATGTTGTTTAGCAAAAAAAAACATATCAGTCTCTACAAACGCTTATTTGATCTGTCGTTAGCCAGCCTCATGACGATATCAATTCTGATATGGTTAATTCCACTGGTTGGCCTTCTTATTAAGCTGGAATCACGAGGGCCTGTCTTCTTTATTCAACTGCGGACGGGGCGAAATGGCAGACCGTTTTCCTGCTTTAAATTCAGAACGATGGCCTATGACCGTAATGCTGTTTTTAAGCAGGCTATAAAAGATGACGATCGCGTAACACGCATCGGAAAATTCTTAAGAAAGACGAATATAGATGAGATGCCACAATTCTTAAATGTACTGCTCGGCAATATGAGCGTTGTCGGACCCAGACCACATGCCGTTGAGCATGATGCAAACTATTGGGGCGTTCTGAAAGGCTATCATAATCGTTATGCGACCTTACCCGGAATTACTGGTTTAGCGCAGGTCCGGGGCTCACGCGGCATTACGGATAAATTTGTTAAAATTCACCATCGCTTACAGTACGACCTATTTTACATTAAAAAATACACATTACTTCTCGACTTGAAAATTTGTTGGTGGACTGTAACGGAAATGCTTAAAGGTGATAAAAATGCCTGGTAATAATTTATTGTACACGATCCATCAAAATTCCGGCTCAATTATCAACTTATGGACAGGAAAATCTACAGTAACGAGACGCCTATTATTTAATTCAATTGACTCATTTATGTCTACAGCATCACGGGTAATATCTGGCAGTGCAGCATCCTGGGCACAGATTGCGGTCACCATGGTATCGCAGATAGCGCTGGTTCCAATTTATTTATCCCACTGGAATGTTGTCACGTATGGTGTCTGGTTATCTACCTATGCAATGATCAGTATCTTATCAATAGTAGACTTTGGCCACCAGGAATTTCTTGGATATGAATTTTTACGAATAGGAAAAAATAATAATCATGAACTGAGCAATTATTTATGGTCAGGAATATCCATTAATATACTCATCAATCTGGCCGAAGTTCTGTTAATTATTATTTTACTCAATACAGATGCATTAGCTTTTCTAATTAGTAAATCAAAGAATACAGATTCTACCCTTATTCATGACGCTGGCCTTGTTTTATTGTTTCAGAGTTTTACCTGGCCCGTTTTTGGTATAGCAGGTATCTTTTTTCGAGCACTGGCTCCTTATGGGCATTCTCCACGCATGTTCTGGTGGAATTTTCTAACCGCGATCGTAAATTCTGCTGCACCGATTACAGCCGTGATTTTGGGGGCTGATCTATTAACAACCGGATTAATAACAGCCTGCGCAATAACCCTATTTAATATTCCGATCTATATAGATTTGTATTTTTTAGCCCGCAAAGAAAAGATCCGATTCAGTAAGCCATCCTGGAAATTAGGATCGTATAACTTCGTCCGTTCACTGGCCATATTTGGAAAAGTGCTGCTTGAAAATGTCCGCCAACAGGGCGTACGGCTTTTTCTGGCCCCCTTAGCCGGTGCTACCGGACTGGTCGCCTTCTCAACCATGCGTACGGGAGCCAATGTAGCCTTGCAGGGGCTGAGAACCATCACGAATCCGCTCATGCCCGAGCTGGTACGTTTTTTACACCAGCGCGACCAGGACCGGGTAGATGCCTCGTTTGGCATCATCTGGATCATGGTAGTCGCGCTTATTGCACCAGCCATCGTTGTCTTACAGGCCGTTGTTGAGCCGCTTTATACGATCTGGACTCGTGGGCAGGTCCCTTTCGACCCGTTATTATTTGCTATACTTTCACTGGCTATCCTGGTTTATGCCGTAGCACAACCGGCCATGGCAGTCGTGATCGGCAATAATATGCTGAAGCCCCAGGTTGTGCTTCCAGCCCTGGCAGCTTTTATTGTGGTTGCCGGACTCTTTATTCTGGTACCGGACAATGGCATACTGGGCGCGGGTGTTGCCTTATTGCTGGCCGAAATAGCTGCTGCCATTGGGTATAAAACAGTAGCCGAACGCTGGCTGGAAAATAATGACTTGCGGTGGCCTACACAGCCATTCCGTATAGCAGTCACGGCGATTTGGATCGCTGCCCTTGCTATGGGCGCCATGACACAATTTCCCCAAATGAAGTGGATGATACTCGTGGCGGCTATCGTTCTGTTTTCCTGGAATTTCTGGCGGTATTGGCAAATCCTACCCTCGTTTGCAACAGACCGTATTCGAAAACTCCTGATGAATTTACCGGGTGTACGAAAAATGCAGCCCGTCGATCAATTGTCGGACTAATCCCTGACCGGAAAGCGTACTTCTCTTTGATCATTTTTCTTTAAACAGCCTGTCTCCCGCTATCCAAGACTTTAACCGTTAAGTAGCATGACTCCGCAGATACCTGATACATATGCACGACCAATGGCACACCCGGAACAGGACCCGTTCGCTCCGAGAGCAACAGAAAAGTTTGTTTTTGTTGTGGCGAGGTGGTCCTGGATTGCACTTATCATAGCCTCTATCCTGCAGTGCATTCTTTTTCAGGTTACTGCCAACTGGGTAGCCGTCATCTGTGTACTGATAGCCTGGGCCATTACGACAAAAGTCTTTTTGCGTTCGAGCGTCTTATTGAACTATCCTCTGTCCACCATTTTAGTCCTGGGGTTTGCCTCGACCCAATTTTACTTTCCCTTACTGTTCACACTTATTGAAGGCAAGCCCATTATTTTCAATCTGGAACGGCCCTACGATGTATTCCTACATTCAATGGCCTCCCTCTTCGTAATTGTCCTGGCGCACATTTTTTATCAGTTAGTCTTCAAAAAAACTATTAATCGAACGAATTCTATCTTGAATAAAGTTGGCTTTTTTAGCCCGCCGACTAACCTTCAATTATGGCTGATGGGTATGATGGGCGTTGCCGCTACATTTTATAGCTATATATACACCCCCGTCGGGTGGTCACCAACGGGGGCTGCCTCCGACAAATTTATTCAGGCCTTAATTCCATTTTCGTATGCGCCTTATTTTATCCCCGTTGGAAAGCTATATGGCAATAAAGAAACAATCACAAAAAAAACGACGATTCTTTTACTTTTATTTACACTCTTCCTGTTTGTCGTCAGTATTGCCCGTAATAACCGCACTGGATTTATAGTCGGCTTTACGTCTATTAGTTTTGCTTATGGATTAGGCCTGTTGATCGACTATTTCAAGCCCCGGTTTTTTACATTAAAAAACGTCTTAACTGCCAGCATAAGTTTATGGATTATTACAGGCCCCGTAGCCGACATTAGCACGGCTATGGTTATGGTCCGAGACGATCGTCATAATATCACATACACGGAGCTTCTTGAGCGAACGTTTGTTAATTTCTTTGACAAAGAAGGAATCCGGTTATTTCGCCTAATGGGCAACGATGTTGCCGAGAATCGATTCTGGGACGAATATTACATGGATAATATTTTCCTGGCTAGGTTTTCTAACCTTAAATACAATGATTTAAGCTTGATTATGGCATCGAAGGTAAGCAATCCAGACTCGGATATGCTGAACTATACCATTGATCATTTCTTTGCCATATTGCCGCTCCCTTTTCTACAAACGTTGGGCATAAACGTAGATAAAGGTTTTGTCAGCTCCGGCTCATTCGGTGATTATTTCCATTACAAAGTTACAGGCAATCCATGGGCTATTGGTGGCTTTCGCACGGGACATCTCTCGGGCGTAAGCATGGCAGCCTTTGGCTGGTGGTATTTAGCCATTTTAGGCATTGGCATTATCCCTATCTTCATCCTATACGACAAGTTTTCAATAAGAAAAAAGTCTCGATTTTTCTCATCAAAACCAACGCCAATAACCTTTAGCTTATGCGGCTTACTGGTATTGACAGATATATTCCGTTTTCTAACGATCGAAAGCGTTGAAGGCATCGGTACATTCCTGCTACGTGGGTGGATACAGATAATACTGCTCTATTTTTTATTTTATCATTCAACACGATTACTAGACAAGATTATTAAAGGAAAAAGTAGCCAAATCAATCCTAAAGTAAGAAATACATATCCAGAAAAAATATATTTTCCCAGTCCATCTTAAACCAAACAAGCTTTGGATAAATAGGCAAAAGAAAATTCTGGACATATTAATTTTTCGTCGATACGATACAACCTCTATTATGAAAGAGATGGGAAATAAAGTTCTTATTTATAGACTTGGCAGTTTAGGTGATACAGTGATGGCGCTCCCTTGTTTTCACAAGGTAAAAGAGTCTTTTCCACATGCCGATCTAACCTTGCTCACCAACCGTCCGGTTGCAACAAAAGCAGCACCATTGGAAACCGTTTTAGGAAAAGATTATTTTTTCGACAGGGTAATGAATTATCCGGTTGGCACCAGAAACCCGTTTGTTTTTGCCGATTTGATCTGGAAAATACGATCCCTAAAAATCGATACAGTCGTTAGTCTGATGTCGACCAGATCGCAACTAGCGATCAAACGTGACCGGTTTTTCTTCAAAACGGCCGGCATTAGCCAGTTCATCGGTTTCGCCGACCAAACTAGTGATACGGCTGCCAATGGTTCTGAAGAACCCGAATGGGAAGCTGTCCGATTAGCTCGACAGGTGAAGGCGCTGGGCGCTGTTGCGCTCGAAGAAAACCGATATTGGGACCTTCGGCTTACGGCTTTAGAGCTTCAATTCGCTGAACAGGCCCTGTACACTATTCCAGCCCGAACCCCAATCCTGGCCGTCAGCATTGGCACAAAAAATCAGGCCAATGATTGGGAGGCACACAACTGGACTCAGCTCGTCAACCAGCTTCGAACATCCTTACCAAGCTGGCGATTGGTATTGATCGGGGCCGCTGAAGAAGCTGAACGGTCAGCTAGTCTTCTGGAAGCCTGGGGGGGCAAAGGCCTGAATCTCTGTGGAAAGCTAACGCCCAGGGTCTCAGCCGCTGTTTTAAAACGGGCCAGTGTTTTTGTTGGCCATGATAGTGGCCCCATGCATCTGGCCGCCTGCGTTGGAACGCCTTGTATCGGCATTTTTTCGGCGAGAAACCTGCCTGGCCGGTGGTTTCCCCGAGGAGCCAAAAACCGAATTATTTATCACCAAACGGAGTGCGCCGGTTGCGGCCTTGAAGTATGTATTGAGAAGCAGAAGAAATGTATCCTCTCGATCACCGTCAGCGAAGTGAAGGAGGCTATACTGGAAACCATTTCGATCCGGGAACAGACTGGCTTTTTAGCCTGAATACAACGTCATCCTCTACAGTATCCGTGAACCCTACTGGCTCCTAAAGCACTCCTCCATCCATGAGAATTCTCCATGTCATTTCCGGCATGAATCCAAACCTGGGCGGTGTTAGCCAGGCTGTCCGAACAATGTGTACCGAGCTTTCGAAACAAGGGATATACAACGAAGTCGCAGGTCTGGATAGTCCTGGGGCACCTTTTCTGCGAAACGAGCCGGTGCTCATTCACATGCTGGGCCCGGCAAAAACACCCTGGTCTTACGGCACCAGGTTCAGGCCCTGGCTAGTCGATAACCTTCATCGATTCGATATTGTCTTACTTCATGGCCTGTGGCTTTACCATGGCTATGCGTTGCGGAAAGCTATTCAGACCTGCCGGAGCCAGTCAGGAAACGAAGCGCAGCCGAAAGTCTTTATCATGCCGCATGGTATGTTGGACCCTTATTTTCAACAGGCACCAGGCAGAAAAATGAAGGCTCTTCGCAATTGGCTTTATTGGCAACTAATTGAAAATAAAGTTATTAATGACGCGGAAGGCTTATTATTCACCTGCGAAGAGGAACAGCAACTCGCTCGCGAGCCCTTCCGACCCTACAAACCGAAATCGGAGGCCGTCGTTGGCCTGGGGGTCGAGGAGCCGCCCGCATACACGCCCGCCATGCGGAAAGCTTTCCTTGAGAAATGTCCGGAGCTGACCAATACACCCTACATCCTGTTTCTGAGCCGTATTAATCAGAAAAAAGGAGTCGACATGTTAGTGAAAGCCTACCAGCAAGTGGTCCAGACCTATGCCACCGCCGAGGTAAGCGTTTCTCAACATGAAGCCATGAGTGATGCAGAGATGCGCATACCTAAACTCCTCATTGCGGGCCCCGGTCTGGATACACCCTACGGGCAGGCTGTTCAGCAGTTGGCTCAGGCGGATCAAGCGCATGAATCCGCCATTTCCTTTGTCGACATGCTCAGTGGCGATGCTAAATGGGGGGCCTTTTATGGGTGCGAGGCTTTCGTGCTACCGAGCCATCAGGAAAATTTTGGTATTGCCGTCGTCGAAGCACTGGCTTGTGGCAAACCCGTCCTGATCTCGAATCAGGTAAATATCTGGCGGGAAATTGACCGGTCAGGTAGTGGTTTTGTAGCGCCTGATTCCGTTGACGGCGTCTATCAAATAGTACAAAAGTGGCTGGATCTATCCATGGAGGAGAAACAACAAATGAGTAAAAATGCCCTGAAAACGTTTCAGAAAAAATTTTCAATAGTACCCACCACGCAAAACCTGATTGACGTATTCAGTACTTAATAACAGATTTTTTGCAACCGTATCTTCCCTATGCTACGAACTGCCAGTAGTTAAAGCCCGTACTTATAAATCCTACATGGATTCTTATTATGAAACGACATAAACTTGACAGCCTGATACTCTTAAGAGCTATAGCCGTAATTGCTGTATGCTTCTGCCATTTTGGGTATCCGCTATACGCTGAAAATGCCTATAACAGTTTATTTGTCTTCTTCTACGATTATGGAAAATACGGCGTTCAAATATTTTTTGTCGTATCCGGCTTCGTTATACCCTTAAGTTTATACATGGCCCGGTATTCAATAACGCATTATTTTCGCTTTCTCCTGAAACGGCTTCTCCGTTTGCATCCACCTTACCTCGCAGCCCTGGTTCTTACTTTATTAATAAGTCTTTTCTCGTATAAAATACGCGGCATACATTATCCCGAAACAGTTGAATCAATTATTGCCAGTCTATTCTATTTTCATTTCCCTGACGATAATCCTGTTTTCTGGACGCTGGCCGTCGAAGCAGAATATTACCTTTTCATCGGTTTATTCTATACCATAATTATAAAATTCCCTAAAGCCTACATTCTCATTCTTACGCCCATTCTCATACTGGTTGGCCAGTCACAAGTAGCAGAATACATACTTTTTTTCGCGTATATCGTGTATTTTTTGATTGGCGTTATCGGGTTCATGATCTACACAAACCAAGGCTCAAACGTATTTAACACAATTGCGTTAGTAATCCTACTTCCATTGACCTATGCCTTGTATGGAGTTACAGAAGCGCTCGTTGCATCAGCCACAATCGGTTTTATTCTATGGTACCAGGGCTCTATAGGAAAGACTATAAATTTCGTGGGTGAAATATCCTATTCCTTATACCTGATTCACTTTCCTCTTGGCATTAAGTTTATCAACTTACTCAATCCCTATTTTTCTCCAGCTAACAAATGGATACTTTTCCTACTGACCATTTTAGTGACGACATCCTTAGCCTGGCTGTTCTATACTATTTTCGAAAATCCTTTTGCCAAACTTTCAACAAAAATAAACTACAAATCCTCGGCCCGAAACTATTCCGTTTTGGAATCAGAGGCTTGATTTCGTTGTACCTGTGTCTCAAAATAAAAACATAAATAACAATTAATAGCCTTCAAAGAAATTCACCCGTATCCGTTTTACATACTTAAATCTGGCAAACACTCACCTAAAAAATCATAAAACTATGAACAATTATTACCAATACTCACGACTACGAAGGCTTAGGAATTTAGTAAAAAAAGTATAAACAGGGTACATCTATGGTATCAAGTCATATCTATTTGAGTCCAGATCCTTATCTGCGGCCTTCATTTTCGATCCGTAATAAACTGCGTCGGCTGTTGTGGGGTGTTACCTGGCGTTTACTCTGCCAGTGGACGCCTAACCCGATGCATGCCTGGCGCATCTGGGTTTTACGGCAGTTTGGCGCTAAAATCGGCCAGACAAATTTCATTTATCCCACGTGCAAAATATGGGCACCCTGGCTATTGGAAACAGAAGATGTTGTTACGATTGGTTCCGGCGTTGAGATCTACAATCCCGGAGGAATCTATCTGGGCCACCATGCCATCCTTTCCCAGGACGCTTACTTGTGTGGTGCAACGCATAACTACAACAGTGCCGAATTCACCTATTTAAAAAGTAAGATTACCATTGGCCCTTACGCCTGGGTTTGCGCCAGAGCGATTGTATTACCGGGGGTACATTGCCGGGAGGGAAGCGTACTGGGGGCGGCTGCACTCACATCGAAAAGCCTTGACCCGTGGACAGTATACGGTGGCAACCCCGCCAGACCCCTAAAAGAGCGCCATAATTTTACACGTAAGGAAGTAGTTTATTAATATGATTGCAGACGTTTTCTCCCAGAAAGAGTACGATGTATGCGTGGTAGGCAGCGGTCCCGCAGGCATTACACTCGCTCTTGAGTACAGCCGCCTGAACCGGAACCGGCAAGTGCTGCTCATTGAATATGGCTACAAAGGGCAAGCCACCACCAATGATCTCGACGATACAATCGAGATTAAAAACGCTGTAAATCATCATAGTCCCTATGAATGCACCAACAAGGGACTGGGCGGCTCTTCGGCCACCTGGGGCGGGCGATGCGTCATGTACGACGAGGTCGACTTCATTGATCGGCCCATTGTGGCAGACGGTTGCACCTGGGGACCTGATCTGTTTCAGGAAATGACGAAGTATGTTCCCCGTGCAGCCACCTATTTTGAATGCGGCAAACCCGTTTTCGATCTACATGAATCACCTGAATGGGGGAATGCCAGAATCGCTGAAAACTTTCGGGAGGGGATTGTGACTGACTCTGTTGTTGAGCGCTGGAGTATGCCTACCCGGTTTGGCGAGCGGTATGCCAACGAGATTGCCGACCGGGAAAACCTTACCTTGATTCAGGGATATGAAGCCCGGGACTTTGCCACGCCAGACCAGACGGGTAACGTGTCGTCACTGCTTATCCGAAACGTAAAAGACAAAAAAGTCTACGAAATAAAAGCAAAAGCCTTCGTGCTGGCTGCAGGAACGCAGGAAACTACGCGCATTTTACTTCGAAATACACAGCTTTTTACTAACCTAGGCGCTACCCCAACCGCCTTGGGTAAGTATTATCAGGGGCATGTTTCGGGGAAAATTGCCTCTATCCAGTTTACAGGAAATCCATCGAAAACGGATTTTGGGTTCCTGCGCGATAGGGATGGAACGTATATTAGACGGCGTTTTCAGTTTTCTTCGAAATTTCTGGCCGAACAAAACCTTCTCAATACAGCGATCTGGCTCGATAATCCGCTTTATTTCAACCCAAACCATCGCAGCGGGGCCATGTCGTTCATGTATCTTGCTATGCTCACGCCTATTTTAGGGAAAAAGCTGGCTCCTCCTGCCATCGCGCACTCGATAACAAAAGGCAAAGTAACGGGTGTGCCACACCATCTTTTGAATATCGTTCGCGGTTTACCCAACTCCTTGGTAACCCCAGCGTCTATTTTCTATAAACGGTATTTTCTTGACCGGAAGTTACCGGGCGTTTTCCTATTTAGCCCGGAAAACCGATATGCGCTTCATTTTCACGCCGAACAGGTGCCGGATGCCGCCAATCGAATGGAACTCGGCCCCGATGGGGAAAGCCTGGTTGTTCATTATGAACTGACCGAGAATGACGTTCTGTCGGTGATCAAATTACACAGCGTTCTCGATGCCTGGCTGCGGGACTGTGGCTGTGGCGAGTTGGTTTATTGGTACACCGAGGACGAATTGCCATCCGCCATCCGCAGCATGTCCCGAGATGGAATTCATCAATCGGGAACGACCAGAATTGCCGATTCTCCCGCCAAAGGTGTCGTTGATAAAAACCTGAAGGTGTGGGGTACACAAAACGTCTTTGTGTGCAGTAGTTCTGCTTTTCCAACATCCGGGCAGGCCAATCCCACCTTCTTTTTAGGCGCTTTTGCCATACGGCTGGCTGACCATTTAAGCAAAGTATATGAAAAAAGTGGAGTTAGTTAGCGGCATTAAGTCATCTGCTTTGGGCTTTGGCTGCGCCCCCATTCTGGGCTCGGTAGATAAAGTGAAAGCACAACGGGCGCTCGACTGTGCCCTCGATTGTGGTATTACCCACCTCGACTTAGCCCGCTCCTATGGATACGGAGAGGCTGAAGAGTTTGTTGGAAAGCGCATCAAAGGACGTCGGGATCAGTTAATACTAGCCAGTAAATTCGGGATCCAGGCCAACTGGAAAGCCGCCTTGATGCGACCCGTCAAACCATTGGTTCGCCTGGTGCTGGATAACTGGCGCAGGCAGTCTCTGCCAGGCAACATACCATTGACTTTGACTAAGCCAGCCGCAATGGCTGATCGTTTCCATGACCGAACGCCACTACGCGCCACCTCGATGCGCCAAAGTCTGGAAAAAAGCCTGCGGGCGTTACATACAGATTATCTGGATTATTTTTTCATCCACGAACCTCAGGAGGGTCTTGTCTACTTCGATGAATTAGCTCTTATGGCTGAGCAACTGAAAAAAGAAGGAAAAATTCGCGCCTGGGGTCTGGCTTATTTCAGGTCGCAGGAGTCTATTCACAAAGCCTACCTCTCAAAGTTCGATGTTCTACAGTTCGACAACTCTCCAGGCTCGTCAGGCTATGATCAGGTGGTATCAGAGCGGGGATCTCGGGCCAATATTTTATTCTCGCCACTCAGTGGCGGCACAAAAACCATGACCCCATCCGAAAAGCTCAATAAACTTTTTGAAGATTTTCCTAACAGCGTAGTTCTGTGCTCAATGTTTAACCAGCAACATTTAAGGAATAATACTGAGTTGATACGCTAACTCAATTGTACAAATAAATTAGCGTATCAACTCAACAGCATCATCTTATATCACCGGCTAAGTTTTTAATTTATTTAGTTAGTTAAATCAAACGTATATCTATTTATATAGACCCAACTAAGTATAATTAGATAAACTGATTTATTTCAAATAGGTCACCGGAAATATACTAGTGTAGTGTTGATATACCTAAAATTAATTATATAAAAAATGTATTCATAAATGAATCTATTTTTTACAGGAAAAGTCCAATATATTTAATCAAAATAGGACTATAATAAAAATGTAAGAAAGCAGACTATGCCAACGAGAACTAGCATGTCATTCTTTTCTTGCCATTTTTAGGATAAAGAACCCTTGAATTATTTCATTTTCAGGCATTAATCAGTAAAATAAAGTACCGGGTTAATCGCGCATTAAAAAAATTTTACTGAGCGGAATTTCAATTTGATAATCAAGCACTTAAGGCTAAATCTGGTCTATTTTACAGAAAATAAAGCTCTTTTTATAGCGACAGATAATAGCGGTCTTCAAAGAGCTTAATGGTAAACTAAACGATAATTATTGATCTTTTTAAGAAGCTTACTATTTACAAAATCTGATTATCGATAATAGTTTTTAAGGGATTATTCATTAAGTCGGCAAAAAAACCATTCATCTCCTTATTAAAGTATATTGATTTACAAAAATCAGTAACCATTTGAAAATCAGCGCATTTACTTGTTTGCTAGATATCAAATGAGTAGTCTTGTAGTATGACTTTTTATCCATCCTGTTACTCTTCTGAATAAGCCCACTGGGTTACCATTAAGGAGGTACTATCAATTCATACTGATCATGAAACATTTGTCCGATTCAATACATATAAAAGTTAATGTCAAAAAAATACCTGACAAACTTGCCTCTCAGGCTATGTCAAGTAAAAACAAGTTGCTACTCATTGAATTCACTCAGCGGCTGGCCAGCTACAGGCGCACAAGTTACGAGACGTTGGAACGTTGGAATCTAATCCAAAAAGAAGTAATGGATTTATAATTACAACGTCTCAATCGATACATCTCCGGTGCCTATTTACCATCCTATACGTAGAAAAATTTACAGATGAGTTAGCCAATCTGTACACTAAATCATGTACCTGATAAATACCATCGACGCTAGACTTTTATTATCACTCCGTTTCTGACTACCTGGCTTCCTAACCACACAGTAATACACCAGTTAAGAAGCTAATATATTTAGTAAAAAAGGATACTTATTTAAAGGTATGGTTCATCAAAAAGTGATTTAGTTCGATACGTCATGATATCAGTACTTATACTTACTAAAGACGAAGAGCAGGATTTACCTAAATGCCTGAAATCAGTGGCATGGTGCGATGACATTCATGTATTCGATTCATTCAGTACCGATCGAACAGTTGAAATAGCCCGGAAAGCGGGTGCAATCGTTACACAACGAAAATTCGATAGTTATGCAGCCCAACGTAACGCAGCGCTACAGAATTTACCGTACAAATATCCGTGGCTATTTATTCTGGATGCAGACGAGCAAATTCCTGGCCAGCTACTTTCTGTATTGCAAGAGCACATACAAAAAGCGACGGATACTACGAATGGTTTTCGGCTTAGGCGCAGAGATTATATTGGCAAAAAATGGCTCAAATATTCTCAGATGACGCCTTTTTATGTTCGTCTGATCCGTTTGGGGAAAGCCCATTATCACCGGGAGATCAATGAAGTTCTGGAAGTCGATGGAACGGTAGAAGAAATCGATGGCTATTTCAATCACTATCCATTTTCGAAAGGGTTTCGGCACTGGCTCAACAAGCACAATCAGTACTCATCCATGGAGGCTAAACGCTGGGTTGAAGAGCATAAGGGAAACATCAAATTCTCGGTAAAAAAAGCCCTTCTTAACCGTGATTTTAGCGAACAGCGTTACCACCAGAAAGGCCTTTTCTACAAGTTACCCGCTCGGCCGTTGATCAAGTGGTTTTATATGGTTTTCTGGCGTCTTTCTTTTCTTGACGGTCGGGCTGGCTTAACCAATGCCACCCTTCAGGCCATTTACGAGTACTTTATCGTACTGAAAACAAAAGAGTTACTAAGTGAACAGGAGCAGCAAACGAGCTAATGCCTGACGATATATAACCTGAAATAAATCTTCCTCTTTTTTTAAGCAAAGCTAATGAACATCTTAATTTACGACATCAACTATGCGCCGGAACTTACTGGAGTGGGCAGGTATACCGGCGAAATGGGTGCCTGGCTGGCCCAGCAGGGACATTCGGTACGGGTGATCACGGGCATGCCCTATTACCCTGAATGGAAAGTACATAAGAAGTATAGAGGGAAGCTATGGTTTACGGAAACCATTGAGGGGGCAACGGTCAACCGCTGCCCGTTCTACGTTCCCGCCAAGGTAACCTCGCTCACCAGAATCCTCCATGAATTCTCCTTTGTGGCCAGTAGCCTGATTTATTGGTTCGGTATTTTTTTCGCGAAACGCTACGATGTTGTCATCTGCATCTCGCCACCGTTCCACATCGGCATACTGCCCGTTATTTATACGAGGCTTCGTAAAGTACCGCTCTGGTGTCATATACAGGACTTGCAAATCGACATGGCCAAAGAGCTCAAGATGTTCAAAAACAAGAACTTCCTCAAGCTATTGTTTTTAATAGAAGAATTTATTCTGAAGCGATGCACCATCGTATCCACCATCAGTGAAGGAATGGTGCGTAAAGTAGCTCAAAAGAATGTGGTTCAATCAACCTGTCTATTGTTTCCGAACTGGGTGGATGAAACCTATATCAGACCCCTACCTCGTGAGGAGTCGCTGCGGAAGGAACTGGGGCTAAGTGAGCACGATAAAGTTGTCATGTATTCAGGTAGTTTGGGGGAAAAACAGGGGCTGGAGTTGATCATTGAAGCCGCCAACCATTTCGCGGTCAAAAGCAATGTTAAATTTTTGATCTTTGGCGCTGGCGGAGCCAAATCATCCTTGGAATCCCTGGTGAAGGATCGAAACCTGACAAACGTATGGTTCCATCCGTTACAGCCCTATGAAAAATTATCGGCCCTGCTGGCCACAGCGGATATTCATCTGGTCCTGCAAAAAAAATCAGCGTCTGACTTGGTCCTTCCGTCAAAGTTAACGGGTATTCTGGCGGCTGGCGGCTGCGCGTTAGTGTCTGCCACACCCGGCACCACCCTATACGATATTATCAATCGGCATCAGATTGGCATGCTGATCGAGCCGGAGTCGAGTGAAGCCCTGATCATGGGAATAAACAAAGCCCTGAGCCTCGACTTATCTGAACTAAAGGATAAAGCGCGGTCATTTGCCAGAAACAACCTTGAGAAACAGGCTATTCTCCAGCAGTTTGAACGAGAGCTATTGAGTTTAAACAAGGTGGCCAATCAACCCAGTAAAGCGTTTAGCCCGTCTACTGTTAGCTTAACCAAATAATCGCGCAGAATTAAACTGAACGTTGACAAAGCTGATTATCAGGCAACGAAGCTCCGTTCTACAAAAATTTGGCGCTGGTTACTTACACAGGCTGTACACTTCACGTCTAGATAGTCTCTGTTAACGGCCTTCGCCATTCCCATCCTATGTCATAACTAGTCCGGCCCTCAACGTTACTTCTTCTTTTATTCATAACAGGGCTTTGGTAACCCAGCGCTGCCAAAGCCCTCCATCAGTAAGCTCCGTATCTCTTTACAGGCTTATCGTGTGTAAGCCTGCTTAAGCATACCATAAATCTGTGCGATGAGAGACATTTACCACAGCCGTTCAATTGATAGAAAAGCATCGACTGAGACCTCCCCTCAGCCCGTAGTTCAGTACCCAAATGAACAGACCATTCCCGCTTTATTTTCTAAACAAGTCAACAAGTGCCCGGACTGTGTTGCTGTACAGTTTGAGGGCCAACAACTGACCTATCGCCAACTGGACGAGCGATCGGCTCAATTGGCCAACTACCTCCGGAAACGTGGCGTGACCGAAGAAACGCTCGTGCCGATCTGCCTCAACCGCTCCCTGGACATGGTTATCGGGCTGCTGGCCATTCTTAAAGCAGGTGGCGCCTATGTGCCCATTGAGCCCGATTATCCGCAGGAACGGCTGCGTTACATTCTATCGGATGTCGGGGGAAACATCGTCGTAAGCAATAGCCAGTCCGTTTCGTCATTGACAGACGTAACATCCACGCTGGTCTGTATCGACCGGGATTGGGAAGCCATTTCTCAGGAGTCGACCCAGGCTCCTATCACGGCGTTGGCCCCTCACAATCTGGCATATGTCATTTATACGTCGGGTTCCACCGGCCAACCCAAAGGGGTTATGATTGAGCATCGATCGATCGTGAATGAAATCAGCAGCTACTCCGCGCTGTTTGGCTTCGATAGCTCGGATAAGCAACTGGTGCTGGCCAGTTTCGCCTTTGATGCCTCTGTTGAACAACTATTCGTGCCGTTGATCAGTGGTTCCTGTGTTGTTTTAATTTCACTGATTGATCAACTCGACCCGGATACAGTAGCCAGAACGATTGATGAAGAAGGCATTACCCATTTTCAAACGACGCCAACCTTCCTACGAACGATAAAGCCGCGCCCCTACACTCGATTAAAACGCGTTTGTTCAGGTGGTGAGGCTTGCCCGGTCGAACTGGCCGAACAGTGGAGTCAATATGTTCGTTTTTTCAACAAATACGGCCCAACCGAAACGGCCGTTAACGTAAGCTATCATCCATATGATCTAAAGAAAAAATACGAAACGCACCTCCCGCTTGGAAAGCCACTCCCAAATACACAATTCTACGTTTTAGATGAATCGGATACGGTCGTGCCCATTGGCGGAACGGGTGAATTGCACGTTGGGGGTATTCAGCTGGCCCGTGGCTATTTGAATCAGGCAGAGTTAACAGCCCGCAAGTTTGTTCAGGCGGCAGTTAGTCCAGCTAGTTCCCGCCTGTATAAAACGGGCGATCGGGTGCAGCTCCTGCCAGATGGCGAGTTGGCCTACATTGGCCGAACCGACGATCAGGTAAAGGTTAGAGGGTATCGAATCGAATTAGGTGAAATCGAACAGGCGCTCAGTCAACATCCATCGGTTAGCCAATCGGTCGTCGTCACGAAGGAGGACTCTACGGGGGCTAATCAACTGGTTGCGTATGTGATCCCCGAAAAAGAGTTTGACGAAAGAACCCTTACGCTTTATCTAAAAAATAAGTTACCCAACTACATGGCCCCCGCCTTTATAGTGGAAACAGACCGTTTCCCAGTCAATAACAGCGGCAAAATAGATCGAAAAGCACTGGCTATGTTAGCCATCAAAAGGCCGGCATTAGCGACGCTGTACCGAAGGCCGGAAACGCGCCTGGAAAACCAGCTGGCCGACCTATGGAAGTTAGTCCTTCACCTGGACGAAGTGGGGACCGATGACAATTTCTTTGCGCTGGGTGGAAATTCACTCTTAGCCATACAGTTCATCGCGACCCTACAGAAGCAGCTCAATTATCAACTACCCATCGCCCGGCTGTATCAGTGCCGAACGATCAAAACTATAGCTCAATTTCTGGAACGAAAAGACGACATCAACCCAAAAATCAGCACAAAAAATCAACTGGCTCACCACCCGGCCCACGAAGTCGCGGTCATTGGCATGGCCGGACGCTTTCCGGGTGCCGATACGATCGATGAGCTCTGGACGCTTTTGAAAGACGGCAAGGAGACCATCCGCTTCTTTTCTGATCAGGAACTTGACCCCAGCATACCCGATCGTCTGAAAGCTGACCCGACCTATGTGAAAGCACGGGGCATCATCGACAACATCGACAAGTTCGACCCCGCTTTTTTTGGTATCAACCCCAAAATGGCGGAGTTGATGGACCCCCAGCAACGCGTCTTTCTGGAAATAGCCTGGGAAGCCCTGGAAAGTGCGGGCTATGTGCCCGACAATTATGATGGCCAGATTGGCGTTTTTGCCGGATGCCGCTTCAATTCGTACTACCTCAACAACGTTGCCTCGAATCCTGATTTAGTGGATAAGGCGGGCTTTTTCAACGTCATGACGGTCAATGATAAGGATTACATTTCGTCGCGGACAGCCTATGCCTTAAATTTAAAAGGGCCTGCCGTTACCGTGCAATCGGCCTGTTCTACCTCGCTGCTGGCCATTGTTCAGGCGGTGGAAAGCATTCGAAAAGGGCAGTGCACGATGGCGCTGGCTGGTGGAGCCACCATTACGGCACCCGTCAACAGTGGGCATTTATACGAAGAAGGGTCCATTCTGAGTAACGATGGCCATTGCAGGCCATTCGATGTGAATGCCAGGGGAACGGTGTTCAGCGATGGCGCTGGGGTTGTTCTGTTAAAAGACCGACAACAGGCCGAAAAAGATGGAGATACGATCTATGCCGTTGTCAGGGGCGTTGGCGTAACCAATGACGGGGGCGACAAGGGTAGCTTTTCCGCGCCCAGCTCCGATGGGCAGGCGGCTGCCATCAGGATGGCGTTGCAGGATGCCGGCGTAGCTCCGTCGTCTATTTCGTACGTTGAAGCGCATGGCACCGCCACACCTCTGGGCGATCCGATCGAGATCGAAGGCCTGAAAAAAGCGTTCGATACACAGGCCGAAAATCAGTTTTGTGCACTGGGCTCTATCAAAAGCAACATGGGCCATTTGGTAAGCGCTGCCGGTGTCGCCGGATTTATAAAAACGGTTCTGAGTTTGCATCACAAGCAACTTCCGCCTTCCTTGTTTTACAAAACGCCTAACCCGGCCATCGACTTCAAGAACAGCCCTTTTTACGTAAACGCGTCACTAAAAGATTGGAAATCAAGCACCATCCGCCGGGCAGGCATCAGCTCATTTGGCGTTGGCGGCACCAATGTCCACGTTGTCGTCGAAGAAGTTGAACCTAAACCACCCCTGTCGACGAACGAACGCAGCCGCCCTTACCAGCTCATTACGTGGTCGGCCAAATCCGTTGACAGCCGCGACAATTATGCCCGGAACCTGATTACATATGGTCGGCAGGCTAGCCAGGTCAATTTAGCCGATGTCGCCTTTACCCTGCAAACAGCCCGATCAGCCTTTGCGCATCGCCGGTTTGTGGTGGCGGCCTCGCAGGATGAATGCCTAGAGAAGATCAATGCCTCATCGTCCACCAACGCAAAGACGGTTAAACAGACGCCGGGGCCCGTCGTGTTTATGTTTCCTGGCCAGGGTTCACAATACCCCAACATGGGTCGCGAGTTTTACGAAAATGAGCCCGTATACCGCAACGCCATTGATGAATGTGCCGAACTGCTCGAAGCCTATCTGGAAACAGACATCCGGCAGGTTCTTTATTTCGATAAAGGAAACAAAAGTGCCGAAGAGCGCTTACAAAATACCCGCTATACCCAGCCCGCTTTATTTAGTACCGAATATGCCCTGGCCAAATTATGGATGAGCTGGGGCATTGAACCCGCTATTCTGTGTGGACACAGCATCGGCGAGTTTGTTGCGGCTCATCTGGCTGGTGTTTTTACCCTAACCGACGCCCTGAAACTGATCAGCATACGGGGGCGTCTGGTGAGCGAACTGCCTCGTGGCAGCATGCTATCGGTACGCATGGAAGCGGAAAAGATTGGCGCCCTCATGCCGGAGCCTTTGTCCATTGCGGCCATCAATAGCCAAAAGCGCTGCGTTGTGGCTGGTCATGATGAAGACATTGCGGATTTCGCCAGTGTTCTGGACGGCATGGATATCCCTAACCGGGTTTTGTCGACCAGTCACGCGTTTCACTCGGTCATGATGGAACCCGTTATTGCCGACTTCGAAAAAATACTCGCTGAGGTTTCCCTGAACACGCCGACCAAGCCAATCGTATCGACCGTTAGTGGCACCTGGCTATCGAATGCCCAGGCCACGGACCCCCATTACTGGGCCACTCACCTACGTCTGACCGTACGTTTTGCCGATGCGCTCGACACGATTTTGGCGCAAAATCAACCTATCCTTCTGGAGACCGGCCCCGGCAATGCGACAGCCTCCTTTGCTCGCCAGCAGGCAGGTTTCCAATCAGTAGCCATCCTGACCAGTCTGGAGCGCAAGGAAGCTAAAACTGACTACGAATCAATACTGAACGCCCTGGGTCAGCTCTGGCTAAATGGGCTTGAACCCGACTGGCAGGCCTTTTATACCCACCAGAACAGGATACGGGTAGCCTTGCCCACCTATGCGTTCGACAAGAAACGATACTGGGTTGACCCCGCCGTTAAAACGCCCCAGGTAAACTACGTTCCGGATAGCCCGGCAACGCAGGGCATACCGGATGAATTGTCTGCTGAACAACCTGTCAATTCGGTTAAGATGAGAAAAGATATACTAGTCGACAAGGTCAAAGATATACTGGAAGAAGCGTCGGGATTCGACATGAGCAGCGTTACGGGCGACATGAATTTTCTGGAAATTGGCCTCGATTCACTGCTGCTTACGCAACTATCCTTACTCCTTAAAAAGCAGTTCCAGGTGCCGATCACCTTCCGGCAGCTAAACGAAGAGTACGCTACACTCGATTCACTGATCGGCTACCTCGACAGTAATTTACCCGCCGGAGCCTACGAGCCGCCCGTTAGCCCACGGCCCGTTACTCACTCCAGTTCGCCCTCGCATACGGCTCCGGTTGTTAGGCCAGCCCAACCAGATGGCCATTCGGTATTGGACCTGATGGCCCAGCAGCTTCAGATTCTATCGAAGCAGGTGGCGCTGATGCAGGCCGGAAACCAGGGAACGACCACACTGCCTGATGTTGCTTCGAATTCGGAGCTGACCAGCAAGCCGGTTTCTCCAATAAAGGCTGAGCTGACGCCCGAGGAAGAAATCGAGCTAAAGAAACCATTCGGGGCCAGCGCCCGCATCGAACGTCAGCTTACAGAGCTGAGCCCCAAACAACAGGCTTTCCTGCGGCAGCTAACGGATCGGTACAACCAGAAAACAAAAGGGAGCAAAGCCTACACGCAGCAACACCGCCCGTATATGGCTGACCCACGGGTTGTTTCGGGCTTTAAGCCAGCCACGAAAGAACTCGTTTATCCCATTGTCATCAACAAATCCAAAGGCAGCCGCTTGTGGGATCTGGACGGCAATGAGTACATCGATATGCTCAATGGGTTCGGCTCGATCATGTTTGGCTATCAGCCCGACTTTATCCGGGACGCCCTGTACAACCAGATCGATAGCGGCTACGAGATTGGTCCGCAACATGAACTGGCGGGTGAAGTAAGCCAGTTACTGTGCGATTTCACGGGTCATGACCGAGTAGCGCTCTGCAATACGGGCTCAGAGGCCGTATTGGGCGCAATGCGTATTGCGCGCACGGTTACGAACCGATCCCTCATTGTTGCCTTTTCGGGTTCGTATCATGGCATCGTCGATGAGGTCATTGTACGGGGATCGCAACGGTTAAAATCATTTCCGGCCTCACCAGGCATCATGCCAGAAGCCGTTCAGAACATGCTCATTCTGGACTATGGCACGGATAAAAGCCTGAACATCATTCGAGAAAGGGCGCACGAAATAGCGGCTGTCCTGGTCGAGCCGGTGCAAAGCCGCCGACCAGAGTTTGTCCCGATCGACTTTCTCCAGGAATTGCGGAAGGTCACGGCAGCCTCCGGAACGGCCCTGATTTTTGACGAAGTCATTACCGGCTTCAGAATGCACCCTGGCGGCACGCAGGCGCTGTTTGGCATCAAAGCCGATCTGGCAACCTACGGCAAAGTCATCGGGGGCGGGCTACCTATTGGGGTCATAGCAGGCAAAAAGGAGCTTATGGATGCCCTGGATGGGGGCTCCTGGCAATACGGCGATGCCTCTATTCCCGAACAGGGCGTAACGTATTTTGCGGGCACTTTTGTGCGGCATCCGCTGGCACTTGCGGCAGCGAAAGCGTCTTTACTGCACCTGAAGGCCGCAGGGCCGGGGCTACAAAAAGCCCTGACCGACAAAGCGCAGCGCGTGGCAACGGCCTTGAACACGGAGCTTGAGCGGCATCATATCCCGCTGTTTGCGGCCCAGTTTGGCTCTTTGTGGCGACTCAAAGCGCAGGAAGAGGTGCCTTATAGCGAGCTGCTCTTTACGCTGTTGCGGCAAAAAGGCTTTCATATCTGGGATGGATTTCCCTGCTTCATGACCGAAGCCCATACCGAGGCCGACATCAACCGATTCATCGATCTGTTTCGTGAGAGTATCGCCGAGCTGATGGAGGCCGACTTTTTCAGAAAAACGCAACCGCCTACCGCTACTCCGCCCAGCGAACTCATCGCGTCTTCATCGTACGAATTCAAGAAGCCCCCGGTGCCCGATGCCAAACTCGGTAGAGACCGGGCTGGTAACCCAGCCTGGTTCATTTCAGATCCGGCTCAACCTGGCCATTACATACAAGTTTATTCACACTAATAGCTATGACTGAAAACTTTACTTTCCCAGACATCAACACGAGCGATTTCGATCCCTTCGCTGGGCCGGAAATTGTGCGCGTAGCACCCGCCACTGAGCCCCAACTGGAAATATGGATAGCCTCTTTGCTGGGTGGCGAAAATGCAAGCCGGTCGTATAACCTATCCAACTCACTACGGCTCGAAGGTAACATCAACAGGCTTGCCATGGAGCAGGCCATACAGGCACTGGTTCATCGGCACGACGCCCTGCGCTTGGTATTCAGCGCCAACGGCGAACATCTGTTTATCCTCAGGGACGTCAAAACGTCAATCGCCTACCAGGACATTTCAGCAGCCGCCCCGGATAAACAGGCCCAACTGATTACCCATTATTTAACGCTGGATGCCCGGCGAGTGGTCAATCTGGCCGAGGGGCCTTTCCTTAAAGTAGGGTTGTTCAAACTAGCCGAGCGGGTTCACCACCTGGTCTTAACGTCTCATCACATTATCCGTGATGGCTGGTCGATGGGCATTATGCTACAGGACCTAAGCGCACTTTATACGAGCTACGCGCAGGGGCTTACCCCCAATCTGCCCGCAGCTCCCTCGTTTGCTCAATACGCGGAAGAACAGCTTGACTTTGCCCAAACGGACACCTACCGGGCAACCGAAAAATTCTGGGTCGATATCTACAAGAACAGCATTCCTTCGTTCGATCTGCCAACCGATTATCCACGGCCTGCGGTGCATACGTTCGAGAGCAAACGGCTGGATTATCCGATGGATAGTGAGCTGGTGACGGCCGTCAAAAAGATGGGACTGAAAGCCGGATGTAGTTTTGTCACAACGATGCTGGCCGCTTTCGAGGTGCTGCTGCACCGGTTATCGGGTCAGGAAGACATCGTCGTCGGTTTGCCGACCGCCGGGCAGTCAGCCACGGGCAACAAACGACTGGTTGGCCACTGTGTGAACCTGTTGCCCATACGAAGCCAGCTCGATTCGAATCTGCGATTTTCTGATTTCCTGAAGGTTTGCAAAAGCACGGTCCTGGATGCGCATGAACACCAGCGGTTAACGTTTAGTCACCTGTTACGAAAACTGAACGTGACCCGCGACCTGTCGAGAACACCCTTCGTTTCGGCCGTCTTCAACGTAGACCTGGGCATGAACGACGGCGTCGATTTCCATGGCCTGACTCACCAGCTCATTAGCCATCCGAAAGAATACGAGAACTTCGAGCTATTTTTCAATGCCAGCGGATCGGAAAGCGCCCTGACGCTGGAATGGGCCTATAATACGAACCTGTACAAAGCAGAGACGATCGATCGGATGATGACCGATTTCGATAATCTGCTGAGAACAGTCGTTGCCACGCCGTCTATATTGATCAGTGATATTGCCTTCACCTCCGAGCGCAAACTTCTCCAGAATCTGGCGCAATGGACGCCTGCCAAGACGGTCTATCCGCGCCAAACTCCGGTTCATCAGTTGATTGCACAGACGGCCGCTACCTATCCGACCAAAATTGCGCTGTCGTTCAACAACCGCGACATCAGTTATCAGGCCGTCAATGAAACAGCCAATCAACTCGCCCACGGGCTGATTCAGAAAGGCCTACAGGTGGGACAGGTTGTCGGGATTGCGCTGGACCGCTCGCCGGAAATGCTCATTACGTTGCTGGCCGTTCTAAAAACCGGCGCGGCTTATTTGCCCCTCGACCCAGACTATCCCACCGATCGGCTGACGTTTATGCTAACGGATTCGGCCGCTGCCATGCTGATTACCAGCGGAAAATACCAGGGACGATTAAGTTCTCCGGCAAGAGAAGTCCTTATTGAACCATCACTCACCGAATCAACGGCATACCCTGTCGCTGAACCTGACCGCTTTGTTTCGGGCGATGATCTGGCCTATGTACTGTACACATCGGGGTCGACCGGAAAACCAAAAGGTGTTATGATCGAACACCATAACCTGGTTAATTTTCTCTGGAGCATGCTGGCAGCGCCCGGCATCACGAATGACGATGTGTTGCTGGCGATCACCACCATATCGTTCGACATAGCCGGTCTGGAATTATATCTGCCTTTGGTTGCCGGTGCCACGATTCTGATGGCCGATACGACCACCGCCCGGGATGGCCGTGCGCTGCTCGCCCTGCTTGACACGAAGCGGGTAAGCATCATGCAGGCCACGCCCTCTACCTGGCGAATGATGCTTGATGCGGGCTGGAACAAGTTTCTACCGCTAAAGGCACTTTGTGGCGGAGAAGCATTGTCCCAGGATCTGGCAGAAAAGCTCACCGACAGATGCCATGAGCTGTGGAACCTATATGGCCCAACCGAAACAACGATCTGGTCGACGGTTAAAAAAATAGACAAAACCGAGTTGGTAACGATCGGCCAACCTATTAACAATACGCAAGTCTATATTCTCGATAAATTTCTCCGTCCCGTAGCAACAGAAACAACCGGCGAATTGGTCATTGGCGGGGAGGGCGTGGCTCGGGGCTATCTGAACAGGCCAGACCTGACAGCCGAACGGTTTATAAAACTATCGTTCGATAACCAACCGGAACGCCTGTTATACCGTACGGGCGACCTGGGCAGGGTACTGAAAAATGGCGATATTCAATGCCTTGGCCGGGTCGATCAGCAGGTAAAAATAAGGGGGCACCGCATCGAGCTGGGTGAAATAGACAATGCCCTGGTGGCCATTAGCGACATAAAAGAAGCCGTTGTGGTTGCGCAGGAAGACCGGCCGGGAGAGCAGCGATTGATTGCCTATGTGGTTCCAGAATCCATCGCGTCCAGCGACTCGGTGAGCTGGCAGGAACGATGGGATGCCATTTATTCTACAGGCCTGAGCGTTGCCGAACAGGTCGGCGGTCAGAAAGATGTCAAAGAGGAATTAAAGGATTGGGCTAAGCAATCGCTCAACCGAATCAAGCGCTTACAACCAAAACGCGTACTGGAAGTAGGCTGTGGCGATGGGCAACTGCTTCTCGAACTGGCACCCGAGGTCATTCAGTATACCGCTACGGATTATTCGCAGGCGGCAATCGATAAATTGCAGCACATACTGGCTACCGATCCGGCCCGGTGGCATTCGGTAACCGCATCGGTAGCGCCAGCCGATGAGTTCAGTAGGATTCCGGATGCCTCGCTGGATCTTGTCCTCATTCACAGCGTGGCTCAGTACTTTCCCGACACCGGCTACCTGCAACGCGTGATTGAGCGGGCAACCAAAGCGGTTGCGCCGGGAGGCTGCATTTTTATTGGGGATATGCAGGGAAAAAATACGCTGCGAATGCACCATACAGCCGATCAGTTTCAGCGCTCATCCGACGAAAGTACCGTGGCTGATTTCAAAAAAGTTACGGAGCGACGCGTCCTGATCGACGACGAATTGATGGCCGACCCCGCTTATTTTTATTTACTACAGAATCACATACCGTCGATCTCCGCAGTCGATGTGCAACTTCGGGAAGGGAAGTTTCTTAACGAAACGACCAAGTATCATTACGATGTCTGGCTGTATGTTGGCAATCCACCCGAGGTCGTCAATCCCACAGTTGTTATTGACTGGCAACCCGATTTTTCTCTTGCCTATCTGGAACAGACTCTGGCGAAGAAACCGCATGCCAGCCTGCAGGTGAGGAACATCGTCAACACCCGCACGGCACAGGATCACAGCCTTCTTCAGCTTATCGACGGCTTAGCGGATGATTGTTTGCTCAGCGAGGCCCGGCAAAAAATGAGTCCGGGTCAAAACGGCGTCGATCCGTCTGTACTCTGGTCATTAGGGGAAAAGTATAATTTTTCGGCTCACGTAAGGTGGTCTGCCGACGGCACAGATAATTTAATGGATGTCATTTATATTCCGCATAACGCCCGGAAACAGATACCCGGTCCACCAGCAATCGGTGAAGCCGGAAAGGCCTCTTTAAAGGATTTTTGTCGTAATCCTTTTGCCCCTACCCTGGCCGTTTCACAGCGTCAGGAATGGAAGCAACAACTCAGACGAACGCTTCCGACCTACATGGTTCCAGGTGACTTTGTCATACTGAGCAGCCTACCGCTCACACTAAATGGCAAAATAGACCGCAAGGCGTTGCCACCGGTTGGTCGGCAGGAAGCAGATAGTCACCCTGCGCTAATGCCTCCAAGAACAGACATCGAGAAACTAGTCGCTGAGATCTGGATGGAAAGCTTACGGCTTAACGAAATCAGTGTACTCGACAATTTTTTCGAACTGGGTGGGCACTCGTTGATTGCCGTTCAGATCATGACTCGTTTAGAAAAGGAGACTGGCAAACACCTGCCTCTGTCTATGCTATTCGAATACCCAACGGTGGAGAAGTTATCTCTGGCGCTACAGATGGATGGAAAATTCATTGTCTGGGATTCACTTGTTCCCATAAAGCCGCAAGGCACCAAAACCCCGCTTTACATCATTCATGGTGCCGGACTGCACGTGATGTTATTCAATACGCTGGCGAAAAACATGGATGCTGACCAGCCTATTTATGGCTTGCAGGCCAAGGGAATAAATGGTGTCGATGAACCATTGAGCAGCATTGAAGCCATTGCGGCCTATTACATAAACGCTATTAAGGCGCAGAATCCAACGGGCCCTTATGCCTTGGCAGGTTACTCGTTCGGCGGAATTATAGCGTATGAAATGTGCCGACAGCTGCAGCAGGCTGGCAGTGAAGTCAAGGTACTGGCCATGTTCGATACACACGCTGATCAGTCGAATTACCTTGACCCCTGGATAAGTAAGATTTGGAATACGTTGCAATCCAATATAAAGAAGTACCTGTACACATTTATTCTACTAAAAAATGATATTGCAGGAACAATCAGTTACAAAAAAGGCTCTATAAAGCGTAGAGTTAATAAGTTATATGGTAAACTAAAATACACAGAGGACTACCATAAAATGTTTTATGGCAATCAGTATAAAGTATATAAAAGTAACCAGCAGGCCACCCGTGATTATCGGCTGACTCCACAAAATGTAGCTATCGATTTATTTCGTGCAGAAAAGCGGATGTATTACATACAGGACTTTGAATTTCTGGGATGGAAACCGTTTGCCTTGCAAGGCGTCACTGTTCATAAAGTGCCGGGTGATCACGCCAGTTTATTCAATCCGCCTAATGACAAAGAATTTGCCCGTATACTTCAGAACTTGCTAAACACTAAAGCTTAACTTTTTTATTTCCTCTAGTTTTTAGGCAGTGTTATTTAACACTATATTATCTACTATAATAATCATTCCTATATAAACATTAATTTATAAAAGCGGTGCTATTTATAGCTTTCATTAGCTATAAATAGCACCGCTTTTCATATGAAAATAGAAGAACACTCTAAATTTTAGCGAGTTGACGGCAGGCAAATATTGATGGGCTGTTTCCACACAGGCCCTAAAAAGTATCGCTTGTTAAAGAAAGGCGTACATAAATACCATAGCTTTCTTGGAAGATAAGGCCTGACTTTAATAGACCAAATTCGCAATAGATTATATAAGTGCACACATTTAGAGAATCAGTATTGTCATCAATAAAATTTAATGTTACTGATAATTAAAAGTGATTAATATAAATAGGTAATTTTGTTGGAATAGCCTTTTGGCTTGGAACCAGGTTTTAAGCTGTTTATCCAGTTTGAATAGTATTGCTTGTGAACACGTAACTATAAAAAAACAACTGGGCTACCCCACCTATCTAATCCTCCCAGGAATATTTAACAAACCTGTTAATCCTGGTTTAGCTACAAAAATCCAGGAAGGTGAAAACGTAAAACACACGTATAGAGTGTATTTAAAAATCAATTTTAATTGACTTAGCCACAAAAGAGACTATTTATAAAAAAGCAGGCACAAAATTTAATTTATAGATCCATCAACTCTATATGAACAATTTTCATGAATAGGAACAACCTGACAAATACAGGTGCAACCATTAAAAAATATCGTTCAACAGATCATTTGTTTACTATAGCCAGCTTAATGAATACCCAAAATCATATAGAAGTATACCTTTACTGGATTATTAATTAATTACTTATCTACGCTTATCATACAAGTTAGTTTAAGAAAATAATTCGCCAGTTAACAGTGAAAAGGCGACTTGATTAATAGCTTTTTTTCATATATAAAAAATATTATTTATTAAGCGGTAGCTTTACTATGTTTGTATAAATTCTTCAACAAACTATCATATATATGTAGACAAACGCGTATGAGTTACTCACTACTAATTGCTAATTCCTGCCTGAATTAGTTAATCAATTGTTGTCTTTAATGGGTAGCCGTTTTGAGCCTAGTATAGCTCTTTATGTAGTCTTCGACTATCCATACCTTATGGCCGTGCTCATCAATTAATCAACCCACATTCACTGAACGTATATCGTCGTCTGGTATAAAATCTGCGCAAGATTTTATAGGTGGCATCGCTGTGTCTGTAGGGCAACCATTACGTTTAAACATTATTTCATGATTCGCCGTACTTTATTCTCGTTTCTGTTGCTTGCTCTCGCGCTGCTCACCCTCCCCCCCGCCAGCGCCCAACCCGTCATCTTCAACATCAGTCCATCCATCCAGCCCGGTGAAGCCATCAGCCTGCAGGGAAACTTCTCCTCGGCGGCAAAAGCCTTTATGCTGGCGGGCACCGCAGACACTCCCATCACCCTGCCCATCCTGGTCCAGACCACAGGACAGGCAACCGTACAGATACCCGCCAACATCCCAATCGACCGATACCAGATCTGGCTCCAGGACCAGGGCGCCAACTCCCCACGCGTCAATCTCAATCAGGCATGGCCCATGCA
This sequence comes from Spirosoma horti, assembly GCF_054776595.1. NCBI lineage: Bacteria > Pseudomonadati > Bacteroidota > Cytophagia > Cytophagales > Cytophagaceae > Spirosoma > Spirosoma horti. The sequence continues at coordinate 285,360 of NZ_BAAHBQ010000007.1, forward strand.
CGCCGACTCGCCCGACATCAACCCCGGCGGACAACTCCGAATCTTCGGCCGTAACCTGCTCCTCAAACGGGGGACACCGGCGGTCCGGCTCGTCGAAGGCAGCAACTCCCTGCCCGCCACCGTCCTCTCCGATCAGAGCAACGCCTTCTGCCTGACCATCCAACTGCCCACCACCCTCCAGCCCGGACGAACCTACACCCTGTATGCCTCCAACGGGCTGGGCGGCACCACCACCGCCACCGAAACCAGGCTCGAACAGCCCCTGACGGCCATCCCCACCACCTCCGACTACTTCCAGCTGGGCGTCCCCTGGGCCAACAAGTTCGACTTCTACCGAAACGTCTACAACGTCAAAACCGACCCCAGGCTCCCCGCCAAAGCCACCGGCAACGGTTCCACAAACGACCAGACCGCCATCCAGGCCGCCATCGACCGGGCCAGCGCCGATGGCGGGGGCATCGTCTTCCTGCCAGCGGGCACCTACAAACTCACCTCCCCCTACTTCGAGTACATCCACATGCGCGACCGGGTCGTGCTGCAGGGAGCGGGCAAAGACCAGACCCTGCTCAAGTTCGGCTACCAGCTCGACCAGCCCCACATGGGCCTCTACTGGCCCCCCACCACCACCCTGGCCGGGCTGGCCGACCTGGCCCTGATCAACGTCGACAACACCGGCAGCGAGCAGGTGGGCAACATGCGCGGGCAGGCCAAAGAAGCCTTCTTCCAGCGCGTGCGCTTCGAGCTCAACCAGGGCGACTGGCTGTGGTGGGCCAACTCGGAGAAGATCCTGCTGGCCAACTCGGACTTCCTCCAGGGCGTCGATAGCCGCACCCACTATCATGGCCCCCTGATGTTCAATGGCTGCACCCACTTTGTGATCCGCGACAACAAGTTCACCTATGCCGTCGACGGGCTCAACCTCAACTTTGCCCACGACGGCGTGTTTCAGAACAACCAGGTCTTTCGCGACGGCTCGGCCCGCTACCCCGCCAGCACGGTCAACCATGTGCTGGTGGTCAACTTCACCTACAACCTGGCCGTGCTCGACAACGTCTTCAAGGTCATCAACGGGCCGGCCCAGAACCGCAATGATGGGGAGACCATCATCAGCGAGGGGGGGGGCGGGGACCGCATCGATGAGGAGACGGGCACGGTGAGCTGGGCGGGGGGTGTCAACCTGCGGGACGAGGCCAAGAACTGGGGGGCGTTTCGGCTCAGTCCGGTGGTGGCCATTGTGAGTGGGAAGGGCATGGGGCAGTGGCGCCGGATCACCAGCCGCAGCGGCAACACGCTGAGTCTGGAGAGGGCCTGGGATGTGGCTCCTGAAGCGGGGAGCCGCTACACGATCTTCAACTGGGGTTCGCGCAACTGGCTGGTGTCGGGCAACTACATGGAGGGCAACCGGCGGGGCATCACCCTGTATCACAACGCGACCACGCAGGTGGCCCTGGTGCTGAACACGCTGGTCAACAGTGGCTCGATCGATCTGACGCCCATGCAGCTCAATGACGGTAGTCAGAAGTTCATTCCTATGTATACCAATCAAATTGTTGGCAACCTTGTCGCGAATACAAATCGTTCGAATGGGGTGTTCATTGGTGTACACACCGTGCAACATGCACAGGAACGCACATTCGGCACCTCGGTCATTGGCCTGGAGGTACGGGGTAATAATGTTGTTGCCGGACAACCCAATACGCCAGCTATAGTCGATGACACGTTCCCCGAAGGCTATTTGAATTATCTGGAATATCACCCTATGACGTTCTATAATGACGAACGCATACCGGCCATACTAGGGAGTATTTTCCAAAATAACTCAGCGACCAATTGCGACAATGCTCTTTACTTGAATACCGGCTCCTACAACACGTACATCTGTAACTTAAGCCTGGAGAATTCAGCTAATTTAATAAAGGACACTGCATTTGATCGGGTTACTCACGCTGCAGTTGGCACAGCCTCCTGTACGCCCCTTCCACAACGATCGGGTCGGTTGGCGGAAGCAGAAGAGTTACTCATAAAGGCTTATCCAAATCCAGCCACATCCGAACTGCATGTCAGCCTGACCAGTGCGGGTGCCCGCATACTTATTTATTCAACGACGGGGGTGATTCTCCTGGATAGCCGTACCGATACGGCAGAGGCTACCCTGAATATCCAGCGACTTACACCAGGCGTATACACCTTACTTGTCATACCAGACAAAGGACCACAATCCAGACAGCATTTTATCAAACAGGATGGTTGAGCCGGTATTCCACTTCTATCAGCTACGTACATTCCATGCAGTATTAGGATCGTATCTGAAGTGATTTTCAAGAACTGATCACTGCTGAAAACCGCGTAAGGGCCATGACCTATCGATAACAGATAGGTCATGGCCCTTATGTATTTTACTGGCTTGAGATCAGCTTGAGCAAGAGCAACTAACGCAACCTGTATCGCTACTTAAGCAGCTGATAAACAGACTTAAACAAAAACTACCGTATAATATTTTTAGGCATTATCGATCGCACAACATTGCCCGCGAAGTGTATATTTACTGTACACACAACCCGTTGACTGGGCAAAAAAAGACCTGACCAAATACAGGTATTCGTTTAGTAAATTTTGCATACAAAGGTCAGCCGGGGGTTTATTAAAATTGCTGTTCGAGATACAAATACAGGATAAGAAAAGGTACTGAAAGATCCGGTCTACTTGATTGGAAAGTAGCCAATCTGACCTTTTTATTAATCAGCATTAGGCGATCTCCTATCCTACTAAACTTATTTTTTTATGACTCATCGTTCGCTGCATCCATTTCTGTTGCTTGCTCTCGCGCTGCTCACCCTCCCCCCCGCCAGCGCCCAACCCGTCATCTTCAACATCAGTCCATCCATCCAGCCCGGTGAAGCCATCAGCCTGCAGGGAAACTTCTCCTCGGCGGCAAAAGCCTTTATGCTGGCGGGCACCGCAGACACTCCCATCACCCTGCCCATCCTGGTCCAGACCACAGGACAGGCAACCGTACAGATACCCGCCAACATCCCAATCGACCGATACCAGATCTGGCTCCAGGACCAGGGCGCCAACTCCCCACGCGTCAATCTCAATCAGGCATGGCCCATGCACGCCGACTCGCCCGACATCAACCCCGGCGGACAACTCCGAATCTTCGGCCGTAACCTGCTCCTCAAACGGGGGACACCGGCGGTCCGGCTCGTCGAAGGCAGCAACTCCCTGCCCGCCACCGTCCTCTCCGATCAGAGCAACGCCTTCTGCCTGACCATCCAACTGCCCACCACCCTCCAGCCCGGACGAACCTACACCCTGTATGCCTCCAACGGGCTGGGCGGCACCACCACCGCCACCGAAACCAGGCTCGAACAGCCCCTGACGGCCATCCCCACCACCTCCGACTACTTCCAGCTGGGCGTCCCCTGGGCCAACAAGTTCGACTTCTACCGAAACGTCTACAACGTCAAAACCGACCCCAGGCTCCCCGCCAAAGCCACCGGCAACGGTTCCACAAACGACCAGACCGCCATCCAGGCCGCCATCGACCGGGCCAGCGCCGATGGCGGGGGCATCGTCTTCCTGCCAGCGGGCACCTACAAACTCACCTCCCCCTACTTCGAGTACATCCACATGCGCGACCGGGTCGTGCTGCAGGGAGCGGGCAAAGACCAGACCCTGCTCAAGTTCGGCTACCAGCTCGACCAGCCCCACATGGGCCTCTACTGGCCCCCCACCACCACCCTGGCCGGGCTGGCCGACCTGGCCCTGATCAACGTCGACAACACCGGCAGCGAGCAGGTGGGCAACATGCGCGGGCAGGCCAAAGAAGCCTTCTTCCAGCGCGTGCGCTTCGAGCTCAACCAGGGCGACTGGCTGTGGTGGGCCAACTCGGAGAAGATCCTGCTGGCCAACTCGGACTTCCTCCAGGGCGTCGATAGCCGCACCCACTATCATGGCCCCCTGATGTTCAATGGCTGCACCCACTTTGTGATCCGCGACAACAAGTTCACCTATGCCGTCGACGGGCTCAACCTCAACTTTGCCCACGACGGCGTGTTTCAGAACAACCAGGTCTTTCGCGACGGCTCGGCCCGCTACCCCGCCAGCACGGTCAACCATGTGCTGGTGGTCAACTTCACCTACAACCTGGCCGTGCTCGACAACGTCTTCAAGGTCATCAACGGGCCGGCCCAGAACCGCAATGATGGGGAGACCATCATCAGCGAGGGGGGGGGCGGGGACCGCATCGATGAGGAGACGGGCACGGTGAGCTGGGCGGGGGGTGTCAACCTGCGGGACGAGGCCAAGAACTGGGGGGCGTTTCGGCTCAGTCCGGTGGTGGCCATTGTGAGTGGGAAGGGCATGGGGCAGTGGCGCCGGATCACCAGCCGCAGCGGCAACACGCTAAGTCTGGAGAGGGCCTGGGATGTGGCTCCTGAAGCGGGGAGCCGCTACACGATCTTCAACTGGGGTTCGCGCAACTGGCTGGTGTCGGGCAACTACATGGAGGGCAACCGGCGGGGCATCACCCTGTATCACAACGCGACCACGCAGGTGGCCCTGGTGCTGAACACGCTGGTCAACAGTGGCTCGATCGATCTGACGCCCATACAGGTCGATGACGGTAGTCAGAAGTTCATTCCCATGTATACGAACCAGATTATTGCCAATTCCGTCGCGAACACGGATGGCTCGAATGGGGTGTTCATTGGTGTACACACCGTTCAGGCTATACAGGAGCGCACGTTTGGCACCTCGGTCATTGGCCTGGAGATCCGTGACAATAACTTACTCACGGCCCATCCTAACATTCCGGCCATTGTGGATGCCCCTTTCCCCGAAGGTTATTTGAATTATCTGCAGTTTCAGCCACTCAACAAATCGTACGTCGAAGAAAACATACCGGCCATATTAGGGAGCATTTTCCAGAATAACACAGCCGCCAATTGTGACAATGCGCTCTATGTCAATTCGGGTTCTCATAATACACTCGTGTGTGGTATGAGTTTAGAAAATACGACCAATTTACTTAAAGATGACCGCCTTGATGGTACGAGTCAAACATCCATCGGAACGACGTTATGCCTGGCCAACCCGGTTGGTACGCCACGCTCCGATATAAAAATTTACCCGAATCCGGTTACCACTGAACTACACATACAATTGCCTACGGCTGGTGCCCAGTTTAAGGTTTATTCGATGGCGGGGGTGCTGCTTGTCGATACACGCTCCTCAACAAATGCCATTGATCTGGACGTAAAGAGTTTACCAACTGGAACTTATGTCCTGCTGGTCGAGCCTGACGAAGGCGGAAGGATGAGCCAGAACTTTATTAAGCAGAAACTCTGATTCCGGCTCCTGAGGGTAAACTTGAGGGTTTGCAAACAGCTGTTTGTCTGGTGGTGACAACAGTCATTCTGACCTTTTTATCAAATGGATATTCATGTTGATAACCAATAGGTTATACAATTAGCGGTTGACTTATCAGCCAGCATCAATCGTAGTTATTAAAAATATTAATTAGCTACCCTATACTACCAATCTGGTAGACTCATTTAGAGCATTTACCTTTTTCAAGAATCCTATATGTATACATAATTATACTATTGACAATAGTTTTCAGGTCCATTTCTGGTACATTCCCAAAAATGATCGGCCATCTAACAAAGGAAGTTTATTCGTTTTCCACAAAAGTAACTATCTGTAAATCAGAAAGTTCACTTGTTTTCTACTATCTAATTGAGTAGTCTTGTCATAAGACTTTTTATCCTCTGGATACGCTTCACTAAAAGCGCCATGAATGGCCACCGATAAAGCTGTATCGACTTTATTACTCGCTTATGGAACATTTTTTTCTACTCCCGTACCTTTCCGGTCACTCCTTCTTACCACCCGTTGGTTCAACCCCTCAGAATCCTGTATCAGAAAACAGGGAGCATCCGGGGGTTGCACTCACCCGCTAAGCAACAATACGTTGAAACGATAAGACCAGTTTGGCCTTGTGTTACGCTGAAACAACTTGCCAGAAAGGCCAGGGTTTCTATCAATAAGTCCGCTGGACCAAGAGAATCAACGGATTATAGAACGGGCAACAAAAGCTTATTTTTCACCAGCGTCTTATTCAGGACACTAGTAAAGAGGGGCCGATTTACGCCTATTCCTCTATGCCAACACCCATCAGAAATCTATTTGATGGTTCCTTACGCTTATCCTTAACAACCAATTAACGAACGACTTAACACGCTCCTATTCATGGCTACCACTACTAACCCAAAACGTCGAAAGGCAAACCGGACGCCGATCTTAGTCGTAGAGAGTAACGCCGATCACTGGCTCATCATCCGCTCGGCGCTGGCTCAATGCTTCCCCGAAGTAGAACCGATCTGGATGAATCACGGCACCCAAACCTTGTCTTACCTGGACAAGTGCTCGACAGACAGCAATCGATTGCCCCGGCTGATTTTACTGGAGCCTTATTTACCCAGCCAGGAAGATGGCTGGGCCCTGCTAAAATCAATTAAAGCACATCCGCAATACCAGCATATTCCGGTTATCACCCTGAGCCATTCCCAGGATTACAAAGACATTGTCAAGTCATACAGTTTCAGCGTAGCGGCTTACATTACCAAACCTACGGTTTACCATAAATGGCTTTCGTGTTTTTATACCTTACGGCGCTATTGGTGGGAATTGGCCATTTTACCCGCTCCCACCTTGTTGCCTGATTAATTCCGATCGATTTTCCCTGCGAAGTCGGTTACTCAACTTTAACTCCACTTAAGTCTGTTTTCTTAGGAAAGCCAATTCGTTCACGTTCGTTTTGCCTATCCAGGCGGCCCTAAAATGAGTACACATGACACCCGGTGATCGGTGTCATGTGTACTCATTTGCCTTGAAATAGCCTATTCCAATAGCTTAACCTACCTTTTTCTGCTATGTTTGAGCACCAAAATCAACAAACGAATCAATCGTATGAGGCATTCAATTCTGGCCACGCTGATCGTAACGCCTTCGCTACTCTGGGCTCAGAGCGGTTCCTTTACCCTGAACGGGAAGTTACCCGCTTATAAAACGCCTGCCAAAGTGTATCTACGCTATATGGAAAGTGGTACGGCGAAAATGGATTCGGCCCAAATCAAGAACGGCCTGTTCTCGTTCAAAGGAATGCTTGACAATCCAACTCAGGCCACTTTATTCGTCGATAAACTCGGAACGGGCTTCAGCCGAACCCGGCCCACGGCCGCCAGTAGCCTTTATCTGGAGCCGGGGACCATTACCGTAACCAGTACCGATTCGCTCGACAATGCCATTGCCAGTGGTACCCCGCTGAATGCCGATTATCAGAAGCTGAACGCGATGATGAAGCCCGCAGCCGATAAAATGGCCCAGCTCATGAAAGAATACCGGGCCTTAACCCCGGAGCAACGCAAGTCCAAGGAAATTGAAGAAGCCCTCGACAAGCGTTACGAAGCCATTGAAGCCGATCAAAAGAAAGTCCGGGCGCAGTATATCAAGGAAAATCCATCCACTCTAGTCAGTCTGGACGCCTTGCAGCGGTACTCGTACACACCAGAGTATGCCGAAGTAGGTCCCCTGTTTGACGGCCTGTCGGATAAAATCAGGAACAGCAAAGGAGGTCAGGACTATGCGAAACTGCTGGCGACGATCAAATCCACCTCTATCGGGTCGATGGCGCCCGAGTTCACCCAAGCCGATACATCGGGCAAGAGCGTAGCGTTGAGCAGTTTCCACGGCAAATATGTATTAGTTGACTTCTGGGCGAGCTGGTGCGGTCCCTGCCGGGCCGAAAACCCGAATGTGGTCAAGAACTTCCATCAGTATAAAGACAAGAACTTTACCGTTTTGGGCGTTTCGCTGGATCGGCCCAACGCCCGGGAAGCCTGGCTAAAAGCCATTCATAAAGATGGGCTGGACTGGACGCAGGTGTCGGATCTGAAATTCTGGGATAATGAAGTCGCCAAACAGTATGGCATCCGGTCTATCCCCCAGAATTATCTGATTGGTCCCGATGGAAAAATTGTCGCCAAAAACGTTCGGGGCGAGGAGTTGGGCAAAAAATTAGCCGAAATCCTGGTGGCCAAACCCTGATCATCAACCAGCATGACGTCACCTATCGAACCGACCATAAAACCGGCTATTCAGGAAAAATTTGAACACCTCTGGCATTTGGTCGGCAATACGCCCATGCTGGAATTGTTCTATACCGACCGGGGCCAGCCGCGTTCGCTCTACGTTAAGTGCGAACACTATAACCTGACCGGCAGCATGAAAGACCGAATGGCGTTGCATGTCCTGCATCAGGCCTATCGGGAGGGAAACATTCGGCCGGGCGACCGTATCGTTGAAGCCACCAGCGGCAGTTCGGGTATTGCCTTTTCGGCGGTGGGACGTGCACTGGGGCATCCCGTTACGATCATCATGCCGGCGGGTATCAGCCAGGAGCGCATCGACATCATTCGGAGTCTGGGTGCCGATATCGTGCTGTTTACCAAAGAGGAAGGCGGCTTTATGGGTGCCATCCGGCGGTCGGAAGAACTAGCCGCCAGCGATCCGCACGTGTTCCTGCCCCGACAGTTTGCCAACAAGTACAACGCCGACGCGCACCGCCTGACAACGGGCAAGGAAATCTGGCTGCAACTCCAGAGCGTGGACATTACCCCCGATGCGTTTGTGGCGGGTGTTGGCACCGGCGGAACGGTCATGGGCGTAGGGCGCTACCTCAAATCCCGCAAACCCGACATTCGTATTCACCCGCTCGAACCCGCCGAGTCGCCAACGCTGTCGGTGGGGCATAAAACCGGAACGCATCGGATTCAGGGCTTCTTTGATGAGTTTATTCCGGATATTCTGAAGCTGAACGAACTGGATCACATCGTGCAGGCCAGTGATGGCGACTCCATTTTAGTTGCGCAGAAGCTGGCTCTCCAATTGGGCGTAGCGGTGGGCATTTCGTCGGGTGCCAACTTGATCGGGGCCATCAACCTTCAGCGCGAACTGGGTCCCGACGCCCGTGTCGTGACTATTCTCTGCGACAGTAACAAGAAATACCTCAGTACGGATCTGGTGCGGGAAGAGCCCATCAAGCCGGGCTACGTGGCCCCCGATATTGACTTTACCGATTACCGGCCCATCAGCCGACTATTGGTCGGTCGACCGGGTGTTTTCTGAAATGCAATTGCCTAAGTGACGATCAAGGCCCTACCGGCTTATTACTTTGACCAAAGCGCCCTTCGCTACGCGATCATCAGCTTTAAGGCCATTCAATACACCGGCCTCCTCTACCCGACTGGCGGGTAAGCCCAACGCTGTTACTACTTCCCGGAACGAACCATCGCGGGGAGAAGCCTTCACAAAGACCCGCTCTGCTTTCCGATTGAGTTTATCAGTATCGGAAAGCGAGCGGAAATTCTCGGCTACCTGCTTAAATGTCCCGAAACTTGTCGTAAAGTCGGGGGTGGCAGCCAACCCATGCAGCGCATAGACGGCATTGTTGTACTGAATCAGCCAGGTGCCGATTTGAAGAGCCGTTTTAGGATCTTGTGCCTGTTGCTGACCTTGCTGTTGTTGGGTCTGTTGCCGCGAAATGAGTACGTAGGCCGGGTTACCATGTATGGTGGTTTTACTGTTCTCCAGCACGTTCAGGCTCAATTCTTTTACCAGATTCTGAGCTGCTTCGTCCAGTGAGCTTCCTTTCGCCAGCATCAGAATCATCGCAGATTTACCGTCTTTCGCGGCCATTTGAAACTGGGTAGGTGAGTTTTGGGCCTGCCAGCTGTTTGGTACAGGAAACTGAAAACGTAGCTCAGGATGATAGAAATAGCCGTTTTCAACAAACCCCTGCTTCGGGTCTTCACCATACACAATTCCATTGATCAGCCGCAGATATTGGTCGCGATCGACCCGGTAAGCCGTTGGGTTCTTGGCCTGATACTCTTTTGCCAGGTCATGCACGCGCGTGAACCGGTTGCCCGGATCGGGGTGTGTCGACATAAACTGAGGTATGGCCTGGCCTGAGTTGTCGGAAAGGCGTTTGAGCGTTCCGAAAAAATCCGCCATCTGGTGCGCATCGTAGCCAATCTTACTGGAGTATTCTACCCCGAGCTTATCGGATTCCGATTCGTGGTCGCGGCTGTATTTTAGCGACAGAAGGCCCATTCCCTGTTGAAGCGCTTCCATATTCTGGCCAACAACCTGAGGGGCCAGCACAGCGCCACCAATCAGCGCAATCGTACTCAGCAGTTGACTTTTCTGAGAGCGTGCTGCGTGCTTGGCCGTAATATGACCGATTTCGTGACCCAGTACTCCGGCAAATTCAGCTTCATTGTTAAAGTGAGCCAAAATACCCCGCGTAAAATAAACGTAGCCCCCTGGTACGGCAAAGGCATTCACAATGGGGGAATCAACGATGTAAAACTGGTAAGGAAGATCGGGCCGGTGCGAAATCCTGGCCATGGCTTTTCCCTTTTCATTCATAAACGCCTGAAGATTTTTGTCCTCATACAAACCCATCGTGGCAACAACTGACGGATGAGACTCTTTACCGATGGCAATTTCCTGCTCGGTCGACATCATGCTTATTTCGCGCTTGCCGGTAACCGGATTACGGGCGCAGGCAAAGGCAACCAGAAATATACAGATAATAATAAGTTGTCTTCCGTATGTGTGTGTATACATGGTGGCGTATTAAATCGTGTGTAGCGCATCGTTCCGCTTGGAAAAGGCAAGCCGATCTTTGTCAAACCTAGTATTAACAATAAACGACCCTCCATTTGTTTAATGCGTTTTTAATCTCACACCCATTTGAACACAGGTTTTCAGCTCACCGCTCCATGAAAACGGGTAAAAGAGCCTATGGAAAGGACTTTACAGGAAATGGACAAGACGACAGTCTATTTTTTACAGATAGTCGGATTAGCCACTTTACTGGCGGTTCAGAGGGCGTCGGCAAAAAAACAACCCGTCGATCTGGCGAATCCGCTGGTCGATTCGACCAACTTCCGCGGGTTCTTTTTTAACTCAGCTACCCGCCCGTTCGGCATGGTTCAGCCTAAAGCTAGCTGTTAAGCGTGTTGGCATTTTGACAATTACCTGCATAGACATCTAAACCCTTTAACGTAAATCAATAATGAAAGAGGAACAGCCAATCAATCGCCGGGATTTCGTCGCGAAAGCAGCCACGGCCGTGGCCGGATTTATGATCGTTCCCCGCTTTGTTCTGGGTGGCAAACGACCCGATGGCTCCCCCTATATAGCCCCCAGTGATGTCATTTCGCTGGGTTTTATTGGCACAGGCAAGCAGGGAAGAGGATTGACGACGTCATTCCTGAACACAAATGAAGCCCGAATTGTCGCCATTAGTGAGGTCTACAAAGCAAAGGCTCAACTGGCTCTGGATCGAATTAAAGACCATTATGCCAAGAATACACAGTTGGGTACCTTCTCCGATATTCCGGTTTATACGGACTTCCGGGAGGTACTGGCCCGCAAAGATGTCGACGCCGTCGTGATTGCCGCTCCCGATCACTGGCACGCAGCCATGGCCGTTCGGGCCGCCGAAGCCGGAAAAGACATCTACTGCGAAAAGCCGCTGGCACTGACCGTAAAGGAAGGCCGGGCCATGGTCAATGCCACGCGTAAATACAATCGTGTTTTTCAAACGGGGAGTATGCAACGCTCATGGCCTGAGTTCCGACAAACGGCCGAGTTGATCCGGAACGGCTACATTGGCGAAGTCAAACGCATCAAAGTAAACGTTGGCCCTCCGCCTATTCCCTACAACCTGACGGCCGAACCCATTCCCGAAGGACTGGACTGGTCATCCTGGCTTGGCCCGAACGCACCTGTACCGTTCAATGCGGAACTGGCTCCTCCCATTACGAAGGACGTCTTTCCGAACTGGCGAAACTACCGCGAATTCGGCGGAGGCATGGTGACCGACTGGGGTGCGCACATGTTCGATATTGTGCAGTGGGCCTTGGATATGGACGACAGCGGTCCAGTAGAGGTGATTGCCCCGGACGGAAAAGAGCATCCCTTCCTGACCTATCGGTATGACAACGGCATTGTGATGACCCATGAGCCCTGGGAGTGGAACAACGCGATCCTCTTTACCGGAACGGAAGGCGAACTTCGGGTACAGCGCCGAAAACTGGAAACAACCCCCGCTTCGCTGGCAACGAAAGTTATTGGCGAAACCGAAAAACACGTGTACGCGAGCGAAAACCATTACAAAGATTTTCTGAATGCCATGCGCAAACGGAGCAAGCCCATTTGCGATGTAGAAGTGGGCCACCGAACGGCATCGGTCTGCAACATTGGCAACATCGCCTACCAACTCAAACGCTCATTAGCCTGGAACCCAAAAAAGGAATCCTTCAAGAATGACCCCGAAGCCAACGCCCTGCTCGGCCGATCCATGACCAATAAATGGGGTATTAAGTTGTGAGTAGTTTCTCAAAACCTCGTTGATCAACTGGCAGGTAGCACAAGGTTTAAGAACCTGACACCACCAATTAACTGATAAATAAGGTAAAAATCTGACAATCAACACATAGTTTCTATCCGGGCAGTCTGGTTATCCGAATCATTTTTGGGACGGCTATTGAGCAAACCCGTAGCTTTGTTTAAAATTTAGTACTATTATTGGAAAAAATTTATCTGTGGCATTCGTGTGAAGAAGGCAATATCGATTGGTTTGTTTGGTTTGCTCCTGCATCACATCCTGGCCTATGTGCTGGTGTGCGTGGGTATGTGGTGGCAAGCCGAACATGATCTTTCTCAACGCCTACAGGTATACCGCTCCGTCGATAGCATCGTAGAATTTCAGATTCCCCTCAAAGACAAGCCCGATGCCAGTGCAATCACCCGCACGACATCGGATGGTTTTACGTATCGAGAGCAGTACTATTCAGTCATCAGCATGAACATTCAGGGAGATACCCTGTACATTGCCGGCTTCCAAACGGACAATGATTCGTTCTGGCACGGTGACTTACTATCGTTCATGCAAAAGCACGTGACGGGTGCGGGCGACTCGTCTGGCAAAGCCAATTCGTTGCTGAAATTCCTGATGAAGGAGTACTCAACGACCCCGCGCGTTGCCTTCAGTTTCCAGTCGCCCCGTTGGCATAGCGATAGTCGGATTCCTGAAAAACCGTTTCTAATGCATCAATTAGCCTTGCGGGTTTCTTCTCCACCGCCCGAAATCTGACGGGGATTTTCTGTCTGTTGTGTAGTTTCCGAACTAGTCGCGATCCGGCTTCCGGATGGATTGTCGTACCTGTACTGGTAACGACCTATTCAGTATGGCCCTGAAAACTGTAGCTGTAACGAAACTCGTTACTAGCTAATCGGCTTCGTCGGGCGCATCCGGCAGTGAACAGGCTTATTCCCCGCTATTTCTCCCCAACAATTCTGTTCAACGAGAACGATTTCTGAGATCGTTCTGAGCTTTTTCTAAACGCTGGTCAGGCGTTTAGAAATGGTGTGTCATTTTACTCACGAACATGTCAGTTACAGACCGCTACCGGACGTAGTGATCGTAACTGACCTCAACATTGCCTTACATCATGCCTCATATTCCTTTACCGGACCATTTGCCGGGTATTACGGGCTTGCTCGAATACCGGCTCGATACGGCCATGCCCATTCGCGAACTGACCCAGTTATTACTACGGGGCGAATCGACGCTAACACAGGGCGAACGCGAGTTCATTGCCGCGCTCGTCTCGTCGCGCAACAGTACAAATTTTTGCAATGCCGCTCATACAAAAGCCGCCGACCTGCTTGTGGGTGACAACACAACAGCGGCTGCGGTGAAGGCCGACATCGAAACGGCGCCTGTCAGCGAGAAAATGAAAGCACTTCTGCAAATTGCCGCCCTGACGCAGCAATCCGGTCGTGCCGTTTCGCCGGAGGCCGTCGCCCGCGCTCAGGCGGCTGGTGCCACCGACCGCGAAATTCACGATACGGTGTTGATTACGGCGCTGTTTTGCCTCTACAACAAATACGTCGATGGCCTGGCGACCGTAACACCCACCGATCCAGCCTATTACGACACGCTGGGCGACCGCATTGTGAACCGGGGATACAACCGCCCACCGGGAGGCTATCCATCTCCGCAATCAAATTCAACTAATTCATAATCAGACCACTACAGAGCAGTTTAACTCTCCGGCACACTTAGTACAGGCCAGGAAGGGACAGAACTGTATAAACGTCACTAAGATTTTAACTCATGAACATTAAAAAGCACGCCTTGCTTTTCGCATGGTTCTGGCTCATTAGTACCGTCACGCTGGCGCAATCAGTCAACGTGACTGGCTCGGTTATCGACCCTGTTACGCATAAACCATTGGCTGGTGCAAGCATTAGAGCAAAAGGCCAATCGACAGGTACTGTTACAGACAATACCGGCGCTTTCCGCTTTTCTATCCCCCGAAAAGGACCGCTCACGATCCATATCTCGATGGTTGGCTATGAACCACAAACGGTTTCGGTAACAAATACCAACGCTCCACTTACGATTCAGTTGAACCCGGCCACAAGCGAATTGGATGAAGTGGTTGTGGGTGCTTCCCGCGTTGAAGAGCGATTGGTCAGAGCCCCGGTTACAATTGAGAAGATGGATGCCCGCAGCATTCGCGAAACACCATCTGCTACGTTCTACGAAGGTATCAATAACCTGAAAGGCGTCGATATGGTGACGAGTGGGCTTACGTATCGGCAAATCAACACACGGGGCTTTGCCAGTACAGGCAACAGCCGTTTTCTGCAACTCATCGACGGCATCGACAATCAACCCGCCGGGTTCGGCTTCTCGGTAGGTAATATGTTTGGGTTGAGTGATCTGGATGCCGAAAGTGTAGAGCTGGTACCCGGTGCGGCCTCGGCGTTGTATGGCCCGGCCGCTTTCAACGGGGCCTTGCTGATGACAAGCAAAGACCCATTTACGTATCAGGGATTGAGTGTCCAGGCCAAAGTGGGTGTGAATCACCTCAATGACCCCAATACAGGTGCAGCTATTTACAACGACCATGCCATCCGTTACGCCAAAGCGTTCGGCAATCGGTTTGCCTTTAAAGTGAATGCTTCCTACATGCAAGGGCTCGACTGGTTTGCCACCGATTATACTGACGTAAACCAGTCTACTCCATCGGAGCAGCGTGGTGCGCAGAACCCGGCCCGAAATGGACTCAATATTTACGGCGATGAGGTGGTCAGAACCTTGCCGGGCGCGGGGCAGGTATCGCGGACGGGGTATCTGGAAAAAGATCTGACCGATTATACGGTCTACAGTTTGAAACTAAACGGGGCGCTTCACTACCGAATCACCCCGAAGCTGGAAGTGATTTACGCCCTTAATTACGCTAAAGGGACCGCCAATTACACGGGCTCTAACCGATTCTCAGTCAATGGTTTCTCGCTCACACAACATCGACTGGAAGTACGCGGGAAGCAGTTTTTTGTCCGCTGGTACAGCAATGCCGAAGACTCGCACGACTCGTACAACACCCGGTCGCTGGGGCAGCAGATCAACCGGACATGGGTCCGCGACCTGAACGGCAACGTCGTAACGCCCGACAAAGCCGATGATACGTGGTTCGCCCGGTATACGGCGGCCTACAGCGGCACCGTCCCGACCGTAACCGGTACCGATCAAACGGCCGCCCGTGCCTTCGCTGATCAGGGTCGATTGCTGCCTGGCACGGCTGAGTACGAAGCGCAGAAAAACCGCTTGACGACCATTCAGGGCTCGGCGGGTGCAGGTATTCTGAGCCAGACTAGCATGTGGCATGCCGACGGGCAATATAACCTGACATCGGCGCTCAACAACGTAGCAGATGTGCTCGTTGGCGGTAATTTCCGGCAGTATAGTTTGTTTACCAACGGTACACTTTTCGACGATAAAGGCGGCCGGATTCTTTATCACGAATTCGGTGCCTTTTCCCAGATCAGTAAAGCATTGTTGGCCGACAAACTCAAACTAACGGTATCGGGCCGGTACGATAAAAACCAGAACTTCGCGGGTTATTTCACGCCCCGTGCTTCGGCGGTGTATTCGGCAACGGACCGGCACCATTTCCGGGCCAGTTACCAGACCGGTTTCCGCAACCCCACTCCCTCCGATCAGTTCATTAAACTCAATGCGGGGCCCATTACGATTCTGGGGGGTGCACCCAGCAACAGCGCGGGTATGAACGTCTACGAAAATTCGTATACAGCCGCGAGCGCCAATCAGTTTGGGGCTGGTTTCGGAGCTGATGTAAATAAGGTAGGGCCGCAACAGGCGCTCTTGAACAACAAGGATAAACTGCAGAAATCGAACGTACCGTACATAGCGCCCGAACGGGTCAATAGTTTCGAAGTAGGGTACCGTGGTCTGCTCAACAGCCGCCTGTCGGTCGATGCCAATTATTACTACGGCGTTTATACCAACTTCATTCTCAACACGGTTGTCTTACGTCCTGATAGTCCGGTGCTGGGGTCAGATGGCAAGCCCAATGCGGCAGCCGCCCAGGAAATTCTGAATGGTAAGGCGCAGTTGTTCCAGCTTTATACGAACGCCCCCGACAAGGTATCGGCACAGGGGGCCACGCTCGGCCTGACGTATCGGACAGCGGGCGGCTACCAGATCGGGACCAACGGTACGTGGTCGTCATTCAACATACGAAACGCCGATCCCAACAACGTAGCGGCTTTCAATACGCCCCGTTTCAAGACCAACGTAACGCTCGGCCACCGCAATATTGCACCGAATATCGGTTTTAATGTTGCGTGGCACTGGCAGGAAAGCTTCGACTGGGTGAGTTCGTTCAACGCGCTCATTCCGGGACGCGTACCGGCTTACCATTTGCTCGATGCGCAGGTCAACTACCGGGTACCATCGTTGAAGACAGTTCTGAAACTTGGCGCGACCAACCTGACAAACCAGTATGTCGTGCAGGCCTATGGTTCTCCGGCGGTAGGCGGACTTTACTATGTATCAATCGTATTTGACCAGGGACTTAAATAAACAGTGAACGAGTGAAAGAGCGCCTGGCAAATGGTCTTCGCTCTTTCGCTCATTCACTCGTTCGCTATATGGAAACAATCGTAGCTAAACCCGAAACACTACAGGCCAACTGGCTCGCCTTTGGTCTGTGCGCACTGTCGTACTTGCTGGGCGGGACGGCCTCTACGCTCATGGCGACGTTCCTGCCCGTGGCTATACCGGAGTTGCTGGGCCAGTCCGTTTCTGCCACTCAACTGGGTGACATTGGGGCCTACATCAGTGCTGCTTTTTTGTACGGCTGGATGGCCGGTGGGCTTTTGTTCGGCCTGATCGGGGATCGGATGGGCCGGGCGCGTGCCGTTGCGTTCGTTACGTTCCTCTACGGTGCGGCCATGCTATGTACCGTTTTTGCGCCTACCTGGCCGGTGCTGCTACTGTGCCGATTTTTGACCGGCGCGGGGGTAGGTGGTGTGTTGCTATTAACGACGGTTTATCTGTCAGAAATCTGGCCGGAGAAAAATCGGGCGGTGGTGCTGGGCATTCTGGCTGTCATGTTTCCGGTGGGTATCGTAGCGACGGGCGGGCTCAATGCCGGACAAGTTCCCTGGCGACAGGCGTTCTGGCTGGGTCTAATTCCGGTGCTAGTCGCTATGCTGATGCTGGCTCGTCTGCCCGAATCGGCCCACTGGGCGCGTCAGCGCCAGCAACCAAACCCCGAAAAAGCCTGGACAGCTACCGACCGAACCAATCTGCTGACGGGCGTCCTGATTTTTGGCGCGGTACTGATCGGGTTATGGGGTACGTTCTCCTGGATTCCGACCTGGGTGCAATCGCTACTGCCTGCGGGCCAGACGGGTGGGCGGGAACGGGGGCTGACTATGATGCTGCTCGGTATGGGTGGCATTGCTGGCGGCATGTTGTCGGGCGTCCTGATTGGGCGGATTGGTTCGCGAACAACGCTTTTACTGACCTTCGCAGGCTGTGCAGGCGGCTGTGCGTTGCTGTTTCTATCGAACCGCCAGTTTTCCCCGATTATTTATGCCGAAACCGCCTTCGTCGCCTTGTTTTTTGGTATCAGCCAGGGTGCCTTATCGAGCATTATTCCCGCCTTATTTTCCGTTCGTATCCGCGCAACAGCGGCTGGTATCAGCTTCAACGTTGGCCGTTTTTTTACGGCAACGGCCGTATTTTTCGTCGGTATGATGGTCGCGGGATTAGGTGGTTTCGGCAATGCGCTGCTGGTTTTTTCCGTGGCGTTTGTGGTTGCCTGGCTCGCTGTTTTTATTCGCTACAAGCCTGATCTTCAATCGGTATAGTTTGTCGCTACGTTACTACATCAAGCAGTTTCCTTTCTAAACGTTTTTTCACTAATGGCTCATATTCAACTCAATAATGATGCACCGGGTATTCGCAGTCTGGTTATCTACCGACCCGACACGGGCAAACCTCTTTATGAACTGGCTCAGGCCCTGCTTCGGGCGGGTTCGCCCGACAGTACACTTACGGACGCTGAACGCGAACTGATTGCCGCGTTTGTGTCGAGCCAGAACCGCACGGATTTTTGCATGAACAGCCACGCGGCCGCTTCACGCTATCTTTTCGGCGAACAGGCTGACCTCGTGGACCAAACGCTGCAAAGTCCGGAAACGGCACCTATCTCGGCTAAACTTCGTGCTTTGATCACTATTGCCCAGCGTGTAACGGCCGATGCCCGGACTGTGACGGACGATGTGGTCGCGACTGCCCGAACGCAAGGCGCAACCGATGGTGATATTCACGATACGGTGCTGATTGCCGCTTCGTTTTCGATGTATAACCGCTACGTGGATGGCCTGGCCACGCTAACCCCTGAGGACCCAACCGCTTACGCGGCCATGGGTGAACGGATGGGAACACTGGGCTATGTATTACCCAGACCGAACTAAAACCAAACAACCCGATGCCTCATATCGACTTTATGCCCGGACTGCCGGGCATTCGAGGACCGATGGCGTTCAGCCCCGAGACGGCCCGCCCCCTCAACGACCTCGTTAACGTATTGCTTCGCGCGAACGCAACCCATCCTGAATCAACACTTAGTGAAGGGGAACGGGAACTGATTGCCACGTACGTATCGGCCCGCAACGACTGTTTTTTCTGCCAGACCATTCATGGCGCCGTAGCCAGTCATCACCTGGGCGATACTGACTGGTCGCTGGTACAATCGGTGAAGCAGGATTATGCTAATGCGGCCATCTCGGATAAGCTGAAGGCGTTGATGGCCATTGCCGGAAGCGTACAACAGGGCGGGAAACACGTAGCGGCCGAGCAGATTGACAACGCCCGAACCGAAGGCGCTACCGACCGCGATATTCACGATACGGTGTTGATTGCGGCCGCGTTCTGCATGTTCAACCGCTATGTCGATGGCTTAAATACGTGGGCACCTGAGAACCCAGATTTGTACCGGTACCGGGCGCAGAAAGTAGCCGAGTATGGGTACACCCACGAGGATCACTACCTACCGCCAAGCTGATTTCCGGCCACGTACAGTAACGACAATTATTACCGCCTGTCGGTTATTTATAACTAACAGGCGGTGATAAGAACCTGGCTTCCTCAATCAGATTCGCCTATTCACCAAGGCAAAAAGGCGTCCCTGTTTAGTCAGAGACGCCTTTTTAGCTCTTTCGAGTATAATCTGTTAGTTGATCGCAACAAGGCGGGCAGGCGCTTCTTGCTGTTTAGTCGATAGCGTTACCTGGTGTTTTGTCGTTTCAACACCGTTCGTAATTTCGACGACATACACACCATCGGGCAGTTCACTCATATTCAGGCGGCTACGATAGATTTTTTCATTTTTGCCAAGATGCTGGCTGTAGTAAATCTTACCGTCAGTCCCTTTAAGCATAACATCAACCGGGCCCCCTTTCTCTTTATCGAGGCCAATGTTAAGCTTCCCGTCGACCGATGTATAGATACCCGCCTTGTAGGCAGCTACCGTTGCTGGACGAGATCCGGGTTTACCTTCGGCAAAGGAAGCAACTGAGGAAAGAACACCTAGTGAAAGGGCAACTACGAAGGTTTTAACGAGCGTTTTCATGTTTGTATGGTTTTATTTCTTGGAGTAAATGTTGATCGGGTTATTCCCGATTGGTGAAACAAAGATATAGGCCACAGACAGTACTATGCATTGCAAACTACTGGAACGGTTCTTAAACAGGATGAATGGATGAAAGCTTGGCCGACTGAGCAAACGGCATTGGTAGCTTTAGTTAAACTTCCGTTAAAAGTGAGCCAGTTATGGCTTGTCTGTGTTAAATAGGGACTGTAAAGCCATTATCTATCTTAAATGGACCTTATGGAAACGACCGAGACCGCCCTTCAGCTAGTGCCATTTCGCGGTAAATGGAGCGACGAAGACGTAAAGCATCTGCTGAAGCGTACAACGTTTGGGGCCAGGCCCGAGGATGTTGCCCATCTGCGTACGCTCTCCATCCGAAAAGCCCTGAGCGAACTGCTGACCGACGAACCGACACCTCCCCCACCCGTCAACAACTACAACGACGAGAAATATACCGACGACGAGATTCAGCCCGGCGAAACCTGGACAACATCCATCAATTACGATGGCATGAACAACGGACGGCGAAAAAACTCGTTCAAAGCCTGGTGGCTGGGGTTAATGCTGAACCAGAACCGCAGCCTGCGCGAGAAGATGGTGGTTTTCTGGCATAACCACTTCGTTACGGAGACCAACATGGTTGACAATGCGCTGATGTGTTACCGCCATAATGCCCTACTGCGGCAACATGCGCTGGGCAATTTCAGGGAGTTGGTCAAAGCCGTAACCAAAGATCCGGCCATGCTCAAATACCTGAACGGTACGGCCAGCAACAAAAAAGCCCCCGACGAAAACTACGGCCGCGAGTTGCAGGAGCTATTCACGGTAGGAAAAGGCCCCGGCTCGCATTACACCGAAGCCGACGTAAAAGCAGCGGCCAAAGTACTGACCGGCTTCCGGAATGACACCACCACGTATGTGAGCCTTTTCGATCCGGGTCGGCATGACAGCAGCGACAAAACCTTTTCAGACTTCTACGGGAATACCACCATAAAAGGACGGCGCGGGCCAGAAGGCGAACAGGAATTGGATGATCTGCTCACGATGATTTTTGCCCAAGAAGAAGTGGCGCGGTTCATCTGCCGAAAGCTTTACCGCTTTTTTGTCTACCACCAGATCGACGCCGACACCGAAGCCAACGTCATTACGCCCCTGGCCGATGTTTTCCGGGCCAATAAATACGAGATCAAGCCGGTGTTGCGCGAGCTATTCGGAAGCCGCCATTTTTTTGAAGCCAACAATCGCGGGGCAATTATAAAAAGTCCTCTGGACTACACCGTGGGCCTTTGTCGTGAGTTTGGCATCGCGTTTCCCGATGCCACAAACTACGCGGATCAATATGGGCTTTGGCTGGCGGTTCAAAATCAGACGTCGGCCATGCAGCAGAATATTGGTGATCCGCCGAACGTGGCCGGTTGGCCAGCCTATTATCAGGAACCCATGTTCGACAAAATCTGGGTCAATTCCGATACACTACCTAAGCGTAACGTCTTCTCAGATGGCATGACAACCGGCAGTATTGGTCGTAACGGCAAAAAACTACTCATCGATGTCATTGCCTATACCCAGACGCTGCCCAATCCCGCCGACCCCGTCGCCCTGATCGATGATGCCGTTCGGCGATTGTATATGCTGGAACTGCCGGATAAAGACAAAGAGTACATTAAAACCAGCATTTTGCTCTCGGGTCTGCAGGACATGAAGTCGGACCATTACTGGACGCAGGCCTGGCAAAATTTAACGGCCAAACCCGACGACACGGTCAACAAAACCAACGTGACCCGAAAGCTGAAGAGTTTGTATAAGTACCTCATGAACTTACCTCAGTATCAACTCACTTAATGGCGAACGGGCGAATGAGTGCAAGAGTGAAAATTGGCCAATGCCTATTTCACTTCTGCGCCATTCACGCTTTCGCTCTTTCCCTATGCAACGTCGAGACTTCCTGAAAAATACGGCTATTGCCGGGGTTGTGCTACCCCAATTTTTAAGCGGGTTTTCCATAAAAGCCATGGCACAAACGTCGTTGATGCCAGCCAGCGGCCATGATCTGACGAATGATCGGGTGCTGGTCCTGATCCAGTTAAATGGCGGGAATGACGGCCTGAATACCGTTATTCCAATCGATCAATATGGGGCCTATCAGGCCGCGCGATCCAACATTGCACTCCCGCAGAACAAAATCCTGAAACTAACCGGTAGCGACGCAACGGGCCTGCACCCGGCATTGGCAGGCATTCAGCAATTGGTCAATGATGGCAAGGCAGGGATTGTGCAGGCGGTGAGTTACTCCAAGCCAAACTTCTCCCACTTTCGGGCCACCGACATCTGGATGACGGGTTCTGACGCCGATAAGATCCTGACTACGGGCTGGGCGGGCCGTTACCTGAACGATTCATTTCCAGGATTCCCCGATAAATACCCCAACGAAACCATGCCCGATCCGCTGGCCATTCAGGTGGGGTCGGTAGTGGCGTCGGCTTTTCAGGGACCCTCGTTTACCATGGGACTGGCGATTAGTAACCCCGGCAATTTTTACAACCTGATCGAAGATAAGACCGATGCTACCAGCAACACACGCTGGGGTGAACAGCTGGCCTACCTCGAAAAAGTATCGCAGAAAACCGACCAGTATGCCGGAGTCATCAAGAAAGCCGCGCTGAGTATCACAAAGCAGTCAGACAAGTACCCGGCACAGGGCAAAAACCCCCTCGCCGACCAGCTGAAAATTGTTGCCCGGCTCGTGGCGGGTGGCCTTCGGACAAAAGTATACCTGGTGAGTACCGGCAGTTTCGACACGCACGCCAAACAGGCCGAACCCGACGACACCACAACGGGCGTCCATGCTCAATTGCTGGGTCGGGTGGCAGAGGCCGTTAGCGCGTTTATGGACGATCTGAAGGGGCTTAACGTAGCCGATCGGGTGATGGGCATGACTTTCTCCGAGTTTGGTCGGCGGATAAAATCCAACGCCAGCGGTGGTACGGATCATGGTGCAGCAGCCCCGGTTTTTTACTTCGGAAATGCCGTTAAAGCGGGCATCATCGGCACCAATCCGCAACTACCCGCCAATGCTACCGTAAACGACAACATTGCCATGCAGCACGATTTTCGGTCGGTCTACGCTACCGTCTTACAACAGTGGCTCAACCTGCCGCCCGACGACGTACAGAAAGTGCTGATGGGGCAGTTTCCTTTATTGCCCATGGTGTAGCCCGGCCGCGATACAAAATTACCGCGTCAGCAGACCCGCATCCAGCACAAACTGCGAACCGGTCACATACCGGGACTTATCCGACACCAGAAACAGCACCATCGCCGAAACGTCTTCCGGTTCTACCCAGGGTACAGGCAGCAGGTTACCCGCCGAACGTTCGGCGATTTCCTGCGTGGTAGTACCTTCCAGTTCAGCCAGTCCATCGTTCATCGGGGTATTGACGCCCGTCGGGTGAATTGAGTTGACCCGGATGTTGTGCGGAGCCAGTTCAATGGCCCACGACTTCGTCAGGCCGACCAGCCCCCACTTCGACGCGGCATAATGGCTCAGTCGGTTCATGCCGCGAAGCCCGGCAATGGAGGAATTATTGATAATGACCCCCGATTTCTGCTGCATCATGACCGGAATCACACGCCGGGCCACCAGCCAGGCACCCTTTAAATTAATGTCGATCATAGCATCCCACTCGTCCTCGGGCAATTCATGCACGAGCCCGTACGCACAGATACCGGCATTGTTGAACAGTATATCGATACGGCCGAAACGGGTCATAGCTGCATCAACGGCCTGTTTGATATCGGCATCGCGCCGGACATCGCCCTGGGCTGCCACACAGGAAACCCCAAGGGCTTCCACCTCACGGGTCAACGAGTCGAGCTCACTTTCGGAGCCGAGCGCATAACCGGGATACGCCAGCGGTTTGGCCAGATCGAAGGCTACAATGTGAGCCCCTTCCCGGGCTAACGCCAGCGCCACGGCCCGCCCCTGTCCGTGAGCGGCTCCGGTTATAAACGCGACTTTGCCTTGTAATTCAGCCATTGGCTAGGGTTGAGTTTTGTTGGTTAAAGGCAGATACGGGTACAGATACTCATCAATGTTGACGTCGAGCACGTTGTTGAACACATTGGTCGCAATCATCTGGCCCGCAAATGCCACCAGCACCACAATCTGCTGATCCGTGTAACGCTCCGCAATGGGGGCATACAGTTCATCCGAAACCTCACCTTTATGCTGCGCAATGGCACTGCCGAAATCAATAAGTGCCTGTTCGGAATCCGTTAGGTGAAGATCTTCGGGACGTTCGCCATTGTCGATGATGATTCGCCGGAAAAAGGTCGTGCACAACGGGCAGTTCGACCCCTCCGAAACAGCGTGCGCAAATAAATACGCCTGCCGGTTCCCCACAATTTTCTTGACCTCTTCATACAGGGGGTACCACTGCATATACACCTGAAAAGCCAGCAGGGAGCGGCCCAGCGTGGCTTTCATATTGGTGATTCGGCTACCGGGGTAATCGGTCACGTGATCCTTAAACGCTGCGTCGATAGCAGGTGTCGCTTCGGTGGCAGGCAGGGGCGTAATACGAGGCATGGCTGGTTGAGTCAGAAAAAAGTTTGTAGTTTGTCGTTTGTGGTCTCGTTCAGGGGTAAACCCATTCACCGTTTCCAAGGCCCGTATCCTCACGGTGCGCATATGCAATTGGCAAAGTTGACGGTCGGGCATGTGCGGTCCGTGTCCTCACGGACCCAGGAAAACGCGCTAACGACATTAATACAAAGCAGCCCTTACAACGTACTTAACCGCTCGGCGGCTTCCTGCAAAACGGCGTCCTCTTTAGCGAAACAGAAGCGCAGGATGTTGTAGTCGTTTTTCTGGTGGTAGAATACAGACACGGGAATGGCTGCAACCCCGATCTCTTTAGTAAGCCGTACGGCCAGATCGTAGTCGGGCTCGTTGGTGATAACCGCGTATGAAACGGTCTGAAAAAAACTACCTTCTGCCGGTTCGATCGTGAACCGTGAGCCGCGCAACCCATCCAGAAACAAATCGCGCTTACGCTGGTAAAAAGCAGACAGTTGCTGGTAATGCTCCGGTTGCTTCAGGTAATCGGCCAGCGCGTACTGAATTGGGGTGACGGTGCTAAAGGTCAGGTACTGGTGAATTTTACGAAACTCCACACTGAGACTTTTCGGGGCCAGACAATACCCGATTTTCCAGCCGGTAATGTGATACGTTTTTCCAAATGATCCCACCACAAACGTGCGCTCCTGCAACACCGGATGCGTCATAAGGGAGTGGTGGGTCCGACCATCGAACAGGATGTGTTCATATACTTCATCGCTCACGATCCAGATGTTGCGGTCGTAGATCAAATCAGCCAGCTGATTCAGGTCATCGGCGGTCCAGACGTGGCCCGTTGGATTGTGGGGTGTATTGACTAAAATAAGCCTTGTCTTGTCCGTAATTTTTGCACCAACAGCCTGCCAGTCAATGACATAATCCGGTGGGATTAGCGTCACATAAACAGGAACACCGCCATTGAGTTCGATGGCGGGCACATAACTATCGTAAGCGGGCTCAAAGACCAGCACTTCATCACCGGGGCGCACGACGGCTGCCACAGCCGCAAAGATTGCCTCCGTCGCGCCCGATGTAACGGTTACCTCCGATTCCGGGTCATAGGCGACACCATACTGTTCAAACGTTTTCTGGGCCAGGGCTTCGCGCAGAGTAGGCACGCCGGTCATGGGCGCATACTGGTTGAAGCCTTTCCGCATATACTGCTCGACCAGCGACACCAGTTCGGGCGAGCAGTCGAAGCCGGGAAACCCCTGCGACAGATTGATGGCACCCGTTTCGGTCGCCAGTTTGGACATAACGGTAAAAATCGTCGTGCCTACATTTGGTAGTTTGGTTGCAAGTCTGGCCCCTACCCGTTCTAATTTTTGTGTGCTCATGCTGGCCTAATTTACATTACTTTTCCGTCAGCCCGCTCAATGATCGCCATAGCGTTTTTCGCCAGCAGTTACAGCCAGCGCCAGCTTGTTCTGTTTGGGCGGTATCGGGCAGGTAGCATAGGGAGTAAACGCACAGGGCGGATTAATGGCCTGATTAAAATCAAGGGTAACCAGCTCTTTTTCAGTTACTGAATCCGTATTCCCGCTAGCAGAAACGGGTTTATCGGCGTACAGAAACCGGCCAGAACCATACGTTTCGTGTGCGTTTGTGTTATCGCCGAAGAGAATAAAGAGCTTCTCTCCTTCGCTAACGGCATCCAGCCGATAGGTTTTTCCGGCTCGTTCAAAAACCAGCGTACCCGCCAGTGGCTGTTGCGAGGTGATGCCCAGTACGTCGATGATCGGGATCGTTTTCGGTGACGACGGCGCTTCGAAACGGGCTTTCACGCGCCAGCTTTCATCGACGGGGTAGCGGTCAATAGGTTGAAATTCTTTCAGATAAGAACTTTCCAGATCACGCAACCGAACGCCGTATTTGTCACCCCGCTTGATGATGAACCACCGCAGCGAGCCATTGGCCAATACCGTTGGTTTCGTATTGGATGCAAAAATGACGAGTGGTTCGCTGACGGGCTTGCCATCGACCAGCACCGTTTTGGCCGTGTTAGGCGCAAAGCGTACCTCTCCTTTTTCGAGGTAGAGCGTACCCAGTTCAGCGGGAGCGTCGGCAGCCGGGAACGTCAGATCAAAATCAGCCCCACGGCCAAGCGAGTTTTTGCCTTCGTTGAGCCAAAATAATCCAGCCAGGTTCAGCCAGCCCGTTTCACTTTTAAGCGACTTCACCCGGTTCTGGTGCCACTCGTCGATCTGTGCTTTGTACGACGGGCCATCGGCATGTTTCCACCCGACAGACACGACCATCGCGAGAAACCACAAAGCAAAAAAACACCGTGAATAGCCATTGAGTGGCCCCACTGCTTGCTCAATACGTTGCATGATGAACGAGGTTAAGGGTCTCAATAACGGAAGAAATTGCTTCCGGGTCGAGGGTACGATCAAAGTTTTCGTCCAGAAAATGATAGGCAATCCGCCGATCCTGCCCAATCACGTACAAGGCGGGTGTAAAGGCCTCTTCCGAAATGCCCGACACGCGCTCCCAGACAGGGTAATCTTCACTATACACCCCAAACCGTTGCGCTACGGTCGATTCGGCATCGTAGGCTACACGAAAGTCCAGGCTACCTACCTGCCGCGCCAGAATGCTGGGCGATTCATTAGAAAACACAACTAACTCCGCATCAACAGCCAGTAATGTCTGGTTGAGCCGAATGAGCGATTCCAGATAAGGCCGGGCGTAGCGTCCCCAGCAAGGGCAGTAGAAACTAACCACCAAGGGGCGCTCATTGACCAGATCGAACAGCGACGTTTCGCCACCCGATAATTTCTGGCCAAAAACGGACGCCCGCCAATCATACGGTGCACCCGACAAACTGAAAAATGGAGCCAGGTCGCCCGTTTTTAATGGATTAAGAGGCTCCCTTTTCAAGCGCGGCTGCGTACGAACTATACGAATATTACCCAGTTCATTCTGAAATTCGAGCGTCATAATTAGTTCTGTTTACTGGTTTTTTATCTTTATGGTACGCAGTTCCGTTTCGCTGGTGAGTAAGCTTAGCGTGCGCCATACACCAATTGGAAATAGCGTTTTTGAACGAATGAGAAATACGCCCAGATCGAGAGACTGCCGATGTACCCCAACACAATCAGCAGGGGATCTCCCGGGGTTATGTACAGCGCCAGCCACAGCACTTCCAGCCGACCTATTTCCAGGTACAGCACCCAGCGACGTTGCTCAAGCAAAGCCCCGAAGTTGATCACCGTCAGCAAAATAAACAGGCGAATGTCGAGCAGGGCATACTGACGGTGCAAATATTCGTAAACGACGTAAAAAGCGCCCGTCGTGAACGTATCCAGAAACCGTTCGGCAATGCCAACGTTAAGATTAGCCACCGAATTATTGAACCGAAAGTAGGACTTCCCCTGCCGTTTGGCCATCAGGTATTCCAGTCCCATGAAGAACAAAAACAACGGAACCGCGAGAGCCAGCCAGTTATACTGCCTACCGAAACGATACGGATTGAGTTGACGAAAGTGGGGTTACCGAAGAATTTTAGCCCCTAACCGATGGTAGAACGGCGTTTTACTAGCTGCATTCTTTGGCTGATAGTCGCCCGTAACCAGCGGGATGTACATGACCCGACGGCGGCTCTGAGCCCCGATATTGGGCGACTGCTCCACCCGATGCCAAAGACTACCGTTATGAATAGTCAGATCGCCCGCTTCAATATCGAACCCAACTTCACGTGGGTCAGGACGATGGTCGATGAATTGACGTTTACGAAACAGCGTCAGCAGTGTGTTTTGTTTGTGGGTGCCCGGCAACACCCGTAAACCGCCGTTGCTCATCGGGCAATCGTCCAGGTGCAGCCCTACATTCAGCATCGGCCTGATACGCTGGCCAAGAAACAAGTCGCGCGGGCTATCGGTATGCCATCCCATGCGCGAGAAATTACTTTCGGGGGTGCGGACATAATGGTTTACGACCAGACCGTCTTTTTCTTCCTCTCCAATGCGCCCGCTATAGGGTTGCAGAAGGCTGGTAAGGCCTTTCAGGCGTTCATCCTGTAAAAACTCGTGCAACACCGGACTAAAGAGTGATGCAAACGCAAACCGCTGAACAATACGCTGTCCAGTTTCATCACGGCCATATTTGATCGGAATACCATTGATTTTATCAACGTTTTCGGCAATCCAGCCCGTTTCAACATGCTGTAATTCACGCAGAAAAACCTGCACAACGTCACGACCGACGAAGTTTTTGATGTGCAGAAAGCCATTTTTTTCGAAGAAAGCGATTTCTTCCGCGCTTAATGTTTGTGCCGAAACAACAGAGGCTAAATTACCAGATAATGCTACCATTGGATTGAACGTTCGTGTCGTTTAAATTAAATTTCCTTTATTCCCATTTACTATACAGATTAAGTATAGTAGTAATTAGTAGTAAAAGGCAAACATTTGTTTACCGAAAAAAGAGGGGTTTACTAGGGTCTATTTAAGCGGGGAGAATCAATCTAGCAACAACACATACCCATCATCATAGCTGGATGACTGACTACCGAATGGGCTACTGAGCGCGAGCAGGCTGGTTGTTGGTCAAATTTCATAAGCTGACGGGCTATACAGATTAATAGTCGCTTAGTTTGATGGGCAAAGGTGAATAATGATTTTTCTATTTCCAAATTTTTAGTGAAGGATCTCAAAATCTATACCCATATAGAAAGAAATTTAAAGTAGATACAGCAAATAATCTTCTTTAGAGTTTTGTGATTTAAAGAAGATTATTTTGCACTTATTTGAATGAATGAACCTATAACCAACTTGCTACTTTTATGAAACATAATTTACGGATAAGGATTAGTGCCTCATTAGTATACATCTGGGTTACTTTCCTGATCAGTCAAGCAGCCTTTGCGCAGGATCATCGAGTCACAGGCCGGGTATTAGCAGGCAAAGATCAGCAGCCAATACCAGGGGTGAACATCCTGGTCAGAAATACTCAGTTAGGCACGACAACAGATGGTAGTGGAAATTTTACGCTGAACGTTCCTGCCAATGCAACCCTAGTGTTTAGCGCCATTGGCTTTGCCGGCCAGACACTGGCCATTGGTAACCAGACCCAACTGACGATCACCCTCCAGGAAGCCGAGCAAAGCCTGGGCGAAGTCGTTGTTACGGCACTGGGCATTAAGAAAGAAGCGAAACGCCTGGGCTACGCCACGGCCATCGTGAATCCCGAACAGGTAACCACGAACCGGTCCGTCAACTTTATAAATGCCCTGCAGGGTAAAATTGCTGGGGTAAACATTTCCAGCCTTGGTACGGGAGCCGCCGGTACGAGTAAAATCCGGATCCGGGGCCAATCGTCCTTCTCGGGTCAGAACAGTCCGTTGATCGTTATCAATGGCGTACCCGTCGATAACACCAACTTCGGCCAGAACAACGGCAATACAGGCAGCGACAACTCCATCGGTAGCCGAGACCGTAACTACTCGGATGGAGGTGACGGGCTGTCCTCCATCAACCCGGACGATATTGAAGGAATGACCGTTTTGAAAGGCGGTACAGCGGCCGCTTTATATGGCTCTCGGGCAAAAGACGGGGCCATTCTGATTACCACCAAAACCAAAGGGACAGGTCAGGGAATCGGCGTTACGTACAATATGAACTACACCAGCGATCATCCGCTGGATTACACCGACTACCAGTATGAATATGGTCAGGGCGAATACGGCGTTCGGCCAACGGCACCCAACCCAACTTCGGGCGTCTGGAGTTTCGGGGAGAAGTTTGCCGGGCAGACGCAGGTGTTGTTTGGGGGCATAACAGTGCCTTATGCGCCGGTTCGGAACCGGATCAACGCGTTCTATCGCGATGGGTCAACGATGACCAACTCGGTTGCCGTTTCGTCAGGCAACGAGAAAGGGGGTTTCAACCTATCGGTTTCCAACCTGGACAATAAGGGAATTACCCGCAACAACACCTTCAACCGGAAAACCATCAACCTGGGTTTCAGCTACAACCTGTCATCGAGGCTGACCGTAACGGGTACGATGAACTACTCGAACGAGTATAACAAAAACCCGCCCCAGATTGCCCAGCAGGACAACAGTACGCCTACCGTACTGTATACGCTGGCCAACTCTATGCCGCTCGACGTGCTGGAAGCCAATCAGATCAACCCGGCCACCGGCAACGAATTCATTTATTCGCGGTTTATGAACCGGACAAATCCCTACTTTGTACTCAACAACAAGTTTGAAAACATCCGCCGGGACCGTCTGTTCGGTAATATCTCCGCTCGCTACAACGTGACCGACTGGCTCTATATTCAGGGCCGGGTAGGACAGGATTACTGGTCACGCGACCAGGATTATAACTTCCCTACCGGGCAGGCTTCGCTGGCTGCCGCTCCGGCCGGTTTTGTGAACGGGGCTTATGTGCAGGAAGCCCGTCGCTTCCGCGAAGTCAATACCGACTTTCTGATTGGCGCTAACCACAAATTCGGCATTCTCGGCATCGACCTGACGCTGGGCGGTAACCAGCTCTATCGCCGGTCTGATCTGAACAGCGTTTTGGCTACTGATTTTGTTGTCCGGGGGCTTTATACCCCACAGAATGGCCGCGTCAAAGATCCGCAGTATAGTCTGAGCGAACGCAAAGTGAACTCGTTGTATGCAGCCGCTGAATTTTCGTTTAAAGATGTTCTCTTCCTGAACGGAACCGTTCGGAACGACTGGTTCTCGACGCTGTCTCCGGCAAACCGTAGTATCTTATATCCATCCATAACGGGTAGCTTCGTCTTCTCCCAGGCCTTCAATAAAATGCCCTCCTGGCTGAACTTTGGTAAGTTACGGGCTGCTTATGCCGAAGTGGGTAGTGATGGCGATGTAGGGCCGTATTCGAATAATCTATTCTACGCCGTCAATGCCAACCTCTTCCCGAACCCTGCCGGTAATGGCCAGCCTCTGGGCTATATTACCTCCAATACGGTTCCCAGTACTACGCTCAAACCAAGTCGTGTAGCCGAAACGGAATTAGGTCTGGAGTTGAAGCTGTTCAACAACCGGGTTGGTTTGGATGTGGCGGTTTACAACAAGATCACCAGCGACCAGATTGTCGCCAAGCAATCGTCTGACGCGTCTGGCTACACAAGTTCGCTCATTAATAGCGGCCAAAGCCGCAACCAGGGCATTGAAGTATTGCTGAACCTGGCACCCGTGCGAACCAAAGATTTCTCGTGGGACATTACGCTGAATGGTTCATACAACCAGACCAAGCTGCTCAAGTTATTGACCGATGACGATGGCACACCCGGCAAAGATTATAACAACGATAAATTACCCGAGCAAATCGTAGTCGGTACAGGTATTTACGTCGGTGAACTGCGGCAGGTAGTTGGCCAGCAATTGGGCCAATTGTATACGTACGGCTATAAGCGCGATGCGCAGGGGCAACTGATCAATGGAAGCGATGGTCTTCCTGCGAGAACAGACTCGCCCATCTCGTTTGGTTCGGCCCTGCCCAGGTACGTTGGTGGTATTACCAACAGTTTCAATTACAAAGGCATAAGTTTATCCTTTCTGATCGACTTTAAGCTAGGTGGAAAAATGATATCCGGTACCAACCTGAACGCGTTCCGGCATGGTTTACAAAAAGAAACGTTAGTGGGTCGTGGCGATGCAGACAACAAAATGGTTGGACCGGGCGTCAACGATAAGGGCGAAGCGAACAATGTGCGGGCGTTTGTGCAGGATTACTATTCGGTAGGTCGTTCCAAGAGCCTTGGCGAACAGGTCGTGTATGATGCTGGCTTATGGAAACTGCGTCAGATTAGCCTGGGTTACGATTTTACTAAACTTCTGCCCAAAACACTGTTCATTAAAGGCGTACGCTTGAGCGCCGTAGCGAACAACGTGGCCATTATCAAAAAATGGGTACCCAATATCGACCCCGAACAGTTTGGCTTTAGCTCCGATAACCTGATTGGCCTGGAATCGACGGGCTTACCCACTACGCGCAGCATAGGCTTTAACCTGAATGTTAAATTTTAAACGAGTCCGAGGTTCGTAGTTTGATGTTTGTAGTTGATTGACACACAGAATCTGTCGACAATCACAAACGTCAAACCTCAAACCACAAACGACAAACTCATTCTCCATGAAAAAGACACTCTTATATATACCCCTGGCCGCCCTGCTTTTCACCACGAGTAGTTGCGACAAGGGGTTCGATGAACTGAACGTCAACCCAACAGCGGCAACGACACTTAACCCCGTTTTTACGTTCAATAATGCCATGGTCAGTACGTCCTTTCCGGGCAGTATCTTGACCTTCGAGGAACCTACGGTTCAGCAGATGTTCACCCCGAACTCGGGCATCGTTGCCGGCGGTAATTTCAATATCGATAACCGGGGACCATCGGGCGTGAATGGAGGTATCTGGCGGCAGTATTACCAGAACGTAGTTCGTTATCTGGTCGATGTCATTAACCAAACCAAGACTGATGCAAACCGGACCAACCTCTATAACATGGCCCGTATCTGGAGGGCTTACACTTTTAACGTATTAACAGACACTTACGGTGATGTTCCTTACACGCAGGCCGGTGTGGGTTATATTTCGAGCAACGTATTACCGAAGTATGACACACAGGAAAGTATTTACAACGACCTCATCAAAGAGCTAACCGAAGCAACAGCCGCCCTGGATGCATCCAAACCGACCGAAGCTGGTGAAATTACCTATGGGGGCGACATTACCAAATGGAAGAAATTTGGTAACTCGCTGCTGCTTCGGGTGGGTATGCGGCTGTCGAAAGTAAACCCTACGCTGGCGCAATCAACTGTTCAGAAAGCCGTTGCAGGAGGCCTCATGCAATCGAACGCCGATAATGCACTGGTTCGCAACAACGCCAACTACACCAACGCCGTAGGCGCTACAGTAAACTCGACCGAAGCGGCCAACTATTACCTGACCAAGACATTTGTCGATTACCTCAAATCGACATCTGACCCACGTCTGGTATCCATTGCCGTGCGCTATGTAGGGGCTAAAAGCGGCCCAGAACAAACGGCAACCCTGGCAACCCGGGATCCAGCCCAGCAGATTGGTATGCCTCTTGGCTACGACAATGGCACCATTACAGCCCGTGCCACCACCGACCTTGGCGTTCCCTTCTTCTACGGGTATTCGCAGCTTGACCGGACGCGTATGGGTAGCCAGTTTGCACCCTGCTATCTGGTTACGTATGCGCAAACGCAACTGCTACTGGCCGAAGCCGCTCAGCGCACGTGGACAACCGGCAACGCTGCCGATTTCTACAATGCAGGCGTCACGGCGCACATGAAACAGCTAGGCGACTATGGAACCACATCGGCGGTAGCGGATGCCGATATTGCGGCTTACTTAGCCAAGAATCCGTATTCGGCAGCCAAAGGTCTTGAACTGATCAATACGCAATACTGGATAGCCTCTTTCCTCAACGGCCCTGAAGTATTCGCTAATTTCCGGCGAAGTGGCTTTCCTGTCCTGACGCCTAATCCTTATCCGGGTAAGGAAATAAAAGGCAATTTCATTAATCGCTTATCCTACCCGGATTCTGAGCAGTCGGTCAATACGGCCAACCGGCAGGAAGCCGTTACACGGCAGGGGGCCGATAATCTGGACACCCGCGTCTGGTGGGATAAACAGTAAACCGCTTTCGTTCTAGTCCACACAAACAAGCCCGACCGTAACTGGTTGGGCTTGCTTATATCAGAGAAGTCGATTTCTCAGAACGGGACTTCGTTTGAAGAAGAAAGAAATATTGACTACGGGTTGTACTCAGTAAACTCGGTTCTTAATCCTGTTTAACATGGCGTTTGGGATCAGGCTTTTAGCCACCGAGAGCATTAAGCCTCTTAATGCTTGTGGCAGAATGTTTTTTTGCATTAACAACAGGTCGTGTGGCAGTAGTGTAGACACTGACGTTTGCGGTAACGTAACATAATCTGACCGAGTGCCAAACCCTAAATAACTCAGAACTTCAGGACTTGTATCGTTTACAAAGGCGGGATTGATCAGCAGCCGCTCCCCATGACCCACATAGTTCTCCGAAACCTCATCTACCTGAAAAATAAACGTATACCGTCTGAAACCAGCACATTTGAACGGCTCGGCCCGGTGGACCAGGTGTGAATTAGATAAAATGAGCGTTCCTTTTGGCGCGCGGACAGACACGATTTGATCCGCATAGTTATCGTTGATGTATTTATCTGAAAAATAGCGATCCGTACTTGAATCGGCCCAGGTGTAGGAATCCGGAATTAATTGAAACGGATTGATATCCGATACATCACTCAGGTAAAACAGGAAGACCAGTCCAGGCATGCTGTGCTTGGCTTTGTATTTATTCTCCGCCAGAAGATTATTATCTGTATGCCATGGCAGATGCGCCTGGGTATGTGTTTCGTATAGGCGCTGGCTACTTAACTTAAATGATCCCTCAAAATAGTTTCGACAGATAGCCCTCACCTGTTCGGACGTAATAATGTCATAACACTGCTGTGATACGGCTAATGTATGTGAAAGAAAGTTGCTCCAGGACGAGCGAACAACACCTACGTTGTTGCTATTTATCAGATAATCTTTTAGCTCAATTTTGTTGACAATAGCTGATAATGTTCCTGGTGTCAACGCTTTTTCAAAAATACAATATCCTTTTCTAGCTCTAAGTTCATCGGCGACTTCCTTAGGGTCCGCTTCATTAAAAACAGGGGTGAATAGTTGTTGAACCATAGTAGTGAATAGTAAAATATAGTAAACGAGGAAGGGATGTACCACACGTGTTTTATTCACGTTACCAAGCTGACGAACAGCACTATATACCTAGTAATTTTTACAATGAAAGTAATACTATTTTTTAATATCTGAGATGGGACAACTAACCGCTAAATATATTTATCGCTCTAAAAATTTCTCATTAAAGCGTTGATAATGAAATAAATACCAAAACAAAACTCTTAACTGAAAATGAATAATCGACTATAAACTGTTCATGTTACAACCAATAATAAACTTATTGCTTGCCTACAGGATGGTATAGAACATACAGGCTCTGCGCCAGCACAGTATAGTATTCATAAAAAATAGAATTGATGAACATTTAATTAGCGTAAATACTCATAATTATACATAGTCCTCTTCGGCGACTTTAAACAAAACATCACCTGAACTGCGCCCTTTTCAGCGGCAGTTCAGGTGACATAGACCTTACTAGTTTATATACGGCTATTCGTCTTTAACGTACTTGGGAACGAAACATAAACTGCCTAATCGCAGCGTGTTGACTTATTAACGCACAAAAACTACGTCAGCAAAATAGCCCTTACTATCCGTAAACAAACTTGTTACGGTGAAGCCTGTTTGGCTGGCCAATTGCTCGATCTGTACCCGACTGAATTTACGCGATATTTCTGTATGGATTATTTCGCCAGCCTGAAAAGACACCTGCAAATCCAGCGCCTTAATCGTTACGGGCTGCGCTTTCTGACTGACCAGATAAGACCGCGCTTCGCCATTTTCAGGATTATAGGTCTCATAATGGTCAAACGAATCCAAATCGAAATTGGCCTCCAGCTCACGATTGATTCGCCGGAGTAGGTTCAGATTGAACGCTTTCGTTAAGCCCTCCCGGTCATTGTAGGCCGTATGAATTACCGCCGGGTTTTTTTGCAGATCAAAGCCCGTCAACACCATGTCACCAGGTTTAAGCCGGTCATGCAGTTGCTGGTAGAAATCAACGGCGTCGTCGGGCGCAAAGTTGCCAATATTCGAGCCCAGAAATAGAACAACCTTGCGGTTGTCCGTTTCTTGAGAAAGCAGTTCCAGCGCGCTGAAATAATCGTCATGACGTGGACTCAACGGCAAATCGGGCCACTGCCTTCGCAAGTCGGTGACTAACCCTTCGAGTGCATCGGCCGAAATATCAATGGGCGCATACGTGAAGTCAGCTTTTTGACTTTCGAAAAAACCAAGCAGGATTTTTGTTTTCAGGCCATCGCCTGCTCCGAGTTCTACCAACTCGAAAGACCGCTTGTCTGGCGAAAACTGCTGCAACATAGCTGCTTTATGCGTTTCCAGAATTTCATACTCCGATCGGGTCAGGTAGTAGTCTGGCGAGCGCATAATTTCAGCAAACAGCCGACTCCCTTCGGCGTCGTAGAAAAAACGTGACGACAGGCGCTTGGGTGTTGCCTGTAGACCTGTTCGCACTTCATTCGCCAGATCTGACGACTCTGCTAGTGGGCTATCGACCACATCGATCTCCAGTCCAGCCTCCATACTCCCTCGCTCTACTTCGTCGGCTCCGTGCCGAATGCTCACTGTCTTTAGTTCTTCACTAAACGTATCCCCGTATACTGCCATCGCTTGTCTGGTTGAAAAAAATTGCGGTAAGTGGCCCGGGAGTGCCCCTCGGGTGTGGCTACAGATGCCCCGCGCAAAACCATCTGTCCACTCATAAATTTGCCGTTATATTCGCCCACGGCACCTTCGGCGGTTATAAAACCGGGATAAGGCAAATAAGCGGAGTTTGTCCACTCCCACCGCGCACCCCAGTTAAGTTGTGGAGCACTGGCTTCCCATTCAAATTCGGTTGGCAGCCGCTGGCCAGCCCAGCGGGCATAAGCGTCGGCTTCGTAATGGCTCACGTGACAAACCGGCGCATCCAGATCGACGAGCCGGAGTCCATCAACGGTGTAGTACCACCACTCGCCGTCAATCCGGTGCCAGTATAAAGGTGCCTGAATACCGTTTGCCTTTACCCACGCCCAGCCATCGGAAAGCCAGTGCCGAAACTCCTGATAGCCCCCTGATTCAATAAAGGCCAGATAGGCTTCATTGGTCACCAGACTCCCGCTAAGCGTCGTTTTGTTGAGGTACACTTTGTGCGGCCCTACCTCATTATCGAAGTAAAAAGCACCAGCACCCTGACCATCTAACGACTGGTAACCAATGCTATATATGCCTTCAGCAAGTATGGCATCTGGCCTGGGCAGTTGCATCTGGTGCTCCTGAAAAGGCATCTCAACAGCCGGTAGCAACGGGTTATGTCCCAGAATATATTTGATATCGGTAATGAGTAGCTCCTGGTGCTGCTGCTCGTGGTTCAGGCCCAGCAGAATCAGCGCATGGAGGTCCGTTGAGAGTTCAGCCGTGTCCAGAAAACGGCTCATCTGTTCGTCTACGTAAGCCCGGTAGGCATACACGCCCGCTACCGTTGGACGGCTGAGGTTTCCGCGGTCGGTGCGTAAAACACGTTTACCGACTGTCTCGTAATAACTATTGAAAACGTAGCTGAAGTCGTCGTGAAAAATACGGTAGTCGGGTACGTTGGGTTTTAACACAAATGTCTCCCAAAACCAGGTTGTATGCCCCAGGTGCCATTTGGGCGGGCTAACATCAGCGACTGGTTGCACGACATAATCTTCGGTTTCGAGGCCCCGGCATATGGCTTCAGAATGCAACCGTACACGATAGTATTGTTCGGTAAGCGTTTGTTCGGCAATCATTCAGATTTGTCGTTATGAGCACTCTAAAAGTCTATAGAGAGTGCTATTTCTTTAACGATAAATGAAGCACCTTGTTCAGTAACCAGCCATTTGTTCATCAACAAAACACCAAAGCCAGCGTTCGCCGGGTTCGGCAGACATTACGACCGGGTGGTTACTCGCCCGAAAATGCTTCGTTGCATGCTTATTGGGCGACGAATCACAACAAAGTGTTGTTCCGCAGGTCTGGCAGGTACGTAGATGCACCCATGAATCGCCCGTTTTGATACATTCTTCACAAACATAGTCGCTGGCAACACGGAGTTCCGTGATGGCGGCTAAATGGGAACAAACTGTTGGCTCAACCATAAGAAAAAAAGGATGTAGGATAAAAATGCAGGATGTTGGCTATGGGATGTATGGCATATAGCAACATACATCCCATAGCCAACATCTCTTCTAACTTTCTGCCAGGTATTTATGAACGAAACTTACGGCCATGGCACCTTCGCCAACGGCCGAGGCAACCCGGTTCATAGCCCCGGCCCGAACATCACCGGCGGCAAAAATACCCGCGCTACAGGTTTCAAGCGAGAATGGCTCCCGGTTATATCGCCAGACTTGCTTGAAATCAGCGTACTTCGCCAGATCGCGGCCCGTGGCAATAAACCCTTTAGCGTCTTTGATGATGTCCATTTCAATCCAGTCGGTCAGGGGTTTGGTACCGATGAAAATGAAGAGACCACCAGATTTTACAGTCCGGCGTTCTTTATTATCCATGTTTTCCAGCACCAGGCATTCGAGTCGTTCATTACCCAAACCCTCCACGACTTCGGTACAACCTAGTACGGTAATATTGGGCGTCTTGTCGATCTGATCGATCAGATACTGCGACATCGTATCGGACAGATCAGATCGGCGCACACAGATGTATACTTCGGAAGCGGTTCGGGAAAGGTACATGGCGCCTTGTCCCGCCGAATTTCCTCCACCAACAACGTAAACGGGTTGGCCTTTGAAAGCAAAGGCCTCGGTGGTAGCAGCGCCGTAATAGACGCCCGCACCCGTATATTTCTGAAGGCTCTCGTTGTCCAGCTGGTGATACGAGACACCCGTACTCAGGATAATCGACCGGGCTACGACCTCGTTGCCACCACCCAGTTCGATGTGCTTGTACTGCCCCTGCGACTTTATGGACACGACTTCCTGGGGAGCCAGAAACTCCACCCCGAACCGTTGGGCCTGCGTGATTGCCCGCCTTGTCAGGTCGGCTCCACTCAGGCCATTGGGAAAGCCCAAGTAGTTTTCAATCCGTGAGCTGGTTCCAGCCTGCCCGCCCGGAGCACGCTTATCGATCAAAATTGTTTTTAAGCCTTCGGAGCCACCGTATACGGCAGCCGCCAGCCCGGCCGGACCCGCACCAATAATGGCCAGATCGTATAATCCTTCGGATGCTTTGGGTTGTAAGCCAAGTTTCTCGCCCAAGTCGGCCAGCGTGGGCTGTTTAAGCACGGTTCCGCTGTCGAGAATAACAATGGGCAGATCACTGGCACTTAGTTCGTGCAGCTCGAGCAGTTCCTGCGCCTGCGTATTGCCTTCAATATCGAACCATTGGTAAGGGAATAAATTGCCCGCCAAAAAGTCCTTTAACTCATGCGAACGGGGCGAAAACTGGTAACCAACCAGTTTTAAGCCTGCGGAGGGCGGTCGGTAATCCGAAAACCAGTCGCTCAGCAGATCGTCTAATATAGGGTACAGTTTTTCTTCAGGCGGGTCCCAGGGCTTGGCAATGTAATAATCCAGTTGAACCTCATTGATAGCCCGCACAGCCGCATCGATGTCCGAGTAAGCCGTTAGCAGTACCCGTTTCGCATTCGGGAATGCCTTCCGGGCCTGTGTCAAAAACTCAACACCTGTCATACTTGGCATCCGCTGATCGGACAGAAAGAGGGCAACCTCCTCCCCTTTTTTCTTCAATTCAGGCAGCGAGTCAAGGGCTTCCTGGGCCGAGCTGGTGCAAAGAATCCGGTATTTCTTTCGGTATTGCTGTCGAAGATCATGCTGGATAGCCTGTAAGACCTGCGGATCATCATCAATAGAGAAAATAATAGGTAGTTTCATAAAGAATGAGGAAGGATGAATTATAAATGATAACTCGTGTAGTATAAATAGTTCATCATTAATTTACGGGCAAGCAAACACTAAATTCGGTGTGTCCGGGTTCAGACTGTACCTTAATCGATCCGTTATGATGTTTCATAATGCCTTGCACAATGTCGAGACCAAGTCCGGTACCTTTGCCAATCTCTTTAGTCGTAAAAAAGGGTTCAAATATTTTATCCCGTATGTCTTCCGGAATACCGGGTCCATTGTCGATGATCTTAGTCAGGACAAACGTTTCCTCTTCTGACCGCCTGTCGGGCTGGCTACTGATTTCGAGTTTGCCACCGTTCGGCATGGCGTCGATGGCATTGTCGATCAGGTTGGTCCACACCTGGTTCAATTCGCCGGGCCAGCCACAAACAACGGGCAAATCATCGGCAATTACCAGTGTCAGGTCGATTTGCTTGCTCTTAATTTTGTGGGCCAGCAGCGTAACCGTATTACGAAGGCCTTCGGCCAGCTGGACTTCCTGCTTGCCCACGCCCCTATCCATTTGGGTGTAGTTTTTGATGGAGTCAATCAGCGTGGCAATGCGCTTCGAAGCCTCGCCAATATCGGACACCAGTTTCTCGGTCACCAGATTATTGACCAGCCAGTTGGCTACACCGGCTAGATTTTCGTCGCCTATTTTTTCGAGTATCCAATCCAGATCCTCGACTGTAAATCCATAATCGACCAATGGCCCCGCCAGATCCATATGATCCTCAACGCCATGATCGTCCAGCCAATCCGTCACATCATCTTCCAGACTCGTTCGTTCGAGTAGGGTTAACTGACGCCTGTCGACGGTTGACTGCTGGTCCAGTTTTTTGAAAAATACATCTGTCACACAATCGACCTGACCGCTCGTCAGATTGAGGTTCATAACGACTTTGAACGATTCGGGAGTGGCCCGCAGGTGCGTATTAAGCGTATCGACCGAGCGCACAACAGCCGCCACGGGGTTATTAAGTTCATGGGCCAGCCCCGCCGACAAACGCCCTAATGAGGCCATTTTCTCATTTTGCTGGGTTAGCTTCGTGTAGTCACGAACGCGGGTGGTCATTTGGTGCACCAGCGATTCGGTAAGTTCATAGCAGTTTTTCGCCAAATCGGGCAGGTCGTCACGGTGAAGCCGCAGCAGCGTTGTCGACCGCTCGGTAATGAGCCGATTCGACATGCTTTTCATCCGGGAAAACGGTAATATGCCCAGAATAGAGTGATCGCCATACACAATCAATTCATCGTCGGCACCGTTAGCCCCGGCATCGATGCGAAGGCGACCCTCCAGCAGCAATAGTAAATGATCGATGGACTCGTGGGGTTTGTAGAGTACGGTTTCTTTTGGGAAAGTCACCTCCTCGCCCCGGTCAATAACCCATTGTAATTGCTCATCCGGCACATTGGCAAAAGCCGAAAATTCGCGTAGCGTTTCTAACAGATTCATAAAAAGGAGGGCATTAACAGACAGACTGGTAACCAATTATAAAACAGATTGGTTACAGCATTACGTACGAACTGCCTACTTATACTTATCCAATGCGTCTTACGATTCTGCTACTTTGTTTGTTGGCCTTCGCTTTTCGGGACGACAAACCCGCCTACCGTTTTTATACGCCGGGCCTGAAAACGACCAGCTACGCTAAATTGCTGCGTCAGGCAGGCGAAGCTGATGTCGTACTGTTCGGCGAACTGCACAACAACCCAATCTGTCACTGGCTGGAATTTCAGTTAACAAAAGATTTGCAAGCCGCCAAAAAGGGCAATCTCGTGCTGGGAGCCGAAATGTTTGAAACAGACAACCAACTGGCCCTCAGCGATTATGTACAAGGTAAAACGACCAGTAAGGAGCTGGCTACCCAGGCTCGTTTGTGGCCCAATTTCGATACGGATTACAAACCCATTACCGATTTTGCCCGTGAGCAGCACATTCCGTTCGTAGCCACGAACATACCACGTCGGTATGCCCGGCTCGTTTCCAGACAGGGTTTGTCGGCCCTCGATACGGTGTCGACCGATGCCAAGCGCCAGATTGCGCCACTGCCCATATCCGTCGATCTGACCTTACCCGGCTACAAAGCCATGATGGAGATGATGGGCGGTACGGATAGCAAATCCGGTAACAGCCCACACGGAGCACAACCCGATATGACGGCTAATTTTGCGCGGGCCCAGGCGGTTAAAGATGCCACCATGGCCTATTTCATTCTGCAAAATCTGAAACCTGGCCAGACGCTGCTGCATTTCAACGGCGATTACCATTCCAAAAATTTTGATGGTATTGTCTGGTACCTCCGCCAGAAACAACCTACCTTGAAAATTCTGACGCTCTCTTCCGTCGAATTAGCGGATATCGAAAAGCCCGGCACCGACAATCGGAATCTGGCCGATTTCGTTCTGGCCATTCCCGCCGACATGACGAAAACGTATTAACCGTTTTGTCTCAAACAGCTGGAAGCTGTTTGAGAAATAGTACTATGGATACCAAGTCACGCAAACAGCTGGAATCTGTTGGGTATACGTCAAAACGTAATTCGCTCAAGTTCGCGTTACGGATGATTTCTCCTTTACGGCTTGGTCTGTGATTTAGGAGTCGAGTGTCTATCAGTCTTATTTCAAACGCACACGTATCGAACTACCGGTGACCTCAACAAAGTCAGTATCAGCATCGCTCTGCACGGGCACTTTTTTGCCATTTATTTGCCAGTTACGGTACTGGCCTTTTGGAAAGATCAGCCTCACGGTCCAGCTCGGTTGTTTTTGAGTAATCGACAAGGTTAACTGTCCGCCCGCTTTGGCATAGTCCATCGATAGCATATTATCGCCCATGGCCACTTGGTCAACACGGGCCTTTGCCCAGGCACTAGGCATTTGAGGCCGAACAACCACTACGTTGTGCGACGCTTCCGGGCGAATACCAAAAAACTGTTTGACGATCGGTACGGCATAGCTA
This sequence comes from Spirosoma horti, assembly GCF_054776595.1. NCBI lineage: Bacteria > Pseudomonadati > Bacteroidota > Cytophagia > Cytophagales > Cytophagaceae > Spirosoma > Spirosoma horti. The sequence continues at coordinate 328,679 of NZ_BAAHBQ010000007.1, forward strand.
TACATATTCCAGGCCTGCGTAACCATGCCGTAGTCGGGCGATACTTCGTAAATGGAGCCCGGAAAGGCATAGCTAAACGTTTTGGTCATTCGTTTCAGATAGCCCAGCGCTTCATCAGGATGGCCGTAATTATTTTCACCAATAGCTGCCACACCCGTTGGCAGGGTCATCACCGCCCCGGTATAGGTAAATACCTTTTTGTTTGTATTGAACGACCCCTCGTCGGTCCCGGCCGATTCGTCGCGGTCAATACCCGTTACGAACACCCCAAACGGGTTCGTGAATTTACTGGCCGTCCGAAGCGAAATAGCCGCTTTGTCGGGATCGGCAACACCCGTTTCCATGGGCGTGTTGACCACCCAGTTATGGTGGAGCACAAAGCCTTTTTTGGTGTCATCGGGCAACAGACGCAGCTTTTGTTGGGTGGCTTTCAATTCCTCAACGGCCCAGGGTTTATGCAGCGTATCCGCGCGCACGATGGCCCCGTCCACAAGCGCCAAAGCCTCGGCTTTTGTCCCGATAAAATCGGCATACGAACCACTTTCGGGCACCCAGAAATCGGTATTTATTTTCGTTTTCAGGGTGGAAGCGTTACGCTGGTACTCCATCGCCAGCGTTTTGTCGCCGAGTTCCGACGCCATATAGGCCGCATTGGCAAAAGCGACCTGCGTATACACCGCCACATCGATCATCTCGCTGTTCATGCCGTGTATTTCCATCATACCGAAGCCATCGGGAAGCAAGTTCTTGTCTTTGTCATTTTCCGCCAGCAACCAGGACATCCCCTTTTTTACCGTCGGGAAGTACTTGCGAAGAAAGTTTTTGTCGCCTGTCCATCGGTAGACTTCAGCGATCATGCTGGCAAACTGGGGCACTTCGTTTAAATTGCCGGGGTTGTACACCGCGCCGTTCGTCGATACCTCGTGGATAATCCGGCCGTTGCCATTTTCCTTTTCGGAGATTTTATTCAGCAGATCGACCGAATCGTACACCAGTTGCCGGTTTCCCGTTGTGATCAGGCCCGATAAGGTATAACAGCCATCGGCCCCAAACCACCACGGATAATCGGGCAACCCAGCCGACAAACCCCGGCCGATTTCGGGCACTTCACGAATCAGCCAGTCGGTATTATATTTCACCCAGCGAAATGCCTGTTCCAGTTTTTTATCCGGCACCCGTACCGATGCCAGTTGGTCGATTGTGGCGTAGCGACTTTTCTTGCTGACCAGATAGGCGTAAGCATTTTTCTGAACGTCAACGAAAGTTCGATTGGCGGCTTCCGCTGATTTATAGGAACCGGCAATGGTAATCGGTAGTTGTGTTTTTCCATTGGCGGGCACCGTAATTGTGTACACCAGCGAAGCCGCGCATCCTTTCCCGGCCGACACAAACTCGCAACCTTTGTTCTGATGATGCTGGCGGGCGGGAACGTTGGCGCCAAATACCACGAACCAGTCATTTTTTTGATCCTTAGCAACCCAGGTCTGCGTTTTTTCCTGCCAGGTCGCCTGGTCAGGCGCATCGACCATGTTGGTCCGTTCGCCCAGCCAGGTCGGACGCAGGTCCGTATGAGCGGTCCAGGTAAACTGAAACGTGAGTGGCTTTGATTGCTTGTTTACAAAGGTGTACTCCACCACCATGCTCTCTTTGTTGTCGGGCACAAACTGAAATCGCTCGATGTCCAACCCGTCGGCCACCCGTTGATACAGGTGCTTATTGGCAAACGGATAATTAATGAACGTATCAGCTTTAGTCAGGCAAACTGGTTGCTGATTGATGGTTACCGACGCCGTAAAGCCATCCATCAATTTGATCGGATGATCCCATAGGCCGCCCATTTCGCCCGTTATGTGCCAGCCCAGATCCGGGAATGTTCCATCCTGATGACCAACCATGTACAACCGATTCCCAGCCGTTACAAACGGAGATGACAGGTACTCTTTCTTCCCGGAAATAGACTCGACCTGCTTCAGAAGCCCCTGAAGCGGTTGCTGCGCGGCCAACTTCTGAATACAGCCTGATAAAAAGACAACCACAGCTAAACCGGCTATAGCGAGCTTATTTCTACGAAAAGTTCCGAAAGCCGACTGACCGTGTGTTTTCATAAATGGCTCATTTATATGTCTGTAAAGTTACGCCTTTATCCCTTGTTCGCCTATTCCGGTTGGCCCCGCTTTGTCCCGACACGCCAGGCTCATACATCATACATAACCCTATATTCTGCCACCAGCGCCCAACAGTGAGCCTCGCACTGCCAGCGCATTTGCATCAATTGGCGGTCGGCGAAACGACGCAACCAGGGTTGTTCGTAAGCGGTGAGTAGCCCCGCAATGAAGAAGTGAAAATCGGCAAAATCTCGTTCGATGTCTGTCAGGTCAATGGCAGGAACGACCTCGCCTAAGCGGTGCAGAGACGTTGCCAGTAGCAACTGCTCTACCCGGTTTTGGGAAGTCGTCATCAGCAAACGGGCATCGGCAATCAGGCGAGGGCGAGTGGGCTCCAGTTCGGCAATAGAAAAAGCCGACATGAGTCGGGCCAAATGGTAGATAATGAGTGCCGTACGCGCATAGTGGGGCGCACAGCGAAACGGCTCCGACACATATCGGCCCGTTTCGACTATCGACTTAAGGTAGGCCAGTGAATCGGTATCATGCTGGTTTCTGAGCAAATCATATTGATAGATGCAATACAGGATATTACTCAACGCGCAGGCATCGAAGTCGACGCCCATATTCTTGCCAAACCAAGTCGAGTAAGCGCGCAGTTGCCGGTATTCCGGATAGGTATTCCGGATGCGTTGGAGCTGACTTCCATTAGCATGTTGTCCCAGTTTTTCCTTTAGCCAACGTCGTTCGTCGGGTGCGGGCGTGGTAGTGAGGTACACCATCGCCGTATCGTCGATGTCATCGGGAATCCGAAAGTGCTCGAAATGGCGAAAGATATAGCCGTTGGAAAAGTGCTGCGAGGGACGCGTAGGCCAGAAATTATAGGTTTTCAGCCCGTCTTTATTCTGAAAAATAGGGTAAGCGGTTTGGGCCCGACTGGCAATACGGTCGATCAATTGCTGACTTTTAGGGGATACCGCCGAACGGAGCTGTTGCAACGTAAACACCGTTACGGCCGTAAAGAAAACATTGGTATCCGGACGACGGTAGAATACGGCTGGATTATGCCGAAACGAAGCAAACAGGCCCGTTTTGGCCTGCAAATCAGCAATTCGCTGGATAATACCGTCAAGGGATAGGACTGCCATATTTTCGCAAAAGTACCGTTTCATACGTTCTCTTTTTCCAGATTAAGGTTGGATATTTGCCACCTGATTACCCTGATGCAATCAATGCCAACTTTGATTTTATTTGACGATCCAGTCATCCGCACGGCTCTGTTACCCCTTACGTTTACGCGGCCGGTGGCGGGGGTCCGTATCGGTACACTCACGCTGGCCGAAAAATGGGCCAATACTCTCGAACAAACGCCGTCGTATCTGACCGAAGCTTATTTGCAGGCTAAATTCCCGCAGAACGCTGGTGTCGATAACTGGTATATAAATGGAGCTGTTTGCCCGACCGATGCCTTAAAAGAAACGATTCTGGCGCTACCCCGTAATACGGGCCTGATTACCCACGACGGCTTGCTGCTGGCCCTGCGGACAAATACCCCGCTAACCACTGCGCCGACGGTAACTGACGACTTTCCACTCCGCACATTTATGGAGCCGTTGACGATTGTCCACCATCTGTGGGATATTTTTGTGCATAATGGCGATCAGCTCCGGGCCGACTTTGCCCGACTAACAGCCGGCCGAACATCCGAACCCATTACCGACCCTTTCACCCGGTGCTATGCGCCGGAAAACATTTTTATCGAACCTGGTGCTACCATTCGGGCGGCTGTTCTGAATGCGGAGGGAGGCCCTATTTACATTGGTCGTGATGCTACGATCAGCGAAGGCTCCATTGTGATCGGGCCGTTTTCGCTCGGCGAAGGCTCGACCGTCAACTGGGGCGGCAAAATGCGGAGTAATACCACCATCGGGCCCTATTGCAAAGTAGGTGGCGAGGTAGGAAACTCCGTTTTTTTCGGCTACAGCAACAAAGCGCACGATGGTTTTCTGGGTAATTCGGTGATTGGCGAATGGTGTAATCTGGGTGCCAACGTCAACAACTCGAATCTGAAAAACGATTACAGCAACGTGAAGCTCCACTCCTACGCCACAAACCGCCTGGAAGATACGGGACGGATTTTCTGTGGCCTGATGATGGGCGATTTTACCAAAGCGGGCATCAGTACGATGTTCAACACCGGAACTGTAGTGGGAGTCAGTGCCAACGTCTTTGGCGCGGGTTTTCAACACAAACATGTTCCTTCTTTTTCGTGGGGTGGTGCCGCCGAAGGCATTACACCCTATCGTATCGAAAAGGCGCTACACGTAGCGAAAGAAGCGTTTATTCGACGTGACAAGGCGTTCGATGAGGTGGAGGAAGGGATTTTAAGACATATTTTCTCAATGATAAATGATGAAGTATAAATGATGAAAATCCAACCAGGAATCATTCATCATTTATACTTCATCATTCACTATTCACCATTCCAACAAACGTGTTATTCAACGAAATAATAGGCCTTGACGAAACCAAGCAGATGCTGTTGCGGGCGGTGCAATCCAACCACCTGGCGCATGCCTTGCTTTTCGATGGGCCAACGGGTAGTGCGAATCTGGCGTTGGCGCTGGCATTGGCCCAGTATGTCAACTGCGAAGATAAACAGCGCGAGGATTCCTGCGGCCGGTGTGCATCCTGTATAAAAGTTCAGAAGCTCGTGCACCCCGACCTGCACATGGTTTTTCCGGTCACGAATCAGGGGAAAGGGAAAACATCGGAAACGTATCTGACCGACTGGCGGAAGTTTTTGCTCAGTTCGCCCTACCGCACTCTGCCCGACTGGCTCGAGTCGGTTGGGGCTGACAATAAACAAGGCAATATTTCGGCTGAAGAGGCCCGAAATATTCTGCAGAAGCTATCCCTGAAAGCCTATGAGGGCGCGTATAAGATTATGCTTATCTGGTTGCCCGAGCTGATGAACGTGACTTCGGCCAATGCGCTGCTGAAGGTACTGGAAGAACCGCCTGCTCAAACGCTGTTTCTGCTGGTAACCAACCAGTCGGACAAGTTGCTGATCACGATTTTGTCGAGGACCCAGCGCGTTGCCGTCAGGTCATTTACGGACGAGGAAGTGGCCACCTACCTACGCCAGCACCTGAACCAGGACGAAACAACCGCCCGACGGCTGGCTTACCTCGCCGATGGCAATCTGGCCGAAGCCTTGCAATTGAGCCAGCACGATACCAGTTCCACGGACCAGCATGTCTGGTTCGCCGAATGGATGCGTACTTGCTATCGGCAGGATTTAATCGCGCTCGTTAAACAGGCCGACCAGTTTGATGGTTTCAGCAAGGAGAAACAGAAAGGATTGCTCGATTACAGCATTCGACTCTACCGTGATTTGTTTCTATGGCAGCAGGGAGCCGCCGAATTACTACGGTTGCCTGACGACGAGATGGCCTTTGTAAAGAATTTCGCCAAGATTCTGACAATCAACCATATCGAGCACATTGTTCATGACCTCAACGAAGCCGCTTATCACCTCGAACGGAATGCCCGCGCTAAAATGATCATGTTGGATATGTCACTCACCTTCAGCCGGTTAATACGCACGTAGCACGATTTATGGTTTGTAGTTTTACGGTTTGTGGTTTACGGTTAGCTGCCGCGTTAGCAACACTCGTGCGCCAGCCAACTACAAACCACAAACCAGCCAACCACAAACCAACTACCCACTTTCCTCATGAAGCCCCGTTCTCCTAGGCCCAAGCAAATTATTGGCATGACCGATCTGGTCGATTTCCCGGATCTGGGTTTGTTCGATATACAGGCGAAAGTCGATACGGGTGCGTTTACATCGGCGCTCCATTGTAAAGACGTCCGGCTGGTAAAATCAGGATTGAAAACAAAGTTAAGTTTTTGGTTGATCGACAAAACGGGGCTGCCAGCCCGAAAATTCCGTAGCGAGTCCTTCAGCCAGCGGATGATTCGCAATTCGTTTGGGGTGGCCGAATTACGGTATGTTATCACGACCCGTATCGTTATATTCGGACGAACCATCCGGGCTGAGTTTACGCTTGCGGATCGCGAACAACTAAAAAACCCTGTACTTTTGGGCCGAAAACTGCTCCGGAATCGCTTTATCGTCGACGTGTCCGAGAAAAATCTGTCGTACGAAGCCAAACTAGCCCGTAAATCCTGCTCTTTATCCACTCAGTCAGAAAACGATTAAGCTCACTCACACCTGTTCGCTGACAACTATTCACGAATAACTGATCACTGAATCAATGCGAATTGCCATTTTATCGGCCAATCCGAACTTATACTCGACGCAACGACTGCTCGAAGCTGCCAACCAGCGCGGCCATGAGGGCGTTCTTGTGAACCATTTGAACTGCCACGTCATGATTGAAGGTGGTAAACCCTCGGTGCTTTACGAAGGCCGGGAATTAGACTCATTCGATGCGATTGTTCCCCGGATAGGGGCCTCCGTAACAGACTACGGTTGCGCGGTTGTTCGACAGTTCGAAATGATGAACGTGTTTACAACCGGCAAATCGCAGGCAATCATGCGTTCCCGCAATAAGCTCCGCAGTTTGCAGGTCCTCTCCAAAGCGGGCGTTGGTTTGCCCAAAACCATGTTCGCCAATCACCCTAAAAACGGCGACATCACCCAACTCATCCACCTCGTTGGCGGCCCGCCCGTTGTGATCAAATTACTGGAAGGAACGCAGGGCATTGGCGTAGTACTCGCCGAAACAACCAAAGCGGCCAAGTCGACCATCGAAGCGTTTTACGGCTTGAAGAAGAATGTTTTGGTTCAGGAATTCATTGCCGAGGCCAAAGGGTCGGACATTCGGGCGTTTGTGGTGGGTGGCCGCGTGGTAGGTGCCATAAAACGCCAGGGCCTGGAGGGCGATTTTCGATCCAACCTTCACCGGGGCGGTAATGCCGTGGCAGTTGAACTGACTCCGCACGAAGAACAAACGGCCATTGCGGCTGCCCGCGCTCTGGGGCTGAAAGTGGCCGGTGTCGATATGCTTCCCTCCGACCGCGGCCTTCTGGTGCTGGAAGTCAATTCGTCTCCCGGACTGGAAGGCGTCGAAAACGCCACCGGCATCGACGTTGCCGCGCACATCATCGCCTATATCGAAGACAAGATCCGCGCCGACGAAGGCGATACGGTGGGCGTTTAGATATGAATGATGAATGATGAATGATGAATGATGAATGATGAATGATGAATGATTACTTAAAGCAAAGTTATTTTTACATTCATAATCCATAATTTATCATTCATCATTAAACAATATGCCTGCTCTCGATCCTGATCTCAAAAAAGCCATCGTTCGTATGCCGGGCGGGGAGAAAGATAAATTGCTACTTCGGCTGATTGCGAAAGATGCTGTATTGACCGAAAAGCTTCAATTTGAGTTGGTTGAAGAGGGAAAAACTGTTGACGAACGACGTAGCCTGATCCGGGAGTTCATTGACCGCACCTCCAGGCTGCATGCCGATACGCCCGGCTGGCTGATGATGGATATGCGGACAGCGAGCGGTTACATAAGTCGCCACCTCAAAGTTACAAAAGACAAATACGGCGAAGTTGAACTGATGCTGTGCATGCTCAACACGTTTTACGAGCACAACGCGCACCTCTTGCAGAAGTACAACTCCCGTTCCGACAAAGCCGCCGAATACATTGCCAAACGCACCGATCAGGTGTTGAAAAAAGCCCTGAAACTCGACCCCGATTATCATATCGAGTTTGCCGATGAGATCAATAAGCTGCTGAGCTGGGTGCATTATACCGCTCCAGCCCACTACGCCCGGCAATTGGGTTTACCCAAAGACTGGCAGCTATAGTCTTCTGGTTTACGAACACCAGGGGCCTTTGGTGTGTTATGACTAGACCCGCCAACCAACATGCTGACGTATGAATCAAACAGTTTTAATTACCGGGGGCACTGGCTTCATCGGCCGTCGCCTAATGCAACTGCTCAAGCAGGCAGGTTATCAAGTGTCATTGTTGAGCAGGTCACCCAAATCCATCCCCGATGTACGTGTTTATCAATGGGATATAAAAAAAGGGCACATCGACCCCCAAGCCATTGCCACAGCCGATTATATCATTCACCTTGCGGGTGAAGGAATTGCCGATGAGCGCTGGTCAGATCAGCGGAAAGAAGACATTCTAAATAGCCGAACTCAATCGACCGACTTGCTGGTACAGGCACTGGCGAAGAACCCTCACCAGGTGAAATCGTTTATGGGTGCCTCCGCGATTGGCTATTATGGGGGCGACACCGCCGACCGGCCGCTTACAGAAACCAGCCAGGGCGGGTCTGATTTTCTGGCTCAGGTGGTGCGGGCCTGGGAGCGTTCGGAAGAACAGGTTGCGGCCCTCGATATTCGTACCGTAAAGTTTCGGATTGGCGTGGTGCTGATGTCGGAAGGGGGAGCACTGCCTAAGCTAGTGCAACCCATTCGACTGGGTGCTGGCGCGCCCATTGGCTCGGGTCAGCAATACATTTCCTGGATTCACCTCGACGATCTGTGTCGATTATTTATTCGGGGCCTTTCCGACGAGACCTGGCAAGGCGTTTACAACGCGGTTGCCCCTAATCCCGTTACCAACGAAACCTTGACCCGGACCATTGCCGAGGTACTTCATCGGCCTATTCTACTGCCCAATATCCCAAATTTCGCCATCAAACTGCTATACGGCGAAATGGCGATTGTTGTTACGGGCGGTAACTATGTACTCAATAAACGGATTGCCGATGAGACGGATTTCGCCTATCAGCATGCCGGTTTGCGAATGGCGCTACAAGATTTATTAGAGTAGCGCCATTCGCACGGGCGCCCCCGATCCTGTCTGCATAGCCGCATTGGATGTCAACTCAACGGTTATGCAGGCAGGATCGGGGGCGCCCGTGCAAATGGCGTTACATTAACTCCACTCGCGGTCGGCAGAATCTTTTGTGTTCCAGATCTCGGTTGGCGCAAACCAGGTAGCGCCTTTCTTGAGGAATTTTTTGGCGGCATCTTCATTTAGCTCAACACCCAGGCCGGGCTTGTCGGGCACTTTCACAAAGCCTTTATCAACAATCGGCTTCATGCCCGTAACCAGGTCTTCCCAACCAGCGACGTCCACGCCGTGGTGTTCGAGGGCTACGAAATTCTCGGTAGCAGCCGCACAGTGTACGTTAGCCATCATCGAAATGGGCGAACCGGCAAAGTGCATGGCCATTGGAATACCTTTTTCTTCAGCATAGTCACCAATCTTCTTGGTTTCGAGCAGGCCACCCGATGTCGCCAGATCGGGGTGGATCATGTCGATGGCTTTGGCGTCGATGAGTTTGATGAACCCTTCCTTCAGGTAAATATCTTCACCCGTTAGTGTCGGGGTGTCAATGGCATCGGTAATCTGTTTCCATTGATCCGTATAGAACCAGGGCACCAGGTCTTCGAGCCAGGCCAGCCGGAATGGTTCCATTGCCTTGCCAATCTGAATGGCTGTGTTCACATCGAAATGACCAAAGTGATCGGCGGCCAGGGGAGTATCATACCCAACGATCTCCCGCACTTTACCAACGTGTTCAACCAGTCTATCAAGGCCCTTTTTGGTGACCTGAATTCGAGTAAATGGGTGCTTCGTGTTGGCATAATTACCAAGCTTCCCCGACTCTCTGTCGTTCCACTGCTGCTTAACGCTCCAGTTATTGGCATTGACCAGCATGCCCGGCTGATCGGCCAGCATCCCGATGCCGAAGTCCATTTTCAGGAAGGTATACCCCTGATCCCGGCGCTTCTTCATGTTTTCGGCAAACCCTTCGTACGTGTTGGATTCGGGCGTATCGGCATAGAGCCGGATAAAGTCGCGGTACTTTCCTCCCAGCAGTTGATAAGCCGGGACGTTATAGGCTTTACCAGCCAAATCCCAAAGGGCCATTTCAACACCACAAACCCCGCCAGCCGCACGGCTCTGGCCACCAAACTGCTTGATCTGTTTAAAAATCTGTTCTACGTTACAGGGATTTTTGCCCAGCAGCCGGCTTTTCAGCATCAGCGCATAATTGGCACTGGCCCCATCGCGGACTTCGCCCCAACCGATAAGACCCTGATTGGTATCGATCCGAATAATAGGGCTACTGAACGGTACGCCGTTCAAGACGGCAACCCGCATGTCCGTAATTTTCAAATCGGCGGGCTTCGAATCGCGGGGTACTTTTTGGGTAATGTATTCCATTTCCTGCTCGGCAGCATAGGCGGTCTGCTTGTCGAACATAAAACCGAGGGACAAGCCGCCTAAACCAGCATTTCGCAAAAAGTCACGGCGGTCAGAGGGATTGTCAGAGGCCGACAATCGGGAGAAAATGTTCTTCATGGCAAAAAAGGATTCAGGAGTTAATGGCGTTTATGGACAGTTTCTGTTCCAGGCTTATGGCCCGCTGGCCGTAATGAATCAGGACATTATCCAATAGTTACATAAGTATGTTAATACCAGTATTTTACTTATGATCTCGTCTTTTTGACTAAAATTCTCTCTATAAATTCTTCTTTCGTTCATGCAAAAAAGTGATGCGATAGGCGCAGATTGTATTGCCCACTCAATCAAGCACTTACTTGTCTCCTCAACCCGTTAACCTTTATTAAAACCATGTTAAAAAAAACGTTACTAGTTGCTACAGCCATTACCCTGATGGGCGGCTTTGTAGCCCAGGCCCAACGGGTAGGCTCATCGCCAGAATACGTTAAAGCGTTGACCGGCAACTGGAAAGGCGAGCGCTTTCCCGATGGTCGGCCCAAGATTCCAGATATTGTTCTGGAACGGCTGGCCAATTGCACACTGGAGCAGATTTGGGGGTATCTGGGTCAAAAAGGGTACCGCAATCAGGTCGAGAAAAACTGGATCATCCTCAAACCCGGCGAAACCATGACCGGGCGTGCCGTTACGGCCCAGTTCATGCCGACCCGTCCGGACCTCGATAGCCTGGTACGGGCGGAGGGGAAAGCAGAAGGCCGCTCCCAGAAAGGGGGTATTAACATCTGGCCAATCGATGTCTTGACGAAAGGCGATATTTATGTAGCGGATGGCTTCGGCAAGATTAAAGATGGCACCCTGATTGGCTCAAGCCTTGGCAATGCCATTTACGGCAAAACCGGAAAGGGTGTAATTTTTTACGGCTCGGTACGGGACATGCAGGAATTGAAGGATACCAAAGGATTCAACGCCTGGGTGAAAGGGCATGACCCGTCGTATATCAAAGACATGACGCCAACCTCCATCAACGCTCCGATTCGGATTGGCGACGTAACGGTAATTCCCGGGGATGCGGTATTTGCCAATGAGTATGGCACGGTGTTTATTCCGGCCCACCTTGTTGAAGGACTGGTGTCAGCTTCTGAAATGACCGCGCTCCGTGACGAATTCGAGCGGGTACTCCTGCAGCAGGGGAAATACCCATCGGGGGAAATTCATGGCGACTGGTCCGACAAAATCAAAGGTGAATTTAGAACCTGGGTTGGTAAATACCCGAAGAAACTAGCCATAACCGATAAAGACCTGGAAGCCTATTTAGCCAAAGAAGGACATTAACTACCTTTACACGTTGTAAATTGGTCCGTTGCCGAATCGTAAACAGCCACCGTAGAGTTACCTCCCACGTGTCTGTTACTTACGGTTCGGCAACGTCTGATTTTGGGCCTACTTACTCACTTACTTTCATTAATTAACCGGACAAATGAAATTCAGAATTGCGCTTTTAGTATCGTGCATCACCGTATTCTGCACTGGCCGTTCCGTATGGGGGCAAACCATCCCGAAAGACGAGCTGGTCTTTTTAACCTCGGAGTGGAAGGGTGATCGGTTTCCGGATGGACGTCCGAAAATTTCCGATGATCTGGTCGAACGGGCCAAACACATTGGAATTGATGATGCCTGGACGGTTTTAAAAAACGAAGGGTATACCAACCAGTTTGAAGGAAATTGGAAATTGATACACGACGACGTGCCGGTTACGGGCCGCGCCGTGACAGCCATGTTTATGCCTAGCCGACCCGATGTCGAGAAAACGATTAAGGAGCGGGGTATCTCGAAACAGGGCCGTAAAGGAAATACCAATACCTGGCCCATCGAAGTACTGACCAAAGGCGATGTCTATGTAGCCGATGCGTTTGGCAAGATTGGCGGGGGAACGCTCATGGGCGCTACACTGGGCAATGCCATTTTCAGCAAAACCGGCAATGGCGTCGTTTTTAACGGAGCAGCCCGAGATTTACAGGAACTCCAGAACATTAAGGGGTTCAACGCTTTCGTTCGCGATTTTCATCCGTCTTTTCTGGAAGAGATGGTTTTGATGGGGTTAAATGCCCCCATTCGCATAGGCAGTGTGATGGTGTTGCCCGGCGATCTGGTCATTGCTCAGCGGGAAGGGGTTCTGTTCGTGCCCGCTCACATGGCCGAACAGGTTGTCAGCACGGCCGAGTTTGTTACCCGCAAGGACCAGTTCGGCTTCGAAATGGTTAAATCGGGTAAATACACGACCGGTCAGATCGATAGCCAGTGGACCGATGAGATCAAAACGAATTTCCTTACCTGGCTTGGTAAACACCCCGAACTGGGTACCATGACCAAGCCTGAATTAGATAAAGTAATGAGCAAACGAACCTGGTAATGGCTGACGGAAGCCGTTGAGTAATCAAGCAAACGGATAGGCGAAAACGTTTACCGTTGCTTGATTACTTGAATCAGATTTGTCTATATAGCAGCCAACGCCTTGCCAAGGCAAGAAGAAAATATTTATTTGTTTAATAATTCCGACAACACTTAGTAAAACAAACTAACCATACAATAAACCACTTACATTGGTATTAAAATAAGCTGTTACCATAAATGAGTTTTTGATCAAAAAGACTTAAAAACAGCGCCGAAATAGTATAATTTTTATTGATAAATTACCTGTCTGTATGTACAGTGTATATTTGAATAGTTATAAATTAAAATGACATACTAAATAGGTACGATGACTACCGCTTGCTAAATATGGTGGTCATAAAGGTGGTAAAACACGGCTATATAGTGCCCCACAACTATGTTGAATAAATACAAATATGCTTTATTCCTGATACTTGACTAAATGGTACTATATCCTGATTATGAATCAATTAAATACTGCGTAAACTATTATTTAGATTATTTGCAAGAAAATATTGTACAATTTAATGACAGCTTAATGAACATAAGCTATAGCTCCGGTAGATAAACCATGTATTGGTTTTTTGATTTGTCCCTTTACCTTTGATTCATCCAAACGCGAAAGTTGTGTCACTTGATCTGAGGTTTTGGCTTTACGGCAAGTATTTACAGGGCTCACGTTAACTATCCACTTAACTATGATAACACATTTTCCTTCCTGCTTCGTCAGCAATTGGCAAGACTCCTTTATAGAGTGTGGTTTGTCTATGTTGTCTCAAATGATCACCTGATTCTACGGGTATTATTTCTATCGATTTTTTCCTGGAATGTAGCGAATAACGGGTAATCTTACCCTTTATCATAGGCTGGCCTGTTGCCAAAAAAATAACAGCGCGAGCAGCTGGTCATCTTCAGGGAAATAAACCAGACGACTTGTTCTCTACTGTGCAAGTACACCCATAAATATACAGCTAGCGGGTAGCGGTTAGCCGACAGACCCAGGAAACAGTCCTGTTTCCAAACGATGATTCGTGTGCTCAGGCAGGACCTACACCGGGTTCAGGCCGATGCAACCCAAATCTGCCCACGGTGATTGCTGACGCAACGTTGGGTAACGCACGCAGAGTATGGTGACGACGCTCGCTGGCCAGGAGATAGTCACCCACCCGAACCGTACTACGACACACACGGGCGAAAAGTCGCCGAAGACCTTACTTTCAATTCATTCTTTTTAATTTTTCTCTTTCATAAACCATGAAAAAAATAATTCTTTCCGTTATTGCCGTTTGTGCACTCACTACAACCTTCGCGCAAAACAGTGCTTCTTTAAGCCAAAATGGAACAGGTAACAACTCCAACTCAGCGCAGGTTGGCAGCTTTCAAACAGTAAACGTGGTGCAGGACGGAGCCAATAACGTAAACACCAACCAACAATTCAGCCACTATACGCAACAGGCCAACGTTACGCAAACCGGGCTGACGAATACGGCCAATACCTACCAGAACGCTGATGCAGGCCCAGGTAACTTTATCACGGTCAATCAGAACGGTACGGGTGTTGGTGGGAACAAAGCATTGGTTGATCAGTCTAATTTCTGGACAATTAATTCTCAGGCCACTGTTCTTCAAAATGGTCAAAATCTGCAATCACGCGTTGTTCAGTTGGGTGCTCAGAATGATGTGGCTAAAACCGATCAGGTGGGCGCCAGCCAAAATGCTACGATCAATCAGGGCAATGGCAATTTTCAAAGTAGCACAAATAGCTCTGCCTATATCCAGCAGTACAGTAATTTTGGTCCTCAGGATGCTACGATCAATCAATTAGGGGACAACAACAACGCGCAGATTTACCAGAGCAACAACGCTGGTCCAAACAACGTGGCAACTGTCAATCAGAACGGCAATAACAACATTGGCTTTCTGGATCAGTCCGATTTCGCTACGGTGTCCACCACCGGCTTCATTTCCCAAGTGGGTAACGGCAACCAGGCCTACCTCCAGCAGCGCGGTGGCGGTGCATTCACGAGTGGCTCGTCGGCAACCATTGGACAAACGGGCAACTCAAACTTCGCGAACCTGACCCAATACGGTGGTATCAACAACCAGGCGGCAATCAGCCAGACCGGTGACCAGAACATTGTAACAGGTATATCTGGCTCTTCTGCCCTGCAAATTGGCGCCAGCAACTCACTAACGGTAACCCAGGCGTCCTTAGTTGGCGGCCCTGGACAATATGCTCAGGTTCAACAACTTGGAACTGGAAACGTTGGTACAATCAACCAGACAGGTAACTAATTACGCTTATCCAACCTAATCTAGATTACCCTGGGTCAATGCCGACAAACGTCAGGTATTGCCCAGGGTAGATAGTTCGGTAGCCCGTTTGTCGATGCTGTTATTAAGTCTATCCCCACGATGAAGAAACTTTTCCTTTCCGGCGTTGCTTTCATGACGTTGTCGGTGGCTATTGCTCAAAACCAGGCTACACTTAGCCAAGTTGGTATGCAGCAAACCAGCCAGCAAAGTCAGGCAGGCAGTTACCTGAATTCGGCGGTAACGCAGGGAATGGGAACAAACACAACGCTTAATGCCAACAACAAAGCCTCGACCATTCAGGTGGGTACGTACCAGACAGCTGAAATTAATCAAAGCAATCTGGCAGTCGACAACACCGCTCTTTTGTTTCAACACGGCAACAACAACCTGACTGCCCATATTCAACAAACGAACACCAGCTTTAACAACAAGGCCTATCTGAATCAATACGGCGACAATAACAACGAAGCCCGCATTACCCAGTCGAATAGTTCCTCTACTAACAAGGCGACAATTGACATGGGAGGAGATGGGCCAACCGGCCTATACCCGGCTGGCTGGACACCCGTAAACGGCGGAACGGCTAGCATCGATCAGAGCGACAACAGCCACGATAACGTTGCCAGAATCGGTCAATCAGGTAATGGCCACGATGGACGTATATACCAAACCGGTAGCATAGGTAACAGTGAAGCCTACATTGATCAGTTCCCGTCTGGACTGGCAAATACGGCCGTTATCCGACAAACCAATCAGGTATCAGGAACGGCACGAATTATCCAAAACCAATACAGCTTCGGGAGTGGCAATGGAAATAATGTGGCCGAAGTAACGCAGGGAAGCGGCAGCGCTGACCTATCAGGCGGCAACTATACACTTGTCACGCAAGAGAATGCCAACAACATAAGCCGTAACCAACAACTGGGTACCAGCAATTTTGCCAGTATCAACCAGACAGGAAATGGCAACCTAGTGGAAGGGCTGGGCGCTGATTCAATTGCCCGGCAGATCGGCTCCGGAAACCAGCTATACATCCTGCAGAACAGTATGGGTGGAGCCGGAAACATAGCTCATGTCAGTCAAATGGGTACGGGCAATAGAGCAGTTATTACCCAAACCAGCAATTAACCATTCAATCAGGAAACCAGTCTATTACGCTTTATTCCTATTTATCGATACAATACAGCAAACATATGAAAAAGGCCCTTTTTTTAAGTTTTGCAACGCTTGGCAGCGTAGCCGCGATGGCTCAAAATACAGCCGTCATTAACCAGCAAGGCAACACCCACGATGTGTCAGTCGTGCAGCGGGGTGCTGGAAACACCTCTGTTGTCAGCCAGTCCAATGCAGGCTCTTCAAACAGCGTGGTTATTTCTCAGTCGGGTGCCGGCAATGTAGCGACCATTACGCAGGGAGGTATACCGGATGGTGCCACAGAGCCCAAAAACTCAGTAGTCACGTCGCAATCGGGTGAGGGCGAAACGATTGTCAACCAGTCCAATGACGGAAACACGATCAGTGTTTATCAAACAGGCCCCGCCCCGGCTGAGCAGAAAAAGAAATCAGAAAAAAAACGACCCCGAAACTAACGTGTACTTACGGGCTTTAGCCCGTGTATAATTGGCAGGCCATACGGGTTGAAGCCCGTGGGTACAGTAACACCACCAATGGACTGTACGCTAACTATACTAGTCAAATCATTCAACGAGGTGGTTTACCAACGAACTAAACATGAACGAGTTATGAAGCGCTTTTTCTTAGTTTCTTTCTGGATTGCCGGTACTGTAGCGCAGGCTCAGAGCAATGCGGGTGCCAGTAATAGCCAGGACGCCTTCTGGAATTTAACCTCCATACCCAGTCAGGCACAGGCAACACTGAAACTGGGAACAAACAGTGCTCCCGATCCCACCTCCTCATTAAACGACGTCACGGCTCATCAGAATGGAACCAGCAATACAGCTTTATTATCGGTTGTGTCGGGTTCTCAAAACCGGCTGGAGGTGAACCAGACCAATGGCTATAACTATAGCGACGTGACGCTGTCGGGCGTAAACAACAGTGTGCTATTGAACCAGACAGGCGGCAACAATAGCGCTTCGTTTGGGCTGAACGGTGCCAACAATCGGTTTATGCTCACCCAGGATGGCGGTGACCGCCTACAGATGACCGGGCTTCAGCAATCGAACACCCGGCTCGAAGTTGCCCAGGGGGCAGGCAGCAATACGCTGACCATTGACAATACGTCGTTGTTCCGGGATGCAACGGGCGCGGGCATTCCCAACCTGCGAATTGAGCAAAGCGGAGGAGCGACCGCAACGATTCAAAACGGACGGCTTTTCGGAAACTAACGCGATGGAAAAGCTACGACGGGGACTGTTCCTTATCCTATTTGGGCTGCTAAGCGGTGCTACCTGGGCACAGGACCCCGAACTGGAAGGCAGGCTCGAAGAAGATATTTTGACCGAAACGGTTGTCGCCGAAGAAGGAACCGAGACGCTGCTGCTGGATAACACGCGCTCAAAAATTGGGCGTGATTTTTACGAAGCTTTTTTTCGGCATTATGTTGAGTTACCCAAAGCCGTTTCGCCGACTGCACTGGCCGATAGTACGCTTAAAATAACACCAAAACTTGAACTTGATATTAACGCATTTCTAGTGACCATTGATGAATTACCGGCTTTTGGCATCGGCACAAGCATCATTTCCGTATCGCTGAACGACCAGATCGTCTGGCAGAATTACGTACAGATCCGGCAGGAAATTCTCGAACAATATGCCTTCAATGCGGCCGAAGTGGTGAACCAGTATGTCCTGAATTACCAGGAGGTTCAGCGGTCTCTCGAAAATGAAGACCAAAAAGGCAGTGGTTTATTTTAATAAACTAACGTGAGTTTATTGGCTTACAGCTTCGTCAACCTATACAGTATGAAAAACACGCTACTTCTCTTTCTTCTCTGCTTTGGCGTACGTGCGTATTCGTCAGGCCAGTCGTTTGTGTATCATCCGAATAACCCAAACTTCGGTGGCAATACATTCAATTACTCCTGGATGCTGAGTTCGGCCCAGGCACAGGACAGAACAAAGGACCCAACAGCCACTACAGCATCCCGGACAACCACAACCGGTGCCCCGAACTCACTCAATAATTTTGCCCAGAGTCTGCAAAATCAGCTCCTCAACCGAATCACGAATAGCCTTGTTGGGAATCAGTTTGGCGAGGGTACCTTAAAACCCGGCAATTATACCTTCGGCGATTATCAGGTTCAGATCAGCAATGGAACCGATGGCGTCGTTGTCCGTATCGTGGATGGAAAAGGGGGCGAAACGTCTATCACCATCCCCTATTTTTAATGGCCTCGTTCGGGATTTTGCACCACTACCGGAAACTAATTGCGCTTACCCTTCCTCTTTTTTATACCATGAACGTACGTTTAGTTGTCGCCATCCGGGCCTGTGTTCTGAGTGGTTTGGCTGGATGTTTAGCCGGCTGTTCGGCTTTCTTCCACCAGCCGACACAGGCCCGGCGCGCCCGGCTGGGCGAAGAAACGCCAACCACGGTGTCGCTTCGAGAGTTGCCCCTAGCCAAAGAAAAAATTGTAGCTGCCGTTTATAAATTCAGGGATCTGACGGGCCAGTATAAACAAACCGAAACGGGAACGGGCTTTTCGACCGCCGTCACCCAGGGAACCACCAACATTTTGCTCAAAGCGCTCGAAGAAAGTGGCTGGTTTGTGGCCATTGAGCGGGAGAATGTCAGTAATCTGCTCAACGAACGAAAAATCGTCCGCTCCAGTGTTGCGCAGTTTAAGGAAGGCGAAAACCTGCCTCCGCTCCTGTTTGCCGGTATTATTCTGGAAGGTGGCGTTGTTTCGTACGACGCCAATATCATTACCGGTGGCGGGGGCGTGCAGTACTTTGGCGCAGGTGGCGCTACCCAATACCGCCAGGATCGGGTAACGGTTTATCTGCGGGCTGTTTCGACAAAATCGGGAAAGATTTTAAAAACGATTTACACGTCAAAAACCATTCTATCTCAAACCGTTAATGCCAGTCTGTTTCGCTACGTAACCTTCAAGCGGCTCCTGGAAACAGAAACGGGCCTGACAACAACCGAGCCCGGACAACTGGCGGTGACCGAAGCCATCGAGAAAGCTGTCGAAGGGTTGATCATTGAAGGAGTTCGGGATGGGTTATGGACGGCGGCTGATAAATCGGCCGGAGCAATGAAAAAAACGCTCGATGCCTACGAACAGGAAAAAACGGTGATGAGCGAGACGGACGTGTACGGTCTGCGAAAAGAACTGGCTCCTCCTTTTCTTAGTCTTCATACCTACGCCGGCGTTATTCGTTATTACGGCGATTACGCCCGGCATACGCTCAAAGGAAGCTATGGAGCCTCACTGGATTTTCACATCACGCCCACTTTTGGCATTCAGGTCAATGGCGCCACGGGCGTGCTGGCCAGCGAGGGTGCCTTTTCCCGGAATATTTCCTCGCTGGAGGGTAATCTGATTTTCCGAACAATGCCGTATGAACGCTGGACACCCTTGCTGTTTGTTGGGGCAGGTGCCGTAGCGCAAAGCGGGGCTACTCCCTTCCAGTTTCAGGGCGCCAGCTATTTACAGGCGCAGGGCGGAGTGGGCGTACAGTTTTCTGCCAGTAAAGCCATTGGCTTCCGGTCGACTATCTCTTACAATCAACCGTTCACCGATGCCCTGGATGGCCGAGTTGCGGGGGCGCGCAACGACTACTACCTGCGGGGTACGCTGGGATTGGTTATTCATATTGGCCGGTTCTCTCTACCCAAATCCCGACCCGTTTCATCTCCACAAACAACGCCCCAGCCCAATGCGGCTCTGCCCCGCCCGACGCAAAAAAAATAACTGTTGCTTCATCACACAATACGAACTGACTCCTCACCATCAATGAATTATCTACGTTATTTACTTATTCTGTTTTCGAGCCTGCTGGTTTGCTGGAGTTGCAATGAAGACACCTACGTCGATCCCATTCAACTAGCTACCGTTCGGGGACGGGTTCTGTATAGTGTCAACCAACAACCCATTCGGAATGCAACGGTAACGTTATCGCCAACCAGTCGCGTTGTCACTACCGACTCGTCGGGTAATTTTCGTTTCGACAGCGTGCTGGTAGGTAGCTATACGATTCGGGTGGCCAAAGTCAACTATGGTACCGAATCGTCGACCATTACCGTAACGGCCGATGCCTCGCCCCTGGTCACGGTTTTATTGACCGACGACCAAACCCAAAATCGCCCGCCAACGGCACCAACGCTGGTTTCGCCAGCCTCTACCACGACCATTGGGTCAACTCTGCTCACGCTCAAATGGCGCGCAACAGATCCCAACCGAGATAGTCTGACGTACGATGTCTTATTGTTCAGATCAGGGAGCGCAACACCCACAGCATCCTATACAGGTCTGAGAGTCGATACGCTGAACCTGTCGAACCTGCTTTATAATACGACGTATTTGTGGCAGGTGATTGTTAAGGACGGCATCAATACCGTAAACGGTCCGATCTGGTCGTTTACCACGGGCCCGGTGCCCGATTATAGTTTCGTGTTTGCGCGCCGGATCAATGGGCAATATCAGCTCTTTACGGCGAACGCAACGGGCCCGATGGCGCAACTCACGCGGGATGGTAGCAACTGGCGACCTATCGTTAGCCCCAATCGACAGCAAATCGCCTATATTTCCAATATCAATACCGACCCGCAACTATTCATTATGAACGCCGACGGTAGTAATAGCCGACAGGTGACGACCGTGCCCATTGCGGGGCTGTATCAAACGGATTTGTCGTTTTGCTGGTCGCCGGATGGCACGCAGCTACTCTACCCCAACAACGACAGGCTTTTTGCCATTCGGACCGACGGAACCGGTCTGCACGTTGTGGCGCAGGCATCTTCCGGGCGCATCTTTGCGGGTTGTGACTGGACTCCGCAGGGCAACCGAATTGCCGCCCGAACGACGGGTACCAGTGTGTATGACAATGAAATCATAACGTTTGCGGCCGATGGCTCGGGGACAAGATCCGTTTATGTGCGTCGGGACAACCGCGTCGGTAATCCCGCCTTTTCGGTTGATGGGCGCCAACTGGTTTTCTCGGCTGATGTCAGTGGCTATATGAACGAACAGGGCCGCCAATTGGATGCCCGGCTTTACCTGCTCGATTTGACGACGAATGGCTTAACGGATTTATCGGTTACGCCAAATTCGTCGGCAAGCACCAGTCAAACGAATAAGCCAACCGGCACGAATGACCTGGACCCACGTTTTTCGCCGAACGGCTCACAACTCGTGTTCACTAATGCCGACAATACAGGCAACGGCACACGGTCGGTGTATACCATCGAGTTGACCGGAACAGCCCAGCCCACACAAAACCGCAAACTGCTGTTTACCTCGGCCGAGATGCCCTATTGGCGCCAGTGAGTTATTTTTCACGGCAACCGAACTAGTGGATAACGTAGTATGAAATTCCTTCGAAGCCAATCAGCAGCGCTAAACAGGAAAATGTCACGTTCAACTTCTCTCGGGAAACGGGCTCTGGCTCTGGTCAATGGGGGCTTAGATACGCACGATGGAGATGTTTAATGCCCTGTCGTTTGCAATCAGAAATGGTATGTAACCAATAAACTGTTGCAAAAGTAAACGGATCATTTGATGGGTCAAGTAGTAACTAATAGCTTGACTCGCTTATGTTGGAAAACAGCTACCCAAAAGACCTGGCTGGTTAATGTACAAACGTTTGTAACAGCCCCTGAAATTACAATGAGCTAATAGGAGTAAGAAAGATGAATCGTGTCGGTTTCAATCCCGTTGCTTATGTTTAAAGCACAGTCTCGGATCTGAATCCGATATTTAGATTATAGTAAAGAACTTACGTTAGAAAACTGCTTCTTGATTTTCACTATACGGTTGTAACACCTTGAAAATGTCTTATTTCGAGAGAACGCTTACCCGAAACTAAAGCTTCACATCTCTTCGAATTGGCCTTCCTGGAGGCTGGTAGAGCTGACTGATAATCGCATTGATAACAAAGGCTCGACGATTGAATCACCAGGGCAACCGGAAGTAGGGAAGCAGGTCTGATAAAATTCCTTAGAAGTAAAATCAACCCCAGCAAAATGGCGGGTATACTTAATAGTTGACCCATGTTAAGGCTCATACTATCTTCAAAAGTAACTTGGTTTTCTTTAAAGAACTCCCAGACGAAGCGCAGGCCAAACACCCAAACTAAGGAGATGCCTAACATAGTCCCCGATGCCGCTTGGTTGCGGTAGTTCTTCCAGTACCAGAATAGCCCTATGAATAAAATCAGGTAAGACAACGATTCATAGAGTTGGGTAGGATGGCGAGGTACCTGACTAAACTCGTGATCTCTCAGGAAGATGAAAGCCCAGGGTACATCGGTCGGTTTCCCAAAAATTTCGGAATTCATTAAATTACCAAATCGAATAAAGGCCCCTGTTAAAGCCGCCACAATGCAAATTCGATCACTAACCCATAAAAATGTTTGACCACTGATTTGACTCGACTGACGACGTGAGTAAAGCCAAAGGCCAATAATGATGCCCAGTATACCCCCATGACTAGCCAATCCACCAAAAGGGGGTGTTATGATGTATAACGGATCTCGAATGAACATGTAAGGTTCATAAAACAAAAAGTGCCCTAGTCTGGCCCCTAGAACCGTTGAGATAACCATTGTCAGGAGCAACGGATCCGTATCAGAAAGGGGCTTCTTCTCAGTTCTGAAAATGTGATTCATAATTTGAACGCCAATCAGGAATCCAATAGCGAACAGCAAGCCGTACCATCTCACAGGCAAAGAGCCAATCCGAACGATTTCAGGATCAACATTCCAGATAATGTATTGAAGCATATTTTCCTGTATAAGTAGCGTTCTGCTAATCAGAAGTAGATCCAAGCCTGTTATTCGCCTGTTTTAGAGCGTTCAACTTGTAAAATTCCAGACCATACCCGTAACGGTCAGTTAGTTTCTACGACTGATTGACTGGCTGTTAATCCGGCCTGTTTGCTAAATGATTCCAGTAAATTCCGGTACGCCTGTATCTGCCCGACCTGGTGCGCATCGCCCCACATCAATTCATTGCCCATCAGGCTGGCTACCTGTGGGATTAGCTGAGCGGTCAGTTGCCAGTCGGACAGCTCAAGCCGCCATCGGCGAGCCAGTACATCACGCAGAGTAACGGCCATTTCTTCCCGAACCTGGTACACCACTTCGGCCTTAATAAAGGGCTGGCTATCAGTGAGTTTTTCAGCCAAAGAGGGCTGTTTTTCGGTGAGTTGAGCGATGCGTTCCGCCCGGTTTCCGTACGTTCGCATCAGGTGCTGGCAAACATCAGTTGGCAAGCCATATTGGGTTTGCAATAGCTGCCAATCGTCGAACCGGTACGCTTCGCCCCCAATGAGGTAGTGCGTTTCTGTGCGGCCGGGCACCGTTCTTTTCAACAGTTCACCTGCCCGGTCAATCGCGTCCTGGGCCATTAGCCGGTAGGTTGTCCATTTGCCGCCCAGTAAACTCAGCAAACCAGACTCCGAATCATGTTCCACTTCGTGGTCGCGAAGAAGTGTTTTTGTATCGGCACGACTACTCACAATCAGTGGGCGAATGCCCCCAAAACCGGCCTGTACCTCCGAACGGAGTGGTGTTTTAGCCAAATAGGGCTTTACGGTTTCGAGCAGGTAGTCGACTTCATCCGGCTCCAGCACTGGTTCCAATGCCAAATCCGAGTAGTCATTATCGGTTGTTCCCACAAATACGTTATCGCCGAATGGAATGGCAAAAACTACGCGTCCATCTTTCGTTTTCGGAATCAGTACGGCGTAATCACTTTGCAGCGTTTGGCGGGGCAGCACAATATGCACACCCTTGCTGGGCCGAATGCGCGGTTCGAGAGCGGGGTTAGCCAGCAATCGGATTCCATCGGCATAAGGACCTGTACAATTTAAAAATACAGTTGCCCGAACAGATATAGTCTCTCCTGTCAGTTGATCCTGAACAACAGCCGTTTTGAGCTGGCCTTTCTCCCGGCCAAAATCAGTAACAGCGGCATAATTGACGACGGCAGCACTGGCTTCGTCGGCCGAGTGAGCGAGAGCCAGCGCGTAACGGGCATCGTTAAACTGACCATCGTAGTAAAGTACGGCGCTGTGCATCTGACGCGTAAGCATCGGGCTTTTTTCCAGGGCCTGTGCCTGATTAAGCCAACTGCCTTTGGGAAAGGCATCATGGCCCGCAATAAAATCGTAAAGCGATAGGCCGATGGTCATATACATACCTTCAAACCAACTGAATACGGGCGTCAGAATAGCCAGCGGATGCGCCAGATGAGGGGCATTTCGAATAACGGTCCGGCGTTCGGCCAGGCCGTGACGTACCTGCCGTAGTTGCGCCAGATCGAGTTTTTTAATGGCCTGTTCCAGATACCGGACCCCGCCATGAATCAATTTGGTGGATCGGGAGGAAGTTTCTCCGGCAAAATCACCCCGGTCGATGAGCGCTACGCGGTAACCGCGCAAAGCCGCGTCCAGAGCAGCACCAGCGCCACTGGCGCCCGCCCCGATTATACAAATATCAAATGTTTCCTGCCGCAGCCGCTCCCAGTTTTTTTTCCGATTCATACGTAAAGGTACACGGTTATTGGCTAAGTTACTCAACAAGGCATCTCATCTGACCGCTATCTAAATAGGTGCAGAACAGCGCATTTAGTTCACGGGACTCCCAAATCCAGCCCCTTCCCTTAACCCGTTGCCTAGCCCGAAAAACTTCGGCTACGGCCACCAAAGAAACCACTCCGACCACCCGATGGCCGAACCGTGCGGGTTACACGCGATGTACGGATATTCTCCCCAACCTGCGTTGACCGCTGATAGAGGCCCGGATTCGCATACACGCCAGAGCCGTATCGACGTTGGTCATTAACATACTGCGATGAATTGGATCGGCCCAGCATGTATCCCAAACTTCCCCACAGCAATACATTGGCCAGACCATTGTGATGATGCGCCTGGTACGCATTTGGATTATTGAGGTAAGTGCTTGTAGACTGGTCCGTTTCGACGAGTTTCTTGGCGGCTTCTACGCTCAGCGTGTCCCGATGGCCATCGAAGTAGCTAACGATGGCCCCCGCCTGATCAGGTCCCGTTTGGACCTCGTCGGTGATTTTAAAATTACCGGGCGCGGTTTCGGTGATGTAGGTTCGAACACCTTTCCGGAAGCTTGTTTCAGTTCGTTCTGCCGCTTCGTCGGAATTATTGCTGCCGCAACTCTGCAACATAGCAGCTCCATTGAGCAGCGCCAGACTGAGGGTAGCACTGAGGGTGATGTCTTTTACGCGCCGAAGAACGGCATGCCGACGAAGGGGTGTCATGGTCTGAATAGGATGATGTTCAGCCACTAAACTACGGTACTAAGCCGAGGGTTACAACCCGATGCGGATGAACCGTCGGCTTAGCCAACCAACGGTCGCTAGAAAGGACGGAAGCTGTTGCCAAATAATAACGTTATACCTGCCGATACACTAACGACGCTAACGACTCTGTTGCTGCTGTAAACCAAACTTTCTGAACGAATAGATCCGTTTGTAGCGGTGGACGTCAGGTTATTGAACGTGAAGTCGGCACGGCTGTAGTCGGCATTGAGGTTGAGGGCCGTACTGCGTCCAAGGCGATACCGCAGGGTTACTCCGCCCCCCAGAGACAAGGCCGTGCTTTGGGAGCCGGTTGTCTGGACCGCCATTTCCGTTGCCCCGAAATTACCGGCCATGGCCGTATTAGGCAGCACCGCCAAAGCCCGGCCAGCCAGTAAGCGTCCATCTATGGAAAAGAGCCCCATCGGAATAGAGATGTATGGGCCAGCCATTATGCTGAGAACAGACCAGTTATCGGCTTTAGCTGTCCAGACGTCGGAGTCGTTGCGGTAGAGTGCATTGAGCATGGCGCTGGTATTTACGGTATTCCGATGCTGCTCTCCCCGGATCATAAGACCAATGGGGCCAGCAATCCGATAGCCGGTTGATAGGTTAAACGCAAACCCCTGACCGGCCATACAAGCCTGTCCATCAGCGGGTTCACAGCTGGCATACCGCCCAATGGGAAGACTGGCCCCTGCCGAAACGGAGAAAAATCCTTTTTTATCCTGATGCGATAAAATAAACGTCTTCTGACAAAAGGCAGCGGTGGTCATACCAGCGGCCAACACCGTGAGGAAGAGCTTTTTCATGGCGAATTACGTATCGAGTAAAGTAGTAAAAGCTCACTCTACAAATTCAGTGCCATAAATAAAAAGCGAATGAGTGAACGAGTGAAGAATTTGCCACATACATTCGCTCGTTCACTCATTCGCTCGTTCGCTCTTTATCCATCGTCAGATAGACGCCATTCGTCCAGCCGAAGCCGTCCTGGTTAGGGTACTCCCCTCCGCCAGTGGTAAGAGCCGCATGAACGACGTTGTACTTTTCCATCATTTTGCCCGTTACCCGAAATACTTTATCGTTTAAGTTCATCCAGCGGTTTCGGCCTTCGCGCGCCGTTTCCACAAAGCCATAATTGAGTAATGCCTGATAAACAACCCATTGTAAGGGAGCCCAGCCGTTAGGCCAGTCCCATTGCTGGCCTGTCTGATGAAGCGTAGTGACCCAGCCACCCGGCTGCAGAAAGTCAGCTTTGAGCCGTTCGTGAACGCGGGTTGCCTGCTGGGGCGTGGCAAGCTTAAAAAATAAAGGGAACACGCCCGCTAACGTTAGGGCCTCCGTTTGTCGCCCCGTAACAACGTCATAATCATGAAAAAATCCAGTGTCCTCGTTCCAGAATATTTGCTGGATCGCTTGCGCACGCTGGTCGCTCGCTGCGGCCATTTTTTCGGTTACATCTGGTTCGCCGGGTGCCTGATGCAGGGCTGTTTCCAGTGAGTAGAGCAGGCAATTCAGATCGACGGATACGATGTGTGCCGTATGAATACTGGTCATCGTTTTCTGGTCGCTGAACCAGCGGCTGCTAAAATCCCAACCCGATTCGCAGGCCGACCGAATATGCGTATAGAGCTCGGCAGGTACAACCCCAAGTGGTTCGGCGCTCTGCGACAAGTCAACTTCCTGCCGGTAGGCTTCTGGCCGTGGTCGGGGCGTGTCGTCCCAATAGCGATTCAATACATACTGACCGGCTACCTTTGCGACGCGGCTGCATATAGGCGTTTCGTCCGACAGCTTCTCCTGATTTTGCATCCAGAAATCATGTTCACACTGCAGTTGCGGCTTGTACGTCACCCATGCTTCAGGGCCTTCGATATCAGCCAGTAGGCCCACCATCAACGCAAAATAGGGTGGCTGCGACCGGCTCAGAAAATAAGTCCGGTTCCCGTTCGGAATAAAGCCAAACTCATCGATCAGAAACGCAAAATTATCGAGCATGTCCCGAATCAAATCCACCCGCCCGGCTTCTTTTAAGCCAAGCATGGTAAAGTAGGTGTCCCAATAGAAGATTTCGCGAAACCGCCCGCCCGGCACTACGTATGGATGCGGCAGCGATATACGTGAACTGCCAGCGATTGGCGCTCCATCGGCCTGACGAGTGAGGTGATCCCACAGCCGGTTGATGTGCTCAGTCGTACTGATCGACGTATCGCTAATGTACTTATCCGCCACTTTTTCGGGCATCGTAAAGTAAGCATGCACAAACGTACTCAGATCGAAGTCGGGCTGGTTTTTCTGGTTCTCGTATTGAGCAACGACTTCGGCCGGCTCCCGTTTAGGTGTGCAGTCTACAAATGTTTTAGAGTCGGCAAAAACATGACCAAGTTGTACATCACTAAACAAATTGCCGAACAGTTGATCGGGGGGTTCCGGGAATGCTGAATTTACCAAAATGCAAAAAGACGTTTCAGATAGTTTATCGCAAAAGGACTACTTAACCGTTTGGGTTCAATCAGGAGAGAAAAAAGATGTATCCTATATCCCTCTTCTCACTTCACATAACCCGGTCCCATGAGCAACTGGCCTGGACGCTGGCCAGTATGCCGGTTATTTTCGACAACGGGCGTACCATTCACCAACACCCAGGAAATACCCGTCGTGTAGGCATGTGGCTGATTGTAAGTAGCTTTATCGGCAACGGTTTTTTCATCAAACAGAACGATATCGGCGGCATAACCTGGCCGGAGCAATCCCCGATCCGTTAGATTAAACCGCTGGGCGGGCAAAGAGGTCATCCGCCGAATGGCTTCTTCCAGTGGGATAACATGCCGTTCGCGCACATAACGGCCTAACACGCGGGCGTTGGTGCCATAAGCGCGCGGGTGCGGCATGCCCGAGCCCAGTGTAGCCACGCCAGCGTCCGACGCAATCATGGTATTCGGATAGCGCATGATGGTTTCTACGTCCGTCTCCGACATCGTATGGTACACCATTTGTATATTTTGCAGGTTGGTACGCTCCATCAACTCCATAACTAGATCGGCTTCCGTAGCGGCAGAATTCTTACGCCCTAACTTCTGATTGATCGCACTAATGCTCATTCCATTAAAGCTGGAATCCGGTTTGTAGCTGGCAACTACGGCATATTCATAGCTCCTGCGTAGGTTTTTTGCCAGAGCGTCCAGCATCTCAGTCCTGATTTTGGCGCGGGAAACGGGATTCCGAAACCGGACCAGTACGGCCGAATCACCATCGGCCAGTGCCCAGGAAGGAACGATACTCTCCAGCGACGTGCTGGAAGCCGTATAAGGGTATTGGTCAACCGTTACGTCGAGCCCCTCCCGGCGAGCCGCTTCCACGAGTTCGACCGTCTCAGTACTTTTTCCCCAAAGCGGTTTGCTCGCGACTTTAAAATGCGATATTTCAACGGGTATCCTGGCTTCCCGACTGATCAGAATAGCCTCTTCGACCGCTTGTTTGACGCTCTGGCCCTCGTTACGGATGTGCGAAGCGTAGACCCCGCCATAGCGCGAGACCACTTTAGCCAGATTGACCACTTCGGGCGTTCGGGCGTAGGTGCCGGGCGTATAAATCAACCCGGTCGATATACCGACGGCACCATCTTTCATGGCCTGCTCCACCAGACTTTCCATGTCGGCCTGCTCGCGGGCGGTTGGTTCACGAAACGCCATTTTCATGACTTTCATCCGTACCGTATTATGCCCGATCAGCGAACCCAGATTCACCGAAATGCCCTGCATGCGAAGGGTGTCGAAATACGTACGGAGGTTGGTGCTTGATCCCCCGCAGTTACCTGTGATCATAGTGGTTACACCGTCGAAAATAAAATTTGGCGCCCCGGGTTGCACCTCCAGGTCACCTTCCACATGCGTATGAACATCAATAAATCCGGGAGCAACAATAAGTCCGGTCGCATCAATGGTGCGTTTGGCATCGGTTGCCTTGAGGGTGCCGATCCGGGCAATACGGCCATTCTGGACAGCCACGTCGGCATACACCCAGGGATTGCCCGTTCCATCGACGACGCGGCCATTTTTGATAACCAGATCATACGGCTGCGCGTACGTTAGACCAGAAATAAAAAGACATAAGAATAGAGGCAGGAAGCGATCGTGCATTGAGTGTATTGCGAGGTTGTATGAAACGAAAAACCAGGTATCAATGTGGCTGTTTTTAAGCTCAAAACAAAACCGGGCTGCCCTAAGACCGTGAAAACGTTGCAGCAATACGAACCGTCAATCAAACCAAAACGCACCTCCGCACGAACCGACCGAAAGCGCCTGGATACCAGTTAACTGCTGGTAACCGTCCATTTTCGACTGGTTAAGCGAAGCCATGTCTATCCATAAATAAATACGAAAATAGGCTCATTAGTTAGCCCATAGAATAAATAATTTACTAATATCCAACAGCCTATCTATCAGATAACTACCTTTTCATCAAACGTCCATTTTTTAACGAGTAAACACATACACACATGCTTAAGGAATTCAAAGAATTTGCCATGCGTGGCAATGTTATGGATCTGGCAGTTGGGGTGATCATTGGGGCCGCTTTTGGCAAAATCGTTGATTCGGTTGTAAATGACCTGATTATGCCACTGGTGGGCCGGGCCGTTGGCAATGTTGACTTCAGCAATTTGTATATTCCGCTCTCCGAAAAAATTACGGAGGGATTGTCGTTGGCGGACGCCAAAAAGCTGGGGCCCGTTTTCGCTTACGGTAATTTTCTGACCATCCTGATTGATTTTCTCATTCTGGCCTTCATCATTTTCCTGTTTATTCGCAGCATGAATCGCCTGATGCGGGTTAAAGCCGATGTTGAGGAAGTGCCCCTGGCTCCAACCAAGGAGGAAGTTTTACTGACTGAAATCCGGGATGCTTTACGAGCGAACCCACTGGCAGCACGTTCATCCGGCATCAATTCCCTGGAGGTTGGCGACAAACAAATTCCCTGAGGCATTTGTGCTTTCCCGGGCTGGGTGGTTGGGGTATAGCTGAATGACGGGCCCTCCCGATAAACGCTATTCGGTTGCAATCACGCGTGGTTTTTCGGTACTTAGCCACTTGTACCGAATCGCCCCGGCCATGAATCAATTTTTATCCCTGCTTCTGCTGGGTATATCGTTAAGTGGCTTTGCTCAACCTGCAAAGCCTATTTTCTCGTCGCCCCTAAGCCCACGCCTGGCCAATTACCAAATTGACGTGGCGCTGGACCCCGTTTCTAAAAAAATCAAAGGGCAGGAAACGCTGACCTGGCGTAATCCGTCCAACGATGTTATCCGGGAATTACGGTTTCACCTCTACCTGAACGCGTTTCGCAACGAAAAATCAACGTTCATGCGCGAGTCAGGCGGGCAGTTGCGGGGCGATGTCATTGACCGGAATGCGAAGGAAAATCCGTATGGCTCCATCGACATTGTGTCGATGAGTCGGCGCGGTGGCCCGTTGGCAGGCGCATCGGAGCCGCTGGCCTACCAGTTCGTTCAACCCGACGACCAGGCGGCCGGAACTGAAAATAGAGACGACCATACGGTTATCCGGGTGCCATTGAGCAAACCCGTTGGGCCGGGCGAGACCATTGTTCTCGACATTGCGTTTCGGGCCAAGCTGCCGAAAATATTTGCCCGTACGGGTTTCAGCCGGGATTTTTTTCTGATCGGGCAATGGTTTCCAAAGATTGGCGTCTATGAGCCTGCCGGAACGCGTTACGCCAAAGTAGGCCAGTGGAACTGCCATCAGTTTCATGCCCACTCTGAATTTTACGCCGATTATGGAGTGTACGATGTAAAGATTACCACGCCCAAAGACT
Organism: Spirosoma horti; assembly: GCF_054776595.1. Classification (NCBI taxonomy): domain Bacteria; kingdom Pseudomonadati; phylum Bacteroidota; class Cytophagia; order Cytophagales; family Cytophagaceae; genus Spirosoma; species Spirosoma horti. Next base: position 360,090 of record NZ_BAAHBQ010000007.1, read on the forward strand.
ATTGGGTAAGCGCAACGGGTCTGTACCAGTCCGAAAAACTGCACGCCAACGGCACCAAAACCATTCTGTACCATGCCGAAGATGTCGTTGATTTTGCCTGGACAGCCTCTCCCCATTTTAAGGTCATTGAAGACAAGTGGAAACGCCCCGATGGTGGCTTTGTTAGTCTGGAGCTGGTCATGCAGCCGGAACACGCTCACCAGGCGCAGCGACACCTCGATGCAATTAAAGCAGCCCTGGCCTACTTTGACAAACACCTCGGCAAATACCCATTTCCGAACCTAACCATTGTTGATCCGCCATTCCATGCGCAGGGTTCCTTTGGCATGGAGTACCCCACGTTTATTACCGCTGGCAGCGCCTGGTTTTTACCCGCCGGAGCTCGGTTTCCGGAAGAAGTGACCATTCATGAGTTTGGGCATCAGTACTTCATGCAATTACTGGCAACCAACGAGTTTGAAGAAGCCTGGCTCGACGAGGGCTTCAACCAGTATTATGAGGGCCGGATCATGGACGCTACCTACGGGGCTCGTTCGTCGCAAATCGACTTGTTTGGCTTCGGGATGGGCGATCTGGAAAGTTCGCGGGATAGTTATGTGCATCAGGACAATCCCGCCATTGGATCGTCGTTCGGCAACACCTGGCAATTACCCGAAGGTCAATATAGCGTGCTGACCTACTCCAAAACGGCTACCTGGCTACGGACGCTGGAAGGGCTGGTCAGTCGGCCGGTGATGGACGAAATCATGCAGACGTATTTTAGCCGATGGCAGTTCAAACACCCCGACGGTCAGGACTTCATCGACATCGTGAATGAGATTGTCCCTAAGCGGCTTGGCACGAAATACGGCCCTGATATGAACTGGTTTTTCGATCAGGTTTTGTACGGCGACAAGGTGATCGACTACGAACTTATTTCGTTAAGGAACAGAACGCAAGCCGGCCAAAAACAGAGTGTTATTACGGTGCAACGCAATGGCGACGGGATTATGCCCGTTGATGTGCTGGTGCATTTTGACAATGGCCGTGAGTTAATGCTATTCTGGGATGGCAAGGGTCGTCAGCGCCAGTTCACCATAACCGAAAATGCCAAGGCCATTTGGGCCAATGTCGATCCGAAGCAGAAAATCTACATGGACACCAACCTGAATAACAACAGCTTGACCTTGGCCCCGTCCTCGGCCCCGTCCGCTAAATTTGCGACCAAGTTTCTGTTCTGGATCGAAAACTGGATGCAGTGGCTGGCCTGGCTGGCGTAGTACGACAAGCTATATTTTTAATAATAATGACCTTTTCCGAGCTAACCAACCTTCTTTCGCTACACTTCGGGCCTGATACCGTAGTAGCCAACACCCAGAATCTACAGCCTTACCTCACCGTTCGGGTTGATCAATTAGTCGAAATTTGCCGGTTTCTGCGCGATGATGAGCGACTGTTTTTCGACCTGCTGGCCTGCATTACCGCCATCGACAATGGCGCTCAACTCAACACGATGGAGGTTGTTTACAATGTCACGTCTATTCCCTACGAGCACAATCTGATGCTTAAGGTGGTGGTATCACGCACCACGAGTGGCACAAAACTACCCGTGGTGCCGAGTGTAGCCTCTATCTGGCGAACCGCCGACTGGCACGAACGGGAAGCGTTCGATCTTGTCGGTATTCAGTTTGAAGGCCATCCTGACCTACGCCGAATTCTGCTGCCCACCGATTGGGTTGGCCACCCCCTTCGCACCGATTATCAGGAAGAAGAGCAATACCATGGCATAAAAACGAAATAAGCTGTCGACATTTCAGTGCATTTGTTGACTGTTTTCGGTTTTCGGTTGTTATTGCTTTATCTGTATGCCTAAACCAATGAAAAATCTTTCCCGACCCATTTGTAGTGGATTGCTAAGTACGCTCCTGTTCATTTCGTTTTTAAGCCACGCCCAAACCGACTCCGTTATCGTTACGGGCCGTATTCGCCATTTGTCGGCCCGGCTGTATCGGGAGTCGCCCACGGTTCTGGTGAGCCGCAATAACATCCTGCAAGCCAGCCGCGAGCTGGTTCGTCCGGCTCCCCTGGCCGTCGATGGCACCTTCCGGGTATCGCTTCCGCTGATTTATCCGCAGGAAGAAATGTACTTTAATTACGGGCGCATTTCAACCGCATTTCTGGCTGCTCCCGGCACCCTAACGATTGACCTGGACGCAGACTCGCTGTTCACGGCAGCGGTTCCGTTTCGGTTTGGGGGTGTGAATGCGCAGGTGAACAGCCAGTTTGCCCGCTATAAAGCCTTTGAAGCGTCTTTCTCCGACAAGCCGGATGGCAAAAAACTAACAACACAAATAGCCAGCCTCTCCGGCGAACGAGCATTTGATGTACTAAACAAAGCCTATCAGGCCCCTTTTGTTGCCTTTAATCGGAAAGAAAAAGCGTTTCCACTGGTGGCCCGCTGGATCACAGCCAGCAACCGCTACAATGCCGCGGCCTTTTTGTATGACAAAGCAGCTTATGAAGCCGAAAAAATTCCAGTTTCGTTGACGGATTCGCTCCGGCCAGCCAACGATAACATACTGACCGCAGCTCGCGCGTCGGCCATGAATCGCTTCGCCAGCTACGCCACCCAACGGGTAATGACCGAGTCAACCAATAGCCGGTCGAATGGACTTACCGTGCGCGCCTTATCAATTTTACTGGAACGGTATGGCAAAAACCTGACGGCTGATGAACGCCTTCGGCTTAGTGATTATGCCCTGGCAAACTCGGCCAAATCATCAGACTTGAAATTTTTCGACGGGCTGATTAAGCGAAGTCCCGATACGCTTCAGCGACTGGTCAATTACGAAACGTTGATTCAGCGTAGTATCCGTCAGTTCGACAGTTTGGCAGTGAATTATATTGCTGCTTACTGGTTAGCGACCTCCCTGCCTGGATTAACGCTCAACTTTGCCGAACTGCTGTACGATTATGGTCGTCCGCAGGTCAAGGATCCCGCTCTGGCACAATCACTCGACGAATTGTATCGGCTTGAAGTGAAAGACAGCACCCGGATTCGGGCGGCTATTCAAACGCTGAGAAAAGCAGGCAATACGGCATCTTCGTTAGAAATCTCACCCGGCGTTTTCGTCACAAAATCTACCTCTGGGAACGGTTCTTCCCTTTTTGATCAGGTTGCTAATTCCAATCGGGGGAAAGTAATTTATCTACTTTTCTTCTCGCCCACCGATGAGGCCGGTCGGCAGGCGGCAATTGATGCACAGCGCCTGCGAAACGCCTACAGCTCGCGCGATTTCTCGCTTGTCTATCTGCCCGCACCAGGTACTGATCAATCGTTATGGCCCGAAATTGCCACTCGTTATAATCTCGCAGGCGACCATCTTTTACTAACGGATAACCAATTAATCGACGCCGTTGAGCGGCTCCGTTCTGATAATGACCTCTCAGGAACAGTCATTAATCGAACGGGAAAGATTGTAAAACGAAACGCGCCCTTACCGGACGCGTTCGACGAAGTCAAAAAATTGATTGATAAAAACCTGTAGGCAGTCTGTTTACGTTTACAACCCGTGCTGATCCAGCAAATAGACTAAAGCAGCCATTGAAGCAGCACCGAGTTCAAGCTCCCGCTGGCTAACAGTTTCAAACTTGTCTATCGTTGTGTGGTGATAATCGAAATACCGTTGCGAATCAGGTTTAAACCCAAATAACACCGTTCCCGACTGCGCTAACGGACCAATGTCGGCACCACCGCCACCGGCACCTATTTCCAGAAGGCCGTAGGGTACCAGCAGGGGTTTCCAGGGCATAACCTTGGCCCGTTGATCAGGTGTACCCACAATGCCGAAACCGCGTGGTGTGAACCCTCCGTTGTCGGACTCGACGGCAGCAATGTGTTTTTCATTATTCTTTTTGGCTAAATCAGCATACTGAATACCACCGCGCAATCCGTTCTCTTCGTTCATGAACATAACCGCCCGAATAGTACGCTTTGGCTTAATGCCTAATGCTTTCATAATGCGCAGTACTTCAATAGACTGCACACAGCCCGCGCCATCGTCGTGTGCGCCTTCGGCCAAATCCCAGGAGTCCAGGTGACCACCCACAACAATGATTTCATCGGGTTTCTCGCTGCCCTTGATTTCGCCTACGACATTATAGGACTTGGCATCGGGCAAGGATTCACAATTTTGCTTGAAATAGAATGTCAGACCGGGGTTTTCGGCTAAAGATTTGCTTAATAAATCGGCTCCGTTGGTGCTTATGGCTGCCGTTGGAATCAGGGGAACGCCCATACCATAACGCATGCCACCCACGTGGGGGTTATCGTCGTGTATGTTAGTCATGGAGCGCACAATAGCGCCCACAGCGCCTAACTTCGCAGCTTCGGTAGCACCGTTGGCCCGCTGATCAACCGCTCCACCGTAGGCTTCGAAGGTATTTATTTTGGTTGGGTCCATGGGGCGGTTAAAAAAGACAATTTTGCCCTTTACTTTATCGGGTCCCAACTCCCGCAACTCGGGAAAGCTTTTCACTTCAATAACACTCGCTTCGATACCCTTAGATCCGGTGGCCACAGAACCGCCCAGGGCCGCAATCGGCACCGTTGTTTTCTGTTTCCCAATACGGATAAAGGCTTCTTCTTTAGCGCCCCGGACCCAATATGGCACCATTACATCCTGCAAAAACACCCGGTCGAATCCCTCCTTCTCCATTACCTGCTTCGTCCAGTCGACGGCTTTTTGTGCTCCTGCCGAACCGCTCAGGCGGGGCCCTATCTGCTTTGTCAGGTAGCGCAGCCAGTCGTAGGATTTGCCATTGGCGAGCGCTTCATTATATATTTTTCGGATGGCGACCGAGTCGGCGTTTTGTGCCTGTGCATACCCGACCAGCACAGTAAAGAGTAGTGTAATTGTTTTTTTCATGGTAGGCGGTTGTATTGGTTAAGAGGGCAATATACAGAAAAGCCCGGCCGCTTTCCAGCAGCCGGGCTCGTACATTCTGATAGCAAATAAACCTACATATTGATCGCCCGGTTGTCGGTAGCGGCCAGACAAGCCTCTTTGAAGGCTTCGGTGTAGGTCGGGTGCGCATGCGACATGCGCGATACGTCTTCGGCAGAGGCCCGGAATTCCATGGCAACAACTGCTTCGGCAATCATATCGGCCGTACGGGCACCGATCATGTGAACGCCCAGAATCTCGTCGGTTTCTTTATGGGCCAGTACTTTTACCAACCCATCCACGTCCATGCTCGCGCGGGCACGACCCAGCGCCTTGAACGGGAACGAACCGACTTTATATGGAATGCCTTCCTGCTTCACTTCCTCTTCGGTGTAGCCTACCGAGGCTACTTCCGGCCAGGTATAGACCACACCCGGAATCAGCCGGTAGTGAATATGGGGCTTTTGACCAACGATGGTTTCGGCAATGAAGGTGCCTTCCTCTTCGGCTTTGTGCGCCAGCATAGCACCCCGAATAACATCGCCAAGGGCATAGATGTGCGGAACGCTGGTACGCAGGTAATTGTCTACTTCAACTTTTCCCCGAGCATCGGTCTTCAGGCCAGCCGCTTCCAGGTTCAGCCCATCAGTATAAGGACGACGACCAACCGAAACCAGGCAATAGTCGCCGGTGAGGGTGATTTGCTCACCCTTAGGCGTGTCAACGCTGACAACGACTTCATCACCCGTGTTCTCAACTTTAGTCACTTTATGACTGAAATAGAAATCGGCACCGAGTTTTTTGATGGACTTCTGAAGTTCTTTGCCCATCGTTTTATCCATCGTCGGAATCATTGAATCGGCAAACTCCACAAACGACACTTTCGAGCCGAGCCGGGCGTATACCGAGCCGAGTTCCGCGCCAATAACACCCGCTCCAATCACAATTAAGTGCTTTGGAATTTCAGGAAGATTGAGCGCTTCGGTGGAGGTAATTACCCGCTTCTTATCAATGGGCATCGAGGGAAACGACATCGGCTTGGAGCCCGTTGCAATCACAATGTTTTTGCCTTTGATAACCTGCTCAGAACCATCTTCCTTGGTAATTTTGATGGTATGCGGATCGACAAAGGAGCCAAAACCATGCAGCTCATCGATCTTGTTTTTCTTCATCAGAAAGGTAATTCCTTTCGTTGTCTGATCGACCACACTTGTTTTGCGGGCAATCATCTGAGCCAGATCGACCTGCAGGTCAGCCAGTTTAATGCCATGCTCAGCAAACGTGTGGGCGGCATTGTAGTAATGCTCCGACGAGTCGAGCAGCGCTTTCGATGGAATGCAGCCTACGTTAAGACAGGTGCCACCAAGCGACTGGTATTTTTCGATAATGGCCGTTTTTAGTCCGAGTTGGGCACAGCGAATCGCGCCGGTATAACCACCCGGCCCCGAACCAATGAAAATCACATCGTATTCCATGAATGAAATTATTTTTTTGATGTTTGTGGCTTGAGGTTTGTTGTTAGCTCACAAGTAAATCCATTGCCTGTTTGGCAACCGAAAACCTCAAACTACAAACATCAACCTGTTTACTAAGAAAGCATTCTGACTGCAAATTTGGTTCAGAATTTGATTACCCAAACCGATTTGTTAAAAATCGTGTTGGTTCTCTTGTAAGCCTCTCTTCATCAAAGGCTGTTTTGTCCTGATTTATGCGTTTCATTTATCCCGTTCTTCTCTTATCCACACTGTTAATCAGTAGTTGCAACGATCCTGCCCAGCAAACGCAACCGAACGTTTATTACGACGTGCTGAGCTACGTGAAAGGCCAGATTACCGACTTGTCGGCCCGAAAACCGCTCATCCGCAAGACGGTTGCCATCAATGAAAAACGAAACCAACAAACGACCAGTGCTATCAGTTGGACTCGCGAACTGGAGTTATTTACGCAGGCCGATATTAACAAGCCCGCTCTCCGAAGCAGCTACCAGATCACTCGACCCGACTCGCTAACGTATCAGTATACCCTGAAAAATTCGGAAGAGCGGTTGACTGTTCGGTCACTCACGGTGCGACTTGATTCTGCTACCCATAAACCAAGCCGAATTGAGGCCGTTTTGCAGACCAAAAACCCGCTTTATTCTTCCGAGCGCCGTTTGTTACTCGACAGCGGGCCTAGTGTCGGTAAAGACTGGGGTATCCGACATTATACCGTGTCGGGTTTCCAGAAACTACCTTATTTCGACAAAAATGAATTTCTGGTTGACGGGCAGGTGCAATAACGATTAGCCGTTGGTCAGGCTATAGCCAGATTTGGGGCAACAGGCAGAATAAAAATAAACGTGGTGCCCTCACCTTTACTGGAGTGAATCTCGTAGCGACCCTGAATAAGATCCATACGAGCCTGAATATTATGAAGGCCCATGCCCGTGGCATCGGTCGGATCCATACCACAACCGTTATCCTTGACGATCATATTCAGTTCATTATTGAAACGCCGGAACAGAATATCGGCCTCCGTAGCTTCCGAGTGCCGAAGGATATTACTGCAAAGTTCGATGCAAATCGAATAAAGGTTAAACTCAGCCGTTTTGCCTAAGCGCGGCAATTCATCATTATCTAACCGAAACGTTATTTTCTGGGTCAGATTAAGCTTGGTAACCAACCGTATCAGAGCCTCCGACAAGCCTTGCTTTTCTAGTTCGTCGGGTTGCAGGTTATGCGACAGGTACCGAATTTCGGCAAAAGCCTCTTTGGTCATGTTCAGCAGATTGTAATAAATCTTCTGCTCCCCTTCGGCCATATGTGCCGGGTTGAGGGCCGACATGCTGGTTTTGATAGCGGCCAGTAAACCACCCAAACTATCGTGCAGATCGGCAGCCATACGCTTTCGTTCGAGCGTTTGCCCACGCAGAAGGGCTTCTTCAATTTCCCGATTTTTGGCCCGCAACTGGTCGTTGGCTAGTTTCAACTCAACCGTCCGGGCAAATACTTTATCTTCCAGATCTCTATTCAAGCCTTCGATCTCCCGCTTCTGGCGATTGATCAGCCGATTTTTCCGATAATAAACCATGACAAAGCCAAGCAGCATGGCTAATCCGCCCACCATAACGACCCGCATCAGATTGGCCTGCTGAATATCATGACTCAGCTTATCAATATGTGCCCGATTCTCCAAGCGGCTTTTCTGCGATTCTGCGCGAATCCGTTCCGTTTCTATCCGCTGCCGAAGCTGGCTTACCCGGGTTTCTCCAGCCAATTGTTCGCGTTCCGCTTCTGCCCGTAGCCGGGCGATTTCTGATTGTCGGCGAACATTTAGTAGCTGCTGTTGCTGAATAACCCGTTCTTTGTCGGCAGCAAGACGAATCTGATTGATGTCATACTTCTTTTGCACGGTCGATAGTTCCTCTACCCGCTTCAGATTGGTCAGACTATCGCGAAGCATACTATATTCTTCGTACATGGCGAGTGCCTGAGCGGGTTGATTGGCCAATCGGTAAGCCTGGTACAACGACTGAGTCGCCATCTGCCGTATCCGGATAAAGCCCATCTCGCGGGCAACAGCAACGGCTTTTTCGCCAAACTCAATAGCCAGCTCTGGTTTGTTGGTTAACGTATATCCCTCCGACAGCCGTGCCCACACAGCCGCTTGCCCTCCCCGATCCCTAAGCTGAGTCCAAACAGCCAGTGCATCATTAAAATAGTTGATAGCCTCCAGAGGTTGATGCCGACTGAGGAAAAAGTCGCCCAACCGTTCGTTTGTGTAAGCCACATTTAACTGTGAGCGTGCCTCCAGAGCAATCGTCAAACTGGTTTCGAACTGATGGCGTGCCAGTTCGTACTGGCCGCGAATTTCATAGACCTCACCTAGCTGAGTAATGGCCTGGCTGATGAGTAATTTCCTATTTTTGGGGGTCAACGATGTATTGTATCCCAGCAAAGTTTGTGAAAGCTGGTAGCTTCGCAATGCATTATCATATTCTTTCAACAACAGATAAATATCGCCCATATTCATCTGAACCTGCCATCTCGGGGAGCTTTCGCGGGGTAGCTTTATACACAACTCAGAAGCCCGCTGATTAATGCGCAGTGCCTGGGGGAAATCGCCTTTAATCGTTCGAATGTAATGTTCCTGCAACATCATGGCCCGTACCATATAAAGCGTATTTCGGTAATGCCGCGCCTGTTCTTCTAACTGCCTGGCATATAAGAAGCTGCTATCACGCTGTGTGCCCCGCATTTGCTTAAACACCAATGCCATAAACCGTAATCCTTCCAGACGTAACGTATCGTTCGGCAAGGTTCGGGGCAGCCCGCTGGCGATCTGCCGATGCGTTCGGCCCAGAGAAAGTAAACTATCCATGTAAACGGCGTCGCCCCGCCGGTCGAAGTTTAATGCCGGCAGTTTAGGACACACTTGTCCAAAGCAGGTCGTATACCAGCCAAGCAATAGGATTCCAGGCCAACGTGACTTCATAGGGCATATATCAGCTTATGGAGCAGCTGACAGGAACTCTAAAGTAAGTATTTACTACAGTAAATCAATGGGTTGCTTAAAAAATGTCACCTCATTCATGGATGATCGACCGCAGACTCGTAAATTTACAAGGAAGTGAGTTTACGGGTGGCTTGGGCTACGCTAAGCTCTGAAAGCGTTTGGTGACTTATTAAAAAATAAGCTAAAAATTTTAATTTTATTTTAAACGATTCACCTTCTAATTGAATCTATAAAAAACTATCAAACGTAAGTACAATTAATTCTCTGAATAAGCTATATTTGGTAGTAGGAGTACGATTCAGTGCCTTTCTTGAAGAAAAAATAAGTTTTTCGTAGAAAAGCTACCGTTTGGCAGATTTTTTGCAACATTTATTTGCAGTTGAGCCTATTTTTTTCTTACTTTTAAGGCTGGAAAAATAAAAATCCTCAAAAACTTAACACACTATACACTATCGAAACACTGCTCTACGTTACCTAATTGTCTTACTGAAAATGGAAAAAGCCCAGGTAAACGACAGTGAGTTGATTTCCCTGTACATCCGTGGTAATGAAAAAGCCTTTGCTAAATTAGTGCAACGGCACAAATCGAAGATTTACACAACAATTTACCTGATCGTTAAAGATCAGTACATTGCAGAAGACTTAATGCAGGACACGTTTATCAAAGCGGTGGACACCATTAAGTCGGGTAGATACAACGAGGAGGGAAAATTTCTACCCTGGATTATTCGAATTGCTCACAACTTGGCCATTGACTATTTCCGAAAAGATAAACGCTACCCTAGTGTGGTGTTTGAAGACGGAAGCAGTGTTTTCAATACGCTTGAGTTTGCGGAGGATTCAGTTGAATCACTCCAGATTCGACAGGAAACACACGAGCATTTGCGCGAACTGATTCAGCGATTGCCGGAACAACAGCGTCAGGTGCTTATCATGCGGCACTACGAGGAAATGAGTTTCCAAGAGATTGCCGATGCAACCGGCGTCAGCATCAACACGGCTTTGGGGCGTATGCGTTATGCGTTAATTAATTTGCGCAAACAACTAAGCAAACGTTCGCCGAGTTATGATAAAAACATTTACCCAAGATGATGTGATCCGGTATGTCTATGAGGAGACCTCGCCAGAGGAAAATCTGCTCATTGAAGACTCCCTAATGACGGAACCGGAATTGATGACGTTCTTTCTCGAAGCCCTCGAACTGCGGGCTTTGATGAACAAAATCGAACGTGAACCCCGCCGAAATACGGTTCAGTCAATCCTTAATTATTCTAAAAACCATCCGGCCAACCCAACTGCGCGCTTACAACAAACGTAGCGAATAATTGGATTGGCCGGTTCTAGTGTCTTGGGCTTTGTCTGGGTATCCGTTGGGTGCTCAGACAAAGCCTAGGACACGTATTACCATGCAAAAGAAAGAACGGTTCCGGCGCTTTATCGAGTACTTCACGGAGCATTACCCGAAGCCTAAAACAGAGTTGAATTTTGGCAACCCATATGAGTTGCTGGTAGCCGTTATCTTGTCGGCCCAATGCACAGACAAGCGAATTAACCAGATTTCGCCTGCCCTATTTGCCCGGTTCCCGGAAGCAGAATCGCTGGCAGCAGCCTCGTCCGACGAAGTCTTCACCTACATTCGTAGTGTGTCCTACCCAAACAATAAAGCCAAACATCTGGTCGGAATGGCCAGGACGTTGATGGAAAAATTTGGGGGAGAAATTCCGGCAACAGTAGAAGAATTGCAGACACTGCCGGGCGTAGGCCGCAAAACGGCGCATGTGATTCTATCGGTGGTTTATAATGAGCCGACAATGGCAGTCGATACCCACGTTTTCCGGGTATCGCATCGGCTTGGGCTAGCTCCGTTAACGGCCACTACGCCCCTGGCGGTGGAGAAAGCACTCATGGCACACATCCCTAAACAATACGTCCCGAAAGCGCACCACTGGCTCATTCTGCACGGTCGTTATATATGCCTTGCCCGAACCCCCAAGTGCGAAGTTTGTGCATTGCGGGAGTTTTGTAAATACTATGAGAAATTAAAACCGGGATTTTTCTGATTTTACAACCTGGGTATGATTTCATGATCGCTTTTTTGCGAAAGTGAAATCATACCTAGTCCATATGGTCAGAAAAAACCCGTTGACCGCTCTTGCGATTCAGGTTAATACTGCTCTGTTCCTGCGAAGAAGAAGCTGCCCTCTATGGCTGCATTTTCATCAGAATCGGAACCATGAATGGCGTTGGCTTCAATCGATTTAGCGTACAGTTTACGAATCGTACCTTCTTCGGCCTGGGCTGGATTGGTGGCGCCAATCAATTTGCGAAAATCAGCAACCGCATTTTCTTTCTCCAGAATCATTGGGACGATCGCACCCGAAGACATGTATGTGCGCAAGTCATTATAGAACGGCCGTTCGCTATGCACAGCATAGAACTGACCCGCCCGCTCAGTAGTTAATTGCGTTTTTTTAATTGCTACGATCCGGAAGCCCGCTTCTTCAATCAGTTTAATAATTGCTCCCGTATGCCCAGCCTCTACAGCATCAGGCTTGATCATAGTGAATGTTTGGTTCGTTGCCATTTTAAATGTTTATATCCAAATTTTATTTCCCTTCGCGGGTTGTCTGCAAATGTAAGGCTTTACCCGATAAATGCCACGTTGTCTCCGTCACAAGCCCATTTGTAGGGAGAGCCCCAGGCGCTTAGGCGCAAAGTTATTGGCAACGATCGCTAAATCGTCAATCGGAATTAGTATTATTCGTACTTTTGGGTTTCGATTATGGCCAAGGCCATTTCTATATGCAAGACATTGAAGCAATTGGTGCAGTTATCGGGCAAGCCCAGACCGTACTGATTACGACTCACCAGAATCCCGATGCCGATGCGATGGGGTCATCGCTGGGGCTGGCGGGCTACCTTCGCAAAAAAGGCCACCACGTAACGGTTATTACACCAACCGATTATTCTCAGAACCTTCATTGGATGGCGGGTAATGACGACGTCATTGCGTTCGATGAAAAACTACGCGTTCCGGTTAGCCAACTTATTGCCGACGCTGACGTTATCTTTTGTCTTGATTTTTCGAGCCTCGACCGTATTCGCGAATTAGCACCACTCGTTCGCCAGTCGCGGGCCCGTAAAATTCTGATCGATCATCACCTGGAACCGGAGTCCTTTGCCGACATCGCCCTCTGGGACCCAACGGCGGCTGCTACCGCTGAATTAGTTTTTCAGCTGATTGTGACGCTGGGCGATAAAGACTTGATCGATATTCCCATTGCTGAGTGCTTGTATTCGGGCCTGATGACGGATACCGGATCGTTTCGGCATCCGAATACAACGGGCAACGTTCACCGCATGGCGGCCGAATTGGTAGATCTGAAGATTGATGTGAGCAGCATTCACCGGCGTATCTTCGATAACGTAACCATTGACAAGTTTCGCTTGCTGGGGTACGTCTTAAACGAAAAACTGCGGGTATTACCAGAATACAAGTTCGCCTACATTACCCTCACCGACGCTGAACTGAAGCGATACCGGTCTAAAACGGGCGATACGGAAGGCATGGTCAATTATGCACTGGCCGTAGAAGGCGTAGTGATGGCGGCTATTTTAATCGATCGAAATGACGAGATACGTATCTCGTTTCGTTCTATAGGTAATTTTTCTGTACGTGACCTGGCCAATAAGTATTTTGATGGTGGCGGTCACCGCAATGCCTCCGGTGGACGGTCTAAGCTGTCTCTAGCAGAAACAGAACAAAAACTGTTAAGCATTTTGCCGGAATATCAGCAGTTGCTGCTGGAAACAGTGTAGAAACATTACGGTGTTCGGCTTATAGTTTACGGTAGTAAGCCGATGTAGTCCGAGTATGATTACCGTAAATTCCAGCGGGGAACCGCCAGTACCGTAAACGCATTCTAAGTATAAACCAAGTAATCTCTCATGTCTCTTAAAAATTTCGGGAAAGCCGCCCTACTTGTCGCTGTTGTTGCGGCCTGCGGTAAAAACCGCCAACAGGTGACGGAAAACGGCCTGAAGTACACAATTCACGAACAAACCGAAGGAAGCCGGAAAGGTAAAGTTGGCGATATTCTCACGCTCCATCTTACCCTGATGAATAACAAGGATTCCGTTCTGCGCGATACCCATAAAGAAGGCGTTCCCTTCCAGATGTTGCTCCAGGTACCTCCTTTCAAGGGCTCTTATGAAGAAGGGCTAACGATGCTTGGCAAAGGGGACAGTGCCACCTTCTATGTAAGCGCTGATTCACTCTTCACACGCGCCATGCAACCGCTGCCTCCGGGTGTGCAGAAAGGTACCGACATTGGTATCGCCGTAAAGCTTTTGAATGTACAAACGGAAGATGAGTACAAAAAAGCCCAGGCTATCGATATGGAAAAACAAAAGGGTATCGATGCCAAGGTTATTGAAAATTACCTCGCCAAAAATGGTTTGGCGGGCAAAGCGCAGAAGACCGAGTCAGGAGTGTATTATGTTGTAACACAACCCGGTACAGGCCCGACTCCCAACAAAGGGGATGTAGTGCAGGTGCATTATACAGGAAAGCTGTTAGATGGCAAGGTGTTCGATAGCTCACGGACAAACCCCCAGGCAGGCGGCAAACCAGCGCAATTTCAGATTGGCGTTGGCATGGTTATTCCAGGCTGGGAAGAGGGCGTAAGCAAGATGCATAAAGGCGAGAAAGCAACGCTGATCATCCCCTCGACACTGGCTTATGGCCCACGTGGAAATCAGGGTATCGCCCCAAACTCTGTTCTGTTGTTCGACATTGACCTGATCGATATTCAGAAAGGACAACCGGGTCAGGGACAACCAGGCATGCCACAGCCAGGCCGGTAAACCAGTACGCTAATTTTAGCAAAAGCCGTTTGCAGTTACGACTGTAAACGGCTTTTTTTGTTGCCTATGGAACTATGCTTTGCCACGAACAACGAACATAAATTAGCGGAAGTCGCTGCCAGACTCGGTGATGCTTTTACGCTAAAAACACTACTAGACATTGGTTGCACGGATGAGCTACCTGAAACCTCGGGAACCATTCCGGGCAACTCCCGCCAAAAAGCCGACTATGTCTGGACACACTTTGGCGTCTCCTGTTTTGCGGATGATTCTGGTCTGGAGGTCGATGCCTTACAGGGTGAGCCGGGCGTCGATTCGGCCCATTATTCAGGGAGTCGAAACCATAAACAAAACATTCGGAAACTACTGAACAAGCTGGCTAATGAACACAACCGGAAAGCTCGCTTCCTTACGGTTTTTACACTCGTGCTACATGGGGTCGAACACCAGTTCGAAGGCATCGTTAATGGCCAAATCATGGAAGAACCACGGGGAACGGGTGGGTTTGGCTACGATCCTGTTTTTCTGCCAGATGGACACGACCGTACGTTTGCTGAAATGACAATGGATGAGAAAGGCCTCATTAGTCATCGAGCGCAAGCGCTGGCTAAAATGATTGCCTATTTGAAAGAGCAGGTAAAGTAGCGAGGACCCAACGTCCATGCTATAAAAGAAAATGCCCCCGTCTACCATAGACGGGGGCATTTTCTTGAACTTATACGATGAATGAAGGCTAATAGAACTTAGCCCGGCGATCTTCAACTTTAGCGGCTTCTTTGATGGCTTCATTGATGTAGAAACCAATTCGCGATGTATTGTTCTGCTGAATCTGTGTTTTATACATCGTGTAATCAGCAATGGCCGGAGCGGGTGTCTGAGCTATTGTTTCCATAACTAACACCCCTCCTTCACCAGCAAATGGCTTGGAGTGCTTACCTGGCTTCTGTCCAAACGCTTTACCTAACGCTACAGGATCAACGCCGGCACTACGAAGGAAGCCCGTTGCCAGGTTCACATCATCAACAACTTCGACCAGAGCACCAGCGCCGAATTTCTGCGCAATACTTTCCAGTGTACCACTGGTGTTACCCAGTTTAGCAATGATCTGCTCCCCTTTCAGTTCGTTACGAACTTTAGCGGTCAACTCATTCCGGTAATCATTGACTTCGACTTTGTCTTTGGACGTTTTGTTGGTCAGTACGGCGATGACATATTGATCGCCCACTTCGAACGGTTCAGAAACAGCGTTGATATCTGTTTTGTCATTGAAGGCCCATCGAACTATTTGCCGGACTTCTGATCCCGTCAACGCGTTGATTTGGTTAGCGCCTTCCGGAATACGATCAGCCGTTGCAACAACCAGCGATTTATCTTCTTTCACTTTAGCGTCAAATGCTTCTTTCGTATTCACATCTGATGCAAACTGATCGGCTTTACGCAGCGCTTCGTCCCGGGTGGTTTGGCTTGGCGTAATTGATTTACCGATAGCCGCAATGCGATAGAGTACGTTAGTCTTGGGTTGCGTAACCTTGATGATGTGGTAACCGAATTCGGTTTCGACCAGACGAGGAATCAGCCCCGCCGATGTAGCCCCAAAAACGGCCGTTTCGAAAGGCTTCACCATTTGACCATTATTTTTAAAATAACCCAGGTCGCCACCAACCGAACGCGAGCCATCGTCGCTATTGGTTTGCGCTAATGCTTCAAAGCTTGCCCCGCCCTGAATCTGCTTCAGAATACCTTCAGCCCGGCGACGGGCATCGGCTTTAGCTGAATCGGCAAGGCCTTTGGTTTGAATCAGAATATGGCTGGCACGAGCCGTAAAGTTGGTGTCTTTCTTGGTTCCACTGTATTTGTAAATGAAATACGTGTTTCCCTCCCGGAAAGGACCATAAATACCGCCAGGCGAGAATGTAGGAATGGCCGCCCGGAGTTGCTCTGGCATTTCGCCAGCCGTCAGGTAAAGCGGTACCCGAACGTCGCTGTTTTGCTGGGCAAAGGTTGAATCGTTTGTAGCAGCTCCCAGGCCACGAGCCAGCGATTTGATCTGGCTATAGAGCGCTGCACTATCTTCTTTGGATGGAGCGACCGAGAAGGTCACATACTGAAGTGAACGGCTATCTGTGCCGGGATATTCATCTTTGTGCTTCGAGAGGTAATCCTGCAACTGCGCATCCGTTACTTTTACAGTCGTATCATTAATTGTGTAATACGGCACGAACAGCATTTTCACATTTGCCTTCGAATTCTGAGCCTGGTATTCTTTCTGTGCTTCGGCCGTGGTGGCAAAAACCGATAGGCGCATGAGGCCTTCGTATTTGTCCCGAAGCCGGTTGGAGGCCAGATTCTTTTCAAAACTAGCCCAGGCTGCCTGCTGTTGAGGAGGCAGGTTTTTTAACCCCTTGAGATAGCTGATAATTGAGCTTTTGTCGAAAACGCCCGTCTGCGGATTCGTAAACGCCTGACGAACGGCTGGGCTGATATTGTTGCCCTGTACCATATCGACAAGTTCTTCCGACGAAACCGTAAGGCCCAGTTTATCGAACTCTTTCTGGTAGGCAATGTCAAACAGCATCTGGTTCCAGGCTTGCTCCCGAATCTGGGCTAAATCCTGATCGACGGGTGGCCGTCCGGATTGTTGCTCAAACTGTGCCCGAAGTTCATCTACTTTGGCGTTGAACTCTTGATAATCAATGGATTGACCCGCAATCTCACCAACTTCCTGCTGGTTTCCCCCGAACAGCAAGCTACGGCCGCCCAGCAAATCACCACCTACAATGAACAGGATCAAACTGACGGCAATGATACCGACAGCCAGCCCCGAACGTTCTCTGATCTTATTAATGACAGACATTTCGCTTTTAACAGTCAATTTAGCCCGCAAAATAACAATTTTCCCCGTTGGAATACAAGCGCTACCTGCATATCTATCCTCAAAACTGAGGAAAAGGCTCTACAGTGTTTATAAACAAAAAAAGTGCCGACTTTTAAAAAAGTCGGCACAACCTGTGTAAAAACCAGTAAGCGAGATTTCTCAGGATTAGTTATTATCCCGTTTGAGTTTGTCCCCAGCTTTGTCGAAGGCATCCCCTATCTCATGGCCCGCTTGCTTAAACCCGGCCTTCACATCTTTCCAGGCATCGGCCGTCGCATTTTGAGCTTTGTCCATATCCTCACCCAGCTCTTTCCGCTCTACCTCAAGCTTCGCTTTTTGACGTTCGGTCTCCGCTTTAGCTTTATCACTCTGTTTATCAGCTTTTACTTTCAATTCATCGATTTTGGCGTCCAGCTTGTCTTTTTGGACCTTCATTTTAGCAACGGCCTCATCTCGTTCCCGTTTGAAATCAGCAGCCATTTCGTCCGATTTAGCATCTGCTTTATCACCCGCTTCACGCATATCCTCCTTAGCATCGGCGGCTGCATCTTTTGTATCGGCAGAGATTGCATCACCCGTTTTTTCGAGAGCGTCTTCAGTTCGGGATTCATTTTTGTTGTCGGAGCCACAAGCCTGTAGAAGTGCCAGCGATGACACCAGCATTAATGTACCAGCAACGTGTTTGATCCGGGTCAGCATCAATGGATATTTTTTCATAATCGTTGTGTAGTTTGATTTTCATCAACTCAATAGACAAACGATATGCCAAAAAAGACAGAAAGCCGAAACTAAGCCACAGAAAGCGATGGCTAAACCGATTCAATTGGACCCGTTTTTACTTCCATTTTATAGCACAACCAATCGGTTTTGTGATCGGGGATTGCACAGGACGACCGCTGAGGAGACTACTAACCGCTTCATCTACATACCGACGCTGGGCGCTGGCACCATCCTGCGGGCTATCGTCAATGGCGCCCATGTATTCAAGAATAAACTGACCGCCTGCCTGCTTCAACACATATACTTCGGGTGTACGGGTAGATCCAAAAGCACGAGAAGTCGTCTGCGTTTCGTCAATGGCATACGCAAACGAGTAACTTTTTTCGCGCGAGCGAATCTGCATATTCTCGAACGAGTCGTCTTCATAAGCTTTGGGATCATTAGGCATGATGGCCAGCACCGGATAGCCCTGCGGTGAGAATTTACGATCCAGGGCAACAAGGCGATCTTCGTAGGCTTTCGAAAAAGGACAGTGGTTACTCATAAAAACGACGATCAGCCCTTTCTGAGATCGGTAATCGGCCAGTGTAACCTGACGGTTGTCCACATTTTTTAATCGAAAATCGGCAATAGCATCGCCAAGATTGTAGCCTTTTGTATTCTGGGCAATGCCTGATTGAGTCAGTATCAGAACCAGCAACCCAGCTAATGACCAACCCATGAATGATTTCATTTGTAAATTTTTAAATGTTCAGTGATTAGATAGTAAACGCACCTAAAAGATTAATCTACATTCCCTTTGGTCGAATACTATCTCAGCGACTCTTTCCCAAGCTAGCCATTTTATACATACATCACTTTAACGGTGTTTACGTTTTTTTCGTTTTGGCTATTTGAAAAACCGCTATTTTCAGCAATACTCTCATTAACAAAACCTTAGCTCTCCAAATGATTTTGGGGGATTATATAACTTGATCCAATCTAGAGCTGGCCTAAATGAACGAACGTGCAGGACAAAAGGGAAGCACTTTAGCATGGCAATATGACCCGAGTTTTCGGGTCATTCTATTGATCTATAATCATCAGAAGTACAACCAGGTAAGTATCCGCTAAAAATCATTTAGTCTCTTATAGATATACTTACAGTAACCGATAGATCGAAAATATATAAATGTTTATAACATAACAATTTGGTAAGATAGAATACAGGACAACTAGGTTAGTTTTGTAATAAAAGCGCAAACAAGTCAACTCAATTTCATGAAACAAACTATACGAACGCAAGTCGTCCGAGGGCTATTCTTGTGTGGAACTTTACTATTTACATCTGGTACTTTCGTAACCTCCCATTTATTCGGGAAACCTACTGGGGAAACTAGTGAACGTAAGGCAGGCCCTTCCCGGCCACAACCAACAACTTATAGTAATT
This sequence comes from Spirosoma horti, assembly GCF_054776595.1. NCBI lineage: Bacteria > Pseudomonadati > Bacteroidota > Cytophagia > Cytophagales > Cytophagaceae > Spirosoma > Spirosoma horti. Next base: position 379,399 of record NZ_BAAHBQ010000007.1, read on the forward strand.
CCTATGTAGGGCTATTAAACAACACGTCGAAAAACAAGCTGGCTAGTGGGTATAGTAGTTTGAAAGGAATATCCAATACATTACTTAAGCCAACCAACGCAACTTACTATACGCTGGCATCGGGACCATTTCAACAAAACTGGACCAACACAAACCTGATAACGACGGATAATAACTGGGATAATGTACCAAGTATTATTGGCTACCGGGGCGACGACCTGACAACAGCTACCGGCACCGATCCACAAACTATACTGGCAAATGGCTCATCGACACCAGTGAATGTATTGGCTAATCTGACAGCGGTATCCAATAATACAGGCGCTGTAGCTGAGTTCGAAATTGCTAATCCAACCATTGCTCTTCAGGGCTCAGGAACAGCCGACGCCCCGCATATTGTTATCTTCCTGAATACAACGGGGATAACAACCGCAACGATTGCCTATAACCTGCGCGACATCGATAATACAACAGACAACGCGAACCAAGCGGTTGCGTTACAGTATCGAGTGGGTGGAACGGGCAATTTCACAAATATTCCTGCTGCATTTGTAGCTGATGCAACGAGTGGCCCCAGCAGTGCCACACAGGTAACGGCCGTTAGCGTTAGCCTGCCCAATGCAGTCTTGAATCAGGCACAGGTCGAACTCCGAATTATAACGTCCAATGCGGCTGGTAATGACGAATGGGTCGGTATAGATGATATTTCCATTACGGGTACAACAACGGGGGTAACACCACCAACCTTATCGGCCAATCCGTTAACGCTATCAGGCAGCCAAGGACCTGCTTACCTAGTAGGCAGTGGTCCAGCCAGCGTTAGCTTGGCTTTGAGCGGCAGTAATCTGGATCCAGTTAGCGGTACAGTTACGGTAGCGTCATCTAACTCGGCTGTTTTTGCCGTATCAAGTGATAATGTAAATTTCGGTGCAACATCAACGATTCCATACAGCAATTCAGCTTTGTCAAATGTACCCATATATGTGCAGTTAGTAGGCGGTCAGGGAATTGGAAATTACACAGGAACAATTGCTATTGCGGGTGGTGGAGCCACTCTGAATGTGCCATTTAGTGGAACGGTATTGAGTAATGGCAGTGGTACACGAATCCACGACATTCAGGGAATAGCTCACCTTTCCCCGCTTAATGGTCAAACCGTTTCCAACGTGCAGGGAATCGTTACGGGCCTACGAAGCAATGGCTTTTATATGCAGGATCCCAGCCCGGACAATGATGACCGTACATCGGAAGGTATTTTCGTCTTTCAAAATGCGACCCCAACGGTTCCTATTGGTGCATCCGTAACGGTAGGCGGCACCGTCAGCGAGTTTCGCTCAGGTGGCAGCAGCGGGGGAAATAACCTCACAACTACCCAGATCAATGCGCCAACAATTACGGTACTCACCACCGGTAATGCATTACCATCGGCGACAATCCTTGGTAATGGCGGCCGTACCATTCCAACGCAGATTATTGAAGACCAGGCCGGTGATGTAGAAACGAGCGGATTGACGTTTGACCCGGCCAGTGATGGCATTGATTTTTACGAGAGTTTAGAAGGTATGCTTGTGGCAATCAATAACCCGGTAACGTCTGGCCCTACACTGGATAACAGCTCAATCTGGGTATTAGCCGATAACGGTGCCAATGTTACAGGTCGTACGGCACGCGGTGGCATTGCGATCAGTGCCAATGACTTTAATCCGGAACGCATTTTGTTATATACCGGCGGTGGTGGCAGCTTTCCGGCCACTTCGCTTGCAGGCATTAATGTAAATGCAGGCATCAGTTCACTGACGGGAATTATGGACTACTTCGGTGGTGATTATGAAGTTCTGCCGACTACAGCCCTTACCATCACACCCAGCACACTGACTCGCGAAGTGTCGTCGTTAGTACCAACCGACAATCAACTGACGGTAGCTACATTCAATGTCGAGAATTTAGATCCCAATGACGGAGCAACCAAATTTGGCAACTTAGCCAGCCGCATCGTCAATAACCTGCGTTCGCCAGACATTATTAATCTGGAAGAAATTCAGGATAACAACGGTGCTACAAACAATGGTACGGTCGATGCCACAACTACGTTTCAAACACTTATTAGCGCCATTACGGCGGCAGGTGGCCCAACGTACTCATTTCGGCAAATCGACCCGGTCAATGGGCAGGATGGTGGTGAGCCAGGCGGTAACATTCGTGTCGGCTTTCTCTTCAATGCAGCTCGTGTCACGTTTGTCGACCGGCCGGGGGGTACTTCCACAGCAGCCGTTAGTGTAGCGAACGTGGACGGCCAGCCGCAACTCTCGTTCAGCCCCGGTCGGATCGATCCAACTAACTCAGCTTTCTCAAGCAGCCGCAAGCCCCTGGTCGGTGAGTTTGTCTTCAATGGGCAGAAGATTTTTGTCATCGCGAACCACTTCAACTCCAAAGGAGGTGATCAGGACCTGTTTGGAAAAACGCAGCCACCAGTGTTAAGCAGCGAAACTCAGCGCAGACAGCAGGCAACCATCGTGCGGAATTTTGTGTCCAGTATTCAGGCAATCGACCCGAATGCAAGCATCGTTGTCGCTGGTGATTTGAACGATTTCCAATTTTCGGCTCCACTTACCATTCTGAAGGGCAGTGGCCCAACTTCGCTCACAACACTGGTTGAAACCCTGCCGTTGAATGAACAGTACACCTACAATTTCGGTGGAAATGCGCAGGTAATCGACCATGTTATGGTGAGTAGCGGGCTGAGAAGTCGGTTAGATGCGTATGACGTCGTACATATTAACTCAGAATTCTTTGATCAGGATAGTGACCATGATCCAAGCGTAGCCCGGTTTACGATACTTCCAGTTGATTTGTCGCCAATTATCCGGCTTCCTCAGGCAAACTTCTTGGCATCTGGGGCTGATGCGACGCGGGGCTTTACGGTAGAGCTAAGTGAATTTAGCGGCCAGCCGACATCCAGCGGAAACGTAGTCATTACAATCACGGCCCCACTGGGTTATACACTTAGCTTCGACAACACCCGTACTGCAATTGATGTCACGGGCGGCACCACCAACCCGGTAGCTGTGGATAACGCAAACTGGACGCTTACAAATTCAGTGAGCAACCGCCAATTAACCCTAACGATAAACACCGGTCAAGCAATTCCTGCTTTAGGCAAAGCTACGCTTGGTTTTACCATCACCCGCACGGCAGTAAACTCGGGAAGTACATCAAATCTTACGGTAAATGTTAACGACGACCCCGGTAAGACATACGACGGAAATACAGCCAATAACATCTTCGTTCGTATTCTTAATGCCCTGTAAGTGAGATACGTATGCGTTACACTGGCCTAGTGTCATAAAGCACATCATGCCTAAAGACCCAATAACCCAACCAGTCGACTGGTTGGGTTATTGGGTCTTTAGGCAGACCAGTTTGTCTATTACGCCAAACATCTGGCTAGCGGATCAGTACGGTAAACGTCTGCCGATGGTCTTTTATAATCACCTCAAGCCAGTACAGCCCAGATGGCAGAGGTTGTTCAAAAATTAAATCAGCCTCGCCGGGTTGTCTGTCAATCCGCCCAGCCAAAACTTGTCCTGTAGGGGCTACCAACTGGATTATAGCCTCATTGGCATTCCAGAGCCGCACATGGATTCGGTCAGAACTGGCCGGGTTGGGATACACACTTACTGTCGGTTCATTGGCCCGTATGATCGTTGATATAACGCCGTAGGTATGAACGGCCCCGCCTGCGTCGATCTGCTTCAATCGGTAATAATTGGCTCCAGGGCGGGGATTGAAGTCGGTTAGCCCATAATACTGTCGCTCATTTGTGGTGCCAGTGGCGGTGACGTTACCAACAGGTATGTATGTTTCTACATCATAGCTCCGTTCAACTACAAAGCGGTCGGTGTTGTGCTCGCTGGCTGTTGACCAGGCCAGTTGAACACGGTCGCCTTCGGGTTTGGCCGTGAACGAAAGTAAGGTAATTGGCAGGACCACAGCGTTGATCTGAATCTCATCCAGTTTGAGCGTTCCACCGCCGGCCGTTGGATTGCAGGCATAAATGCGGAACGTGATGCCATTTGATTGATTCATAAACCCGGCGCCGGTCAAGGCAATGGAGGCCGTCTGATAATTCGTTGCCGTACCTTGCGAATGAATATCACTACTGAATCCATCAGCGCTCGACCGAACGGTTAGTTGTTGCGGTCCCTGCGCCGATCGGGCAAAAGCGAACGAGAGGGTAGTTAACGTAATGGTAGCTGTACCGACCGGTTGCACGGAAAACTGAACATATTCCGTCTGGTCGCAACGCGATGTCGACCAGTTTTGGACATTGGCTCCTGAATTGACGTAGCCAGATGAATACGGACTAACGGCCAGTAAATTGACACCCGTATACGTAACCGTAGAGGCATTCACTAACCCGCTCGACGAAGTACCGTTATCGTTTCCCTCGAAACTCCAGCTAGCCGTAAACGGAGTTGTCTGCGCGTTGCCTATCGACAAGGCCAGGAGCCAGACAAGTGCAGAGGTCGTAAAAAATTTCCTCATAGACAGGCGTATTGATGTGAAAACACATATTCCGCCTGCAATCTATGAAATTAACAAGTAACCTAGTACACAAATTTACCTACTTCACTTTCTATGGTCACTCGCTTGCCATCGAAAGGCTCTACCCGTCCAATTACCTGAGCATCAATACCAAAGGTTTCAGCGATATCAATGACCCGCTGCGCATTTACTTCAGGCAAATAAATCTCCAGCCTGTGTCCCATGTTGAAGACCTTGTACATTTCCTGCCAGCTCGTACCACTTTCGGCCTGAATCAGCCGGAACAAGGGCGGAATTGGAAAAAGGTTATCTTTAATGATGTGCAGATTTTCCACGAAATGTAAAACTTTCGTCTGTGCGCCACCCGAGCAGTGAACCATTCCATGGATCTGCGACCGGAGTTCATCTAGCAGCACTTTGGCTACGGGGGCGTAGGTGCGGGTGGGCGATAGAATGAGCTGTCCTACGGTAATATCAGCCGGAACGGTGAGTTGTGCTGTTCCGCTTTCAGAGGAGACAGCTGCCAGGGTATCCGTTAGTTTTTTGGAGCCGCTATAAATCAGCGATTTGTCAATGGTGGGATCGAAACTTTCGGGGTATTGACTGGCCAGGTAATGAGCCAACACATCGTGCCGGGCCGATGTCAGGCCATTGCTGCCCATACCACCGTTGTAAGCCGTTTCGTAAGCGGCTTGCCCATACGACGCCAGGCCAACCACCACATCACCGGCCTGAATTCGGTCATTACTGATGACCTGATCGCGTCGCATCCGGGCGATAACCGTGCTGTCGACAATAACGGTTCTCACCAAATCACCCACATCGGCCGTTTCGCCCCCGGTGCTGTAAATCTCGATGCCGTGCTCGCGCAACATCTGCAACACTTCCTCGGTGCCGTTGATAATTTCGGCAATCACTTCCCCCGGAATCAGGTTTTTATTACGACCAATGGTCGACGACAGAAGCATGGGGCCCGTTGCACCGGCACAGATCAAATCGTCGGTATTCATGACGACTGCATCCTGGGCAATCCCCTTCCAGACGCTCAGATCACCGGTTTCGCGCCAATAAAGATACGCCAGTGCCGATTTTGTGCCCGCTCCATCGGCGTGCATAATGGTACAATACGCCGGATCACCAGCCAGTGTATCAGGCACAATTTTGCAGAATGCTTTCGGAAACAGGCCTTTATCGAGTTGGGCAATCGCGTTGTGAACGTCTTCTTTACTGGCGGAAACCCCGCGCTGGGCATAACGATCTGTCATCCTACTGATGAATGATGAATAATGAATGAGCACAAAGGTAAGAAAGTGTGCCTAAACCGGCCTCCATTTCATGTGAACAGAGGCAGGATAGTTTAGGCACTTGTTCTTACCCGTCAGTAAAGGCATCATCGCTCTGTCATCAGGCGTAAACGATTCCCGCTTCGGCCCGAACGGCATCCAACAACGCCATCAGGTTCAGGCTATCGTCGAGCGACCAGAGCGGGCTTTCGGTTCGTTCTTCACTCAGGCACTGCATCACATGCCGGGCTTCGTAATCGTAGCCATGCGTGGTACGGGTAAAATCGAAATCGGTTGGTTCTCCGTCTTCCGTGATGAGGGTAACACCCATCGTTTCGTGGAATCGGCTATGAATACGGATCTGCCCGGTTTCGCCCTGAATCAGACCAATGCAGTCCGTTTTTGCCTGTAACGTACTGTCCAACAAGGCGATCTGGCCATCGGCATAGGTCAGTACCATCCCACATTGTTCATCGACACCCGTTGAGCCGAAAATGGCCGATGCCTTTATGCCGGTGGGTTTGCCCAATATGAGGTACGATAAAAACAGCGGATAAATGCCAATGTCGAGTAACGACCCGCCCCCTAACGCTTTGTCGAAAAGCCGACCTTCTGGCGAGAAAGGTGCTTTAAAGCCAAAGTCTGCCTTCACCGAAACGACCTTGCCGATGGCACCGGACTGGGCAAGTTCCAGGGCTTTTTCAATGCCGGGCATAAATCGGCTCCAGAGGGCTTCCATCAGAAATACCCCCTTCGAACGGGCCAGATCAACCATGTCCCGAACCTGTTCGCTGTTCATGGCAAAGGGTTTTTCACCCAATACGGAAACGCCCCCATTGAGCAGCATCAGCGCATTTTCGTGGTGTTTGATATGTGGGGTGGCCACATAAACCACATCCAGATCAGGCAAAGTGAGTAGCTCTTCGTACGAACCGAACGCATGCGGTGCATCATATGCAGAAGCAAATTCTTCCGCCCGTTGCTGATTTGTCGACGCCACGGCATATAGTTGGGCATCCGGTAAGGTAAGCAGATCCTGTGCAAATTTGTGGGCAATACGGCCCGGTCCCAGAATTCCCCAGCGAGTCATGATAAAGGATTGAGAGAGGTTAGCTATTGGATAAATTGACCAGCCGGTCAGCCGTCAAATGTATCTTTTTTTTCTAAGTTGCAGCCTCAACAACTCAACAATCCGTGAAAAGCAGTCCATTCTTCTTTTTATCTTTCCTTTTTTTTCTGGCTTACACAACCTCGTTCGCCCAAATTGTCGAGCAACCCGACCCGTTGCGCCCATCCACAACGACACCCGATAGTACAAAGGCGAAAACCCCGGCAGACTCAAGCAAAAAGGCCATAGATAGTACGAGTACAATTAAAAAAGACACAACTACGCCAACGCAGACGCATATTTTTCGATACCGGTTTACGGCCGATGGTACAATTACATCGGGCAACGTCAACCGGGCGCTCCTGCAACTGACCAGTGCCGTCGATTATGAACTGAGCCATTATTTTAAACTATCGAGTAGCCCCTCGTTCGTGTATGGCGAACAGAGCGGGCTACTGGCCGAACGGGAATGGTTTGGTGATTTTCGGACAACGTATCGGTATGAAAAAAGGCTCTATTACCTGGCGTTCGGATCGTATGAGCGCAGTAATCTCCGGCAGATCAATAACCGGTGGACAGCGGCAGGCGGTATTGGCTACAAACTCCTTAATCACAAACGAGCCTACATCTCGATTACCGATGTGATTATGAATGAAAATACCGACTTCATTGAACTGGAAGACATTTATATCGTTCGTAACTCGCTGCGTGTCTTTGGTGAATATTCGTTAGCGAATGATCGCGTTACCGTTACGCACACGGCTTTTTATCAGCCTGCGCTGGGCCAGTACAACATACGGTGGAATGCCAGCCTGAGCGTTCAGGTAAAGTTGACGTCGGCCACCAGCCTGCGCACAACGTTGGCCAATGCCTACGAGAGTCTGGTGGTGCCCGGCCGCCAGAACAATGACCTTCGGTTCACGGTGGGATTGGTATATGAACGAAAATAAAGAGGAGTGGCCGACACGCTAAAACTCGCGCGTCGGCCACTCCTCTTTATTCTTAACCCTAAAAATGTTACTGTTTTTCCGGGAAAGGAATAATTAGTTTTTCGCCCCGTTGGGCAATGTCTTTGTCTTTTTTGTTGGCACGCATGATGGCTTCCTTACTGACGCCATATTTCTGCGCCACTACGCGCAGCACATCGCCCGGCCCAACCGTATGAACGGCCATCGCTTTTACGTTCAGCTTTGTTACTCCTGCTTTGATATCACTCTCGGATACGCCCGGATTCAGTTCTTTCAGGGTGTTGATTTTCATGTTATAGCGACTCGCTACGCCGTAAAAAGTTTCTCCAGCCCCAACTGTATATTTGCTGGCTACACCACCCGGCTTGATCTTCGGCCGGACGATCTCTGGTTTTGCGGCAGCAACTTCCGGCTTAGGCTTCTCTTTAGCCTTAGCTTCGGCGGCTTTCTCAACAGGCTTTTCTTTCGGTTTTTCGGCAACGGGCTTCTCTTTCAGCTTTTCGTCGGGTCCAGGTTTGCCGTCGGTTGTTTCCCGATTTTCTTCGGCCACTTCTTCGGCTTTGACATTAGCCTCAGGTGCATCGGCTGGCGGTGTCGCCTGCGAGAGGTCGACGGGTGCCGGTTGCGACGAGGTGTCTTTCTCTTCGGGCGCCATCAGCATTTCGGGGTCGTTCTGCGATATTGGCTGTTGCGAAGCCGTATCGAGCGCCACATTGGTCAGTTCGTCAGAGCCATTGGTGTCATCCGTAACGTAGCCGTAGCCAATGTATAACAAGGCTGCAATAAGCCCCACCAAAACAACGAGTGTGATGGCAGGAAGACTGGAATTACCAGAGGGACGCGGATTGGATGATTGATTGTCAGCCTCCATAACGTAAAGTATATTGGGTTGGGTAGTTATAACTGGCGACTCATTTCAGCCACTTTTTCTTTTAAACTTTCTTTGAACCGGATCAGGTTAGCGGCCACGGTCTCATCGAACGTAGCCACAATCTGGGCAGCCAGAATCCCGGCATTCCGTGCGCCATCGAGCGCCATTGTGGCGACGGGTACACCGCCGGGCATCTGCAGAATGGACAATACCGAATCCCAGCCATCAATTGAATTACTGGATTTTACAGGAACGCCGATGACGGGCAATATGGTCAGGGAGGCCACCATACCGGGCAAATGCGCGGCTCCACCTGCTCCCGCCACAATCACCCGAAGGCCCCGTTCCCGGGCTGACTTGGCGTACTCGACCATTTTCTCGGGGGTTCGGTGGGCCGACACAATATCCATTTCCCACGTTACGCCCAACTCTGTTAAGATGTCGGCGGCCTCCTGCATGACCTTTCGGTCGGAGAGGCTACCCATTATTATACCTACCATTCAGAAGACTATGAATTTGACTCTCTGCGAAATAACGGAGTTTAAAGCAGATTCTGGCCGTATGCCAGCTAATTTTTTCTGCCGGGCCCATATCCAGTTCGTTTCCCGGGAGGTCATGCAAATGTATGGCTACCCGTTTGCCTAGTCGCACGCTCGCTTTACAGAATCGAATTACCATACGTCATCAGACAATTTTTAGTCCATCGAATTTCCGGCCCAGAATGGCCACATCGTCGGCACCGAGGTAATCGTGGAGCAGCGTGGCATAGATCTGCCGAAAATCGACCGAATAAGTCAAGTCGCCTTCGGTTAGTTTTGTGAGGTCTGGCGCTTCGTTCAGCACCCGTTGGGCGGGTAGACCACCGCCAATCAAAAATACGTTGTTGGCCGTTCCGTGATCCGTGCCATTGCTGGCATTTTGTTTCACTCGTCGGCCAAATTCAGAAAAGGTCATCAGCAATACATCCTTCTGGCGACCAGATGTTTTCAGATCGGCCATAAACGCACCGACGGCTTCGGCATACTGGCCCAATAATCGCTCCTGTTGCCCCGGTTGGTTGATGTGCGTGTCGAACCCACTGATGGATACATAATACACGCTGGTTTCGACGCCCGACTGGATGAGTTGCGATACGGTTTTGAGCCGGTCTCCCAGTTCGTGATTCGGGTAGGTTGTCAGCGTGGCAGAAGCGGAAGCCGCCGAAACAGGCCGTGTGGTACGGCTCACTTTTTCATACACATAATCGGCCGACGATACGGTTTCGGCCAGGGTTTTATAGAGATACGCTACCGATTCGGGTTCGTGGGTTCCGTTGGTATGCGCCTGTTCATGGCTCAAACCCGTTACGAATTTGCTGCGGGTCTGGTTATACAGCTTCTTAGGGTCCAACACGGCCAGCCCATTCAGGTTACTGCCTTTCAGGGCCAGGCTCAAGGTGTCATCTACCTCAATGGTCCGAAAAGGCTGCTGGGCTTTTCCGGTACAGGACGCATCCAGATACCGACCAACCCAGCCCGTATTGAGGTATTTATCCGAATCGCTGGCCGTTTGCCAGATGTCCATCGAGCGAAAATGCGACCGGTCGGGATTGGGGTAACCCACATTGTTGATCACCGTCATCAGCCCGTCGTCGTACAACGCTTTCAGAGGGCCCATTGCGGGATGTAAGCCAATTTCGTCATTCAATGGAAGGACTTTCTCGGCTCGTATGGCAATGGTCGGGCGTTCCCGGTAATAAATGTCGTTTCGGTAAGGCACAACAGTATTCAGGCCATCGTTGCCACCCGACAGTTGCACCACCACCAGAATTTTACCGTTCGACGCTGGCCCTTTGCCCAGCATCTGCGACTCATAGGCTTTCAGAAAATGCGGAATCAGCATAGTGCCCGCCGTCGTAAAAGCTGATTGTTTAAGGAAGTTTCTGCGGTTCATGGTTTTGAAGAGCGTAAGAATGAATAAGTTGGACCGCCGACGCGGAGTGAAAACCGCCTGAGTAGCCAGAGTTTTTACACCAGATGGTTTTCACTCATTCGCCATTAAGTAAGTTGATACTCGGGCAGGCTCATTAAGGCGACCGTCAGCGTCTGAATGCGTTCGGGACGCGTTTGAGATCCGGGAGCCTGACTGTCAATTAAGGTACGCTGGTCTGGACGAAGCGGAAGGGGCAACAAGCTTAAAGCAAGTGCATCGGTCAATTCGGCATCGGGTGTTTTGGCAAAGGCAGCTTCAAAATCGGCCCAGTTAACCCTTGTACGAAATTTCGCATTTCCTTTCCGGGCCAACAACTGGGTATTTACGTCACCATCTTCTTTGGGCTGTACCGCTACTTCCGTAGCGTTCAAAACGTAGTTTGGCAACTGCATTCGAAAGAGTAGGCTCGATGAGTCGATCCAGTTTTTCCCGCCCGGCCAGCCCGCCACATTGGGTGGATAAAACAGAACTTGCCCCAAGGTGCGCTGCACAAAAATCTGCGATTGTGGCTGCTCGAACTGGATACCCAGTGTATGGCGCAGTCCAACCAGCAACTCCACCGGCGACTTGATATGAGCTCCCCTATTTTTGGGGTCATAAAACCAGTCTGCCGTAAAGATGGTCTCCATCAGGTCACTAATGTTGTAGCCGCTTTTGTAGAACTGCTCCGCCAGTGCATCGACCTGCTTTTTATCTTCAGTTTCGTTGACGAAAAATCGGTAAATCTTAGCCGTAATGAAGCGCGCCGTTTGTGTATTCTCAAGCAACATCGCGATCACATCTTCGCCGGTGAATGAGCCGGTTTTGCCGAAAATCGTTTTATCCCCTTCGTCGTGTACCTGTTTCCGGAAAACAAACTGTCCTTCGGGTGTAAACTGCCAGCCCGTAAAGGCGCGGGCGGCATCTTTGATATCGTGCTCCGAATAGTTGCCCCGGCCGAGCGTAAATAACTCCATTACCTCGCGGGCGAAGTTCTCATTGGGCGCGTTCTTGCGATTTTGCTGGTTGTTCAAAAATTGGAGCATGGCCGGTTCTTTTGATACCGCCATCAGCAAATCGCCGAACCGCCCCAACGCATGTTGCCGGATCGTATTCGCATATTGCTGCATAAGGAGTGGATTTCGTCCCTGCGTTCGGCAGGCAAAATGCCCGTGCCAGAATAGAGCCATTTTTTCGCGCAAGGCTCCTCTACCAGACGCCATCCGGTCGAGCCATTGCAGATTCAAATCGCGCACCTTTTCGGCGTTGAGCCGGATGCGTTCTTTGAGCGTTTCTTTATCGAGTTGCCCATCCCGAACCAGGCCCTTAAGCTGCTTTTTCGTTTCGATGGCGTCCGGCTCCACGACATGTAGCTCCTGTACAGATTTACTATCATCGAACAGGTACCGTACAATTTTCCGCGCCGATTTGCGATCCAATGCCTCGTCCAGTTCAGCGGGGGTAGTGCCAAAGCCAGCCCGTGCAAAGAGGTAACGGATTTGTTGTTGTTTCGTCAATTTATCCATGCCTGTCAACCGTTGGCTATTGGCGTATGACAAGGCAAGACGGCAAACGTTTAATAGGCGGAGGATTAAAATTTGGCGAAGTGGCTGATCGGACGGACATAAGCGCCGTGAGCAGTGACTTATTTCCCTTATCATATAACATCATTCTTCATCCGGCCCACCCGCACTTCAATCAAATTCGGGTTCTCAGCCAGGAAATCCAGCCTGTCGATCGGCGGCTTTGGCGGTAGTGGCTTAAGGCAATAATAGAACCGTTTAATCGGCGGGAGATTAAAATTTGAATGAGCACCTGAATATAATGAGGACCTCCAGCAGTCACTAATAAAAGTGCTACAGGCCAGTCATCAGTAAAGTATACTAACAGCTGGCCCGTGGTTATGCGGTTTATAGTTTTAGTTAAACCTTATACATTCATATACTTTATTTAAGTAGCTTTTTCTACAAACTGACCAAACTATTTAAATAATCATGGCTCACTTATGCTCTATATACGGAAAAGGCCCGTTTTTAGTCGTAACATGTCCATCTTTAGAAATCATAATATCAGCGGATATTGGATCATAGGAAAACCCTAGGTCATTATCGGCAGGTAATCTTTTACTCCGGTTTAGTTTATCAATGTGCAGTAGCCTAGTATACTTTTTTAGCAAGTACTGATAACAGGCTGGAGCTGTTTGTACAATTGAGCCCTTGCCTGTATAAAGCAATGCTTCACGACCAGCAAATATTACAATTGACGTAGGAGGATTCTTTTTAATCGAATTCGTCCAGATAAAAGCACTAATAAAATAGTGAGTTGTGTCGCCCTTAGTCTCAACGGCTACTATGGGAATTTCGTGATTGTCAACATATTTTAAATAGCCTTTTATTGTAGCCGTTAATACACTATCTCCGGATGATAACTCCTCAACACATAGTTTAGGAGTTATTTTTTGAGTTGGTTGCTGACTTTTTGACAGAGAGATGCTAAACATCATCATGAATATCAGGGCGATTGTCTTAGGAAAAGATATCATCGTAGTTCTTCGACTATGTTTTGATCCAATTCGCAATTGAATATGTTTTCGTAGTTATAATCAAGTACACTAGAAATTTGACCACTAGCACTCACTTTGAATATACCTCCGTCTGAAATATTATAATTAGGTACTTTAAAAAGTTTGGCTAACGCTACATCTTTATCAGATGGACTATCCACCCACTGATCGCCTGTAGGATGAGTATGCACTACAGCCTTTATGTAATAAACGACATTATCTTTAACAAAAGATTGGCTACCAGGATCGCCAATAAAATCAGATATTGAACCAAGAACGCTCGTGTTCACAGTATTCTCATTATCAGGTAACCAAAATACACCCTTATCTGTTATTATAGCCATTTGCTCCTTATGTGTATCATTATTTTGGCGATCCCACATTTCTTTAAACGTCTTACAAGCATCACTCTTTGATGATTTCTTTGATTTTTTTATACGGTCAGGTAAAAGCGAGTTATCGTCAGCAAGTACTGGTAATGTCCAAACCCCATCAAAGAACTTATAGTAAGTAATATAACCAAAGTTTGGGTCAACATGAATATGTATATAGCCATCAGGTGGGTTTGATGGATGGTTGCCTTTAACATCGACTTCCTTCAAAACAATGCACCAGTTTATGCCATCCCAGATATAGGTCACTCCCGAAGACGAGGTGTAAGTGGTACCTACAGGTGGTCTGGTTGGTGTACCGTTAGGTGTAAACGTATCACTGCCCGATTGGGTATATGTAGTGCCTCCACCTGTACTTCCAGTAGGTTCAGCTCCGGCTGGGGTTGCAGTCACGGTTACATCAATATCTAGCCAGACGCCCGGCCAATTCGAATCAGGGTCAATTATTGCTCCCCCAGCGTGGACATGACAAGGAGAATCAAAATCATACATGCTATAGGTGTTTTGCTCATTAGGGAATTGTTGAGCGACAAAGCCATTAGCTGAGTGAAAAAGTTTCGAAGTTAAATGGCGATTATTCAACTCGCTCTTTGACTGGACAGGCGTAGTTTCTAAAGCCACATCATCAAAATAAACCGGTACTTTACTGTAATTATGTAAACGAATTACAGCATAACCATCTTCAGGTGCCTGCCCGTCAATACGCAAAACCTGCCAGCCCTCGCGAGCAGTTTTATTAATTTCTACCTGCTGGCGATGCATAAATCTACCTTGTTTGTTGTAGAATGCTAACTCAAGTCCAGCATTAGGCACCCGATTGGCCAACAGCGACTTCACTAAAGGCACCATAAGCGCTGTACTTACGCCAAGAGTAGGTGCGAGCTTATTCACATGTCGTTGATCGGGCGCAACGGTATATTTCTGAGTTAATGCCAAACCTGCCAGTACACCACCCACAGCAGCAGCCGTTAGCTGGGGAGTAAGATTAGGCTTTGATTGAACTAGGGCAAAAGCATAAGCATTCAATGATAAAATACCCTGTTTGACTGGAATTAACCGACTCGTTAAAGAAGTAATATTATTCGCACCTTTGCTCATAAGCTGAAGCGAAATTGAACCTGTATGTGCAACAGCACTTGAGCGGGCTTGTCCACTTCGCGGAAAGACGCTGGCTATACCCGTCTGGCATTCAGGATCGAAACCTTGCGTAGATGGCGAATTGGGGCATGTTTGAGTTACTTTCGGACTACCCGGAATATGGGTATTTGTACCGGAATATTTAACCGAAATTGTCAGAGCAACTCCAGCTTTATATTGATTGGGTAGGTTTAGATTAAAGCCAAAACCATTGTAGCCAGAAACTCCAAGGGCATTTGCTACGTCCTGACGACTTCGGGTTGCTGGCACACCAGCCGCTGCTAACCATCCATTTACATATACATCAAATTTTGTGGACTGGTTGGGCGTGTTTGCATTAAATATCCAGCCACTTATGCTATTACAATCAGCATAGTCAAAACTACCGTTTAAATTATTACCTGCCGTGCTGGGTGGATTCTGAGGGTTGGTCGTAGGGTTATTAGTAGTTGTCGTATGCGGATCATTTTGCGCAAAACACGCCAGTTTACTAGCATCATAGCCCGCGACAGATAACCAACTTCGAGGCTTAAATCCAACACTCCCATCTTGATATGCCGCATACAATATGCCATTAAAATAATGAGCATGAATTTGCTCGCCATACCAATTCAATAAGAACTGGCCTTCTGAGTAAGCACAGTTGCCCGACGGCGGATTTTGCGTTGGTGGATTAGTTACGGGTGGTATTGGTGTTGACATCAAGGGGTTATTCACAGCAAAACAACTTACTTTACCAGGATCAAATCCCGTAGCTTGTAGCCAGCTTTGAGGTTTGAACCCTTCACCTGCGTTTTGGTAGGCTGCGTATAAAATGCCGTTGGCATAGTGAGCGTAAATTTGCTCGCCATACCAGTTTAGTAGAAACTGACCCTCCGAGAAAGCACAGTTGCCGGATGGTGGATTAGACGTAGGCGGGTTGGACGTGTTCCCACCATTCGAGGACGAATGCGGGTCATTTTGGGTAAAACAACCGAAGGAATTAACCATCTTCCCCGTAGCCTGTAGTCAGCTTTGAGGTTTGAACCCTTCGGAAGGATTCTGATACGAAGCATACAAAACGCCGTTGTAATAGTGGGCGTAGATTTGCTCACCATACCAGTCGAACAAAAACTGTCCTTCCGAATATGAGCAACTTTGTGCATTGGCTATATTTGTAAAGGGTATGGCCCATAATAGCATCAGGGCTCCTACACGATAAACTAAATGCTTTTTCGCGACTCTATCACAAAATAGCCTACGCAACATCAACAGGTAGGCCGTACCTGTCCCATTCTGTAAAAGTTTCATTACATTTGATTGGTTTAATGGTAACGCATTGAACTTTCAAAAAAGCCCCACGTATGGTTGCAAGCTGACGTGGGGTTTTTTGTGCGCCAAACCTAGGGGTGCCTATGCATAAAATTATGCGTGCAGGGTCTGAAAATGCGTGAAATCACCATTTTTCCGGATAAAATCACCAAAAAAGTTTTAAACCTAATTACTAAACCAATTGCATAAGTTTACTTACTTTTATATGTCTATATTAATTAATAATTAAACTAATTAGCAGCGTAAACTTGTCATTATGGTTATATAAATCAAACAATAAACCATCATACGATTGACAAGTGACTTGTTACAAGATAAACTTTCTTGTATACGAGGTATAGTTACAAAAATCTTAATCTCATTATAAAACGCAATACGCAACAGAAACACCCTCTTTTTCGTACTGACTATGGGCCTTACGGATTGAGTTATAAGCTTGTTTTTTGTCATGCTTCTACTACGGTGGCCCGTCTCTGTCCGTATGACAAAAATGTGGTTCAACTCTATTCAATTATTTTTACTTAAGTGCTTACTATGTATGCGACAACGTTTATGGAACCACCTGTATTGGTTAGCCTTTTTATTGGGAGCAACAGCTTTCACACAGGTAACCGCCCAGTCTTTGCCACAGTACACTATACAGCAGCGGACACAGCAAAGAGAGCTACAAAAAACAATTGAGCAGGCCCAAACCGAAAACTACCGCCAGGCCGTTGCCAAAGCCCAGCAACTCAGTCGTCCAATTCGACAAATTTCACCCACGGGGCGGGTGGTTATGTTGCGCGGCATCACTTCCACCGGTGAACTCCTCTACGATGCTACCTACAGCACCACCAAGGCGGGTATCAGCACCCACACGAACTCATTGTATGCAGGCGGCAGCCTGGGTGTTTCGCTCTCGGGCAGTACGCTGACGAACAAGCTTGCCATGTGGGATGGCGGTAAAGTACGGGATACGCACGTTGAATTCCGAAATGGCACGGGCAGTCGCGTAGCTCAAATCGATAATTCTGCCACACTGGTCAGCCACTCCACCCACGTGGCCGGAATCATGATGGCAGCCGGTGTCAATCCCGACGTAAAAGGCATGGCATTTGGAACGAATCTACGTGCCTATGATTTCAACAGCGATGTGACGGAGATGAGTGCCGCAGCTGCCAATCTGCTCATCTCAAACCACTCCTATGGCTCCAATGCAGGTTGGGTCTACAACGATACCCGAACCACAACAACCAAATGGGAATGGTGGGGCGACACAACCATTAGCAAGACAGAAGATTATAAGTTTGGCTTTTATGATGCCACAACGGTTTCGTGGGATAGAATTGCCCAAAATGCTCCTTACTACCTGATTGTTAAATCGGGCGGAAACAGCCACGGCTCCGATGGCCCCGGCGCAGGTCAGCCCTATTACCTGGGTACGAGCAACCGGACCAGTACAGTAGCCCGTAGTAATCAGGACGGCTACGACCAGATTAGCACCTACGGCAACGCTAAAAATATTCTGGCCGTGGGTGCCGTTGGCAATCTGAACTATGGCTACAACCAGGCGGGCGACGTACCGCTGAGCGACTTTACCAGTTGGGGTCCAACCGACGATGGGCGCATTAAACCCGATATTGCTGGTATCGGTGTCGGTATTCTTTCGTCAAGTTCGGAGAGCGATAGTGCTTATGTTGTGTATGATGGCACCTCCATGTCATCGCCCAACGTGGCGGGTAGCCTGCTGCTTTTGCAGGAATTGTATTCGCAACGCAACAGCGGCAAATTTATGCGCTCATCGACGCTGAAGGGTCTGGCGCTTCACACCGCCGATGAAGCGGGCACCACACTTGGCCCCGATTACCAGTTTGGCTGGGGACTCCTGAATGCCGAAAAGGCCGGACGGGTCATTCTAAACACCAACCAGAACCATTTGCTCGATGAACGAACCCTGAACCAGGCTGAAACCTACTCGCTCACGGTTGTTGCATCGGGACTGGGGCCGCTCGTATCGACCATTTGCTGGACAGACCCCGCCGGAACCGCGTCTATTCCCTCTACGGCCACGCTGAACGACCGGACACCCAAACTCGTCAATGATCTCGACATCCGCATCAGCGACGGCCAAGCCACCACGTTGCCCTGGATTCTGGACCCGAATAACCCATCGGCAGCCGCCACACGGGGCGACAATATCCGCGACAATGTTGAACAGGTCTTAGTAGCCAATCCGATACCGGGACGGTCCTACACGATTACCGTTACCAATAAAGGAACCTTAAGTGGCGGCAAGCAGGATTATGCCCTGCTCGTGAGTGGTGTTGGCGGCAAGGCGTACTGCGCATCGGGAGCGACTTCCACCGCTGACACGAAAATCAACCAGGTTCAGTTTGGCAGCATCAATCAGGCCGGGGCCAGCGGGTGTACGTCCTACAACGATTTCTCGCAGGCCGTAGCCACCGTGCAGGCAGGTCAGCAGATTCCCCTAACGGTGTCTCTGGGCACCTGTGGAGCCGTCAAAAACGTGATTGTGAAAGCCTTTGCCGACTGGAACCAGAATGGCAGCTTCGACGATGCCGGTGAAACGGTAGCGACGTCGGGAATACTGGCTCATTCGGCTCAGTTCACCGCAACGGTCACCATTCCCGGCACGGTTCAAACAGCCCAGAACGTCCGGTTCCGAATTGTGGCCGTAGAAACCAGCGACCCCGCAGCGGTGGTTTCGTGTGGCAATTACGGCAATGGCGAAACGCAGGATTACGTGCTGAATGTGGTTCAAACGACGAACGACGTGGGCGCTACCGCACTTCTCTCGCCCGAAGCGAATTTCTGTGGACAAACAGGCACTGATGTTACGGTTTCCGTGCGGCTCCACAACTATGGCACCGCTAACCAGACCAATGTGCCCGTCAGTGTTAAAATTACCGATGCCACTAACAATGAGGTAACGACATTGACCGGTACTGTTCCAAGAATTGCTGCCTTTCGGGAGAGTACAATTACCCTAAAACTACCGGCCAGTATTTCCCTTGCGGCTGCACAGACGTATCGGTTCACCGTATCGACAAGTCTCAACAGCGACCAGAACACGGCCAATAATACCATTACCGCAACCCGTGCTACCGCCCCCACACCGGCCAATGGCATCTTTTCCGTCACGCGTTGTGGCAGCGATACGGCCATCTCATTGCGGAATATTGGCACGGGCACGGCCTTCTGGTATGATGCCCCAACGGGCGGTAACCTACTGGCAGCTGGTAATCAGGTTGGCGTTAAGGCATTGCCTGCCAGTGGCCAGTTCTACGCCACGCTGAACGATTTTTCGGGCTCCATTGGCCCCGTCGACAAAACCGTCTACGGCGGTGGCACCTACGGAACCGGTTTTCAGCCCGCGCCCCTTATTTCGACCCAGGTTCCGCTGCTGATCGAAAGTGCCCGTCTGTATATCGGCTCGGCCGGAACGCTGACCTTCACGGTTCGTAAATACGATAATACGGCTGTTTCGAGCGTAACGCTGGATGTTTCGCCCACGCGTACGCAAAGCATAACCGCATCGACCGGCGGCACCTATCCCGATGACCCCGACGATCAAGGAGCCATTTATGCCCTGAATTTACGCATTCCGGCAGCGGGCGATTATAAAATTACGATTGATTACGGCGATGGCGCGTCTATCTTCCGTAGTAACGTCTCGGTCGCTGGTTTTCCTTACCAGCTAAAAACGCAGACGGGTCAGCCTGTTGTTACCATCAAAGGGTCTTTATTCGATAGTGGCACATCCACAGATACCTTGAAAACGGCCTGGTATTACTTTTACAACATGCGGGTTCGGGCGCTCGACTGCCCCAGTCCGCAACGGATAGCGGTTACACCGACAACGGGCGCAGGGGCCACGGCCAGTATCACGCCAAATGGGTCAACGAGTATCTGTCAGGGGTCCAGCATTACCCTGCAGGCCAACACAGGTACTGGCTTTTCTTACCAGTGGTATCGGAACGGGCAACCGATTACCGGAGCTACCAGCAGTACGCTGGCAACGGCAACCGCAGGGAGTTACGTCGTTCAGGTCGCCAATAATTGCTTGCCCGTTAACTCGACGGCTGTTGCGGTAACGGTAAAAACAACCCAGACACCGTTCATTACGGCCAATGGCTTTTCGCTTAGTTCCAACGTAACGACCAATATTCAATGGCTGGTGGACGGCGTAGCTATTCCAGGAGCCACATCCCCTACCTATACCGTTGTCAAAACGGGGCGTTATTCGGTCAAGGGTAGCGTTAATGGCTGCGGGGAAGCTATCTCCGACGAAGTCTATCTGACGATACTGGCCACGGAGCCGATTATCGATGACGGGAATCTGAGCGTTTATCCGAATCCGGCAGTCCGACAGGTTACCGTATCGCTGGTCGCTTCACTGGCTTTACCCAAACCGCCATCCGTTCGCCTGACGAATCTGAATGGTCAAACGGTACGTACCGGAACACTTTTGCGGGACGGAAAAAATTATTCAACAAGTTTCGATGTAGCCGATTTACCCGGCGGTACGTTTTTTGTGGTTGTAGAAGATGACCAGACACAGAGCGTCCGGGTAAAACGGATTCGCAAGCAATAATTGTCCACGTATCTGCAGCAGCTATATCGAGGTATTTTTTCGAGAGAAAACGGGGTACAATGCAGTGCAGGAGGCTTTTCTCCCATTGCAGGATACCTCGTTTTGTCGTTTCTGATCGGTGTCGTTACCCGGACCAATGCTCAATCAATCCCTAAAATAACTGGTCAAGGCTGGCAAATAGAACTAACCACCCGGCATTCCAGCCTTCGGGAACGTACACTACAGGCAGCCAAAACGAACAGTTGGTTCCTTAGCAAAAACTATTCCAATCAGCGCCTACTGACCCTTCAGGAGATCGACCCGTTTGGTCAGCCCGTTTATTATACACTTCACAATACAGAAGCTGCCCGTGGCACGAAAACCCAGGCGCTGTATGGCACCGGCTCACTGCCCATCGCCTTATCGGGCAATTCGGCTTCTATGGCCGGGCGGTTGGGGCTGTGGGATGGTGGCCGGGCATTGGGATCGCACCACGAATTTGCCGGGGCTACAGGCACCACCTCCCGAATTCTTCAGAAGGATGGGGCAACCCTGAACAACCACACAACACACCTGGCCGGCACACTCATCGCCAAAGGCGTTAATGCCCCGGCAAAGGGAATGGCTTACGGCTCTCAGTTATCAGTCTGGGATTATACCAACGACATCACGGAATTGGTCACAGCAGCTCCCAATCTTCTGGTCTCCAATCATTCGTATGGGCCGGTGGTAGGCTGGGTCTATAACGAATCGCGGCCCGGCACCAACCCGGATCTAAAATGGGAATGGTGGGGCAATACGGCCATTAGTGCTTCGGAAGATTATCTGTTTGGTTTCTACACAACCAACGCCCGAGACCTGGATCGGATAGCCTACAATAATCCGTTTTTCCTGATGGTCCGTTCGGCAGACAACAAACGAAGCGAAACCGGACCACCCGCCGGAACGCCTTACTTTCTAAAAAATACAGCCATCCAGAGTACGCTGGCTCGAAATCGCAATGACGCCTATGATGTTATTCCGGCCGAGGCAAACGCCAAAAACGTACTCACCGTGGGGGCAGCGATGGTCTCATTTACCAACAAAAATAAAGTCGATCTGATCGGTTCGACGGCGTTCAGCGGTTGGGGACCTACCGACGACGGCCGTATAAAACCAGATTTGCTGGGTATTGGCTCCGACGTTCTCTCGTCAATAGCCACCAGCGACACCGCTTATGGTACATACAGTGGTACGTCAATGGCAGCCGCCAATGTTAGCGGATCGCTGTTTTTACTCCAGGAATTATACGCCAGTCAACGGGCACCAGGTCTGCCTACTGGTGGGCAATTTATGCGGGCGGCCACGTTAAAAGGATTGGCCCTGCACACCGCTAACCGAACCAATCCAGAAGCAGGCCCCAATTATCGACAAGGGTGGGGTTTGTTAAATACCGAAGCCGCGGCCCGCCTGTTGTTAAATGAAAATCAGTCCAATTTGATTCTGGAAAAAAGTCTGACGCCAGGTGGCACGTTTACCCAATCCATTACTGCTCAGGGAAATGAACCGCTGGTGATCACACTTTGCTGGACAGATCCCGAAGGTGTGGCGACAAACCTAACCGCCAGTTCCGTTAACAGCCGAACGCCGAAACTCATCAACGATCTCGACCTGCGCTTGAAGACAAAGCAGAAAACCGAGTTTCCCTTTGTATTAAATCCAGCTCAACCGGCTCAGGCAGCGACACGGGACGACAACATTCGTGACAATGTTGAGCAAGTATACATTGCCAATCCCGTTGCTGGTCAGACGTACACACTTTCGGTCTCGCATAAAGGCAAAATGACCTATTCCAGCCAGCCTTTTTCTATCCTTGTTAGTGGTTTACGAAGAACGAACTGCCAATTGACAACCGCTATCCTTCCTAAACAGGATACAACCATTTGTCGTGGAACACACCTTGTGCTTGAGGCAGCCAATAAACCAACTGGCTTACGGTACCAATGGCTACGCAATGGCATTGCCATACCCAATGCGCCGGCAGACGCTTATCAGGTTACGGAGACGGGGTCTTACCTGTTGCGGGTTACTGACAGTAAGGGCTGTGCAGCCACGTCTCAGCCGGTGCAGGTTCAGGTACGTACCGCAGCGGCAACCATCAGCCCCGGTGGTGATCAATGGCTTTGCCCGAATAAACCAGCGGTTGCACTTCAAACGTCAGCCACTACAGACGAAGCCGTTATTGACTGGCTACGCGACGGTATCGTTTTTGCCCATACGGCAACAGTCTCTGCCAGCCAGCCAGGCCGCTATCAGGTCCGGGTTACCCAAGATGGCTGCCAGGCACTGTCGGCAGAAACGGACGTATTGCTTAGTGCTGTCAATAGCCTTACCCTAAGCCCGGAAGAAACAGACTTGACGCTACCCCAGGGCGCTTCAGTGACCTTGAAAGCGCCCATCGACTCATCGTATCGCTACCAATGGTACCAAAAGGATCAAGCTATAGCCAAGGCCAATGAGTATCGTCTTTTAGTTACGCAGCCGGGTATTTATAAGTTACAGGTTAAACAACGGGAATGCGTGGCCTGGTCGACCGCGCGAACGGTAAGCCCAGCCTCCCTTGTCACCGCCCTGCCAACCGACCCGAGCGATCAACTTTTCGTTTATCCCAATCCTGCCGAACATACGCTTTCGGTACGCTATGCCGGTTCACGAACGAAGCAGTCAACGATCAGCATCGTCGATTTACGGGGCGTGATGCAACAACCTCCGCTTTTAGTTAATAGCCAGAATGGCCAGATAAAAGCCGACATATCTATTCAGACCTTGTCGGCGGGCGTCTACATCCTTTGCCTTACAGATGGCCAGTCTAGCCAGACAGCCCGGTTCCTAAAAAAATAGAACCGGTTTCCGAGGGAAGTCATGCCCTCAGAAACCGGTTCTATTTTTCTATATATCCGGTGACGGATACGTTATCTACTTTTTTATTTCCCTTTTCCGGTAGCCGCTTCCTGCGTTAAAGCCAATTTAACGGCATCGTACAAATTGACAACACCACCCGTTTTTGACAGGGAAGCAAAAGCTACCGTATCGGTCGACTCTGGTTTCGTCACCTTTGTTGCATAAGGCGTTGCCGACTGCAGAATAATGCGTTTTATGTCGGCATAGGTCAGCTTGGGGAAGTATGACTTCAGTACAGCCGCCACACCAGCAACGACGGGCGAGGCCATGCTCGTGCCACTGTTGTTTTCATACTTACTGCCCGGCACCGTCGAATAAATGTCTTTACCTGGAGCAAACACATCCACGTTCTGCTTACCATAGTTTGAGAAGCTGGCCACCAGATCAGCCGTATTGGGTTCGGCGCTGGCCCCTACCGTAATTACGTTTGGAATAGCGGAACCGTCTATAAAGCGGGGAGCCGGGTAATTAGCGGCTGTATCGATGTCTTTGCCATCATTGCCCGCAGCATGAATCATTAAAACCCCTTTTGACAGCGCATACCGCTCAGCGTCTTCAACCGTCTTACGCTGGGGTGAATAATCTTTCCCGAAGCTCATGTTGATTATTTGCGCTCCGTTGTCAACCGCATACCGAATGGCGTTAGCGACATCTTTATCGCGCTCATCTCCATCAGGCACCGCTCGAACACCCATAATCTGCACAGCGTCGGCAATACCCATTACACCCAGGTTATTGGTCCGATCTGCGCCAATAATACCGGCAACGTGCGTGCCGTGGTCGGGGCGCGGGCCTGCAATGTCGGGATTACCGTAATCGCGCTGATTTACATCATTCGGATTGTCGCCTACGATTGTACGGCTGTTAAAATCCGGGTTATAATTGTATTCAGCGCGGGATTTGAGTTGTTCATTGGCTTTTTCAAGTTCGTTCATTACCACGTCCGTATCAGCCGCTTTTTGCTGACGCAGTAACCGAAGGATACCCGTCACGGGCCGCTTCAGGGCCGCGTCGCTGAGTGTATCAGCCGCTTTGCTGAGCGTGATCGTGTCGAGTTTCGTAACGTTCAGCGCTTTTTTCAGGCTGGCAACCGCCGTCGAATACTGCGTATAGAACTGACTGATACCCTGATATTGCTGCTTGTACTGCGCCTGGTTTTTCTCAACCTCCGCTTTCGTTTTTACATACAGATCATACTCTTTCTGCTGCTCGGACTTGAGTGTTTTGCGATCTTTGCCCTCGTAGGTCGGCTTCAACTGGGCATACAGCCGGGTCACTTCGGCGGTTTCATAATCGACATTGCGACCGTCTTTTCCGCCAATAAAATTCCAGCCATGAATATCATCGACATAGCCATTCTTATCATCGTCTTTGCCATTTCCAGCTACTTCTTTCGGATTTACCCACAACACCCGGCGCAGATCTTCATGGGTCGTATCAATCCCTCCGTCGATAACGGCAACAATAACTGGTGTTGGTTTACGCCCTTTGAGTAATTCGCTGTAGGTACGCTCAACGCTGATACCAGCGGTTTTATCGGTTTTATCACGCAGATACCACTGCGTTTCCTGCGCCGATGCTGCTACTGTGAACAGACAGACAGACGCGCTAATAAGGAGTTTCTTCATGAATTAAGAACAAAAATTCCTCACAAATTACGAAGAAACTGGCTTAAGTTTAGCTTAAAAATTGTTAAACGAGCCCGACTTTCTTCTTTATGGCTTCGCTACATGACTACTTTTGTAATGCTCCTGTAGTAAGTCTTCGCCAAAATCGTTTGTCAAATCCCGAACCACGGTGTGAATGTGATTGGCATTGGTTTGCGTGTTATCGTACTCAATTAATAGGGTTGGGCCATGAATTCGGTAATACCAGCCTTTACCTTCGCCTAGTTCTGGCGTGAGGTCGCCCGCCCAGGCAAACCGGAGGCTATCCAGACCCGATTTTTCCAGCTTTGCCATCTGCTGCTTGGCCAGCGTGATTCGATAATTGGCCATATAAATTTGTAGCAGATCTAAAAAGAGCTTACGCTGGTCGGCGTTCATTTCGGATAGCATTAGTCCATCCATCTTTTCCAGGGACACTTTCCGTTTATTGCTGGTCACAATTTCAGGATAGGCAACGGCTGCGATAACGGCTTTTTTTCGTTGTTCGGCGTCAAGTGTTTTCAATAAAGCAAAGGCTTGCTCTGTTTCTTTCTTTAATATTTGCCGCCCTTTCTGGGGTAGATCGGCCACGCGTGGATCGCTCATCCGTTTGTCGGCCATGTGCGTATCGTATTTGAGTACACCCGGATTGCTACCAAAAAACGTAGGTGTCTGTGCCAGCACCTGGCCGGTAAGTGATAAAAATTGCAGCGACAAATGGTGCCCTTCGATCCGCCAGCTCCACGGATTTTTGGCGGATGGCTCACCGAAGATGGTGAACGAGTAATTTTCGGGGTCACGGTATGTATCATTCGGGGGACGATTATCAATAACTCGCAGCACATTTTCCATATCGATAATGGAGGTTGCTTTCTCGTACCCCTGATCACTGAGCCCCGTTTTAAGCATTGCCATAGCTGCCCGTCGCTGGTCGGGTGTCATCTGTTTCAGCGGAAGTCCTTTGCGTTCGCGGGGAACATAGTGCCAGTTGAACCGCTCAACGTCATCGAGTGGATAGGTAGCCTGTTTTCGCTGATCGGGTGTAAGCATCCCTATGAAGGTGGTAACGGCATCCAGCATTTCATCTTTAATCCGTTGCTGGGCCGACGTTGGTTTTGGGGCAGGTGCCGTTTGTTGAGCCAGTGCTGGAACAGCCAGTAACCAGCAGAAAAGTAAGCGTTTCATAAGTAGACTTGTTAATCGGTAAATCACAAAGCCACCTGTAACCTACATTTACCTATTTGGGTGTAAATCCCACCAAATCAAATGATTTGCTCAATAAACGAGCCTTTTGCCAACAACAGTTGCCATTTGGTAGTTTACAAATCAGCTCACTGTTAACATTAAGATAATGTCCACTCGACCACCCAATGACAGCACAGGTCCCTTCGACCATTTGGCGCTTCGTTACCTGCGTCAATCCCTCGATACTTCACATCCAGCCGATGAACCGTATGTACTGAACTCCATTGAAAGTCGCGTAATCAGACGGACAAAAATCGTGACCCTGAGTATTGCTGCTGTGCTCGGCCTGATGGGTGTTATTCTGTTATACGGGCCTCAGTATATGTGGCCGGATCTATTTTCCAATACAACCGTTTCGCTATTTGGCACTACGTATGAATTGCCACTTATCACGATGCTGTATGGGGTGTTGCTGGTTTATCTGGAAGTGAATATACTGGTGGTGCTAAACCTTCGCGGGGTAAAGACAATCATGCGTATTTGCCAGTTTCCCAACGCCCACGATGCTCAATATGACCGCCATTTGCAGGCGTTGGCCGATGCAGCACTTGAAAAAACGAATAGAGGTATTTTACGATTTGGCATTGATCCTTATTTGAACATGCCACGCTGGGGGCTCACGATCTACTACCTGCTGAATATGATGAAAGCAGCGTTGAGCAATCTAGCCCTCAAATTTTTATTGAAACGATTTCTGGGCCGCTACCTGCTTCGTCAGATAACTGACTTAGCCGGAATGCCTATTTATGCCTTCTGGAATGCCTGGGCTTCCTGGCAGGTTCTTCACGAAGCTCAGGTTCGTGTTATGGCACCAACAACGATCCGTGAATTTGTCCATGAATTGCACGAAGAATGGGGAAAGAATGACCAATTACGCCCCTTACTGCTGGAAGCGCTACAGTATGTGGCCATCCTTAAACGGCAATACAATTATGCCCACTTCCTGCTGACTGAAACACTCATTGACCGGTTTGACCTGAAGGCCGAGACGGCGTTGACCGGTAATTTTCTGGAACAGGCTTCTCAGGCTCCCGCTGCGGTGCGCCATAGTCTCGAACGGCTTATTGTTTTTGGGGTTCTTGTGGATGGCAAGTTGTCTTTTATTGAGAAGAAACGACTGCGCGAATTGCGAAAAAAAGGTTTTTTGACGTATTCAGCCAGCGAGATCCAACGGATAGGCAACGATTACAACCAGGGTCGTGGACTCTGGGTGTAATCGGCACAGAGAATAAGTAACAGATTTGCCTACATTGTCTTACCTCGATCAAAAATATCCTCCTGATCAGGCATTGTCGGGTTAACAAATACGTCGGCACCGTTTATCGTGCGTCGTATCGGTTCAGTATTTGGGCTCTGACGATGATGTTTATAGGCCTTATCAGACGAATAGTGGCATACGTATGACTTTCGGGTTTGCGCTGGATTCCGGATTTCTTCTCCGCCGTGCGCCAGGGCAGCATGCCAGATCAGAACCTCTCCTTTTTTGATCAATAACGTTTTCTTTTCGAGCCCGGCACTCGCGCAGGCAGCATCGAGGTATCTGGCAAAATCGTTTGGATTCAGCGTTGATTTACCATTAAAAAAGATCCCATTACCAAAATTAAATTTATCGATTTTGTGCGAACCGGGATAATACGATAGCGGCCCCGAATCAATATGTACGTCCTCAAGTGCTATCCAGGCAGCAGCCAGATGACTCGGAATCTCGGATACGACGTAGGCAAAGTCCTGATGTGTTGGTTGCTGACTGCCATATTTGAACAGCAAACTTTGCATGCCAATTACTTTATCATCAAATACTGCTTCCAGGAAAGTAACGATGTTCTTGTGAAGCATTATTTTTTTGCCGATTACTGAGTTATCGTGAAAATCATTGAATTTGAGAAACGGTCCGTTCAACACAGATTTAGGAACACTGTTTACAGGCTGCACTGGATTAGCCTGATATTCCGGTAGGTCGATCCGTACCTGAGTCTGGTATTTTTCGTGGTGCTCGATCAGTTCCTCAACTTCGCGCCAAAGCTGGTCCAGCCATTCTGTCGGAATGGCCTGCCCTAAAATGACATAGCCGTTGTCGCGCCAGAAAGTTAGTTTTTCGCTTAAATCGTATGGCAAGTCATTAGCTGCAGGAAACTGTTTAACAAAAGCGTCAATATCAGCATTGCTCTTGTCGATCCAGGGCAAGGAGTCATACGGAAACTCGGTAACAGGTGTCTCTTTTTGTGCTGGGTGAATCACCTGTTTGGCAACAGACTTTAATCTAGAAAAAATGCTGGTCATATGTTTGTGGTAGAAAGCTTCAAGTAAACTTACTCAAAGCCAGCTAGCCTACAACAATAAATTACTAAACGGTAGATTGTGTATATAAAGATGCGGCCCTTTTCTAACTGGCCTCTACAGCTTCATCACTTTTCTTAACCCGCACCTCATTAATTCGTTTATCATCTGCAGATAAGACATGAAAAAGAAATCCAGCATAGGTTATCTCTTCATTGGGTTTAGGCAGCCGGTTGAACAGTTCCAGTAATAACCCGCCAAGTGATTCACTATCACCCTGAACGGCTTCAAATGTTGTTGCATCGACATTTAAAACACGGCACACATCGGTAAGGGGCATTTTCCCTTCAAAGACTACAGTCTGATCATCTTCACGCCTGTAGCCAAGCGGAGCTTCATCATCGAACTCGTCATTGATCTCACCGAATATTTCTTCAATAATATCTTCCAGCGTAACCAAACCCCGCGTTCCGCCATATTCATCGACCACAACGGCCATATGCACACGCCGTTTCTGAAAATCCTGCAAAAGGTCATCTACCTTCTTATTTTCTGGAATAAAGAATGCTGGTCTCAGCAACGATTGCCAGTTGAAAGAATCATCCTGATGAATATGCGTCAACAAATCTTTAATGTATAAAATACCCTCAATCTGGTCGAGCGATTCATGAAAAACGGGCACTCTGGAATAGCCCGATGCGTTGATCTGTTCCATGAGCTCACTAAATGTCAGGTCATCTTCTACCGCCGAAATATCCAATCTGGCACGCATCACTTGACGGGCCGTCAGATTACTGAAATTAACAATCCCCTTAAGTATTTCTTTCTCTTCGACCGTTGCGTTTGTACCCGTCAATTCGACGGCCTGACTAAGCTCTTCAACGGATAATTTATAGCCTTTTCGCTCAATCCGGCGGTCCACCTGATTACTTAAATTAACCAACACCATGGCCAGAGGGCGAAAGACGGCCAAACCAATTTTGGCCAAAGAGGCCGTTTTACGAGCCACCGTCAGGTTATTCTGACTGGCATACACTTTAGGCACTATTTCCCCAAAAAGTACAATAGCAATGGTTGTTGCCAATGTGACGACAGGCAATACCCAACCCAACCCCTGCGACGTTTGAGAGAACTCCCAGGTGAGGTAGGTGACAATGACGACAATGGCGATATTCAATAGGTTATTAAAGATTACCAGCGACGCCAAAAGTCTTTTGGGTCGTTCGAGGAGGCTGGCGATACGCTGGTCATCGGCCAGATGACTATCCCGGCAAGAAGCCCGGTCATCGGGCGACAGCGAGAAGAAGGCTGCTTCTGAAGCTGATACTAAACCAGCCAGCGTAAGCAGTAATAAAATAAGCGCCGTATAAGGGCCGTATAAATCAAAATAGGTGCCCCAGCCGTCTGTGGCCAGGAGCACCTGTCGAGGAAGAGGATCACTAAGGTCCATGTATATCAAATCTCGTTCAACAAGTGAGCGCACTACGTAGGTTAGAACGGTAAATCGTCATCACTACTGTTGCTCTCAAAGGGTACTGGTTCTGGCTCTCGGCGCTGTGCTGGCTGTTGCCGGGGGGCTTGAGCGGCCTGTGGGGCGGGTTGCTGCCGGGGGGCACTGGCTGGCTGCGTCGGAGCGGCCTGCTGACGGGGAGCCTCATACGAGGGCTCATCCTGACGGCCGTCATTTGGAGCACCCAACAGTTGCATCGTGTTGGCCCGCACGCGTAGCGAAGTCCGCTCTTTGCCTTCCTTATCTGTCCATAACTCCGTCCGTAAACGGCCTTCGACGTATACAGAATTGCCTTTCTTCAAATATTTCTCAGCTACTTTAGCCTGTTCATTCCATAACTCAACACGAAACCACTCGGTTTGCTCAACTTTTTCGCCGTTCCGGTTCGTATATTTTTCGGTAGTTGCCACGTTAAACGTCGCGACGACAGCTCCGCCGTCCAGATAACGTACTTCAGGATCAGCGCCTAAGTTACCGATAATTGTCATCTTATTAAGACTTGCCATGCTCTTTGTTTTGTTGGTTACTTCTTAAAAATAGGTAGTGTTTAGATGATTAAAGATACTGAATTGTACCGACTTATCCAAACTGCTGATCCAAATAATTTGTAACCAAAACAGGCTTGGGTAGTTTACTTATTTCTGTCGGCAAATACCATTGTAAGTCAATCGGCAAGCTAGTAACCAACGCATCCGGTACGTCGATCAAGTAAAATTTAGCCCGTATTCGTTGATGGGACAATAATTGTACCGATTCAATTGGCGGAGCAACCAGGACGCCCTCTCGAACGAGCTGGCCAACCAAGTCAGCTAATGGTATGTCTCGCAACGCAGTTTTCGGCTCATCGGTTTCCTGCAGGTGAAAATCATATAGATTTTGCCAGATATCGCGGTCAGTCCGCTCCCGGAGAGCCAGGCGGCCATTGTGTCTGAATACAAAGTAGTTAAAGAACCGCTCACGCACGGGTGCTTTTTTCGATTTAACAGGCAGCAGGTGCTGACGCCCGGTCAGGAAAGCGATACATTGTTGCTGAACCGGACACAGAAGGCAATCGGGAGCAACAGGCGTACAATGAATGGCCCCAAACTCCATAATCGCCTGATTGTAGGTAGCTGGATCATGGGCCGATTGAATCAGTTGCATAGCCAGGCTGGCGAACGTTTTCTTGGCCATTGTGGTAGTAATGTCTTCAGTAACCCCGAACACACGTGCCAGTACCCGATACACGTTGCCATCAACCACAGGCACACGCTCGCCAAAAGCAAATGAAGCTATAGCGGCTGCAGTATAGGTGCCTATACCCTTCATTTTCAAGAGCTCGTGGTAAGTTTCCGGAAACTTACCATCTAGTTTATCAGTTACATAACGAGCAGTCTGGTGCAGATTTCGAGCGCGGGAATAATAGCCAAGCCCCTGCCAAAGGCGGAGTAATTCCCGCTCGTCGGCACGGGCCATGTCGACCACGGTTGGATAGGCTTCGACAAAGCGCTCATAATACGGTTTCCCCTGCGCTACGCGGGTTTGCTGGAGAATTATTTCCGACAGCCAAATGCGATAGGGATCAACGGTATGACGCCATGGAAGGTCTCGTTTATGCACGGCATACCACTGTTCCAGTATGGGTGCAAATGTGATTTGAATACCGTTAGAGTCTGATTGCCAATTCAAAATAAAACAAAAAATTAAGTCGTTACTTAGAAAAACGGGAGTACAGGGTTTTATAATTTATGGGAAACCCCTACCTTTGTGCTCCCATTTTTGAGACCCCAATTTTCAACAATACAGTAAACGTTAAAGTTTAAGAAGTCGTGACGAAAGCAGATGTAATTGCCGAGATCTCCGATAAGACCGGAATTGACAAGGCAGAAGTGACAAACACGCTGGAAACTTTCTTTTCAGTAGTTAAGGACTCGCTGGCCGAGGGAGAGAACATTTATGTGAGAGGGTTCGGCAGCTTCATCAATAAGAAAAGAGCCAAGAAAGTAGCCCGGAATATCTCGAAGAATACCGCCATGGTAATTGATGAGCATTTCATTCCTAGCTTTAAACCCGCCAAAGTATTTGTTGAGCAGGTGAAAACCAGCGACAAAGCCAAAGTAACGGCGGAGTAAGACAAGTAACCTGACTTGAACAGGCCCGGGCGCTTGCCTTGTAACACGAATCTTCTATGAACAAATCTGTATTATTTGTTATCCTACTGGCTGCCGCCCTGACGGTTGGGTTATATACCCGCCCGAAAGTGGTCGTACGCAATGAAGAGAAACAGATTGCTACAGCAACCTCTGGAGGTCATGCAATGCAAGCGCCCACTACTGTTCAGGGAGGAACGGATTCACTCAACGTACAATCGTCCAAAAATGGCGCCGACGCGTCGGCAATCCACGAGAAGCCTGTATCGCCAGCACAACGGAAGCAGCTGGAAACACTGGAAACCGCGTTTGCTGCGGCAAGCCCGGCCCAGAAAGAGGCTGTTGGCCTGAAGCTAATTAACGCGTTCCGTGAAGCCACTCGTTATGACAGCGCAGCTCATTATGCGGAACTGGTTGCCTTGGCCCAGCCCAATGAGCGCACGCTGGTACGGGCTGGCGATGAGTATTTCGAAGCGTATACATTTGCCGTAGACGACAAGAAAACAGCCATGCTGGGTCAAAAAACCCGACAGTTCTATCAACAGGCGCTGGCTAAAAACCCGAACCTGCTGTCGGCAAAGGCTAATATGGCCATGACCTATGTAAATACCGATACGCCAATGCAGGGAATTATGCTGCTACGTGAGATATTGAAGCAGGAACCAACAAATGAATTAGCCCTGTTTAATTTAGGTTTGTTATCCATGCGATCGAACCAATATGAACGGGCGATTGAGCGATTCCGGCAAATTTTGGTGAATAACCCAACGAGCCGGAAAGCGCAGTTTTATCTGGGTATCAGTTTAGCCGAAGCCGGTCAGAAAGCCGAAGCCAAAAAAGTGCTCGCTCAGGTAAAAGAGCAGGAGAAAGACCCGCAGATTCTGGCCGCTGTACGCGAGTACGAAGAGCGGCTATCTCATTGAGTTATAGAGTCGAAAAGGAATGAAGGTGAAAAGCTCTTGACTGTTCACGATCTGCTAACCTCATCCCTTTAACGCTATACAACTTTTTTAAGCCGTCCGGGTGGGCGGCCGATACTATTTTCAACCATTAAACACTGTTTAACTATGCCTTGCGGTAAGAAACGGAAACGGCACAAGATTGCCACTCACAAGCGGAAGAAACGGCTAAGAAAAAATCGGCATAAGAAAAAATAGTTTGTAGTTCATGGTTCGTTATTTGCTAATATTGACTCGTTCAATAGCATGTACGCGATAAACCGTGAACTACAGACTCATTTTGTGGGAGCCTCGGCCGGTCTGCAAAGCCCGAACGTGGCTTCTTTCTTTTTATACAGCCATTCTAACCGTACATTCATCTTGTGAGTAATGAATTAGTTATCAGTTCGACTCAGAAAGGTGATCGGATTGCGCTCTTGCAAAACAAGAGATTGCTGGAGTATCACGAAGAAGAGTTAGACAGCAGCTTCACCGTTGGCGATCTATACTTAGGAACAGTCAAAAAACTTTCATCGGGCCTTAACGCAGCTTTTGTTGACGTTGGTCACGAAAAAGATGGTTTTTTGCACTATCAGGACTTGGGGCCGAATATCAATTCGCTCAACAAGCTGGTCAAAGATGTAATTGCCAAGCGCGTCACTACCGGACGGCTCAACCCTAACCAGTTGGAGCCGGTTATCGAAAAAATTGGGAAAATCGATAAGGTGCTGACGAAAAACGCGCCCATTCTGGTTCAGATAGTTAAAGAGCCTATCTCAACCAAAGGTCCACGCCTTTCCTGCGACATTTCTATTGCCGGACGCTATTTGGTTCTGGTACCCTTTTCAGACGGGGTAAACCTATCTAAAAAAATTACCGACCGTGCCGAGCGGTCGCGGTTGATGCGGCTGATGTCGTCGCTTAAACCTAAAAACTTTGGCGTTATTGTCCGGACAGTCGCCCAGGATAAAGACGTTGAAGAACTCGACCGGGACCTGCAAAACTCACTGGCCAAGTGGGACCAGGCTATTAAATCCCTTGCCGATGCCAAGCCCCGCGATAGAATCCTGGGCGAAATGAATCGTGCTTCGTCTATTTTACGGGATATGCTCAACGAATCGTTTGAGAGTATTACTGTGGATACGCGCGAGTCATTTGACGAAATCAGAGATTACATTCACACGATTGCCCCCGATAAGGAGAAAATAGTTAAGCTTCACACGGGCAAAACGAAGGTTTTTGAAGCCCTCGGGCTTGAAAAACAGCTAAAATCGTTATTTGGACGATCCGTTAGTTTACCGGGCGGTGGGTATTTGATTATTGAGCATACCGAAGCGTTGCACGTTATCGACGTTAACAGCGGCAATAAATCAAACTCCGAGGAAGATCAGGAAGCAACAGCCGTAAGCGTAAACCGCGAAGCCGCTAAAGAGATCGCGCGTCAGCTTCGATTGCGCGATATGGGTGGTATCATCGTTATCGATTTCATCGATATGAAGAAAGCAGAGAATAAAAAACTTCTGCAAGACATCATGCGCGATGAGATGAAACCCGAGCGATCCAAGTTTACGATCCTCCCCTTAACAAAGTTTGGCCTCATGCAGATAACACGCCAGCGTGTTAGGCCTGAGATGAATATTGTTACTCGGGAAGTTTGCCCAACTTGTGGTGGCACAGGTACCATTCAAGCCAGTGTTCTAGTAACCGACGTGATTGAAAACAACCTTGATTACATACTTACCAAGCAAAATGAGCGTGGTATTTCAATCTCAATGAATCCCTTTCTGTATGCTTACTATACAAAAGGAGTCTATTCGAAGCAGGTTCAGTGGTATATGAAATATAAAGTATGGGTCAAACTGGTTAAGGACACGTCGCTTGGTATGGTGAATTTCAAATTTTTCAACAAGTCAGGAGAGGAAATTGAAGTTGGTACCAATGCGTAGAACGTAGTAAAATTTTACTACGCTTTTCATACAAATAAGGCCCGAACCTAGTAGTAGATTCGGGCCTTGTTTATGTCAAACCAGAACGTTGATTAGTGAAGCACTTCCATTTCCAGTAATTCTCCGAAAACTTCCTCCCCAACAACTTCTTCTACCGACTCAACTCCGTTTAGGTTGAGTAGTAAATCACGCAAGTCTTCAGTTATCTCATACGTTTGGTAGAGCTGTCGATCAAAAAGGATCGGTGCCTGTTGAAGATCACACAGTGAATATCGCTCTTCATTAAAGGCAGGCCGAATGCCTCCCCGTCGAGTAAGCCCGTTTTTAGGCCTTTCAGGCTCTAGGAATGAATGTATATAATTCCACCCTTCCCACTGTTCCGGGTATTGATTCAGGAATGGCCAGAAGGCATCATAAAGTTGCTGCATGGCTTCCTGACAATAGATTTCCCGATCACTTTGCACAATTGGTCGAATTGGCTTCAGGCAATGTAACACGTTGGTCATATCGGGCTGGCGGTAACTCACGACGGGTACAATAGGGATGCCCGTTGCATGAGAAAGATAACCAACCCCTTTGCGCGTTTTAACGCGTCGATTACCAAATCGCACAGACAGAAACTGTGATTCGTCACCTGCTTCAGGCGCCGTTTCGGGGCTGCCATCTACATAAACGATCAACGATCGTCCGGCTTTTAATTCCCGCAGAACCGTCAGTCCGGCCGAGGGGCTTCCTGTTTCAACTACGCGAAAAACGTTGGTTAGCCCGTGTTTTTGTCGTAATCCTTCAATGTGTTCTGCCATGCCATCGCCCTGGGACCGATTCATATTACTACCCACCAATAGTACACAATCTACACCCTGCCGGAAGAGCACACTGGTCAGTAGACGGTAGGAACCGAGGTGATACGTACAATAAATGCGGGGGCCAGCTTCCTTCTTCAGCATTTTATGTGCCCCGCGCTGTTTTACCAGATCGCCAGCGGATAAACATTGCTGATCAAAGTTGGTCAAAACCTGTTGCAACAATAATTGACTGAACATTGTTGCATGACTGTCGCGGGGTATTTCGGGCAGGAGATTCCCAACGGTAGCTGAGAACGTTGTGAACTTCATCAGGTAGCCCTGTTCTTTTTCGAGGTCTACCTGCTCAAAGTGTTTACGGCAGTTCTCCAGCTCTTGCTTATAAAGTTGCTTTGCAGTTAGCATGGCGTGTATATAAATTAGCGAACGGCTACCATTTTCGACAGATCGAAACTGCTGCAGCAAGCACCATCTGCCAGGAACTTCAATACGTTGGCTGATTCTGACTTGGCTACTGATTTCGAGATTGCTTTAACAACTTGAGCTGGTTTGATACTGAATTGATTTTTCATGATGATCTATTTTCGAATGATTGTTAGAAATTGCTTTACAGAGTATGGTATGTATAAATTAGCGGACGGCTACCATTTTCGACAAATCGAAACTGCTGCAGCAAGCACCGTCTGCCAGGAACTTCAATACGTTGGCTGATTCTGACTTGGCCACTGATTTCGAGATTGCTTTAACAACTTGAGCTGGTTTGATACTGAATTGATTTTTCATGATGACCTATTGTTTAAATGATTGTTAGAAGTTGCTTTGTTTGATCAGCGCCTAAACAGCGCCTTTTTGTTGATACAAAGCTACTGGCTGAAGCAAGGGTCATCAATGAACAAAAAGTCACTATGCGTACTTGGAATTAGTTAAATATTACTAGTATATTAGTATGAGATTTGAATAAGGGGACAGCATGAAGGAAATTCGACTCACACGGGGCTTCCTGAGAAAACCGGTCAACAGTGTTATCATACTGTTCGGTATCATTGTACTTATTGAGGCTATTTCCTGGTCTATCGGTTACGATATAAAAGCCAATAAGGTGGAAAGAGCTGGCGGTTATTTCCATTATATAGGCTTATTCCTACGCGTATTTTTGATTCCGGAATTATTCACCCTGTTTATTACCATATCGCTTGTCAATCGTTTCCATAAGTGGTTTAAGATGGAAAGCGTCGAAAACACATGGAAAGAAATAGGTCGCTATGAGCTACGTTTCCTACCAGTTTTAGCAATAGCCTTTTGGCTGTTTGATCCGGTTACACAAACTATTCGTTTTTTATTAGAACAGTACCCTACTTATTCCTTCAGCAGTTACTGGAAAGCGTACCTGGTCGATACATATACATGGAATGTATATTTCAAATATTTTTTTCCAGTACTTTTGATTGGTTACACAGCTCTTAACATTTCCCTTCTCCAGGACTTTTTACAGCAACGCCGGGAAGCCCAGGAGACTGCCGAGGCAGAAGCCGCCAA
This sequence comes from Spirosoma horti, assembly GCF_054776595.1. Classification (NCBI taxonomy): domain Bacteria; kingdom Pseudomonadati; phylum Bacteroidota; class Cytophagia; order Cytophagales; family Cytophagaceae; genus Spirosoma; species Spirosoma horti. The sequence continues at coordinate 417,070 of NZ_BAAHBQ010000007.1, forward strand.
AGCCGCTCAGGAAGCCTTAGCCCTATCCGCGACTTTTCTGCCAAAACCCATTCTTCCCTCGCCATTTCTTTCTTACCTGAAGGGTAAGAACTTGCTCGGAGAACTTGATTTCCCGGTGAATGACGTCTATTATTTTACGATTGAAGAGCGGTTTTACTACGCAGAGTTAGCCAAAGGGCGATATATGATCAGTAAAACGCTGAACGAACTGGAGGCCGAATTAGACCCTACCCAGTTCTTTCGGATAAAACGAGACTACATTGTTAACCGACAGGCTGTTTTAAATTATGCCTATTGGGAAAATGGAAAATATATTGTCCGCGTAAACACACCTGAAGGCCACGACATTATCGTTCCCCGCGCACGAATGCAGGAATTCAGGGAATGGCTTCAGAGCGGTCAGGGACCGTTTGCTACGTCCGACTCATTTATGTTGGCTACCTAAGGGCATTTACAAGTAATTTTTAACCGCAATACCATATTTAGGTAACTGACGGCAACTATTCAACTGGAGCTTTTTCGCTATGTGCGCTTTGTGATTTACAGCCGTCCGGTAGCTAATATTCAGTTTATCAGCAATATCCGTGGCCGTGTGCCCATTTGCAATCATCCGTAATACTTCCCGTTCACGCTGGGTCAGGCGACTGAGTTCTGCACGGGTGGAGTCAGAGATAACGTCTACGCCATATCCTTTCAGTAAGTTCATAAAGCCATTGCTGTAATAACAGCCCCCATTGCTAACCGTCTGAAAGCAACGGTACAACTCATCCAGACCATCAGTAGCATACAGAAACCCAAAGAAGCCAATCTGCATGGCATTGGCAACCATTCTCAAATCAGAATTTCGGGTATACAGGATAAACTTTGTCTGCTGGTTCGACTGTTGCATCTGCTCAACAATCCCAAAGCTCTGCTGGCCTGAAATTTCTGCTTCCAGAATTACGCACTGTGGGCGCTTCACTCTGATCTGTTGTAATGTGTCTTCCATTTCAACCGCTCGGCCTACAACATTATAGCCCTGCTCTTTCAATAGCTGACTCAAAACTTCGCAGTTAAACAACTCAGATTGGGCAACGAGGATTGAAAAGTCCCGGCGCCGAATCGCGAACTTCTTTGTGAGTTCTTCACGACTGTCTACTTGATTCATGATCATTTACATCTATAGGTGGAACAAGGTAACAAGGATAAAGGCCATTCGGCAATACCACATGAATGAAATCACCCATTTTCCGGACGAAATCAACTATTTAGTCAAAACTATTTGGGTGATTTCGTCCGGAAAAATGGTGATTTCACGCAAAACAGCTTGCTTTCAGCCTAAATAGGAGCCTATTTTTGATCATCCAATTGCACAACACATATTTGACCATCGGATGATGAATCAGGAAGAATCAGCAATATCGTTTGGCTATGAAGCCTCAGAAGAGGAGATCCAAAAAGTCATTTTAGCATGGGCGCAGGCAACGGAAGCTTTTCATTATCGCTTTGCTAAATTGGATCGCCTGATCAATACGTTACAATCAGTAGCCCATCGGAAGCCTAGCGCTAACCGGGCTCGCTTAAATCGGCTTGTCGCATTGCGCCAACATATGGGCGATGTATTGATGACCTTACTGCTAGATATGTCGAGCCAGAAGACAGGTCAACCAGCTCAACTATCTAAACCCGGTCAACTCTATTCACATGCTAATTTGTTGGATGAGTTGAATCGACAAATCGATGTCGAATTGATCAGCGTCACACACGTCGCTCAAGCTTAGTGTTCACCCTCCCCTCCTATAAAGGTTAGCCCCGGCATTTGCCAGGGCTTTTTTTATGCACTTTTGGGCACTTATCCAGAAATCACCGTGCCTAGAAGGCTTGAAATTTCGATGTCGATTCGCTTAAAGTGCATAAACTCAGCCAACAGTTGGTCAGCCTCTTCAGCCGGTTTGTTACTTGCTTCACGAAGAAGTTGCTGTAGGGTTGCCATACGCTGTTCGGCCAGCATCTTTTTGATCCGCAAAATATTACGATAAGCCGAATCTGCCAGAATCCCGATCTCCTCCTCCGAAGGCACAAGAATCTCATGCTTTAGCCAGCCACCACTAATCTCATACCGGGGCGTGGTCAAGTGAATCGCTTGGCTCTGAAGTGCGGCATTGTCGGGCCGCTCAGGGGTATCGGCACGGCGATTTAAAAAATCATCAGCTGTCAGGATATCACCCCGGCTGTAGGCTTCCCTGAACAAGGCTAGAATTACGTCATAGGGTGACGTCTGAAAGTCTATCTCGTGTAATTCACTCAGCACATACTGACAGAGCGTTATACCAGGCTCTAGTTCGCGTGTACCGTAGTTAATCAACAACCTGACACACTCCTCCTCCTGATAAGATATAGGCGTTCTAACGGGTTTTATACGCTCATCCCTATAGAATCTGTCTGGTTCTATTACATCGGGCGTAGACGCCTGCTCGAACGGTTCAGCGCCAAACCCGTCGAGTAGCAAATTTATATCATCGAAAGATGGTTCAGCTGGGGTTGATGAAGAGCCAGACGTTGTTTTTTTAGTGGTGTCACCAACCCGTTGCTGCCGTTCAGAATCCTTTTTAGTTTGATCCTGTTGCTTGCGGAGCAGTCGGTTTATTTCCGAAATAACCGACTGCTCGCTAACATGAAACACCTGCGCCACGCGTTGAGAGAGCGTCTGACGCTTGAGCGGATCGGGTATTCTGGTAATGCTGGCACAAACATCGGAGATTCCTTCTGCCCGCTTGAGTGGATTATCACCGGCTTCGGTTAGCCACTGACTGGCTTTGAAGTCGATAAAGTCCTGTGACTGCTCCTGGATGTACGTTTTAAACGCATCGGCTCCTACCTTATGGACATAGCTATCGGGGTCTTCTCCATCAGGCAACAGCAAAAGTCTAAGGTTAAGCCCTTCTTCAAGTACCATGTCCAGACCACGCAGAGCCGCCTTGATACCGGCAGCATCGCCATCATAGAGAATGGTAACATTGGGGGTAAACCGAGAAATTAACCGGATTTGCTCTGTTGTGAGCGATGTACCCGATGAAGCCACTACGTTTTTAATTCCGGCCTGATGCAATGAAATCACATCCGTATATCCCTCCGTCAGGTAACAGACATCTTCTTGCCGGATGGACTGCTTAGCCTGAAAGATTCCATATAAAACCTGACTTTTATGGTAGACCGTCGTTTCAGGCGAATTGAGGTATTTGGGGGGTGTTCCACCGGGCTGATTCTTATCCGTTTTTAAAATCCTTGCGCCAAACGCAATAACTCGCCCCGATACATTGTGGATAGGAAACATGACCCGCCCCCGAAACCGGTCAAACACCTTTTTTTCGCCCCCTGCCGTACCCTCTTTGACTAAAACTAGTCCGGCTTTTTCGAGTAGATCACGGCTATAACCCCGGCGCTGACCTTCTTTTAACAGAGCGTCCCACTGGTCTAGTGTGTACCCTAGTTCAAAGGCGTCGATGGTGGGGTTGGTGAATCCTCTTTCCCGAAAATAACTCAGGCCAATGCTCTTTCCTTCATCGGTCGTTTGCATGGTTTCCCGGAAAAACGTCTTCGCAAAGTTGAGCACAATCAATAAGCTCTCCCGTTCATTCTGGCGGAGTAGATCTTCCGGCGTTTGCTCCTGCTCTTCAATCTCGACCCCATATTTTTTAGCCAGATAGCGCAACGCTTCTCCGTAGCCAATATTTTCGATGTCCATGACAAAACGAACCGCATCACCTGCTTTACCACACCCAAAGCATTTATAGATTTGCCGGGTGGGATTTACGTTGAAGGACGGTGTTTTCTCATTGTGAAACGGGCAACAGGCAATGTAGTTACTGCCTCGTTTCTTTAGGGATACAAAGTCGTTTATGACCTCCAGAATGTCGGTTGACTGACGGATTCGCTCAACTGTTTCTTCAGGAATTCGCATTGATCAGGTACTGGTTAAAAAGATTATCAAATGTACAGCGAAAGTTTCGCGCTTGCTTCCCGGTTACTCAGGAAGCATTCATCAGACTAATTTATTCTGGCAGCGTTTTTGCTACCCGTCATTATTGAGACTTAGCCCCCTATAAAATGACACGATTTTTTTACCGTAATCAATGATGAATGTATCTTTCCCTACCGTAGCCCATAAACCCTCGTCTATACCAACAAGTACCTACCAAAGTCGTCTGGGCTTGTTAGCCAGCCTGCTGCTGCTTGCATTCTTGCAAGCCTGCCGTGTTCAACCCGACCCAGACCCTGTAGGCACACCAGGTGGTAAAGCAGCTGACCAGTATACAGGCGATGTAGCAACTCAATGGGCCGCCTTACAACTTAAACTAACCAAATCGACGGCTGGCTTCACTCCTCCAGTAGCCTCACGAGCCTATGGCTACGCAGGCATAGCTATGTATGAAGCTGTCGTTCCCGGCATGCCATCGGGCAAGTCACTTGTCGGGCAGTTACAGGGGCTTACAACTCTACCTCAAGCTGAATCAGGACAAACGTACAACTGGGCGCTGAGTGCCAATGCAGCCGAGGCCGCTATGCTACGAAGCCTGTATACAACCACAAGCGCGGCCAACAAAACGACGATTGATTCGCTGGAAACAGCCCTGCAAACCATGTTCAAAGAAACGGATGAAAGCGTGAATCAACGCTCCGCTGAATTTGGAAAAAAGATTGCAGCTGCCCTGTTCGAGTGGTCAAAAACCGACGGGGGCGATGCTGGCTACTCCCGCAATTTTCCGACAAGTTATAGTGTACCAACGGGGGCTGGTCTGTGGCAACCTACCGAGAACGGTCAAAAAATACCAATGCAACCTTATTGGGGAAGAAATCGAACGTTTGTTAAAGCTAACGACGAACTACCCATGCCGAAACCGCTACCCTATTCCACCGATGCAAAGTCGGCTACGTTTGCCCAGTACTTCGACGTGTATACCAAATCTAAAAACTTAACCCAAACCGAAAAGGAAATTGCCGTTTGGTGGGCTGATAACCCGGCGGAAACCTTTACACCACCGGGCCACTCGTATAGCCTTGCCCGTATTGCGGCCCTATCAACCAAAGCCACGCTGGCTAAAGCAGCCGAGACGTTTGCCCGTACGGGCATTTCAATCGCTGACGCTTTTACCTTGTGCTGGCGCTGTAAGTATGTCTATAACAACATTCGGCCTTACACCTATATCCGACTGGCTATTGACCCAGGCTGGACAGCTTTCTGGCCTGCTCCTCCTTTTCCGGGTTTTCCATCGGGACATGCTACGCAATCGTCATCGGCGGCTACAGTGCTGACTGCTTTATATGGGGAGAACTTTGCCTTCACGGATGATTCGCACGTTGGCCGGGCCAAAGACACCCAGCGTAATATCGAGTTTAAAGCCCGCTCGTTCACATCCTTCACCCAGGCAGCACAGGAATCAGCGGACTCTCGTTTTTATGGTAATATCCACACCCGTCAGGATAACGAAACCGGCCTCACAGAAGGCAAAAAAATAGGCGCCAATGTGAATGCGCTGGCCTGGCAGAAATAGCGTCAATACCAAAACAAAGCAGGGCTTCCGAAAACTAGTCTCAGAAGCCCTGTTTTATTTTGGTATTGACGGCTTAATATGCTCTCACCAATTTGCCTTCCATAAAGTTCACAAAGGCTTTATTTACAACAACGTTGCCACCAGGCGTTGGATAATTACCTGTAAAATACCAGTCGCCGGAGTGATTAGGACAAGCTTTGTGCAGGTTCTCAACCGTTTGATACACAACGGCTACCTCGGCATTGAGATCGGCGGGTGTGATGATCTGCGCTACCTTCTTCGATAACTCTTCGTGGCTGAACGGTTCAAAAAGAGCCTTTACGTAATTCTGATTCGAGGCATTACCCGTTTCTATAGCGGCTACGCACTGCCCGTAGACTTCGTCCAGCAGTTCTTCCTGCCCTCTGTCCCGAAGAAGTTCAAGGGCAGCCCGGAATCCGATAAACTCTTTGAATTTCGACATATCGATGCCGTAACAATCCGGAAAACGAATTTGTGGAGCCGACGACACGATAATAATTTTCTTAGGACCCAGGCGGTCCAGCATACGAAGAATACTCTTTTCCAGCGTTGTCCCCCGTACGATAGAGTCGTCGACAACGACTACATTGTCTTTCCCTTTCTTAATAACTTCAAAGGTGGTATCGTACACGTGCGACACCATGTCATCGCGCTGGGAATCGTCCGTAATGAACGTCCGTAGTTTCACATCCTTGGCAACCAGCTTTTCGATACGTGGCCGAAAAGAGAGTACCCGGTCCAGTTCTTCCTCGAAAAGAATGCCATCCATAATGGCTTTTTTGCGCTGCTTGGCCAGGTGATCTTCCAGGCCTTCGACCATCCCGAAGAATGCCGTTTCTGCCGTATTTGGAATGTAGGAGAAAACGGTGTTTTCGAGGTCGTAATCTATTTCCTTGAGAATCTGCGGAATGAGCAGTTTTCCCAGTGTTTTGCGTTCGTTATAAATATCGGGATCAGTGGCCCGTGAGAAGTAAATCCGCTCAAAACTGCATGATTTCTTTTCGATTGGCTTCACGAACTCCTGCTCCATGTATTCACCATATTTGTCGATGATGAGGGCATGTCCGGGTTTTACCTCCTGAATGGCGCTATAATCGACGTTGAAGGCTGTTTTGATCGCTGGCTTTTCCGATGCCACAACAACTACTTCATCATCAGCATAGTAATATGCCGGGCGAATACCAGCCGGGTCGCGGGCAACAAAGGCGGCCCCATAGCCCGTCATACCAACCATGGCATAGCCCCCGTCAAAATCGCGGCACGACCGATGCAGGACGCGTTGCATATCGAGGTTATCTTCAATAATATCCGACAGATCGGGGTTTTCATAAATACCCTTGAACCGCTCGAATACGCGTTGGTTCTCTTCATCCAAGAAGTGGCCAATCTTCTCCATCACCGTTACGGTGTCAACCTTATCCTTCGGATGCTGACCCAGTGAAACGAGTTTATCGAACAACTCGTCAACATTGGTCATGTTGAAGTTACCCGCCACAACCAGATTCCGGCTACGCCAGTTGCTTTGGCGCAGCATGGGGTGACAGTTTTCGATTTCGTTGGCGCCGTGTGTACCATAACGTAGGTGGCCCATCCATACTTCGCCCGTAAAAGCAATGTTTTCCTGGAGCCATTTAGCGTCTTTGGCCTTGTCCTTATTGCCTTTGAGCGCCTTCCGAAATTTCTTGTTAACTTTTTCGAAGATATCCGTTACAGGACGCTGATCAACGGATCGGTAGCGGCTGATATAGCGATGACCAGCGGGGACATCGAGTTTGATATTGGCAATCCCGGCTCCGTCCTGGCCGCGATTGACCTGCTTTTCCATGAGCAGGTAGAGTTTGTTGGCTCCGTAGAGCGCTGTTCCGTACTTATCAATGTAATATTGGTACGGTTTGCGTAGCCTAATTAGGGCAATACCGCACTCATGTTTGATGGCGTCGCTCATGAGAGAGTTTTCGAAGCTCGTTGATTTATGTAGTACTGGGTTAACGGCACGGCCTGGGCAATGGTTCGGCAGTGCCCTGAACAAATGTAATCAAAAAAAGATAAGCTAATTCCCTTTTAAAGGGTTCGGTTGTATAGCCCAGCGGCTCATTAGCACATAAATGATGACCGAGGAAAGGGTGCCTACCAGCGAGCCAGCGAAAACATCTTCAACAAAATGTTGAAATAAATAGACCCGCGAATACCCCGCTAAAATCCCTAAAAATAGCCATATCCAGCCCCGACTCTTCTTCTGATCCAGAAAAGCCAGCAGCCCAAACATGGCAAAAGCAGTAGTCGTATGGCCCGACGGAAAGCTGTTATAGCTGTGAATATCCAGGCCCTCAATTACGTGATATTGAAAGGTGGAGTGTTCAAAATATTTAAGCGGTCGGGGTGATCCATCGAAGACAATTTTCTTTAAAAACTCCGATGTGAGTGATGATAAGGCAAAACTGGCGAACGCCATCAGCCCAATCCGCCAGTTGACCAGGACGAGAAGCAGAAGACAAACAGCGATAAAAAAGGCACCATCGCCCACATAAGTGATGTACGGAAAAATTAAGTCGGCCAGTGGGCTGTTACGGCTGTTGACCCACTGCATTAGCTGCTCTTGTGAGTAAACGACCTGCCAAGTGCCAAACAAGATTAACACGAAAGCGTAAGGAACGAAAAAGAACCGGTTCTTCCGGAACAGATCAACTACCATTAGAAGCACAAAATCAGGTTAATGAGCCGGAGCCGCCTTTTCAACGGTGATGCCCACGCTCATAATATTCAGCAAAGGATCCTGCCGCATGTATTGCTTAAGCTGCATGGTGTATTTGCCCGGCTTGGGAAAATGATAATTACGCTTCATTAAAAATTTATGGTCGAAGAGGTCGCCAAGACCATTACCATTGGGCTTACCGGTTTTGGGATCCATCAGAATCAGTTCGTCCAGCCGGGATTCAATTTCCTTCCCGTTGGCATCGCGCAGATAACGGGTTAGATACAGATTATAATACCCGTAGGAAAGACTGTTTCTGAGATTGTAATAAATATTGTAGGGTTGTGTTGCATCCGTGATCTCGAATGTGAATGAGGGGGCATTTTTAATATACCACTTTCCATCCTCGATATCCGTGTATTCTTTATAGACCGCATTTGTATCGCAACTGCCCATTAACAAGGCCAGACACAGCAGTAATCCCAATTGTTTCATATACATCACTAAATAGTTTGCAAAGCTACGACGGGGCGGCTGGCTTTTCAAACGACAAAAAACTACTTAACTAGTTTGAAAACGAGATGAATAGTTTTAGCTTTGTTTTATGGAAAAGTTAACCGCCAAAGAAGAAGAAGTCATGCAGGTGCTCTGGAAGATGGAGCAAGGCTATGTGAAAGACATGGTCCCGCAGTTTACCAACCCTCCGTTGCATTACAACACCGTTTCGACTATTGTTCGTAACCTCGAAGAAAAAGGATACATAGGCCATAAAGCGTATGGCAACACCCACGAGTACTATCCGATTATTAGTAAGGAGGCTTACCAGAATCGGTTTGTACTGACCAAAGTAGTTGATGAGTATTTCGATAACTCCTACAAGAATCTGGTTAGCTACTTCGCAAAAAACGAAAAGATTTCGGCCGATGAGTTACGGGAAATTCTGGCTATGATCGAGAAAAAATAGGCAGCTTCGTCCCGGACAGACGTCCGGTTTAATTTTTTGTAAAACCGGACGTCTGTCCAGGATACGTTATCCACTATGGAAACTTTGCGCTATGTCGTGTTAGTCAATGGCCTGCTGGCCGTGGTAAGCGTTGCCTTTTACTTATTGCTTCGGCGCGAAACGTTTTTCGCTGCCAACCGGCTGGCGCTCTGGCTCGGTATAGCCGGCAGCCTGCTACTCCCTCTACTTGACTTGCCCGACTGGCGACCTCAACCCATACGCGCGGCCATGCAACAAACGGCTCAGGTCATTGTGCCGGAAATAGTACTTAGCCAACCCGATTCGCAACCAGAAGTAACGATTACCTTTCCAAATCAACAGACGTTTCAAGCCTTTCAACCACAGAAAAAACGCGTTGTCTGGTCGTGGCAAATGGGCCTGTTTGTTCTCTACATCGCCGGAACTCTCTTTTTATTGATTCGTTTTGGCGTCCAGTTGGCCTCGCTTAGAAAACTCATCCGTCAATCGGCGCATGAGCCCTACAACGACTTTGTGCTGGTACATACTGAATCGATCACCTCACCCTTCTCGTTTTTCAACTGGGTCGTCTTGAACCCAGACCAGCACTCATTTGATGAGTTGGAGCAGATTCTCCGCCACGAGCGCGTCCATGTACGGGAGCGCCATAGTATCGATATGCTGCTCGCAGAAGTGCTCTGTATCGTTTTCTGGTTCAATCCGGCCGTTTATTTATTCCGTCATTTGCTTCACCAAACCCTCGAATTCAGTGCCGACCGCGCCGTGCTGGCCGAAGGCATTGACGCCAGAGCATATCAATACAATCTTCTCAAAGTGAGTTTGTCGGCGGGAAAACTGGCATTCACCAATCGCTTCAGCGGCCCATCCCTGCGCCAACGCGTTGGCATGATCAATAGCCAACCCTCCGGACCAATGGCCTGGTGGCGGTATGCAGTTTGGCTGCTCTTGATATGCACCACTATTCTGGCCTGTCAACACGAACGTAATCAGACGTTTGGCCTTTCCAATAAACCATTCTCGTCAAAAGGCCTTCCTGCTATCAGCCCGGCACGAGCCATGGTTGCTAACTTAGAGGATAAAGGTACCTGGTATCGCCATATGGCCCTGTACCGGGAAAAGTATGGCACACAGATCATCGAAAGTAAACCCGTTATACTACAGCTAAAGGGAAATCAGTTCGTGTTGCCCGATGACTATAAATATGAGTCGGCAGTAAATATCGATGGGAAAGAGGTTCCGGTCGACGAATTAACCAGGTTATCTCCGGAGTTTGTCCGAGAATTATTTGTGATGCACCAGTGGGAAAATAGAGCCAACGCCGACAAACAGGCGAAACCTTATCAGATATTTATTGAAACAAGCTCAAAACCTGTTCGATTCGATGGCAAGCGAAAGCAGTTTTTTACGCTATTACAGGCGGCTGCCCTGTCTAAATATCCATTAGGAGAATCGTTCTCCTTCAACATGAATCAACTGCTCGAAGCGACTTTTTTTCGTAACAAAAATGCGCTTGTCGAACGGACTAAAAACGAACACCTTAGCGTGTATGAAGACTACGCCAATGCCGTAGAAATTGAAATAAACCACTTACCGGCAACGATTGCCGATGTCAAGACGATTCATGTTCGGGAAGTTGCCCGTCTCTACACAAAGGAGCGCCCTTATATCGACTGGTTCCGCGCTGACAACCCCCTCCCCCGTTTTCAGTTGTCCATCGAAACGGCCCCCAAACGGGCCAAGCGGGATAGTAGTTATTACGTTTTCAGCCCATTCTATACCGGCGATTTCTAAGGCTGATGTGGTGTCAGATGCATACATCTGACAGGTGAGGTTACTCAAAACCTCGTTTCATGGCTTCGGTTTTGAGTAACCGACGGCACACACATCATGTGTCAACACGAATAACCTATCAACAAAAAACCCTGATCTGACCAGACCAGGGTTTTTCTTTATGCTTTACCATTCGGCGCAGGTCGGGGAGAACTACCCTCCGGACCGCGTGATTTCTTTTTCTTCTTTTTGTTAGCACCCGTCCGAGCGGTGTATTTGGCATCAAGTTTTTGCAGGTCACTGTTCAGAGCCGCTGCTGTAACAGGCTCTTTGGCACCAATGGGTGTCAGCACATCGAACGATTCGGGGATAATCCCATTTTTGTTCAACTCAACAATTTCCAGGACACGGTTGATCGGTAACGGATACCAGGTACTCTCGGCTCCGTAGCCAAACCACATGAGTTTACGAAAGATATCGGTCTTTTGTAAATAAGCCCGTCCTTTCTGCGTTTCCAGCGGTTTCTCAATCGTTGGAATATCCCGCAACGCATCCATGTAGGTATCTAATTCGTAGTTCAGACAGCATTTTAGCCGCCCACATTGCCCCGACAGCTTAGCTGGGTTCAGCGACAGGTTCTGGTACCGGGCCGCCGATGTGGCAATGTTTTTAAAGTCGGTCAGCCAGGTCGAACAGCACAGTTCGCGGCCACAGGAACCAATACCGCCCAGCCGGCCAGCTTCCTGACGAAGGCTGATCTGCCGCATTTCGATTCGGGCTTTAAATTCACTGGCCAGCATTTTGATCAGCTCCCGAAAATCAACCCGCTCTTCAGACGAGTAGTAAAATGTTGCTTTGGTGTTGTCCGATTGAAATTCGACATCGGACAGCTTCATATTGAGCTTTAGCTCACGTGAAATTTCGCGGGAGCGATACAGCGCAGGGAGATCGCGCAGAACAGCCTGTTCGTGGCGTTCCATATCTTTCGGCGTCGCAATTCGATGAATGACCTTAGTATCGTCGTTGATTTTGACAGCCCGCTTTTTCACCTGGAGCCGTACTAACTCGCCTTGCAGCGATACGGCGCCGATATGAAAACCCGATTGCATTTCAACGACTACGTAATCGCCCGTTGTGAGATCCAGCTGATGAACGTTTCGATAATATTCTTTGCGTCCACCTTTAAATTTCACTTCAACCACGTCATATCGCAGACCTGGCATCGCAATGTCACTTAGCCAGTCGAAAGAATTCAATTTGTTGCAGCCTCCACTGCTACACCCTCCGCTACCGCATCCGGTAGTGGCTGTTTTCTCGCCGTCGGATGCCCCACGCTGGGTTCCACACCCACCGGTTGCACAAGATTTGCAGGACATATATATATAGTTATGAAGTCGTAACGTCATACCGTTGTAAAGCTTTACCCAACTGGATAACTCGACAACTTTACAACGCTGTAACGCTCTAACTTCGTTAATCGGAGTACCGAATCAGGTCGAGCCCAATGTCTTTTCGGTACTGTTTCCCGTCAAATTGTACCATCCGGGCCGCTTCCTGCGACTTCCGAACAGCGTTTTCAAGCGAGTTGGCCTGTGCCGTAATAGCCAGTACCCGTCCGCCATTGGTCAACACGTGACCGTCTTTTTGCAGCGTTCCGGCATGGAACGCCATTATATCGTCTAAACGCTCCAGTTCCGAAATCAGTTTACCCGTTTCATACTCGGCGGGATATCCGCCCGATACCAGCATCGTTGTTACCGCCGTTTGGGAAGACACCTGAATAGCCACCTGATCCAGGGTTCCCTCCGCGGCCGCCATCATCAGTTCAGCGAAATCGCTCTGAATGCGGGGCAATACGACTTCGGTTTCCGGATCGCCCATCCGAGCGTTGTATTCAATTACGTAAGGCTCACTGTTCACTTTCATCAATCCTATGAAAATGAACCCTTTATAAACAATTCCCTCCTGTTGTAAACCCGCCAGCGTAGGCTTGACAACTTTATCTTCAACTTTCTGCAAAAACGACTTGTTGGCAAATACGACTGGCGAAACAGCCCCCATACCACCCGTATTTGGTCCGGTATCGCCATCCCCAATGCGCTTGTAATCTTTTGCCTCGGGCAAAATTTTATACCCCGTTCCATCAGCCAGCACAAAAACCGACAGTTCAATTCCCCGCAAGAATTGTTCCACCACCACTTTGCTGCCCGCTTCGCCAAACTTCTGCCCATCGAGCATGTCCCGAAGAGCTGTTTGAGCCTCCGCCAGGGTTTCAGCAATAATTACGCCCTTGCCGGCCGCCAACCCATCGGCTTTAATAACAATCGGTAAGGCGTGGCTCTCCAGGTAATTGAGTCCTTCCTGAAGAGTATCCGCCGTAAACGTTTGCGACGCTGCCGTCGGAATACCATACCGAAGCATGAACTGCTTGGAAAAGTCCTTACTACCTTCTAGCTGCGCCCCATTCGCATCGGGGCCAACAATGCGCAGGTCAGACAAGCCATCTTGTTTATGCAGGTAATCAACAATTCCTTTTACCAATGGCTCCTCTGGGCCAACGATAACCAAATCAATTTTTTTATCCCGGACAGCGTCAGCGATAGCCGGAAAGTCATTATAACTAATGGGCAAGTTGGTGGCTACCTGTGCAGTTCCGGCATTACCCGGTGCAACAAATACGGTATCACATAATGGGCTTTGCGTTAATTTCCAGGCAAAGGCATGTTCGCGCCCACCCGACCCTAGTATTAGTATATTCATAAATAATGATGAATGATAAATGATGAACGATAAATGAAGGCCAGCATAGGATAGCTCATCAGGTATCATTCATCATTCATCATTTAGTTAGCTACTTCCGACAGGAATTTTATGCGCATCAGGCGCAGGTCTTGTTCGGTGAAATCGTCGCCCCCAAATTCACGTAACGCTACGGCGATGTTATCGCTTTCGGCCCGCATGAAATACTCGAAAATTTCGTCCTGCCGGTCTTCATCCATTACCTGATTTATGTAGTAATCGAGGTTTAGTCGTGTACCCGAGTAACAGATGTGTTCAATCTCTTCCATCAAGTCTTCCATGGTTAGCGACTTCGATTCGGCAATTTCATCGAGGTCTACCTTCCGGTCGATCTGCTGGATAATAAAAATCTTGACTTTCGATTTATTAACGGTCGACTTGATGACGACATCTTTTGCCGTTTCTATTTCGTTGTCTTCAACGTATTTCGTAATAAGGTCGATGAACTGCCGTCCAAATTTCTGAACCTTACCCATCCCGACTCCATTGATCTGCGCCATTTCTTCGCGCGTGGTCGGGTAGGTTGTCGCCATCTCTTCCATGGATGTTTCCTGGAAAATAACATAAGGCGGAAGGTTTTTTTCTTTGGCAATTCGTTTCCTGAGGGCTTTCAGCAACCCGAGCAGTTCTTCATCGTAGGCAACGCCCCCCGATGCTGGCGACGAGTCTTTATCTTCGTCTTCTTTTATATCCGTACCCTGCTGCTCATAATCGTGATCCTTCGTCAATGTGATTGGGTAAGGATCTTCAATATAATTCAGGCCGCGCTGGGACAGTCTCAGAATACCATAATTATCGACATCCTTTTCGAGATAGCCGTAAATCGTAATCTGTTTAATCAGCGAGCACCAGAAATTGCAGTCGTCATTAAACTCCAGCCCCTTGCCATAAACGGCCAGACGGTCGTGCTCATAACTCGTTACGTATTGATTTCCCGTAGCCGTCAATACATCGGCTAAGTGGGCCACATCGAAACGCTGATCCGTTTGCAGAACCGTTTGGAGTGCCAGAACTACTTCGTGCTGGGCCTTGAATTTCTCCGGCGATTTCAGACAGTTGTCACAGAAACCGCAGTCCTTTTCCATATACTCGCCAAAATAGCCAAGCAACTGCCGACGGCGACAAACGCCGAGGTTTGCGTAGGAGACCATTTCTGAGAGTAAATGTTTGGCATTATCGCGTTCGGTAACGGGTTTGTCTTTATTGAATTTTTCGAGCTTGACAATATCGTCGTAGCTGTAAAACATCAGGCAATTACCTTCCAGTCCGTCGCGCCCGGCCCGGCCCGTTTCCTGATAATACCCTTCGAGCGACTTGGGTGCATCGTAGTGAATAACAAACCGTACATCGGGCTTGTCGATACCCATACCAAACGCAATGGTTGCACAAATGACGTCGGCGTCTTCGTTCAGGAACGCATCCTGGTTATTCATCCGCGTTTGGGGATCCAAACCGGCATGATAAGGCAATGCTTTTACATCATTCACGCGCAGAAGTTCGGCAATCTCTTCAACCGTCTTCCGACTGAGGCAATAGATGATGCCTGACTTCCCTTTGTTTTGTTTGATGTATTTAATGAGTTGCTTTTTAGCATCGACCTTCGGCCTGATTTCGTAATATAGGTTTTTTCGATTGAAGGATGTCTTGTATAAGTTAGCATCTTCCATCTGCAGGTTTTTCTGAATATCCTGCTGCACTTTTGGCGTAGCGGTCGCGGTTAGGGCTATGACCGGCAAGTTGCCAATATTATCAACGATGCCGCGAATTTTACGGTACTCAGGTCTGAAATCATGTCCCCATTCTGAAATACAGTGTGCCTCGTCGATGGCCACGAATGAGATATTGGCTTTCTTCAAAAAATCCAAATTCTCTTCTTTAGTCAACGACTCAGGAGCGATATATAACAGCTTGAGTGAACTATTGAGCGTGTCCTTTTTAACCTTGTTCATCTCCGCCTTGGAGAGCGTCGAGTTAAGGAATTGCGCGTTAATACCGAACGCGTTTAGCTGATCGACCTGATTCTTCATCAGGGCAATCAGGGGCGAAATAACAACGGCGGTGCCTTCACTCACAATAGCAGGGAGCTGATAGCACAACGATTTCCCGGCTCCGGTGGGCATAATAACGAAGGTATTTCGCCCTGCCAGGATGCTATAAATAATGGCTTCCTGTTCGCCCCGAAACTGGCTATACCCAAAAATTTCTTTTAGCCGCTCTTTAAGAGTTGAATGGACCGACTGATCAACCTGCATCATTCTACAAATCGTACAAAAGTTACTTTACTCAATATGCTTGCCGTATCTTTGCTATATAAAGTTAGCGAATATACGTACCAATCACTTCCAGATTATCAAACCTGACGTTGAAAGTAATAAAAAATCCTAAGACTATCGCCCGTTCGGTTTTGTTGGCCGAAGCCGAAGCAATTCGAAATGCCGTTGATTTACTCGATGATCAATTCGATGCTGCCGTTGAAACCATACTAAGTAGTTCGGGCAGGCTGGTTATAACGGGGGTGGGGAAAAGCGCACTCATCGGTCAGAAAATCGTGGCTACCATGAACTCAACGGGAACACCGTCCCTGTTTATGCACGCGGCCGATGCTATCCACGGCGACTTGGGTATGATTCAGGTAAATGACGTGGTTATGCTGATTTCGAAAAGCGGTAATACCGCCGAAATAAAAGTGCTCGTCCCTTTGTTAAAGCGAACTGGTGTTCGCTTAATTGCCCTTGTGAGTTCCCGCGATTCGTATCTGGCCCAGCAGGCCGATCATGTGTTGCATGCCTATGCCGAAATCGAGGCCGATCCACTTAATTTGGCTCCCACTACCAGTACAACAGTGGCTCTGGCCATTGGCGATGCACTAGCCGTTAGTTTACTGGAAGTTCGTGGTTTTACGCGTCAGGATTTTGCCCGCTATCATCCGGGTGGGTCGCTTGGCAAACGATTATATTTACGGGTCGCGGATATTTTTCCACACAATCAATGTCCACAAGTTGTGCTCACAACGCCGGTAAGAGACGTCATCTTTACGATTTCAGCGAATCGGCTGGGTGCCACGGCCGTAGTCGATGAAAATGGCAAGTTAAGAGGCATTGTTACCGATGGCGATATTCGCCGGATGGCCTATGATCACGCTTCTTTCTGGGAGCTTTGCGCGCAGGATGTAATGACGCCAACGCCTGTTTGCGTAAATCCTGATGAATATGCCGCAGCGGCTTTACAATTGATGCAGGAACGTGACGTTTCGCAACTTGTGGTGTCTGAAGCAGATCAAGTGCTGGGTTTCATACACTTGCATGATTTGCTTAGAGAGGGTCTTGTTTAACCGTTTACCGATTTATATAGGTATTGCTGGCTGCAGAATCCGGATGATCCTGAACAGAAATCGGCAGAGCCTGCATCTCTGCCGATTTCTGTTTAATGCCAGAACGTAAACGTTAAACAAAATCCACAGTGTGGATTCCCCACAATGGGGGAAATATTCCACACTCCACAATAAGTGAGGATTATTCGTAGGTGTACTGGCACAATTTTAATCATTAACAAGTTTTTGATTTACAGACACTTACACCAATTGCTCAACTGATTGACCTTTAAAGAAAAAAGACTGGTTTCGTTTTTGTCTAATGGTTATGTGTATTTGATTCAATAGATTCAACAGAAAAACTTAAACAGCCATGACCGCTCTCGAATTTACTAACCATATTGGCAAAGTGTCTAAATCGTTGCGTCCGTTTGCCCTACGTTTGACAAAAGATGTTGAAGATGCAAACGACTTATTACAAGATACATTATTGAAGGCATTTACTAATCGTGATAAATACACGGATGGGACTAATTTGAAAGCCTGGTTATATACAATCATGAAGAATACGTTCATCACCAACTACCAACGCATGGTGCGGAAAAATACCTTCATTGACACAACTGACAATTTGCATTACATCAATTCTATCGAGAGCAGTACTGATAATATCGCTTATTCTTCATTCGCACAGGATGATATAAACCGGGCGGTGAATGGTCTGGACGACACCTATAAAACTCCATTTATGATGCATTTCCGGGGTTTTAAATACCACGAAATTGCAGCAAAACTAAATATCCCTATTGGCACCGTGAAGAATCGGATTCACATTGCCCGCAAGGAACTGAAGGGTCAACTGAAAGTTTACGCATATTTTAACGCCTAAGCGATACTTTTTAAAAGTAAGTCGTCTAAGGTTTATTGATTGAGTAGTTTTTGGTTAAAAAAGAGGAAGGTTCGAAAAGTTGGGTAGTTTCTACCCAACTTTTTTCTTTTTATAACCTCCTGATTGACAGAGGCTACCCACGTTAAATGAAGGCAAAAGTGCCACTAATTCTACAAGTTTGGAATCAGTAAATCTTCTCAATTCGAGTTGCTGTTTCCTCTGTTTCCTCCTCCCCATCCTTGAAATTGACATGGTCATTGTGTAGATAAGAGCCCGTTGATTAGAAATTTTAGATAGTTTAGCCTAAACAAATTTCTTCATCAAGCACTTTTTTAAGCTCTTACCTACTCATTTCACCCTCAATGCCCAAACGAGTTCTTGTTATAGGAGCCGGGTTTGCCGGGCTGGCGGCAGCCACAAGCCTGGCCGATAAAGGCTACGACGTTACTATCCTTGAAAAAAATGACATGCCTGGCGGCCGAGCCCGCGTTTTTGAGGCAGATGGCTTCACCTTCGACATGGGGCCAAGCTGGTACTGGATGCCCGATGTATTCGAAACGTATTTCGCCCGCTTTGGTAAAAAACCGGCTGATTATTACAACCTCGTTCGTCTTGACCCTTCATACACTGTCGTTTTCGGGCCCGACGAAGCGGTGAATCTCCCTGCCGGGCTGGATAAGCTGGAAGCCCTCTTTGAACAAATAGAACCCGGAAGCGGTCTCAAACTACGGGAATTTTTGAAGCAGGCTGCCTACAAGTATGACGTAGGTATGAATAAATTCGTCTGGAAGCCAAGCCGGTCTGTTTCCGAATTTATCAGTCTCAAACTACTGTATGACGTTACCCGCCTGGATGTATTCAAATCGTTTGCCAGCCATGCGCGTAAGTTTTTTACCAATCCGCGCTTACTTGAAATCATTGAATTTCCGGTTCTGTTTCTGGGTGCCACACCCGCCAACACGCCCGCGATGTACAGCCTGATGAACTATGCCGAAATGGCATTGGGAACCTGGTACCCGATGGGTGGCATGCACGAAATTGTGAAAGCGATGGTTAGCCTGGCTGAAGAAAAAGGTGTTAAGATTTTACTGAATCAGACGGTTCAGAAAATTGATATACTCAAAAACAAAGCTCGGCGTGTGGTGACGGCTGATGGTATTTTTGAGGTAGATGCCGTTGTTGCCGGGGCCGATTATCATCATGTAGAAACAAGTTTGGTTACGCCAGAAAATAGAAATTACGATGACGCTTACTGGAACACGCGCGTCATGGCTCCCTCCTCGCTGTTGTACTATCTGGGCATCAACAAACGCGTACCAAACCTGAAGCACCATACGCTCTTCTTCGATGAGGACTTCAAACTTCACGCCCAGGAGATTTACGAAACGCCCCGCTGGCCATCCAAACCCTTATTTTATGCGTCGGCCCCCTCAAAAACGGACCCTGGCGTTGCACCGGAAGGGTGCGAGAATTTGTTTTTGCTGATCCCTGTTGCACCCGACCTCACGGATGATGAGTCAACCCGCGACTATTATTTTGACATGATCATGGATCGGCTCGAAGCGTATGTTGGTGAAGACATCCGTAGCCATATCATCTTTAAGCGTAGTTATGCCCATCGTGATTTTAAACAGGATTATAATGCGTTTCGTGGAAACGCCTATGGCCTCGCGAACACCTTACGCCAAACGGCATTACTGAAGCCATCCCTGAAGAACAAACGGGTTAACAACTTGTTTTACACCGGTCAACTCACCGTACCAGGTCCAGGTGTGCCTCCTTCCCTCATCTCAGGGCTAGTGGTAGCCGATGAAGTGGCCAAAGAGATTACTTAATACCGGCGATGTGCCACTAGGTCCGGCGCAGTGGAGTAGCCATATAATTCACCTGACTTCTTGTAACTTACGCCGTTTACTAGTTTTCACTTGTTTATTCCTAACCTCAAAAACTACCATACGCTCAATTTTTATGATGGCATTGTTCAACAAAACCGCACTGGAATGCAGTAAGCTAATTACGGAGCATTACAGTACGTCATTTACGTTAGGCATTAAAACGCTTGACCGTAAATTTCACTTGCCGATTTATGCTATCTATGGATTTGTTCGATACGCTGATGAGATTGTGGACACCTTCCACGACTACGATAAAAAGACGTTGCTTCTGCGCTTTAAACACGATACTTACCAGGCCATCGAAGAAGGTATTAGTCTGAATCCTGTGTTGCAATCTTTCCAGTTAGTTGTGGGTCAGTATAAGATCGAACACGAACTGATCGAAGCTTTTTTAAAAAGTATGGAAATGGATTTATACTGCCAGGACTATGACGCTGATGGCTATAACGAATATATATATGGCTCTGCGGAAGTGGTTGGCCTTATGTGCTTACGGGTTTTCTGCGAGGGTGATTTAGCGGAGTTCGATCGCCTGCGGGCATCGGCCCGCAAGCTTGGCTCTGCCTTCCAAAAAGTAAATTTCCTGCGCGATTTAAAAAGCGATTTTGTCGATCGGGGCCGTACTTACTTCCCCGGTGTCGATTTCAACGATTTCGGGCGCGATGCTAAGCAACTCATCGAAGCTGACATTCAGCGCGACTTCGACGAAGCGTATATTGGCATCATGAACCTGCCGCGTGGAGCCAGAATGGGCGTTTATCTGGCTTACATTTACTATCAAACCTTATTCAATAAGATTAAACAGTTATCCGCCACGCGCATTCAGACTGAACGGGTCAGAGTACCTAATCCACAGAAATTTGCGCTACTGGCCCAAACTTATCTGAAATATCGGCTGAATGTGCTCTAATACGTGGCCTTCCCAACTCCACGTATCCTGATTACCGTTCGAAGGTTCCCAACACACTACCCAGTACCGACAGATAGGTCTGAACCGCTTTGGCTAACGCAGGTCGGCGCTGGCTCATGTTGGTGTCAACTTCCTGCATAAAGTTTTTCCAGTTGGATGCATTCAGGCAATCCAGCGCTACAGATATAGTTGGCGTAAGTGAACGAGCCGTATGCCACCAGCCACAGGGAATAAACAGCGTTTCGCCGGGGCCCACCACAAACGTGACCGGCGTCGCTTTGGCGAACAATGGATATTTTTCCAGATCAGGATTTCGA
Source organism: Spirosoma horti (assembly GCF_054776595.1). Lineage (NCBI taxonomy): Bacteria > Pseudomonadati > Bacteroidota > Cytophagia > Cytophagales > Cytophagaceae > Spirosoma > Spirosoma horti. The sequence continues at coordinate 438,186 of NZ_BAAHBQ010000007.1, forward strand.
ATATCATCCACTTCAGAAACCCAAGTATTATCCGGCTTGGGATATACATAGGGCGTTTGATCGGGCGGGATAACCGTAAATTCCTTATGCCCATACAGTTGCGTGATATACGCATGCAGGCTCATGTAGTCGTAATGAACGTAAGGGAACTGGGCACCTGGGCTACCGAAAAAAATCTCTAGCGTGTTCGCACCCGACAACAACCGATTCGGCAACAATTTGCTCTGAATACGATCGGGCTGGGCATATTTCAGCCGGGGCAATACATCGGGCAACAATTCAGGATAATCACGCTCGACCTGTAACGTGCACGGATATGGGGCCGGATTTTCCTCAGTACCCGTTAACATCCAGTCGATGTAGTCGCCAAAATTATAAGGCTGGCCAGCGATGATCACCTCCCGGTCGCTGTAGCGCTCTTTGAAGAACTGAGGTGTAAATTTATTCTTTGCCGACCAAGCTTCGCAGGCATCCCCAATCACAACCGGATAGTTCGCAAAAAGATGTTCATTCGCAAATTCCTCATAACTCATGTGGTACTTCTTCTCCACAACGATATTCTTCTCGCGTACTAATTCGACAGTTTGGGTAGCCATTGGACAGGTGGGTTGATGTTAACTAGATTTTAGACTACAGGTTTATTTAAATAGACACTTGCCCGCTCATCTATTTATTGTTTGGTAGTTCTGGTCGTCAGGCGAAAGCGTATTGGCGGCAAGGGGCTGTTTAATTTCTGCCTATCTTTGTCTAAACTTATTTAGTTCTTGTCAATGGTGGACCAAGTGCTCATTTCGCCGGAGGTTCTGTCTCAATACGAAGCCGTTATTGGGTTAGAAGTACACTGTCAGCTGCTCACACAAAGCAAAATTTTTGCCGCCGATGCCAATGCTTTCGGTGCTGAACCAAATACCAACATCAGTGTCATTACGCTGGGGCACCCCGGCACACTGCCCAAACTAAACCGCAAAGCCGTTGATTATGCCATTCGGATGGGTCTGGCCTGCGGGAGTTCCATAACGCGTCATAATGTCTTTGCCCGTAAAAACTATTTTTATCCCGACCTGCCGAAAGGCTATCAACTGTCGCAGGATAAAGGGCCAATTTGTATAGGTGGGGGCATTCTGGTCAACGTGAAAGACCCGATCACGGGCGAACCCTATCAGACAACGATCCAGATTCATCACATTCACCTCGAAGAAGACGCTGGAAAATCCATTCACGATGGCGACGACTGGGCCACACAACTGGACTACAACCGTGCCGGAACGCCCCTCATCGAAATGGTAACCGATCCCTGCATTCGCACCGCCGACGAAGCAGGTCAGTACCTGACTGAAGTTCGCCGATTGGTTCGGTATCTGGACATTTGCGATGGCAACATGGAAGAAGGATCATTGCGTTGCGACGTAAATGTGTCCATTCGGCCAAAGGGCGCAACGCATTTAGGCACGAAGGTTGAAGTAAAAAACCTGAACTCGATTCGGAATGTCATGCGGGCGGTAGACAGTGAATTTTTGCGGCAGGTTGAACTGACAGAGACAAATGGGCGCATTGTTCAGGAAACACGTACGTTCGACGCGGCTACCGGGCTTAGCTACGCGATGCGGGAAAAGGAAACGATGAACGATTACCGTTATTTTCCCGATCCAGACCTGACGCCCGTCGTCATTTCAGACACGTGGCTGGCTGCTATTCAGGCCAGCATGCCCATGCTGCCAGCCGCCCTGTATCAGAAGTTCACCACCGTTTATGGCCTTCCTGACTATGATGCGGCTTTATTGACCGACGCCAAAGAACTAGCTGATTATTACGAAGCCGTTTGTGTGCATACGACCAACTACAAAGCAGCGTCGAACTGGATTATGGGGCCAGTGAAAGGGCAGCTGAATGAAAAAAGCCTGCGCGACCGCCAGTTTCCGGTTTTAGCCGAGCAACTAGCCGATTTGATTACCCTGGTCGACAACGGCACCATTAGCCAAACGGCTGCTCAGCAAGTCTTTACGCTAATGGCTGGGCAGCCTGATGCAAAGCCCGCCGACCTTGCCAAAGCAAATGGCCTGGTTCAGAATCGCAATACAGACGCTCTGCAAACGTTGGTAGAAGAGGTACTGGCTGCCTGGCCCGACAAGGTGGATCAATACCGAAAAGGTAAAAAGAACTTACTGGGTTTATTTGTTGGTGAAGTAATGAAAAAATCGAAAGGTTCGGCCGATCCCAAATTGGTAAATGAGTTATTAGCAAAGACCTTACAAAAAGCATGAAAAACTTATTTTTTAGTATAGCCAGTTTGGTCGCGTTGAGCCTGGCGGCCCACGCGCAGGCCACCAAACCCTTTACGGTAACGGGCAAAATCAATAAAGCCACGCCAGGGAGCTACGTTTATCTGGAGACAAACTCGCAGCCTACTCACAAAATTGACTCGACCAAAGTGACGGCGGGTAACCTGTTTACCCTGAATAGCAAGGTAGCCGACGGCGGTGAAGTATTTGTGCTGAATGTGGGCGGCAACCAGAAAATGGCGCTCCTGGTAGAAGGGGGCGAAACGCTGAATGTACTGGCTGATGGCTTCGTGATGGATGCTAAGACTGGTCAAATCGGCAAAGCAACCGTTACAGGCTCCAAAAACATGGACTACTACGGAAAGCTAACGGCTCTTCGCACCGAAATGGAAGCGAAGGTGAAGAACTGGAACAAAGAAGTGGCCGCAGCAACCGAGAAAAAAGATAACAAGCGAATTACGCAGATCGAGCAGGCCTATCAGGTTGCCGAACAGGACGTTGTCAACAAAGTAAAAGCGATGTTACCCGAAATGGGAACCTCCCTGGTATCTCTGTTTGCGCTGAACTTCATTAATATCGATACTGATTTTGCGACCTACGACACACTGGCGCAACGGTTTGAGAAAGAGAACCCAAACAGCCCGCATGCCAAATCATTAATCGGGCGGGTCGCTCGGATCAAAGGCGTATCTGTAGGGGCTCCCGCTCCCGAAATCGCACTGAACGACACCACGGGCACGCCCGTTCCGCTGTCATCGTTGCGGGGAAAATATGTTTTGATCGACTTCTGGGCATCCTGGTGTGGTCCCTGCCGGGCCGAAAACCCCAATGTCGTTCGGATGTATAACAAGTTCAAGGATAAGGGCTTCGCGATCTACAGCGTCTCGCTCGACCAGGCCAAAGCCAACTGGACGAAAGCCATCCGGAATGACAACCTCACCTGGACCCACGTTTCGGATTTAAAATTCTGGCAATCGGCAGCTGCTCAGCAATACGGTGTGCAGGCCATTCCAGCGACGTTCCTGCTCGACAAAGACGGCAAAATAATCGCCAAAAATCTGCGGGGCGAGGCTTTGGAACAGAAATTAGAAGAAATTCTGAAAGGGGGCCAATAGGTTACCAGCAAGTCATTAGTTTTGTGGGGTCAGGTGTATAACCTGACCCTTTTTCTTTTGGCTCAGGCCAGCGGACTACTTCATCAACCATGATTCATTCACTAATTCACTCATTGAAAAAATGAAAATTGCTATCGTTGGTTGTGGGAATATGGGCATGGCATTCGCCAAGTCGTTTTTGCAATATGATCTTGTAAAGAAGGAAAACCTATTGCTGATCGAAAAAAGCGCCGATCGCTCAGAAGCACTTAAAAATGAAAAAGCGGGTGTTGTTGTCGACACCATTGGCCCCCATATTGGCGAAACGGACCTAATCATTTTGTCGGTTAAACCGCAGGATTTCAACAGCGTTCACGAAGCCCTCCGAGCCGTTATCCAACCTTCTCAGATTGTGCTGTCCATTATGGCAGGCATTCCAATGGCACAAATTCAGGAAAAGCTGGGGCATCCGTTGGTCATTCGGGCAATGCCCAACACACCCGCTATGCTAGGCATGGGCATAACCGGATTTACTGCCGCCAAAGAAGTGGATTCGAGCAGCCTGCGCCGGGTTGAAAACCTGATCAATGCCACGGGCCGGTCTATTTTCCTGGAAGACGAATCGATGCTCGATGCCGTAACGGCGCTTAGTGGCAGTGGTCCTGCTTACTTTTATTATGTCGTGAAAGCCATGATCGATGCCGGCAAACAAATGGGCTTCGATGATGCCGTATCGGCCTTGCTCGTCAAGCAGACCATGCTCGGGGCTTATCACCTGATCAATACCGCCGATAAATCGCTGGACGAACTCATCAAAGCGGTGGCCTCAAAAGGCGGCACTACTGAAGCCGCCCTGCGCGAATTTGAGAGCGGTGGTTTAGCCGATACACTCGTTGCTGGTATCAAAGCAGCCCAAACCCGTTCAACGGAATTATCGAAGGGATAGCTTATTTAGAGAAGCCGCCCTTATCGTTCTGCTCCAACTACCAATTATGGCAGGACGATAAGGACGGTTTTTCATTGTGAAACAACCATAAACCCGCCCTGTAGCGGGTCAATAGATTCCATTACAATCGACCGGTTTCCTCATCCGAAGCGTTGTTCGTGTGCCTGCGCTTGCGGGCAAATGTGTCTTTGCCAAAACGATACGTGAACGCAAAGCCAATGCGCTGGGTATCGGACTGGCTGGTTTGAAAATACTCGGCCTGCTTTAAACTGATTGACCTGTTGTGATAAACCCACGAATGAAACAGGTCGTCAATGCTCAAGCGAATACTGCCTTTGTTGTTCCATATTTTCTTCTGTACGGCCGCATTTAACCGGTACATACTGCTCGTAACCGTTTGTCCATTCAGATCGCTACTTGCATAATAGCCGCCAAACTCGGCGTTCCAGTTTTTATTAATTGTGAAGTAGTTATTAGCGTCAAACCGGGCCACATTGGTGCTATAACTCAGCTTTTCTGTGTATACCTGCCCCTCAAGTCCCATATGGGAGAGCCTGACTGTATAATTGATGGACCACCATTTTCTGGGCGAAACAGATAAACTGGTATTCAAGATTGCCATGTAGCCATTGGCTACGTTTTCAGGTTTATTAATAAAAATATTGTCGACAGCCTGCGTAGTTTGAAAGATTACGTTTGTGAACTTGTTGTAGCTCAGGCCCATGTTCAGGAATTGTTTGTGCTGAAATTTCAACTCATAGCGGCTCTGATACTGTGGATTCAATAATGGATTTCCCGCCGTATAAGAATACTGATCTTTAAAGAAGACAAACGGATTAAGTAGCTGATAATTTGGCCGATTGATCCGTCGAACCACCATCAAACTAAACGTATTTCTGCCGAGTGTATCCAGTTTATAATTCATAAAAGCACTTGGAAAAATACCCGTGTAGTTTTTGGTAAATTCACTCCGTTGTACGACTTCATTACCTAATTGCTGACCACGGGCCTGCGTATTTTCGACACGTAAGCCCAATTGAAATCCAAATCGTTTCCATTCTTTCTGACTATTTACATAAGCCGCGTTAATGTTTTCGTGGTATTTGAAATGGTTCGACTTCCCATTATCAATCGAGCTAACCGTATTGATCACATCATAATAGCTTGCGATGTAATCGTTATCGACAACGCTCGATTTCCATCCGGCATCCAGCCTTGCTTTGTTTTTAAATGGATGGACATAATCCGCTTTGGCGGTGTAGATTTTTATACGTGATGGAATAGCATACAAAAAATCGTTCCGATCCAACAAAGCCTCATTAGGCTGGTACACAATATTTTGCAACGACTGGTTTGTTTCTGACTGGTAAGTAAGGTAATTAACATCCGCTGAAATCTCCCGTCCAGACGTACCAAATTTATGTGAAAAATTAAGGTTAGTGCCTACGTTTGTCCGTGATGTATTACTCACTGTTTGTCCTGATCCAATAGAATCTAACTGATACGTAGTGTCGAAATTTTTACTTATGTAATCAAAATTACTTTTCCCACTACCGCCATTTATATTGACAATAAACCCAATTGTTGTGTTGGTTGATGCACTATAATCTAAACCCAGATTTACACTTTGCCCGTGGCTTCTATTTATCAACTTATTTTTCAACTCGACCGTTGATGTCAATTCATTGGTTTGTGAATAAAACCGGCGATCATAGTTATCCAGATTATATGTTTTTTCAACCGTATAACCCAAATTCGTGAACAGGTTAATTTTTTTATACTTATAGTTCAGGTTCAGCGCATCATTATTCCGGCCATATCTGCCTTGCGAGTAACCCATCGACACATTTCCGGTTAAACCACCAACTCTATTTTTTTTAAGACGAATATTAATAATTGCATTTCCCGCAGCATCATATTTTGCGGATGGATTATCCATCAATTCCAGTTTATCCAGAAGGCCGCCGGGCACTGATTTTAGATAAGCCGTCAAATCCTGCGCCGACATATAGGTGCTTCTACCGTCAATGAGCACGGTTACACCGCTTCGACCATTCAGGCTAATTTCACCATTGCTGGCGATGGTTATACCCGGCGTTTTCTCAAGTACCTCCAGGGCATTACTCGTCGCACTGCTAATCATAGCCTCCACATTGACGACTGTTTTGTCGATTTCCTGGACAAGCAAAGGCTTTTTTGCCGTTACGGTTACCTCTTTTAAGGCTATATCTCTAGCAGGCATCAGGACAAATACGGGCAAGACAATGGTTGTATGGGCGTCGTCGATGGTAAGGGGAACGCTGGTGAAACGCTTTTGGCTAATTGCCGTAATAGCTAGTATGTAGGTACCGTTAACCAGGCTGCTTAGCTGAAACTTTCCATCGGCATTCGTAACTTCACCTTTCACCAGGATGGAGTCGACCGCCGTTAATAAACGGACTGTTGCTCCTGGAATAGCGTCATTCCTGCTGTCTTTTACGGACCCGGAAATCGTTTTAAGCACAGGTTGGGCAAAGGCTCCAGGCATGAGTAACCAGAGGAGGTTCGTGTAGAGTATCCGTTTCATTCGTTGCTGGGGTATTTGGTTAAAAAATCCTCAGCAAATATTGATTGCTAGAAATACAGCCAGCAATCATTGTGTTGTACCTTGGCTAATGCCTGACAGAAAACTGTTTTGGGCTGTTGAACCGGTTTAAACACAACCTTGAGGCTTCTGTCATCCGTTTGGGGGCGTTCGTCAGTATAATTTCTTCGCTTTGCCGTATGTCCCCAATTTTACAGCCCAGTAAGCAGGAAAACTGGTACAACATGAGTCATATAACAGACAATTGGGTCAATAATTTTTTTGGGAGAAGTCTTTATGCAGGTCTATCTCTTATCGTTTCGGTGCCTATATACCTGGCCATCGAAACGTATGTACGATCCATCGATGTACACGAAGACGAAGCCGTTGCAACGGCCGCAACGGGCTGTTTTATTGCAGGCGTTTTTGCGGGGCGGTATATAGCGCAGATCTGGTCGGCAAAAATAAAACCTGTATCGAATGTGCTTCTTGGCGGATTGTTTGTTTTAATTATAGCGAATATCTGCTGGTTATTTTTCCATGCTGATTTTCCGCTCCAGGGCAGAGCAGCCATTAACCTTTTGTTGTTTTGGATTCCCTTTGCCATCATAAGTCTTGCGCTGGGCATACTCATTAAACTAATCCGGGTAGTTACGAAAAATCAATTGCAGGAAGCGCAGGCATCAGCCGCGACAAGCCAAAGTGAGTTACAACTTTTACAGTCGCAGTTGAGTCCACATTTTTTATTTAATACCCTCAATAACTTATACGGGCTGTCGCTAACGCAGCACGAAAAAATTCCGCCTTTGTTATTAAAGCTATCTGACCTGCTTCGTTATTCCGTTTACGATGTTAAAGAAACGTTTGTGCCCCTGGCCGATGAATTAGCTTACATTACGAATTACATCGACTTTGAAAAAATACGCATTGGCAACCGGCTTGAACTAACGACTGATATCGAAAACGTAACGCGTACGGATATCAAGATTGCACCTATGTTATTGATCGTTTTCATAGAAAATGCGTTCAAACATTCAAAGAATACAGCAAGCGAAAAAATATTCATCGAAGTCACCCTGAAGACCTGGGGGAAAATGATTCTTTTTTCTGTAAAAAACTCATACAGCAAAGCCACTATTGGTAATGCCGACAAAAGCAATGGGTTGGGATTGGCTAATGTAACGAAACGATTAACCTTGCTGTATCCAAACGAACACATACTAGAGTATCAAAGCGATAGCGAGTTTTATACGGTGAACTTGCAGCTAAAAATGAAGGAACATGGCTACCTATAACTGCCTGATTGTTGACGATGAGCCAATTGCCCGCGAGATCGTTAAAACCTACTGCAGTCATTTACCCAATCTGCACGTGGTTGCTATGTGTGGCAATTCGCTGGAAGCCAAAGCGGTGATGCAAACACAGACAGTCGATATCTTATTCCTGGATATCAATATGCCGGTGCTGGATGGAATCGCTTTTCTAAAAACGTTGAAGAATAAGCCGCAGGTGATTTTTACCACAGCCTACAAAGAACATGCTGTCGATGCGTTCGATTTATCGGCTTGCGATTACCTGCTCAAACCCTTCTCATTAGACCGCTTTATTATTGCTGTCGATAAAGCGGTCGAAAAACTAGCTCCGGAAGGCTTAGCGGCAACAGCACCCGCGAAAAAAGACGATTATCTTTTTATCAAGTTTGACGGGAAAATATATAAAATTCTGCACGACGATCTACTTTATGCCGAAGCCAATGGCAATTACACAAAAATCGTTACCGTGCAAAGCCTAATTATGCCTGGCATGGCATTTTCTGCCTTCACCGAGCTACTTCCCCAAAAAATCTTTATTCGCATTCATCGCTCGTTTATCGTCAACAAATCCAGGATCACCCATATAGAAGGCAATCGAGTTTTTATCGATACAATCGAACTACCGATTGGTAGTAATTATAAAGATGAGTTTATGCGGGAAATAGGTATTCGAAGTCAAAACGGATAGATTCGTAACGCTTGCCGGAACCCCAATACAACTATAGGCCCGTATACGAAAACGGCGTTATAGCGCGCAATTCAGTTTTTACGGCATCCGATACGTCCAGTTCATCAATAAACTGACGGATTGTTTGTGCCGTAATTTTCTGATTCGTACGAGTCAGGGCTTTTAACGCTTCGTAGGGTTTGGGATAGCCCTCACGGCGAAGAATGGTCTGGATGCCCTCCGCAACGACGGCCCAGTTTTCGTCCAGGTCGGCCGCAATGGCGGTTGGGTTCAGCTCCAGTTTACTAAGCCCTTTCAACAAGGATTTCAGGGCAATAACCGAATGAGCAAAGGGAACGCCTATACTTCGCAGTACCGTAGAATCGGTCAGATCACGCTGCAGCCGGGAAATTGGCAGTTTGCCAGACAAATGCTCGAACAAGGCATTGGCAATGCCCAGGTTGCCCTCTGAGTTCTCAAAATCAATGGGATTGACCTTATGCGGCATCGCCGATGAGCCAACCTCTCCTTCTTTCAGTTTTTGCTTGAAGTAGTTCATGGACACATACGTCCACACATCGCGGTCAAGGTCGATCAGGATGGTGTTTAATCGCTTGAAGGCATCGAGCGTAGCGGCCAGCATATCGTAATGCTCAATCTGAGTCGTAAACTGACTCCGGACCATGCCCAGGCTTTCGACGAACGTATCCCCGAATTTTTTCCAGTCGTCGTTCGGGTAGGCCACCGTATGAGCATTGAAATTGCCCGTTGCGCCCCCAAATTTGGCAGCTGTCGGTATGGTCGACAAAAGTTGGAGTTGCTTTTCAATCCGCTCCACAAACACCAGAAGTTCTTTACCCAATCGGGTCGGTGATGCGGGCTGGCCATGGGTGCGGGCCAGCATAGCCACATCTTTCCATTGTTCGGCCAGTACCTGCAATCGCATGAACACATCCCGATAAAGCGGAACGATCTCCATATCGAGGGCGTCGCGCAGGAGCAATGGAATGGCCGTATTATTAATATCCTGTGAGGTTAGCCCGAAGTGGACGAACTCCAGAAACGGCTCTACAGGCGAGCCTTCCAGCTTCTCTTTTATAAAGTATTCAACGGCCTTAACGTCATGGTTCGTTGTTTTCTCGATTTCCTTTATGCGTAACGCATCGGCTTCCGTAAACTTTTCGTAAAGCGACCGCAGCACAGGAAACTGCGCCCGATCAACGCCGGACAATTGCGGGACCTGCCACTCGCAAAGCGCGATGAAATACTCGATCTCAATGCGAACGCGGTAATGAATCAAGCCCAATTCCGAAAAATAAGGAGCCAGGGCGTCAACTTGTGACCGATAGCGACCGTCGACGGGCGAGATCGCCGTTAATGCAGATAAATTCATGTATGTATGTTTACTATAGGACGTATGCTTTGGGCCAGTTGACTAGATCACAGCTCCTGTATGGTACGTCTTTCCTCATCAAAACGGATTCAGGTAGAGCCCAACGCCTATCCACGACGTTTGTTGTTGTTCATACTGGCTGTAAGGCCGGAAACCGGAGTATCCTTCCAGCAGAAACGTCAGGTTGTTCTGGGTACGGCCCAATTCGACACCAATGCCTCCATGAATACCGGGCCGAAAATCCGTCTGTTGCCAGAACTTGATATCGACACCACCTACCAGGCGGGCTGCGCTAGCCGAAGGTTTTTTATAGAAGGCGCCTAACTGAGCGCTCATCAGTTTGCGTTCTTCCGCTTTTCGCAATACGATGCCCAGCCCACCATACAAACGCCAGTTATCCACTACGCGGCTGTAGGTAGCATCCAATTGTTCATAGTTGACCGAATTAGGCGAAGGAGCGGTTAATTTATTCCGGTAAATGTAGTCATCGCCCAGGTGAGAGGATATATGATAGACCCGAAACCGGTAATTGTTATCACCCCGCCGAACATTATAGATGATGCTGATTTTATAATCCGTATTCATGATTTGCCGACGTGCTTTATCCTGCACATCGTCATGATAAGCCTCGAACTGCGTGAAGGACGCCAGATCAAGCACCCATTCTTCTGCGTGGGTTGCATCGGTTGAGTGACGGTAAAACGGCTTGGCAAAGCCAAAAGCAAACGGCACGATGCTTCCTTTATACTTTTTACCCTCTGTCCAGTAGCCGGGAAGAATGCTCCCGTAGGTTTGCGCTTCGAGTGGGTCCAGCAGGATCGGGTCAAATAAATGGCCCTTGGGTAAAAATTCTTTTCCTGGCCGAACAACGCTTGCTTCGCGATTACCTTCCGCAGTAACAGGCTCTGCGCTAACTGATTTGGGCTTTCTTTCCCGCTTAACCCGTTCCGGACGCGGAGCTGCAGCGGGCGCTTCGGCTGCAGGGGCTGGCGGAGTGTCCGGTTCAGCAACGGGCGCGGGGGTAGTTGCCGGTGCAGAAGCTGCTTCTTTTTTGCGCTGTTCGCGCTTCTCCTTGCGAGTGGGCTCAGCAACGGATGGTGCGGGGGTACTTGTCGATGGCTGATTATTAGTTGATGCGGGGGCAGCAACGGGCGTTGGTGGAGCTATAGGTTTACCCGCTTTTTTGGCAGCCCGTTGCCGTTCTTTCTCAGCCTGTTTTGCTTCGTATTCGCGTTGTTTTTGCAACCACTCGGCCCGAATCTGGCGTTCGCGCTGAACTTCCCGATCTATTTTTTCTTTTTGCCGCTGTTCAGCAGGTGTTAGAACGCGGGCAGGTGGCGTAGTAGGCGTTTGCGCCAGAGCTCCTGCTCCTAATAAGATACTCAGTAAAAAAACCGACAGCGTTTGTTTCATAAAGGAAAAATCGGGGTTAATGCGTAAGCCAGCTAAGGAGCAAGATTACTGTTTAAGCTCAGCGTAATGTTTATAGAAATAAGGAATGGTTTCGATGCCCTTGTAAAAATTAAATAGCCCGTAGCTTTCATTAGGTGAGTGTAGCGCATCACTGTCCAGACCAAAGCCCATCAGGATGGATTTGACACCAAGTTCCTGCTCAAACAGAGCCATAATCGGAATACTTCCACCGCCCCTTGTCGGAATTGGTTTTTTCCCCCAGGCATCTTCGAAGGCTTTGCTGGCTGCCTCAAACTCGATGGAATCGACGGGCGTAACATAGGGCATGCCACCATGGTGTGGAGCAACCGTAACGGTAACGCCAGCCGGTGCAATGGCCATAAAGTGTTTGGTAAACAGCTCCGTAATCTCGTCGGGCGTTTGGTTAGGCACCAGCCGCATGCTGATTTTCGCCGATGCTTTGGATGGCAATACTGTTTTGGCGCCTTCTCCGGTGTAGCCGCCCCAGATCCCATTCACGTCGAGCGTTGGCCGAATAGAGGTGCGCTCATTGGTTGAATAACCAGCCTCCCCCATCACCTCGTCGATGCCCAGATCTCGCTTATATTCGCTTAAGTCAAAGGGTGCTTTTGCCAGTTCGGCCCGTTCAGCGTCGCTCAAATCGGCCACGTTATCATAAAATCCGGGAATCGTTATTTTGCCGTTTTCATCGTGAAGAGACGCAATCATGTCGCACAATACATTGATTGGGTTGGCGACTCCACCACCATATACCCCCGAATGCAAATCACGATCGGCACCCGTTACGTGTACTTCTACGTAAGAAAGTCCACGCAGTCCGATTTCGATCGAAGGGGTATCGTTCGATATAATGCTGGTATCCGACACGAGAATAACATCCGCTTTCAGCATATCCCGATGTTCAGCGACGAAAATACCCAGGTGGTCGGAACCCACTTCTTCTTCGCCTTCAATCATCACTTTCACATTGCACGGCAGCCCATCCGTTGCAACCATCGCTTCAATGGCCTTCACGTGCATATAAAACTGGCCCTTGTCATCGCAGGCTCCGCGGGCATAAATCCGTTCGTTCCGGATTGTCGGCTCAAACGGGGGCGTGTGCCAGAGCTCGTAAGGATCGGCGGGTTGAACATCGTAGTGCCCATATACCAGTACCGTAGGCTTGGCTGGATCGATTAACTTCTCGGCATAAACGATTGGATGGCCCGGCGTTTCAAAGAGTTGAGCGTTATCTAAACCGGCTGCCTGTAGTTTTTCCTTAACAAATTCAGCCGCCCGGCGAACATCGCCTTTGAAATTAGAATCGGCCGAGACCGACGGAATGCGGAGTAATTCCAGCAATTCGTCTAAAAACCGCTGTTTGTTGGCTTCAAGGTAAGTCGTCATGCGTATCAAACTGTATGATATAGGCTATACGATGTATGGAAACAAGTCCATCACGCATTGTATATCATCCATTGTTAAAAGTTCGCCCCGAAGTTACGCACTTTTCGCGCAACGTCGGGGCGTTGTTATCGTAGGAAAATCGTTTTGGTGTCTATCGCTTTTTGCGCAGACGAATCAGGACTGTTCGCGTCTCCTGACCACGCAGCAACCGGCCAATGTTTTTTTGGTGGGTAAGCACCACCAACAAAAAAACAACAAACCCGAAAACAATGAGTAAAGGACTTTCTTTTTGCCCAAAAATACGGAGCAGTAACAGAACGGGAAAAGCCAGTGCCGCCAGTATGGAGCCTAATGATACATACTGGGATGCGATAACCACCAGCAAAAAGATACCGATGCAGACAACCGCCATTTCGGGGTGCGTTGCCAGCACCATTCCCAGCAAGGTAGCCACTCCTTTACCGCCTTTAAAATCAGCGAAAACGGGGTATAAATGACCTATTACGGCTACAAGACCAAAAACTATTTTGAATGTCAGAATTTCTTTGTCCGTAATGACATCAGCATACCAAAGCAAAGAGGACAGGATGGCGGCTGTATATCCTTTCAAAACATCCACAAGCATCACAATAGTACCAGCTCGCTTGCCCAATACTCTGAAGGTATTGGTAGCGCCAGCATTACCACTGCCGAATTTACGAATGTCAAGACCGAAAAAGCCCTGTCCGTACCAAACAGCCGTAGGTATTGAGCCCAGCAAATAGGCCACGACCACTGTAATGCTAATGAGAAGGATATTCATCAACAGATAAAATAAGTTATTGCTGGATAAAAAAATTGACTGATTTGACGCTCCTGATACCGGAATGTGGGATCAAAATTAAGATATTGTTACTAGACGGTCAACCTTTTTAACCTACAAAACAACTGTACTAGTAAATAAATTTCAGAAAATTAGTTTATAAAACTCTATTTTCCACCGACAACCACCTCGCGCAGGCTATCAGACGCTAAGTAGCAGGTAGCCATTTCCATAATATCCGTCGGCGATACGGCCCGCACTTTTTGAATATAGGTTGTTAAAAAATCGGCGGGCATATCGTCCAGCAAGATCACCTTGTAGCGATCCGCAATTTCGAAGGGTGTGTTCAGCGAACCGACAAACTCGCCAGCCATGTAGTTCTGAACAGTTTCTAATTCATCGGGCAGGACGGGCTCCGTTTGCAGGAGATGAATCTCCTTTCGGATCTCGTCCAGTGTTTGCTGCGTATTTTCTTTATTAACATCGGTACCAATCAAAAAGTAACCATCCCGTCGGAACGAGGGCATATTCGACGAGATACCATAGGTAAATCCCTTCTCCTCCCGAATATTTTTCATGAGCCTCGATCCAAAATAACCGCCCAAAATTTCATTGGTAACGAGCATTTTAAAGAAGTCCGGGTGAGACCGGGTAAATAGTCGGCGGCCAATTCGTATGGACGACTGAATACTGTCGGGTTTTTCGGCCAGTACAGTCAACTGATTATCGGCCTGTATGGGTCCAACAACGGATTCCAGTGTATCCGTTCGGATAGTCAACTGCCCTAATTCACGGTTAATAGCGACAACCTCGTTTTCCGTCGCCTGTCCGGCCAGCACGATCTGAAACGGACGATGACGAACAACCCGTTCAAAAAAGTCGACAACACCTTGTCGGGTAAGTTTTTCAACAGCCTCCGGCCGCTGACTACGCCCGTATGGATGATCAGCCCCAAAGAGCGTTTCCCGAAAAAGCACCCCCGCGAGGTAGGCGTTTTTCTCGTAGTTGACGCGCAGGTTCTGAAGCGTAATGTTACGCAGGTCGTCCAGCTCTTTCTGTGGAAAAGCTGGTTCAGTCAGCATCTCGCGCAGCAGCGGCAGTAAATCCGGCAGAAACTTTGTCAGGCAGTAAATCACCACGCTGGCCCGATCGGGACCCGAGTTCAGCTCCAGAAACGCGCCATACCGGTCAATGTATTCATTGATTTGCGCTGACGAGCGCGAAGGCGTTCCCTCCGACAGCATCTTCATCGTAAAAAAAGCACTTCCTGGCATCTGTTCATACCAGGTTCCGGCATTAAACACACACTCCAGACGCAAAACCGGCTGGTGGGCAACAGAGATAAGATGCAAAGGAATGCCGTTGTCCAGCTGGTGCGACTGAACGGCAGGTAATTGTATTTGCTGAATGGCCTGAAAAGCAGGCGGTTGTGTTCTATCGAGAGTCATAAGTCGAAAAGAGCGAAAGGAAGAAAGAGCAAACGAGTGAATTCAACCGTAAGGTTTTCACTCGTTCACTCTTTCTTCCTTTCGCTCTTTTAGTTAGTTAGAGTCGTCAGAATAAGCTTCATCATCGCCACCAATGCGGCTACCTTTGTTGAGGCTCAGCAGTAACGAAATCCGGAACGTTTCAGACAATGGGCTACCTTGTTTCACAGGAAGCAGATAAGAGAAGTCTACACCAAAACGCTGCTGTAGTTTCAAGCCGATGCCGGTTGTTATGTATTTACGGCCACCTTTTGCATTCGACTCGTTAAAATAACCTACCCGTGCGGCAAATTGGTCGTTGTACCAATATTCAACACCGGTCGAGAGTGTAACTTCTTTCAGCTCTTCGCTAAAACCACCGGGCGCATCGGCGAACGAACCAAATACCGAACTAAAGTAATTTTTATTCGCATTTACGTTGGTTATTACGCCATTGACCGTTTGGAAATTAGGCGTTGGCACCATCAATTTATTTGCATCCAGTACAAAGTTGAATTTGTTGTACTGATCGGCGAAGATGGTGAGTCGGGTTCCTAAACGCAGATTAGTTGGAATAAAGTAGCTTTGGGTGCCGCCGTAATTGATACGGCCACCCAGGTTAGAGATCATCCCACCAAAAGCCCAGCCAATTCCTTTACCGGTTGCGTTATCGCGCGCTTCATTCTGATAATAGGCACTAATATCGGCTGCGGCCGTTGACCCTGGTTTCAGCGCTGGATTGCTGCTACCTGCTGCCAGGTTAGAGCTAAGGTATTTAAGATCGACAGCAAGCGAGAAATTTTCTGAAAGGCGCTGGGCAAAGCTAGCCGTGACGGCGTACTCGCGCGAATTGAATGTACCCGCTGCGACACCTGTTGCCGTTGTAAAATCGACAGTTCCCAAGTCAAAATACATTAACGAGCCACCTATTGCCGAGTTTTTACCCACTTTTGAGTAGCCACTCAGATAGGTATAATACATATCGCCAATTAAGTTGCGTAGCCAGGGCGTATAAGAAAGCGAAGCTCCTTTGTCCTGTTTAGCAAAAACCAACTTCGACGGATTCCAGAACATAGCATTGGCATCTACATCACCAAGGGCTACACCAGCATCACCCAGCGCACCAGAACGGGCATCCGGAGTGAAATTAAGAAAGGGCACCGATGAGGTTGGAATATTTAGCTGGCCGTTAAGATTCGTTATTTGAGATTGAGCAGAGACGACGAACGGGAAAAAACTACATGCGCCGAGAAGAACACGGAAAAAATTGCGCTTCATAAAAAGTGAGTTGGTCAACGACAGCAACCGATGATGGTGAGAATGGCAGTACTGTGTGGTCAAAATTACGATGAAAGGTTGAATTAGAAAAAGAGATAACTTTAAGTCTGTGAATTCATTTGGTTAGTATTAATCGACTGGTTGTATTGGCAACGGTGCCATCAACCACCGAACGAACTTGGCAATGAATAATATACAGGCCATTGGCCAGGGGCGCCCCCGCATTGGTTAAACCGTTCCAAGTGCCAACAACCAGATTAGCGTCGCAATCTGTACACTGCCCTGCTTGCTGATACAACAATCGGCCCGTCAAATCATAAATACTCGATGTCCAGTCAAGTGGTTCGCCCGAGCGATTCAGTTCGGCAATCAACGTGGTTTGGGTACTAACCGGATTAGGACTGGCTCGCAATATAGTCACTTTCAATCCCGGACGTGCCGAAACTACTATGGTCAACGTGCCCTCTGCCGAATTATTGTTAATATCCCAGGCTTTGACCCGAATCGTGTAGGTTCCCGGTGCGATGTCCCGGAACGTGTACAACACCTCGCCCTGGCGCCCGTCGATACCAGTAGCTACATAACTTTCGTTTAGCACCACCACCGGTTGAGCATTCAGCTGAGCCGTAAGTTCATGCCCCAGACCAGAACGGGCTATATTGATGCCCCGGTTATCGGTCAGGCTAATTCGCAAAGTTATATCTGGTCCGGCTACCCGAACCAGTTCATCGTCAAGTACGCCCCCAACTACCGATATCTTTACGGTAGGCGGCTGACTATCAATAGTATCGACAAGAACGCTGCCACCAATACGCAGGCTATCATAACTACCAGCCGCATCGAGTACGCTGTCGGCCTGCACGGCATATAGGTACAGCTTTCCTAAACCAACGGTGTAATTAATGTCTTTGGGCATAGTGAAACGTATCGTGAATTGCCCTTGCTGAACGGCCACCTGCCCCGTAAATATTGGATCCGAAAACGTCTGGTAAGTCATCTTAGGACTCCCCGCTTCGGAGCCTAAGGTTGTTTTCGTTGTTTTTTTGTCGTAGAGCGTCAATCGGAGGAGGCCGGAGAAAGTGGCCAGCCGTTTCTCCAGTTGCTGAATTTCGCCCGACAGTTCAACAGTTTGTAGGGCCCGCAGGGTGTCCAGACGGGTAGCTGTAATGGCTTTACCATTCACTCGGGTGAGTACAGCCTTGGCCTGTGGATAGGCCAGCCGCATGGACGGGTCACCTAAAAGGGCAAAATTGCGGTTCACAGGTCCACTCAGACTATTATTTTTTGTGCTCTGCATGATTTCACCCAGGCGGGGCATCTGGCCATTGACAGGTTTAAAAGCAGCGTCGTAGAAAGCCTGGTTGAGTAATAAATTCGTATTGGCATATACGGGCCGAGTAGTCGTTAACAGACCAACAGCACCGCCTGTTCGGCTCAGTAACGCTAGCTCAGCCCCTGAATTGGCGGAGGGGTCGTCATAACGCCCGAACTGGCAGGTGGCGGTAACGAAAAGCGGCAATCGCCGATTTTTCCAGGACAGAATATCTTTAAGTGTTACAACCTGCTCGTCGGCGAGCACCAAATTGCCACCATGACCACTGTAATTGATGATAAGTTGTCCATCTTCGATAGACTGATCAATTAGCTGATTCACAAGCGGAGCTTTCTGACCATCGCTTGTGTTTTCCTGCGGATAATCGTCCAGGAAAACGCGTTGGGGACGATAAGCAGGGGAGTTTTTTTCTACGCTGGTGGCCAGTTGGTTCGCATGTTGCTGATGAATATTGTAATCCCCATCGTCCGCAACTAACAGTATGCGGGTTTGCCAGTCACCCGCCATAGTTGGGTCAGAACTGTACCGGATTAGTTTGTCGACCACCGTACTAGCCTCATCGACTGACTTTACCGGTAGTCGGCCAACGCCGATATCTATTTTATAGTCGCCTTTTGTGGTTTCAGACCATTCGCCTTCATCGGCCCCCATGAACCCGAAGTAATCATCCGACGAGTAACTCAAAACTGGATGTAATGACTCCCGGCTTTCATAAACCGGCACCATGTTCGCCAGTTGCGTTGAGCTAATTAATCCGTTTATGTTGCGATAATTGAACGTAGCATCACCGAAAAGTAGCAGATACCGAAATTTTGCAGGTTGTTTCTGATAAAAATACCTCGCCATATCCCGGATGGCGGTTGGGTCGGGCTGGCCTGACCCAAATTCATTGAAGACCTCCTGCGTTGTCACGATCAGCACCGAAAGCTGGTCGTGTTCACGCCGAAACTTCGCTAATCGTTCGGCCTGCTCACGCCAGGCGGCCGGTGTCACAATAAGCAAATCTGGTGCAGCCTGGGCACGAATATCCTGGTTCGACACCGTTGCCAGTGATACGGGTAATAAAAACTGAGCTTCGGTCCACAGAAAATAATCACTGATTCGATTGGTTAACCAACCTGCACCCTGTGTACCTGATAGCGTATATAGCTGATTCGTAGGAACAAGGGGATTCGTTACATCCCAAACTCGTAAACTGGACGTGGCCTGCCGAACAGCCACTTGCCCAACGGATAACCGACGGACCCACATGGCATTGTCATATTGCCGAAGTTCACGCTGGGCCTGCAATGCCAGAAAGTTGAGATACCCCTGCGCCGATGATTGCCCGTTTCGTTGAAATGTAAGTGCCAGTTTAACAGGGTTAGTAGCTGCCGTTACTTTAGTCAGAAATGTATCTGTACGAGAAACAGCCTGATAATCATATTCATAACCTGTTATCACCGACATTGGCATTACACCAGCGACTTGCTCATTTACCTGCAATTGGAATTGAGTCGGTGAGGGAGCTCCGGCCACAGCCGAAGCCGTTACGCGCAGCGGTACAGTTGTCAGTATACCAGCCATATTGAATGAAACGGTCTGCGTCGTATCACTATTCATGTACTCCCCTAACCATTCCCGACCTGAACGAACAGACGGAACTTTCAACAAGTCCTGTTCATGAAACTGATAATCATTGAAGGTTGTGACTGTGGGTGTGGCGGCAAGGGTTCCCGCCGGTTTATCCACGATGCGCAAACCGGGAGAATCGCCAACAGTCAGGAAGTAAAAAGTCGTATCTGAATAGACATTAAGCTGATGTGTGAAACAACGGGCCGTGGAGTCATATCGAATGATGTGCGGACTTTGGCCAAAGAACAGGAGCCCATCGTTCGCATCGAAGCGGCCGTCGGCTTCACCCACGACCTGAATGGCATTCTCGGTTAAGTCGGTGAAACGTGGCTGAGCATTGGGTTGCGGAAGCATGGCCCCTCCGTTGCCGTATAAGTGTAACCGTCTGGGGTCAGCCGTAGCAAAAGCCGGATTGAGCTGAATAAGTTGCGATTGACTGAGCCGGTAAATACCGGACTGGGTCACGCCGATTTTTACCCACAGACCGGTACGCAAAACAGATTGCGCACTCAGGGGATGAGTGAAAATCAAAAAATGGAGAATGAAGAATAGATAGAACAGCCAATATCGCCTTATCGGCCTTTCGTCCATTTTTGGGCTAGTTTTCATTTGTCATTCTTCATTTTTCACTGGGGCTACCCACGCATGAGCCAGAATGGCATATGATCTACCCGTAGATACTTCTTTACAAACGACACGGGTCCGGCGAAGCGTACCTCTAACGAACGTCTTTTTTGCCAACTGAAAGGCCTGTCCTTCAAGCACATTACTCAGAAGTATTTTTTTTTCGCCACTTGTGTCCGGAACGCTGGCATCTTCCTGGCGTAAAGCTATCATTAAAGCTGGATTGGCATAGGTTGTAGCGGCCGGCTTAGTCATGTATTGCTGAAGTGGCCGTAGAATAGCTGGCGGAAAAACGGCTTCTGTCAGTAGCGGTTGCATAAGTCGCTGAAACGCCGTTTGCCAGGCTTTACCGTGTGGCTGAACACGCTTTTTATACCGAAGATTAACATCGGCATGAGCCACTTCATGAACGTACGTAATCAGAAAAGCGTATGGATTGAGGTTGGCATTGACCGTAATCTGAAGTTGGTGATCAGGCAATACTCTAAAATCGCCGAGCCGGGTCTGCCGCGGTTTAACAACCCGAAAGCGAAATTTATACTCTTGCCAGAGTGCCTGACAGTAGGCAGCAGCGGTTGGAGGAAAGTAAAGGGTGAATGGATCTGCCAAGGGATTAAAAACAAAAAAGCCTTATAAAAATAAGGCTTTTTTTAAATTTTGACGAGAAGAACTTATTTCTTCGTGGTGTCAGCAGCCATCGTTGAAGCAGAATCCGTCGACATGGTCGAAGCAGAATCCGTAGCCATCGTGGTGGTGTCAGTTGACATGACAGCCGTCGAATCAGTTGTCGTTTCTTCTGTTTTAGGTTTGCTCTGGCAAGCTGCGAATGTTAGCATGCTGCCAACGAACAATAAAGAGAATACTTTTTTCATTCTTCAGTGATTTTTTAGGTTTCCAGTCACAAATATAGTTTTTTCCTGGTAAATCCAAAATCACTGTTCACTAATACTCTATAAACAGCAACTATCACTAGAATAATACTATTGCCAATTGGCTTAATTGAAGAAACTGTTTTTGTCAATATTGCTTTTCTTCCTGTTTGGGTGCCCGGAAGCGAATTTTGTCATACATACCTGTACTACGAAACGTCAGTAGCTTGTGGCCAAAGTAATTAGCCAGAAAGCTAAATCCCATGCCCACCACGTGAGACCCTTTCTCCCGCCAGAACGTAGTTGCATTCGGAAAGTAAGGATTAGCCACCCATTCGAGTGTGGCTACGGCGACACCCACCTGAACGCCCCAGGCCACTAGAGCGATGATGCCAAACTTGATCATCTCTCGTCCTGTATTACCCGTTTGTTTAGCCGAAAACGCGAAAAGTTTTGTCGGTACGAAGCTAACGACAGTAGCCGTCAGGTAGCCAAGAAAAACACTGGTGGAGTAATCGAAGGATTTACGATAGAGAATCTGGCTGAAAAAATTAACAGATGCGCCAAGCAGAGCCGTCAGAAAAAACGAGAAAAAACTTTTGTAGTTTTTATATTTCGGCTGGTCGATACTGCTCACGTTCACTGCTTTACTGGACAAATAGTCGAATTTGTTTGCCTTTAGACTGACTAACTACTCAAAATTACAAACTCAGGAACAAACAATAAGTTATTTTTTAGCCTGTGGCCAGTCTATTAGTGACATATTGGCTAGAAAAGCCCCTGTAAAAGGCCCGGTGCAATGCCTAATCCTATTGTCAGAATGCTGGCAGCCAGTAACACGTATCGATAAAAAGGAGCTATTCGAATGGGTTCGGTCGCCCCGTCCCGGAAATACATCGCAATGATCACCCGGAAATAATAGTAAATACCAACTGCCGACATAAGTACAGCAATCACCAGCAGCCAGATCTGTCCCCGTTCAACAGCTGTCGAAAACAGGTAGAATTTCCCCCAAAAGCCTGCCGTTAATGGAATACCTGCCAACGACAGCATTGAGACGGTCATAGCAAATCCTAGGAATGGGTTTTGCTTGGCAAGCCCATTAAACGAGTCAAAGTTTTCACGCATCACCCCTTCCCCCGTAATCGTTTGCGTACTGCGTTGCTGAGCGATCAACAATAAGATACCAAAGGCAGAAATTGTGGCGACCGAGTAAGCAAGCGAATAAAAGACGATAGCCTGTTTGGTGAGGGCGCCCAGAGCCGCTAATCCGATCAGTAAATAACCGGCATGTGAGATGCTGGAATAAGACATCATCCGTTTAAAGCTATTCTGATAAACCGCCGTAACATTACCAATCACGAGGGTGATCGCCGTAATTACCGCCAGAATAATCCACCAGAAACTGTACACGCCAACAAACGAAACAGACAATAGACGAAATAACGCAGCAAAGCCCGCCGTCTTCACCACTGTAGACATGTAGGCAGTGAAAATCGTTGGGGCGCCATCATAAACGTCTGGCGTCCAGAAATGGAAGGGAGCAGCCGATACTTT
The DNA here is from genome assembly GCF_054776595.1 of Spirosoma horti. NCBI lineage: Bacteria > Pseudomonadati > Bacteroidota > Cytophagia > Cytophagales > Cytophagaceae > Spirosoma > Spirosoma horti. The sequence continues at coordinate 460,804 of NZ_BAAHBQ010000007.1, forward strand.
AAAAAGCAAGCCGATGAGCAACATCAGCAACCCCACATATAGTAACAACGAAAGGCCAACCTGCGGATGAGCCGCATAAGCGCCAATACCGGCAATGGTAAATGAGCCGGTGGCGCCATACAAAAGGGCCATCCCAAATAGCATGATCCCCGTGGTAAAAGACCCCATCAAAAAATACTTCAGGGCGGCCTCATTCGAACGCAGATTACGCTTGTCGCTGCCCGTTAGCACATACATGGCAACCGATAAAATTTCGACGCCAACGAATAACATCGTCAGGTTTTCGAAGCTGACCATCATGACAGCGCCAACCAGCGAAAACAAAATAATGGCGTAATATTCGGCGGGCTGCGATTCTTCACCTTCAATCAAACTACCCGACAAAGCGACAACCAGAAAGGCAGATACTAACACAATAGCCGTGAACACCATGGCCAGGTTATTAGTCCGCAACATATCGTTAAAATACAAATAGGTCTTGTTCCAGTCGAGGAAGTTGACGGCTAATGTGATGAGTAAAAATAAGAGAGTGGCAGGCAACAGAACGGCTCTCGACTTCATGAAGCCAAGAAACAGCATTACTATGCCAAAAACCGATAACAGAACAATTGGAAACATAGGTTTACAGTTTACGCGGTCACCCGCCGGGCTTTCAGTTTCTAGACTATGGGCCGATAGTATGCCTCCCGTAATCTATGGACTGGAAACGTTCTTATTTCATGGACACTGACGTTGTACCGATGTATTTCATCAGGTTAGCCACGGCAGGTTCGGTTACGTTAAGGAATGTATGTGGGTAAACGCCGATCCAGAAAACCATCACAACCAGGGGGATAAACACCCAGCTTTCTGAAGTGGTCAGATCAGCAAACGATTCTGTACGAGCCGATGTGGGACCAAACATGCTTTTCTGGAACATGCGGAGCATATATACCGCACCAAAAATGATGGTAAATCCAGCCGCCAAACCCAGGTAATGATTATAGGTGAAGACGCCGTGCAACAGCAAAAATTCACCAATGAATCCGTTCGTAAGGGGTAAAGCCACGCTCCCTAACAGCATAATCAGGAAGTACACGGTCAACTTGGGCGTCGACTGCGTAATGCCACCAAGCTGGTCGAGCTGCCGGGTGCTGGTCCGGGAAAAGATAATATCGGCAACAAAGAATAAGCCAACCACATTGATACCGTGGGCCAGCATTTGTACCAGCGCCCCCTGCATTCCGGTTTCGGTTTGAGAAAACACACCGGCCGCCATCAGGCCAACGTGTGAAAACGACGAATAAGCAATTAATCGCTTCATATCGCGCTGGCGAATGGCAATGATCGCGCCATAAACGATCCCAATAACGGCTAGAACAATGGCCGTTTTGCCCCAGGTCTCAACGCCAAGCGGAACAATGGGCAGGATAAACCGAATGAGACCATAAACGCCCATTTTGAGCATAATACCCGCTAGAAGCATCGTGGCAGGCGTCGGCGATTCAACGTAGGTATCAGGCTGCCAGGTATGAAAAGGAAACACGGGCATTTTGATAGCGAAAGCAATAAAGAACGCCCAGAAAAGCCAGTTTTGTGCCTGCGGTGTAAGTTGAAGTTTATAAAAATCAGCAATGGCCGACGAGTGAACCGATCCATTGACTGCCGGTGTCTGGTAGTACAGGTACACCAGCGCAATGAGCATAAACAAACTACCGAAGATGGTATAAACGAAAAACTTGAAGGTAACAGGAATCCGGTTTTCTCCGCCCCACATGGCCGCCAGAAAGTAAATCGGAATCAGGGCCGCTTCAAAGAAAAAGTAAAACAGAAACCCATCGCGAGCTGTGAAAACGCCCATCAAAGCCGCCTGCATAAACAGTATTAGCGCGTAGAACGTGGCGGGTTGTTTATACGTCCGGTTAAAGGTCGACAGGATAATGAACGGAACCAGCAGCCCAGTCAGTAACACCAGCAATACGCTAATGCCATCAATACCCGCGCTTAGCCGGATACCCAGCGACTCGATCCATGGATAGTCGAACCCAAGCTGAGACGTGGCATCGGGTTTAAAGATGAAAAAGGCATAGCCAGCCAGCGCAAATTCAATCAGTGCAGCGATCAACGCTACCTGTTTTATTCGCTCTCCCCCAATAAGGAAAATCAGGGTGGCCGCTACGGCAGGGTAAAGAATAAGAAATAGAGTAAGCATCTTGAACAAGTTTTCGGCATCCGGCTTTCGTTTACCGACTATTTAGCCGGAAAAACCCAAACCCGGGAACCGGCTTATAACCGAATAAAGAACCGTAGGGCAAAAATGGCAACAATACTTACGACCATGGCCAGCACATAAAAACCAATTGAGCCGCTTTGCAGCAATCGCAACTGCGCTGAAGTTTTCTGAACGAGCCAGCCAATACCGGTCACGATACCATCGATAAGGCCTTCACCGAAACTATACAACGTATCGCCCAGCCCACGAATAGGTCGAATAATGATCGTTTCGTACAATTCGTCTACGTAATACTTGTTGTATATCACTTGCTCGGGCAACGAACGTTCGGTGGATTCAGGCGCAGGAACGGCCTGACGGCTGATGTACATCACATAAGCAATAACCAGCGCCAGCAAGGCCACTCCCGCCGAAACGGCCATCAGGATATATTCGGTGCTGTGCTCGACTGTCGATTCGGCAAACGCTTCAGGATTCACCAGTCTTGACCCTTCAAAAATGGGCGACATAAAATGACTGAGCCAGCCATTACCCGGCAGATTGAGCCCCCCACCAATTGCCGACAGCACAGCTAGTACCATCAGCGGCAATGTCATTGAAATGGGCGACTCGTGTAAATGATGCCGTTGCTCCTCGGTTCCGCGAAATTCACCAAAGAAAGTCAGGAATAGCAGACGGAACATGTAGAAGGATGTAAGACCAGAGCCCAGAACGCCCAGCGCCCACAGCAGTTTGTTGTGTTCGAACACATGCGCCAGAATTTCATCTTTGGAGAAGAAACCGGCAAAGGGTGGTAAGCCCGAAATGGCAATTGTCCCAATCAGGAAGGTAACGAACGTAATGGGCAATGCCTTCCGTAAGCCACCCATTTTTCGAATGTCCTGCTCGTCGGACATGGCGTGGATCACACTACCGGCACCCAGGAACAGCAGGGCTTTGAAGAAGGCATGGGTGATAACATGAAACATACCCGCCGTGTAGGCCGTTGCACTCAAACCCAGGAACATGTAGCCCAATTGCGAAACCGTCGAATAGGCCAGCACTTTTTTGATGTCGTTTTGCAATAGGCCGATAGAAGCCGCCAGCAAAGCTGTCGCAATGGCAATACCGCCAATTATTTCAAGCGTTAACGGGGAAAGCGTGTAGAGTACGTTTGACCGAACAACCATGTAGATGCCCGCCGTTACCATGGTAGCCGCGTGGATCAGGGCCGACACAGGCGTTGGACCCGCCATAGCGTCGGGCAGCCAGGTGTAGAGCGGAATCTGCGCCGATTTACCCATGGCACCCACAAACAGGAGCAACGTAATAACCAGCACGGTGCTATCATTCATTTCTAAACTCGTAGCCTGTTTAAAAATGTCGATGTATTCGACTGTGCCGAACGTATTGATGAGCATGAATATACCCAACAGGAAGCCTAAATCACCAATGCGGTTCATGACGAAGGCTTTTCGAGCGGCATTGTTGTAACTGACATTTTTGTTCCAGAAGCCGATGAGCAGATACGAGCAAAGCCCTACACCTTCCCAGCCAATGAACATGATGACGTAGTTTGACCCCATCACCAGCAGCAGCATGAAGAATATAAACAGGTTAAGGAAGGCCATGAATTTGCCAAATCCTTCGTCATGGCTCATGTAGCCAATGCTGTACAGATGAATCAGTGAGCCAACGCCCGTTACCACGAGTAGCATCAGCAGGGATAGCTGATCGATCTGAAACGAGAAATTGATGTGTAAATCACCAACACTGATCCAGTCGAAAAGCGTCGCAACGATTGGTTGCGAATCGCCCGAAAACGAACTGAACAGATAGATCGACAGCAGGAAGGAAGCAAGTACAGTCGCTGTTGCGAGTACGCCCGCCAGACCCTTTGGTATCTGACGAAAGCCGAGGCCATTAATAAGAAAGCCAAGTAACGGAAAGAGCGGAATTAACGCACTGAGTACTTCTATTTTCATAAGGTCTGGTTATGGTTTTCGGTTTAAAGTTTACGGTTGCGCGATGCCTTCAGGAAGAACAAGTCCGCTGGGCAGCATGGCTACATCGCACACCTGTGTACAGAAAACCGTAAACTGTAAATCTGCTTTTACCATTTCAGTTTATTGAGCAATCCCACGTCGATCGAGCGGGTATTTCGGTAAATCATGACAATGATAGCCAGCCCAACCGATACTTCGGCGGCAGCAACGGCCATGATAAAAAAGACGAATACCTGCCCCGAAGAATCGGAACGATACGACGAAAACGCAATGAGTAATAAATTGACGGCATTGAGCATTAACTCAATGGACATGAAGATAATGATGGCATTGCGCCGGGTCAGTACCCCAATAATGCCGATAACGAAAAGCGCGGTACTGAGAATCAGGTAGTACGTAAGCGGTATTTGTTGAATGACTTCCGGAATGAGGACGTCCTGCGTGGGTTGCATGGCTTGCCGGTTAATACAAAGTTCCGCAAAGGTAAAGATTATTCGGAATTGGTGTAATGGTGTTTTCCGTCTCTGCGCGGGCTTATCGTAAAACTAAGGTAAAAACCGTGTCTTTTGTGACGTTTCTTGTCATCCTGTGCAAAAAATTCAGCTTAACGCTTGGTGTTGCTAAACATCCGTAGCCGGATTTCAGTCAGACGACGTTTGGTATCGAGCGGGAAATCGCCTTTTAGAATCCAATCGTAGAAAGAAGGTTCCTTTTTTAACACCTCAAGAACGGGAGCCCCTTTGTGTTTACCGAAATTAAAAACCTCCTCGCCTTTTTCGTTGATAATCATGCGGCCAGCCAGGTCGATGTTTTTATTGGCCGTCAGGCTGTGGAGCATATCGATGTCATTTTCAAACACAACATCAGCTCCGCTGTCGGCCTTGGCCACCATACCCATATACCGCTGCACCTGAGCATCGAGCACTTCGAGCGTGGCGATTGTGTCAGCTTCTGCACCATGGGCGCCAATCAACTCTTTATTGCAATAAAACCGGTAGGCTGCCGATAAATTCCGTGGCTCCATCAGGTGAAAAATACGCTGGGAGTCCACCATTCGTCGATTTTTCATATCGAAATCGACATTAGCCCGCAAAAATTCTTCAACCAGAAGTGGCACATCGAACCGGTTGCAGTTGAAACCAGCCAGGTCACAACCATCCAGAAACTGCGCCAACGTACGGGCTACTGCTTTGAACGGGGGTGCATCCTGAACATCGTCATCATAAATTCCGTGAATCAGACTCGACTCCAGCGGAATTGGCATGCCTGGATGAACACGCTGGTTTTTAACGATTACCTCGCCCCCCGGCAACGCTTTGATAATGCAAATGTCAATAATGCGATCCTTTGCGATATTGATGCCAGTTGTTTCGAGATCGAAAAAGGCCAGCGGCTTTCTGAGTACAAGTTGATGCGTCATAACCAAACCGGTTTTCCAGGGTTTGACCACAAAGGTAAACAGGTTTGGCTTTTCAGCAGGTATGCGATCACGGCTAAAAAGCCATGTTTTTTACAGCTTCTTTAATTCATCAACCCAGTTAATACCTTGTCGGGCTGCTTCGGCAGACGGCATCCGGTTTTCCTGCATCAGTTCGCGGATCGCAATAATGTCCTGATCGCGCTTTAGTCCGGCTGCGGCCATAATTTTCCCCTCTTGGCTGTATAAGGCCAGAAATGATTCATCGTTCTCCGGATCACCTTCAAAAATAATGTCGTCGAAGGCGGTAGCGTGACCGATGTAATTGATTCGTTTTCCCTGCTGATTGCTCCAGAAAAAAGGCACCATCTGATAAGGCTCCTCTTTCCCGGCCATGTTCAGACCAGCCACATGCCCCTGCTGACCCGCCACTTTCCAGTGTTCAATTCGTTGCGAACCGCTGGCCGTTGGGTAGTGAGCAATATCACCAGCGGCATACAGGTCGTCGGCTATTTTCAGGTACGCATCCGTTTTAACGCCCCCGTCTTTTTCAAGCGAAATACCTTTCAGGAAATTGGTATTGGGTTTCACACCCAGACCCAGCAAAACAACGTCAGCGGGAATCCGCTCTCCATTATCGAGACTAACAGCGGTTACTGTGTCCTCGCCTTCTAACTGGGCAACTTTCCGGCCTAAGTGAAACTGTATGCCTTCTTCTTCATGCCATTTCTGTATGACCCGGCCAATTTTTTCGCCCAGGATTTTCTCGAAAGGGGTATTTTCTATACCAATAACACTGACGTCACTGCCAAGTTTACGCAGGCTCATGGCACCCTCCAGCCCAATGAACGAACTGCCTATAATAACGATCCGTTTGCCTGATTGCCCGAGTTCCCGCAGTTTCTGACTGTCGTGTAGGCTCCGCAATGTATAAACGCCTTCCAGATCAGTGGCTAATCCGGGCAGCGAATTTGGCTTGCCGCCGGGGCAAATCAAGGCTTTATCGTAGGTCAGCGTTTCGCCCGATGCGAGTTCAATACGTTTGGTTGCGGGGTCGAGGCTGGTTACGTGCTGATTGGTCCGGATATCGATGCCGTAATCCGTGTAAAACTCCTCTGACCGGAGCGACATCCACTCATCCGGGGCTTTGCCCTGCAGGTAATCTTTTGAACAGTTGGGCCGATCGTAGGGAACTTCCCCACTTTGGGTCAGCATAATGATGTTACCCGTAAAGCTGCCTTCGCGCATTCCTTCCGCAGCAAAAGCACCCGCGCCCCCACTGCCAATGATCACGAACGTTTCTGAGTTGGCTTCGTCTGGCGCGGCCATTGGATTCTCCAGACTTTCTTTGTCTGTTGTCAGGCGCACAAAAACCTGCCCATTTTCAATGCGTACCTCGTGGGTGGGTAGTCCATTCAACGCCGGGGCTTCGAGCCGGTGGCCATCTCTGATATCGAAACAGGCATTGTGCCACGGACAGACAAGCCGGTGACCATTGAGTAATCCTTTCGCCAAAGGGCCGCCATAATGGGTGCATTTAGGATGCAGCGCGTGGAACTGCCCGTCTGCTCGGGCTAGCAGTACATCGGTATCACCCACGCGAACTTCTTTTAATTCGCCATCGGCCAGGTCATCGACATGGCAAACGGCTGCTTCGGTGTAGTCAGCTATCATGAATGGTTCAGTTTGCTTTATAAACTCGCCATTCAACGGATTTGATTTTAATCTTTTGTAAAACACGTAACAAAAAAGCCGACGCAGAAACTGCATCGGCTCAAAATCGTATTAATCAAAAAACCTTGGTTCTATTTCGAGGTGGCCATCACCATTTTGATATTGAGTTTCGCTCCTGTTTGCAGGACATCGACCAAGTCCTGTACGGTTAATGTTTTGTCGAAACGAACAACAACCGTCGGTTCGGCAATTCCGGCCATCATTGTTTTTAGTTCATTCTCCAGGTTAGCTGGATCGACCGGTTTTTTATCGATGTAGTATTTCTTGTCGGCATCAACGGATAGCGTTACCTGCTTTTTACTCAGTTGCTGCGTCGATGCGGCCTTGGGCAGCAGCAGCTTAATGACGTTTGGGTTAGCCACCGTCGATATGATCAGAAAGAACAACAACAGGAAAAACATGATGTCGTTCAACGAAGAAGTCGCTACTTCGGCAGCAAATTTATTTTTACGTCGGAGTTTCATAAGAGAGTTGACGTTTGTGGTTTATAGTCGATAACGACAAACTACGAACCATAAACTGGCTTACCGCATCCGGGCGGGTTCGGTTGTTGGTTTCTGAAGGACTTCAATAAATTCGAAGGCATTCACTTCCAGGGCAAGCGTAAACCGCTCGATCATCATGTTGAGCAGGTGATAGCCCGTATAGGCAATAACGCCGACAATCAGACCAGAACCCGACGTAATCATCTTTTCGTACAATCCACCAGCAATAATCCCAACGCTGATGTTATCAGAAAGCGATATATCGTAGAAAATGCGGATGATCCCGGAGATGGTTCCGATAAACCCTAACATGGGTGCAATACCGGCAATAACGCCCAGATACCCCATGTTACGCTCTAAACGAGAGAGTTCGATCTGACCAACGGTCTCAATCGTGCTTTCAATTTCACGGATGGGCGACCCGATCCGGCCAATGGCTTTTTCGAACACACGTCCCATGGCCGTACGCTGGTTTTTGGCAAACGATTCGGCCGATTTGATATTCCCCTGCGCTACCATATCCCGAATGTTGTCGATGAAATTAGCGTCGTACCGGCTTTGGGAACGGATTACGAAAAACCGTTCAAAAATCAGATAGAGCGCCGAAAACAGCAGGAATGCGATGGGAATCATGACCCAGCCGCCTTTGGCTACCAAATCAAATAATTGCAGCGTTTGGGGTTGAGCAGCCGTTGTGGCCGACAATGAGGTGGCCGTAGTGTCAATAGCCGGAACCTGAAGCAAGAGCATACGAACGAGTCGGGTAAGTGTATGAGGGTAAACCTGTAATCGTTATTGAAACAAACGCACCGGGGCGTATATTGTTGTCAAAGATACGCAAGCCACCTGAAATCGTGGTATAAAATTAGTCAGTGTAGCACTTTCGTTTCACCGGGTTAAAACCCGGCACAATGGGTGCATCGGATTATTTTGAACCGGGTCTTAACCCGGTGGTAATGAAAAAGAATAGTGTCGTATAGGTGCTCTTTATCTATCAGGGTTTCACTAGAATCTTCCCTCGACGGCCTGGCCGATCCGCATGTTCGACGGCTTCGGTGATTTTATCGAGCGAATAGGTGGCTTCTACCGGCAGTTGAATTTTACCTGATGCCAGCAGATTGATTACGTTCTGGGCTACGTCCATGCGCGTCTGGCTGTCTACCCGGCGCATCCAGTCCGTCAGCCAGAACCCCTTGACGGTCAACTCCCTGAAGATTAACAGGCCGGCATTCAGAACAGGATCCTGCAAGCTCATTAGCCCATAGATAAGCATTTTCCCACCTCGGGCCAGGCATTTAATTGACTCTGTAGCTACATGACCGCCCACGGCATCGAGTACACAGGCCACGCCAACGCCATCGGTAATTTGCTTGACGCGGGCGGCCAGGTTTTCGGTTTCGGTGTTGATCACTTCGGTCAGGCCAAGCGCTTTTAAGTCGTCATTCATCTCATCGCGTCGAACGGTGCCTATGGTTTTGATTCCCCGCATCGCACAAAGTTGTACGACCATTTTTCCAAAAGCGGAACCGACAGCCGTTACCATCAGCCAGCCGCCCTCGGGCACGCCCGAATCCTGCACCATGGCATAGGCCGTAAATGGATTGACGAATAGTTGTGCCGCCACCTCGTCTGAGATACTGTCCGGCACCGGAATCAGGCTCCGGTGATGTGCAATCGCATACTCCGACCAGGTGCCAATACTGGTAAAGCTAACTCGTATGCCAGTCTGCATCTGAACGCCCTCCCCTACTGCCTCCACAATACCCACGCCCTCAAAACCCGCCCCCGATGGCAACTGGGGTCTGATTCCGTAGAGATTCTGCACAAACATAATATCCGAAGGATTGATAGGCGCGGCTATAACCTTAACCCGAACCTCATTGGGACTTGGCTCAGGGATAGACAATTCCGTAAGTTTCAGAATATCGGTCGGTTTTCCAGTTTGATCGAACGTGATACTTTTCATAATGAAGCGTAAAAGAATAAGGGACAAAACAGGCTATTGAGCCCTTAGCGAACAAATGAATTTAAGCACCTGTTTGGAATAGGGTCAAAAATATGACTTAATTCGCACAAACTATTCCTAAATCCTGAATCAAGTCGGCAGCTACCTGGTAGCAACGAGTAATCTCTTATGCAAACGTCTCCCTTTCTCGGTGAATTGATTGGCACCATGGTCCTTATACTACTGGGCAACGGTGTAGTCGCCAACGTGGTGCTGAAACAAACAAAAGGTGAATCATCGGGCTGGATTGTCATTACAGCGGGCTGGGCATTTGCCGTAACCATGGGCGTTTTTGTGGCTAAAGCCTTTGGGAGCGTCGATGCCCATCTAAATCCAGCCGTTACCGTTGCCTTTGCCGTAGCGACAAACGACTTTAGCCACATGGTACCTTACATAACGGCGCAACTGATTGGTGCCTTTCTGGGGGCAACCCTGGTATGGCTACACTATCTTCCCCATTGGGCTGCCACCCCAGATCCGGCCGCCAAGCTAGCCTGTTTCGCGACAGGACCAGCCATTCGTAAACCAGGGTCAAACTTTTTGAGTGAATTGATGGCCACCCTTGTATTGATTCTTGGCCTAGCCGGTATTTCCTCCAAACACCTCGGCGAGCTGGCCATCGGCGTTGGCCCTTATCTGGTCGGTATTTTAGTCTGGAGCATTGGTCTGTCATTGGGTGGCACCACGGGCTACGCCATGAGTCCCGCCCGCGATTTTAGTCCCCGGCTGGCTCATGCCCTCTTACCCATTGCTGGCAAAGGGTCGTCGGACTGGAGCTATGCCTGGGTTCCCGTAGTTGGTTCACTGGCCGGGGCCACCATTGGCGGATTACTGATCCGCTGGTTTACGTTGTAGTAACAAGTAGATTAGTTACTAACAATAGAGGCACATAGCCCTATAAAATGTCAATCAGTAACCGGTTATAACTCAGTACTTTTTATGCCTGGTTACTTACCATTTCTTTTTCTCTTTGCATTTTCAATTTCCTATGCCCTCCTACATAGCCGCCATTGATCAGGGGACGACCAGTACCCGCTGTATTGTGTTTGACCGACAAGGTAAGATCGTCTCCCTGGCTCAGAAAGAGCACAAACAGCTGTATCCACAACCCGGCTGGGTGGAACACGACCCGGAGGAAATCTGGCGAAATACGCTCGAAGTGATCGCCCTGGCCCGTATCAAAGGAAAACTCTCCGTGCAGGATATTGTTGCTGTCGGCATTACTAACCAACGGGAAACAACCGTTGTCTGGAACCGCCGAACGGGTAAACCCTACTACAATGCCATCGTTTGGCAGGATATGCGCACCGCCGATCTGGTTACCCAATTTTCGGGGAATGGCCACGGACAGGATCGTTTTCGGGCGCAGACGGGCCTACCATTGGCTACCTATTTCAGCGGTTTGAAGCTCAAATGGCTATTGGATAATGTGCCAGGTTTGCGAGACGATGCCGAACGGGGTGAAGCGATCTTTGGTAACATGGATACGTTTGTCGTCTGGAACTTGACGGGCGGTCCAAATGGTGGTCTGCACTTGACGGACGTTACCAATGCCAGCCGCACGCAACTCATGAACCTCCAGACCCTGAATTGGGACGATAGCTTACTAAACGATTTCACCGTTCCCCGCGCGATGTTGCCGCAGATACGCCCCAGCAGCGAAGTGTATGGAACGGTATCATCCGAAGTGCTACCTGGCGTGCCGGTAGCGGGTATTCTAGGCGATCAGCAGGCAGCCCTTGTCGGGCAAACATGCTACGAGCCGGGCCAGGCCAAAAACACCTATGGCACAGGTTGTTTCCTACTAATGAACACCGGCACGGAAATGCGTACGTCCACCTGTGGCTTGTTGACAACGGTGGCTTATCAATTCCAGAACGAACCTGTTCATTACGCCCTGGAAGGCAGTGTGGCCATCACCGGTGCCTTGGTACAATGGTTACGCGATAATCTGGGCATCATCAAAAAGAGCACAGATATCGAAACGCTTGCCCGTTCGGTTGACGATAACGGCGGGGCTTATTTTGTACCGGCCTTTTCGGGGCTCTACGCTCCTCACTGGAAAGCCGACGCACGGGGCGTTATTGCGGGCTTGACGCGCTTCGTTACCAAAGGTCATTTAGCACGTGCCGTCCTGGAGGCAACTGCTTACCAGACAGTTGATGTAGTCCGGGCCATGGAGCAGGACGCGGGCGTATCGCTCAAATCCCTACGCGTCGATGGGGGCATGGTCGTTAATTCATTGCTGATGCAATTCCAGGCGGATGTCTTAAACGGCCCGGTGGTTTGCCCACGCATGACGGAAACAACCGCGCTTGGAGCTGCCTATGCTGCTGGCCTCGCGGTAGGGTACTGGCAGAACCTGGATGACCTCCGTCAAAACTGGGGCGTTGCTAAAACGTATGAGTCAACGATGGACGATGTCGAGCGAAAAAAACTCATGCGCGGCTGGCAGAAAGCCATCGAACGCTCCTTTGGCTGGGAGGAGTAAAGTAAATGGGTGGCCGTTTTAAGAAACGGCCACCCATTTACTTTACTCCTCTTTTAACTTTAATTCTTCAGCCAGCATCAGACGTGTTTGCGGCAGGCTCTGTGGGTATGCATCGCGGATGAACGCAATCAGTTGTTCGCGCATGTGGCAGCGCAAATCAAAAGCAGATGGCGCGTCGGGTGCTGATACCAGAACCCGGATGACGATGCAGGTAGGTTGTGTATCCGTTACCTGCACTGCAAACGTGTCGCCGGTCCAGAGGGGATCATTTTCGGCTAATTCCCGGGCCTTCTCCCGGATTTTATCAACGGGAATAGTATAATCCAGGTACAGGAAAATTGCCCCAACAATAGTCGCGTCGGAGCGGGTCCAGTTCTCAAAGGGTGTTTCAACGAAATATGTAATGGGTAATATGAGCCGACGGCGATCCCAGATGCGGACAATGACACTGGTGAGGTTAATCTCCTCAATTCGCCCCCATTCTTTTTCAACCACTACCGCATCGCCTAACCGAATTTGCTGATTGAAGGCAATTTGGATACCCGCCATCAGATTGGCCAGCGTTTTCTGAGCAGCAAACCCGATCAATACCGAAACAACACCGGCCGAAGTCAATACACTGAGACCCACTTTTCGACTTCCCTGAAAGGAGATCAACAGCAATGAGGCACTGATAATTACAATACCAGCGGCCAGCACCCGACGAAAAAAGCGAACCTGCGTAACGAATTTACGATGCGACAGATTAACATCCTGCACCGTATCGTACTGACGAATGAGCAGCAGTTCACCCACCTTTAGCAGTTGAATGACCAGCCATGTGCTCGAAATAAGGAAGAGAACTTCGGCTGTTTTGTCAGCTACGGGGTGTCGGCGTATAAACCGCGCCGATTGGACATTGGTAGCCAATAAGAAAAACAGGGAGGGGACAAAAATCCAAAATGCCCAGCGCACATAAACTTTAAGGTAGCCGAGCGTTTGAAACGGCCGACGCCGGACAATAAACCGAACAATCTGGGTAATAACCAGATCAACAAGCAGGCCTAGTAATACCGCAATGGTGAGCAGTACCCAGCCCGACAAATCGCGGTTAGGTACATAGCCACACCAGCGGACTATGGCTCGTATCCAGGTATCAAATTGTTGTAGCATAGAGATTATAGGCAAAAGTAAGGCCTATAAGGTTGAAAAACCTCATAGGCCTTACTTTTGCCCAATCCACAAAGCGACTTCGCGTCTAAGCTAACAGTGGCTTTACAACCTTGCCATGTACGTCCGTCAACCTGTACCGACGCCCCTGACTCTTAAAGGTCAGCTTCTCGTGATCGATCCCGAGGAGGTGTAAAATCGTTGCCTGAAAATCGTGAACATGAACCGGATCACGGACGACATTATAGCCAAAATCATCCGTTTCGCCATACACCATGCCTTTTTTAACCCCGGCCCCGGCCATCCAAACCGAGAAGGCACGCGGGTGGTGATCGCGCCCGTAATTATCGCGGGTAAGTTTTCCCTGGGAGTAGGCGCCCCGGCCAAACTCACCGCCCCAGATTACGAGTGTGTCGTCAAGCAGACCGCGCTGTTTGAGATCCATGATCAGGGCCGCCGAGGGTTGATCGACGCTTTTGGCCTGCGTCTTAATATCGTTGGGCAAATTTCCGTGTTGATCCCATCCCTGATGGTATAGCTGGACAAATTTCACGTCTTTTTCGACCAGCTTACGAGCCAGGAGGCAGTTGGCGGCAAACGTTCCGGGCTTCCGGCTATCGGGGCCGTACATATCGAAAATATAATCCGGCTCTTTCGAAATATCGAGCGTTTCGGGTACGGAAGTCTGCATCCGGTACGCCATTTCATACTGAGCCATCCGATTGTTTATTTCGGGGTCCAGCACGTGCTTGTACTGCTCCTGGTGCAGTTTGGTCAGGTAATCGAGCATTCGCCGACGGCTGGTTTTATCGACGCCGGGTGGATTGTTGAGGTAATAAACGGGATCTGGCCCCGACCGAAACACTACACCCTGATGCACCGATGGCAAAAAACCATTACTCCAGAGTTTGGCATACAACGGCTGATCGCCATCGCGTCCTTTGGAAAGGAGTACGACAAAAGCCGGTAGATTCTGATTATCGGAACCTAGGCCGTAGCTGATCCACGAGCCAAAGCTGGGTCGTCCGGCCTGTTGGCTTCCTGTTTGGAAGAAGGTGACGGCTGGATCATGATTGATGGCCTCAGTATGCAGGGAGCGCACAAACGTTAGGTCACCAGCAATGCGGGCTGTATGCGGCAACAATTCACTAAGCCACATCTGGCCAGGTCCATACTGCGCAAATTTATATTTCGACGCGGCCAGCGGAAAACGGCTCTGTCCCGCACTCATGCCCGTCAGGCGTTGACCATTGCGTACGGAAGCGGGTAAATCCTGCCCCCACATGGTTTCGAGTTTGGGCTTGTAATCGAACAACTCCAGCTGCGAAGGCGCTCCACTTTGAAATAGGTAAATAACCCGCTTCACTTTCGGAGGGAAGTGCGGCTTACCCACGGCGGGGTTCTCTCCGGGCGCGGACGAACCACCAAACAGCTTTGTTGGATTGAGCAGCGAGGCTAACGCAATAGCGCCCAGCCCCGCACTGGATTGCCCCAGAAACGTCCGGCGGCTGAATTGGTCATGTATTTCATCCTGAATATCCATTGTCCTCTGCCCTATCGTTTAATGATCGCTTCGTCGAAATTCATGATCGTGCTGGCTACTACGGTCCAGGCAGCTAACTCAGTCCGGTTTATATGCTTATCGACAGGGTATTCACCTACCGCCAGTAATTCGTTTGCCCGTTTGGGATTCTTTTTAAAGTCTGCCAGTTCTTCGTTATAGAGCTGGTTCACCAGCGTTAGCTCTTCGGGCCGCGCCGGACGGCTGACAACCGCTTTAAAGACAGCCGTAATACCCGTCGAAGCATTGGTGACTGGCAGTAGATGTTGCGCCAGCACTCGGGCAGCTTCCACAAACTGTGGGTCATTCAGGGTAACCAGTGCCTGGAGGGGCGTACTGGTTTTCTGCCGTTTCACCACACAGGTATGCCGTTCGGCCGCATCGAAATTTAACATCATCGGCGCGGGCGAGGAGCGTTTCCAGATCGTGTACATGGAACGGCGGTAAAGGCTATCGCCTTGACTTTGAATATACTTTACGGCATTTCGTGTAGCTAAAGCCTCCCAGATGCCTGCCGGTTGGTAAGGCCGCACACTTGGACCACCAACACGCTGGGTGAGCAATCCGCTGGCCGCGAGCGCGTTGTCGCGCACTTGCTCGGCCGACATTCGATAGCTTGGTCCACGGGTCAGGAATGTATTATCCGGATCGATTTCCCGTACGTTCTCAGGCACGCTCGATGCCTGACGATAGGTGGCCGACATAACGATCATCTTAAGCATGGCTTTCGTGTTCCATTGCCCTCCCGATTTGGAATCGCCCATATCACGAAACTTTACAGCCAGATAATCCAGCAATTCGGGATGGCTTGGTAATGCGCCCTGATTCCCAAAGTCATCACTGTTTTTGGCAAGACCTTGTCCAAAGTACTGCTGCCACATCCGGTTCACCATTACCCGACTGAACAGTGGATTTTCGGGCGCCAGTAACCACTTGGCCAGACCAAGCCGATTTTTAGGCATATCCTCAGGTAAGGGATTAAGGCTATGCAACACGGCGGGAGTGACTACTTCGCCAGGGGCATCGTAAGCACCGCGATTCAGCAGGTGCGTTTCGCGCGGCACCGACCGCTCCTGCATGATCATCACCTGATCGGAGTTGGTATAGAGCTTGATTTGCTCACCACGTAACGTCATGGCTTTAGCATAAGTCACCCGGTAAACAGGGTCTTGCGCCCGGACGTAATAGGTGTATAGTCCTGCCCGTTGTGCGGGTGTTTGCTTAGCCACGGGTGTTTGTAATGCAGCCATCAGCGCGTCGGGCTGACCCGCCAGACTGGGCATTTCCAGAGATGTCAGGCAACGATTGTAAATTCGGAGTTCGTCGACCGCAAAATCTTTATAGAAATAATCGTGCATCCGGCCCACATAGAAGTTGTGCTGTGCCCAGTGTGTCCGGTCTTTTCCAAACACCATGCTGTGCAGCAGGTTATCGGTAATCACCTTTGTTCGAATAGGCCGCCCGTTCAGATAAAGCGCCAAACCCTTTGCCTGACCGGTTCCATCGTAAGCAAAAGCAACCTGGAACCACTGATGTACCGGCACTTTATCGACCGATTCTATGTCGATGGCATTGGCGGGCCAAACATGGTTAAGGGTCAGTTTCAGCCGCCCATCGCCCAGTAAATCGAGTTGATAGCCACGCTGACCATCCATAGGGCCGGTCGTGCGTCCCATGAGCGTCAGGGCCATATTCGGCTTTGCTAGATTAAACCAGTTGCTAATGGTGAATGGCTCATTTTGCTCGAATGCGCCAAAGTTGCCAGGCAACTCAATAAAGCTGTCTCCAGCCAGATAACGGGCTTTGCCAAAACGACCAGGTACCGAATACGGAACTTTGTCGGGATCGCCCCCCAATCGAGCGGGAAGTGTATCGTTGACTGTATTGGCAAAAGCATTACGCGGATCTTTCCAAAGCTCTTCCTTCGTTTTACGTTTAGGCGGCTCCTTCTTTTCTGGTTTCTTATCGTCGGGCTTGCCAGCTTTAGCGATGCCTTCTTTTTTAGGTTTAGCCTCTTCAGCTACTTTCTTTTTCTCGTCTTCCCGTTTGCGCTCCTCGTTTTTGGCTTTCACGTAAGCGCCAATATCAGCCCGGTCGGCTTCATCGAATGTGTAATGCGCCAGTAGCCCGGAGTCAATTGACGATACAGTAGGATTTTTGGCCAGCCACTGCCCATAACGTTGCTGGTAATCGGGACGATTTGGATTAAGTTGTTGCTGAACTGGGGTAAGCTGTTCTCGAATGAAACGCAGTTTAGCCTCCGTTTCAGGTTTTGTTAAGGTAATGGTCGGTGCAGCTTCCCCGTTGTAAGGAATTTGACCCCGATCATTATTGCTGTTGAAAAAGGCAAACAGGGAGTAATAATCTTTCTGACTAATGGGATCATATTTATGATCGTGACAGCGGGCGCACTCAACCGTAAGCCCCAACATGGCTTTTCCAAACGTGTTGGTTCGGTCGGCAACATATTCGGTCCGGTATTCTTCGTCTACAATGCCACCTTCCTGGCTTTGCTGGTGATTGCGGTTAAAGGCGGTGGCAATAAGTTTATCACGTCGGTCTTTCGAAGCCGACAGGTTGGGCAATAGATCCCCGGCCAACTGCCAGGTAATGAACCGATCAAAAGAGAGGTTCCGGTTGTAGGCCCGAATAACCCAGTCACGGTAGGGCCACATGGTGCGCAAGCCATCGTCCTGATAGCCATCTGTGTCTGCATAACGAGCCACATCGAGCCATTCAACGGCTTGCCGCTCTCCGTAATGCGGACTACGAAGGAGCCGGTTCACCACTTTTTCGTAAGCATTTGGCGATTTATCAGCCAGAAACGCATCCACCTCGGCGGGTGTTGGTGGCAGGCCTGTCAGATCAAGGCTCACCCGGCGGAGCAGTGTGGTTTTATCAGCTTCGGGTGCATGCCCTAATTTTTTGGCTTCCTGTTTCGCCAGAATGAACCGGTCGATATCGTTGATGACCCATTTTTCGTCGGTCACCTTCGGAATCTCGGGCATGACTGGTGCAATCAGCGACCAGTGTTCTTTGTATTCCGCTCCTTGCTCAACCCATCGAATCAGTATGGCCTTCTCTTCGGCCGTCAGGGTAAGATTTGATTTAGGCGTTGGCATCATCACATCGGGATCATTGCTGATGATGCGGCTAACCAGTTCGCTTTTGGCTAAATCGCCGGGGACAATCGCTTTATGACCACTTTTTGCCAACGCTTCATAGGCACCTTCGGGCGTATCTAACCGCAGACCTGCCTGTTGTTTGGCTTTATCCGGCCCATGACAGGCGAAACAGCGGTCAGACAGAATGGGCTTTACATGAAGGTTATAATCAACCTTTTCGGGCAGACTTGCTTCGACCGCAATAATATCAGCCGGTTTTTCGATAGAACGATGGCAGGATGTCAACCAGATAGACGCGCCGAAGAGGCCAGCCGTTGCGCTGAGAAGAATGTATCGAAATTGCATGTCTGACCAGGCGCGCATACCAACGAATGGGTTGATGGTGAAACAGATTCACAAAAATAACCTCGGGAGGTATAGGAAAATCGTACTATCTTATCTTGTTGATAGACTATTTTGCTGTTGAGTGAGTTACTTTTTACCGGCGATATAGGAGTTCTCTGTAAACAGCGAGAAGAGCAAATTGAGTTCTTATTAGGATAAAATTTAATTTTAATATAATTTTCACCAGTATACTTTGAAGAATGGTCTTTACTATTCGTCTAAAACTGTTCGAAAGCTTCAGTCAACTGCTCTGAGGATACAGGGGACATTATTGTCTTCGTGAGCCAGTGTGTAATTAACTAATAGTGCCATCTTTTGAAATCGGTTATAGTAGCGACTATTCCCAGTTACCGGCACAAACCCATCATAAACAGCGTCATGTGTTAAGTTCCCAATTGTTGATCGCCTTTCGTCCCAGGCGATCTCACTAACAAGCCCATCACGTTTACGAATCCGGATAAGAATTTGGGTGCTATCGCTCTCTTTTTTATACTCGTAGATTGTGCTTTCGGGTCTCTCTTTGTTCGAAGTGAGTTTAAACCGCTTCATGCTGAGCATACTCTCAACCGTTGTCTTGTGCCTCAACAGCAACCCTTTTAATTCCTGATAATCAAGCACTTGCCTGGTTGTGGCTGGTTGGGCATCTGTGTTATAGAACGAGGCTAGCAGGCTAAAGCAAACCGTAAAAAGTATGAATTTGACGAGTTCAGATTTCATAATCCTGGATGTTGTATCGGTGGCTTGCCCGTTGCAGAAGTCAATACCCGGAAAATACGGTTTGTTTACCAAAAGCGTTTAGCTAGTCCTTTTTCGGCTCGCTTCCTTTCGATTCGGGCGGGGCCACTTTAGCAAATTCGGCAATAGCCTGTTCATTGATTCCACCAACGACCTCTAGTTTGGGTAAAGCCGTTTTCAAGCTGGCAATGCCTTGTTCGGTCACTTTAGTTTGCCAGAGATAAATCGTTTTAAGATTTTTTAGCCCGGCCAGTTCGACTAATCCAGCGTCGGTAATAGCGGTGCCATACAGGTTCAAATACTCCAGATTGGTTAGCTGCTTTAGTTGTTTCAGGCCAGCGTCGGTCACCTTCGTTTCTTCCAGATGGAGTTTTTGCAAATTCTTCAGTTTGGCAATCGATGCCAGGGCGGCATCAGAAATCTGGGTATCACCCAGCTTAAGCCACACAAGTTGATCACTCAGTTTTGGCAAGGTACCAGCCTGAGCGTCGTTGAACGTACGGGCATTTACGGCACTGACTTCCAATTGATTCTGCTCTTTTGACAGGGGCAATACCAGCAAGTTCAGTTTTTTCAGTTCGTCGACAACTTTCGGATCAGCCGCTGGCACTTTCATGGTCAGCACCGGCGACTCAGGGGCAGGCCCCGATGCAACCTGTGGTCCTCCTACTTCGAGTGGCCCACCACCGGCCAACGACGCCAGTACCGGACGAATAGCTTCATTTACGGCGAGGTCAGACACTTTTTTGTCGAAGGGGGCTCCCTGATCAATCCACCAGGTTAGCAAGGCAATATCACTCTCCTTTAGCTGAGTTTTACCTTTAGGCGGCATGTGGTGATCGTCATCTTCGGGTAACAGGCAAACCTTCACTAACTCGCTCGTCTTACTCTTGCCCACCACAAGCACCGGTCCGTCTTCATACCCTTTTTTAATCATTTCGGGCGTATCCAGCCGCAGTCCGGCCTTTGCCTTCCCCGCATTATGGCATTGCACACAACGACTATGCAAGATAGGGTTCACGATCTGCTGATACACCATTGCCTGATTAACATCCGTAATGGGCTGAAATTTCACGTCTTTCTGCTTGGGTTCGACACCGGCCAGGGTCCGCATGGTTTCGGGCATGTACTGGGTCAGATACTCTTCACCATGCGTCAGGTTGCCTCCCAAATGCCCGGCAGCCAACAAAAGCAACAGCGATACCCCCAGCGCGGGTAGATACATGAGGGAGGCAAAGGGTACAATACGACCCAGATTCTCGGACTTTACGGCCCAGGCCAGCCAGGCAAACACCGCCACGCCGATACCTTCCCACATGTGGCTGTTCAGCGTTTCGGCTTCGTAGCCGCCACCCAACGACAACATATACCCAAACACACAGGCCAAAGTAGCACTCACCGCCGACCAGAACAGAATCAGTGTGATCGTGTGCGGACTCACGGAGTTGCGCCGGGTAAGTCGGTCTAGTTCAAGCAGGCCGGCAATGAGCAGAAAACCGATCGGCAGGTGAACGATGAGCGGATGAAAATGCCCCCAGAACAACACCCAGTCGGCGGGGGACGACGGCTTCGCTTGCAACAAAATCAGCTCATGCATAAGTCAGGCCGGAATATCAGGCAACACGCTCTAGTTTAATAGGATATGTTTTTTTAGATGCCCATTGAGCTACATAAACGCTATCGTCTTCATCTACCAGAACGTCGTGCGGGTGCAAAAATGGCGAGTTTTTAAAGTCTTTGCGCTGTTCAGCAAGTTTGTTGTCCTGGTAAATCGGCGCAGAGCCGCCTGGGGTTGAAATCACCCGGTCGTTTTTATCCAGAATCTGAATGTAGCCCGAGTCAGGATAGGAATCGGATGTACTCCGAAACACGGCCCCGTAAATGTTGTCGCCATGAATAACCGGACGGCAGATGTAGGAACCCGGCAGGGCAATGGTCGACACGTATTTCCCATCGAGTGAAAACCGTTTCAGCGCATTATGCCGACGGTCGGTAATAAGCAGGGTCGGATTAGCGGCTACCCGACGGTCAACAACGATACCATGGCAGCAATCGAATGTATCGTTACCCTCACCTTTGCCGCCCCAGTACCGAATCAGTTTACCCGTTTTATCGTATTGCGTCACGTAATTCAGCCCATACCCATCTACCACATAAATATCCCCGTTAGCCGGGTTGATTGCCGTTTCGGTAGGTTTATACTGGGATGGATAATCGTATTTGCCGGTTTCTTTCGGGTACTCCAGCTTCATCAATTCGCGGCCTTTCAAATCGGTTTTGATAACCTGATGCCGGTCGGTATCGCAAATCAGCAAGTACTGGTCGTTTCCTTCACCACCTAACGTCAGCCCATGTCCGCCCGGATAACTATGGCCCCAGGATTCGAGCAATTTGCCTGATTTATCGTAGATAAGAATATTATTTTTCGTCTCGTTGGTCAACAGAATGATGCGTCCTTTGGCATCCTGTACCATTTCGTGGCAATCATTGACGGGGTTCTTGCCTGCGTCCAGAACACCCCATCCCGGCACAACCCGATATCGGAAGCCATTATGGCCAATCACCGCTGGTTCAGGGTCGTACGTACCTGATTTAGCCGACAGTAATGTCGGCACTGCCATAGTTGTTGCTCCTGCGAGCGCAGCTTGTCTAATGAATAGCCGACGAGATACGGGTGATGCCATGGGATAATTGACCTGTTTTTAAAGCAAAAGGAGACGATGTACAAACTTTACTGTAAGGTAAAATATACCTCATTCACTAAAAGGGGACTGAAGCTCAGCCTTCTTGAAGGTTGAGCTTCAGTCCCCTTTTCCTTGAGACTACGTTGCAGGCTGGTTTATTTTTGACCGTTATTCTGGTCACCGTTGTCTGGCCCGCCCCGGCCATGCCGCATGCCCCCTTTTCCTTTCATGGATTCAAGCTTAGCGAACTGGTCAGGCGTAAGAATGCCTTTCAACTTGGCCTTGAAATCGTCAGCGTTCGCTTTCATGGCCTGTGCTTTAGCCTTATTATCGTCCGAGCTGGCCTGAATGGCATCTATTTTTTGAGCGCGTGCCAAGGTAACATCATATACTTTTTGCGACGTCGCCTGATCGAGTCCCAGTTGCTGCGTCATACGATCAGTCATTTTTTTAGCGCGGGTAGACGGATCACCTTTCTGGTGCTGCATGCCTCCGTTTTTACCCATCCGACGCATGTTGGTCTGGGTGGCAGCATCGGGCGTAGCGGTTTCCTGCGCTAACAAGGGAAATGAGAACAGGGAGAGCAGTAAGCCACTCAAAGCGATTTTCTTAAGCATGGTTCTTCGTTGTTAAGTTCGAACCTAAGACGGCCAATCAGGGCAATGGTTTAAGCGCAGGTTAAACTTTAACAGCATCTTAACGCCTGCGGGCCACATCAGAAAACAGCCGATATTTCTTAAAACGTCATGATCAATCCGGCAATCTTTTCGAGTTCTCTGGCATCGACTTCACTGAAATCATTCAGTTGATCGCTGTCAACATCCAGCACCATAGTTACGTTGCCCGCCCGGTCGAACACCGGAACGACGACTTCTGACCTGGAGGCTGAACTACAGGCAATATGTCCCGGAAACTGCTCGACATCAGGCACCACAATCGTTTCCTGACGCGTATAGGCCGCTCCGCAAACGCCTTTATCAAAGGCTATACGCGTGCAGGCAATTGGCCCCTGAAAAGGCCCTAAAACGAGTTGATCACCTTTTTTAAGGTAAAACCCCACCCAGAAAAACCCAAAGGCTTCTTTGAGGGCAGCGGCAATATTTGCCAGGTTGGCAATCAGGTCCGGCTCGCCCTCTACGAGGGCTGCCAGTTGAGGGATCAGACTATCATAAATGACCTGCCGATCCTGTGTTTGAGGAAGTATGAGCGTTTCAGACATGTTCTCGTGTGCGGACGATGATTTAATTTCTTGTAAAAAACTGAATCAGAACAATACTTATAGTCGTAAACAAGGTACTGGCAGCCACCCGAATAAGGGTTGGGATAAGCAGCGTTAAGCTACTGGCTTCGATAAAAAAGAGGGCCGTATGATGAATGAGTGCTAAAATTAGCACATACCGAAAAAAAGCACCGACACCCAACTCCCGAAGCGAAAACTCAATACGCGTCTCTAGACCGGGAACATCGATCTGGGAACGAACGATCAATGGCCGACAATAGGCCATTAACACCGAAGCAGCCGCGTGTATTCCCAACGTATTGTAAAATGTGTCGATAATAATACCCGTCAGGAAGGCAATCAGCAGCAGCCAGGTCAGGCCAAGTTCATTTGGTAACAGCAGAATACAGGCAATGTAGATAAAGCAAAAAGCATAATCGAACAGAACCAGGTTTCGCACCAGCAGAATTTGCAGGATCAGGTACAACAAAAATAAAAGTGACGTAGACAGAATTTCGCGCAGGGTCATTTTATAGCTCAGCCTGTTGGTCCGGATGGGTCATTACGTCTGATAAACGTGACAACTAACACGAACCACACGCTTATTTTTCCGTTTCAATTTGTTTTTCTAACTGCTCCTGCTCGGCTTGAAGGCGATTTTCAACGACATACACAAAAGACAAGTTGCTAAAATTAGTAGCCAGGTTAAGCGTAATATCATGAAAGGTCTGGTTAGGCTGGATACCAACGCTACGCACACGGCCCACCAGTACGCCTGGCGGAAAGGTTGAATTAAACTCCGACGTAACAACCGAATCTCCCTGACTAACGGGTTTGTAGCGCGATATGTCATTCAGCTTGATCAGGTGCGGATCACCACCATCCCACTTGGCAGAGCCAATCTCCTTGGCTTTTATGAGCTGCGATGATACCAGAAATTCAGAATGCAGAATCGACGTTACGACCGAAAAATGGCGATTACAGGCTTTTACTTTTCCAACAACTCCCGTTGGTGAAATAACGCCCATGCCTGGCCGCATCCCATCATCGGTTCCTTTATCGATTGTAATGTAGTTATTGGCGAATTGCGTTGTGTTATCAACCACCTTCGCCACCGTAAATTTAAACCGGTCGGCAAAAGCGGAATCGGCCCGATATTCTGCCGGGGCGGCTGGCTTGCTTTGAAGCAGCTTCGCCAGTTGGGCATTTAGTCGTTGGTTCTCCAGGGCCAGATCAGAATTGACCTGACGAAGACGGGCATACTCATTTGCCGCATTTGACAGGGCCAATACTTTAGCCGCATATTGGTTCGAGGTATTGAAGTACGTAACACTCCAGTAATTGCTGGTATTGATAATGAAGTAAAAACAAAGTACTTCCAGCAATACAAACAGAATGAAGTTCCGGCTCCGAACAAAAAAATCGACTAACTCTCCCATTACATTAAACGTAACGAAGGCGGTCGGTCATTGCCGAAGAATCCACGCTTTGTAGACTGAAGGTATACCTACAAAGCGTGGATTCTTCGGCAATGACCGACCGCCTGGTTACACAATTAGCTAATCAATACCGATCTGTACATTTCCAGATTCTTAATTACCTCACCCGTACCTTTTACCACCGCCTTGAGCGGATCATCGGCCACGTGAATCGGCAATTTGGTTTTAGCGCCCAGCCGTTTGTCGAGGCCATGCAGCAAGGCCCCGCCACCCGTCAGGTGAATCCCATTGGTATAAATATCGGCCGACAATTCCGGTGGCGAAATTTCGAGGGCTTTCATTGTAGCCTCCTCAATTTTCGAGATAGACTTATCGAGCGCGTAGGCAATTTCGCTGTAGGTAACTTTGATTTCTTTAGGGATACCGGTCATCAAATCACGACCCCGGATTTCATAATCAGCCGGTGGGTTGTCGAGTTCAGGTAACGCTGAGCCAACTTCCATCTTGATTTGTTCAGCCGACCGTTCGCCAATGAGCAGGTTGTGTTCCCGACGCATGTAATCCACAATATCGCGGGTAAATACATCACCCGCAATGCGAATAGATTGTTCGCAAACGATACCGGACAGGGCAATCACCGCAATTTCGGTCGTACCTCCGCCAATGTCGACGATCATTGTGCCGTTGGGCTGAGTGATATCAATGCCAATGCCAATGGCTGCGGCAATAGGCTCATGCACCATGTATACTTCTTTGGCACCGGCATGTTCAGCGGAGTCTTTTACGGCCCGCTTCTCTACTTCGGTGATACCCGATGGAATACAAATAACCATTCGGTGCGAAGGAGAAAACAGTTTACTACCGGTATCAATCATTTTTATCATACCCCGAATCATCAGTTCGGCAGCCGTAAAATCGGCAATAACACCGTCTTTCAACGGGCGAATTGTCTTGATGTTTTCGTTGGTCTTTTCGTGCATCTGCATGGCCTTGTGACCAATGGCCAGTACCTTGCCACTGACTTTGTCCATGGCGATAATCGAAGGCTCATCTACCACAATCCGATCTTTGTGAATGATCAGGGTATTCGCCGTACCTAGATCAATAGCAATATCGCTGGTTAAAAAATTGAAAAGTCCCATTATAGGTTGACGCAGAACGCCTTATTACAAATACAGTTTTCTTAAAAGTGTGCAAAAATATAGATTATTAATCAGAATGATGAATAATGATTTATGAATCATCCTGGCAATAACGGCTAAAGTTGATTATTCATCATTTTTCGTTCCTCATTCATCCTTGTGATTAAGCCTTACCTTTGTGCCATTATGGGAATTCGTTCGGTCGTTAGTAAGCCATTAGCCAAGTTTATAGTAGAGCGGCAACAAGCCTGGATGTATCAGCCTGCCGAGGCTCAGCAACGCTGGTTTCAGCGCCTGATGGAAGGCGGACGGGCAACAGTTTTCGGCCAGGATCATCGTCTGAAGGATGTACGGACGGTTGCGGAGTTTCGGCAGGCCGTTCCAGTCCGCGATTACGAAGACCTGAAACCCTATATCGAGCAGATTTTAAGCGGTGGCGCCGATGTGCTCTGGAAAGGGAAGCCGCTGTATTTCGCTAAAACATCGGGCACCACATCGGGCACCAAGTACATTCCAATCACGCAGGATTCGATTCCAAACCATATCAATTCCGCTCGCGATGCGTTGCTGAATTATATTAACGAAACGGGAAACGGGGCATTTCTGGATAAGAAACTAATTTTCCTATCGGGAAGTCCCGAACTGACCCAAAAAGCGGGCATTAACATTGGGCGGCTTTCGGGCATTGCCAATCACCATGTTCCGGCTTACCTGCGCACCAACCAGTTGCCCAGTTATGAAACCAACGTCATTGACGACTGGGAAACCAAACTGGAACGCATTATCGACGAAACCCTGACCCAGCCGATGTCACTCATTTCGGGCATTCCGCCCTGGGTACAGATGTATTTCGACCGGATTCAAGAGCGAACGGGTAAGTTGATCAAAGACGTTTTCCCTGATTTTTCAGTCTTCGTATACGGGGGGGTCAACTTCGAGCCCTACCGCGCCAAGCTGTTCGACAGCATTGGCAAGCGTATCGACTCCATTGAGACCTATCCAGCATCGGAAGGCTTCATTGCGTTCCAGGATAGCCAGACGGAAGAAGGCTTGCTCCTTCTGGTAGACAGTGGCATCTTTTTCGAATTCATCGCTGCCGACGAGTTCTTCACCGAAAATCCGCGCCGGTTAACCATTGATGAAGTTGAACTGGGAAAAAACTACGCCGTCATTATTAACAATAACGCCGGATTATGGGGCTATTCGCTCGGTGATACGGTCAAGTTCGTGTCGCGGGAGCCGTATCGGCTTTTGGTAACGGGACGTATCAAGCACTTTATTTCGGCTTTCGGTGAGCATGTCATTGGTGAAGAAGTGGAGAAGGCGTTGCAATTTGCGATGCAGAAACACCCGGAAACCGAAGTGGTTGAGTTTACCGTCGCGCCAATGGTAAGTCCAAAAGAAGGCTTACCGTATCATGAGTGGCTGGTGGAGTTTGCCACGCCCCCGCACGATGCACCTGCTTTTGCCCGGGACGTAGACAACCGCCTGATCGAACTAAACGTATATTATGACGACCTGATTACGGGTTCCATTCTGCAACCGTTAAAACTGACGAGCCTGCCCCGTGGCGCATTTCAGCGGTACATGAAATCGCAGGGCAAGTTGGGCGGCCAGAACAAAGTGCCCCGCTTGGCGAATGACCGGAAGATTGCTGAAGGATTATTGGAGATAGGACAAACGGCGTAAGCGATGAAGATAACCGGAATAGACATTGGCGAATACCGTCAGTTCAAGAATATAAAATTTGACTTTACCTATCCAGAAGGCCATCCAAAAGCCGGACAGCCATTGGAGAAAGTGTGTTTTATTGGGCAGAGTGGGACGGGGAAAACGACGTTATTGAAAATCATTTGGGATTTTTTTCAAGTCGTAAATGACGGCTATCAAATTGCATCTAATAAATTTTCAATTCCTTCAGTGAGTCATTATGAAACATTTAAAGCAAGTATTTCTGTACTTGCGTTGATTTCTGAACACAAAATTAGCTTTGACTCACAGTCTCTTCGCAGTCCTTCTGATTTATATATAAACAACGATAAAGATATTGCAGGTAGCAGTTTAGATTGGATTCAGTCACAACCTAGTACTATTTATGATGCTATAAAATCTTACAACAAGCTATGCTTGTACATAGACGACTCTGCTCTTAGTCATGCATACAGTCTCACCGCAAATAGAAATGAAGATAATAGGGCCTATTTAGCTAGCACAGATGAGCTTTTTCTCACTAATGAGAAAAGACAAGAGTCTATTGATAGACTGGCCCAATCAAAAACACTGGCCTTCCATTCTTTGGATGGACGTTATTTATGGTCTTATTTACTTAATGATATTGAAAAATATGATGAAAGCTTAAAGAAAGTTGCCATTGATCTTATTCAGAAAAATGGAAGTTTTTCACCTCATCGCTTATCTGAAAGCCTAAATAAGTGGCAAACTGAAAACCCTAATCCTAAGGTTGATATCGCTACTAATTGCCTAAATTCTGTTTTAAAGGATTTTTTTCTTGAAGTTGATACAGAAGGTACCGAAGCGTTAATTGTAATAAAAACGAAGGGTGGTAAACAGCTGGCTTTTAATGGCCTAAGTACTGGAACGAAGCAACTATTGGTAACGGCTATTCCTATTTATAAAAGCCAAATTAATAAGGGAGTTATATTATTCGATGAACCTGAACACTCCTTATTCCCGGATATTCAGCGAAAGTTGGTAAATTACTACACTTCTCTCGCCCCCAATTCTCAATTCTTCTTTGCTACGCACTCCCCCATCGTTGCATCCGCTTTCGAGCCCTGCGAACGGTTCATTTTGTATTTTGACGAGAACGGTGAAGTGAAATGTCGTAATGGCATTTCGCCTGAAGGTGATGATCCAAATGATATTTTAAGTGATGATTTTGGCATGAATGAATTAATGCTACAACCTGGGCTGGATGCTTATGAAAGATATAGGAATCTATTTGTAGAAATAAAAAACGAAAAAGACATAGCGCGTCAAAAAAAATTAATAGTAGAACAAGCTAAACTTGGCGATAAATACAAATTTTAGCCGACATGAGACGTGTTATAAAATTGGCTCAGTCGAAAATTATTGAGCGACAGCTGACTTACAAAGAGGGGAATAATGATGAGTTGAGACAGTTACTAGCCGAAGAGCAACATAGTATCTGCGCTTATACAGAAACACATTTTGGAGCATCGAATGACGCTCACATTGAGCACTTTAATCCAACGCTTAAAAACACTAATAGTGACGGCTATACAAATTGGTTTCTGGTTAAAAGTTTATGGAATGTCAGAAAATCAAGTAAATGGATAGAACCTATACTTCATCCTACCGCTCAAGACTTAGAACAACGAATTTTATACTTTGACGGCAACTACGTTGCCGCTGATCCTAGTGATATAGAAGCTAACAACCTCATAAAGCTATTAGATTTAGACAACGCTAGATTAGCTGATCAAAGAAAAAGATACATTAGATCAAAAAAACAACAGATCAATAATCTAAATCAATCAGCACAACAATACATTGACGAACTGATAGTTGATTACCCTGAAGGCGTATACTTCATCCGCGCCATAGAAGAAGAATTGGGAGTGAAAGTCAATTTTGACTTAGTAAAAACTAAATGACTGACATAAAAAAACGCCATATCGCCATCCTCGGCTCAACCGGTTCTATTGGGACCCAGGCCGTCGACGTGATAAAATCCCATCCCGACCAGTTTCAGGTTGAGGTGCTGACAACCAACAACAATGCCGATCTGCTCATTCAGCAGGCCGTCGAGTTGAAACCCAACGTGGTGGTCATCTGCAATGAAGATCGCTACGAGCAGGTTTTCACGGCCCTCGATCCTTTGGGCATCAAAGTTTATGCCGGCGCCAAAGCCATTGCATCGGTCGTGCAGATGGATACCATCGACATGGTGCTGACCGCTATGGTTGGCTATGCCGGGTTGTTGCCTACCATTAAGGCCATCGAAGCGGGGAAGGCCATCGCGCTGGCCAATAAAGAAACACTGGTGGTGGCGGGTGAACTCATTACCCGCCTGGCTACGCAAAAGGGCGTCAACATTTACCCGGTCGATTCAGAACACTCGGCCATTTTCCAATGTCTGGTTGGTGAGTTTCATAACCCCATCGAGAAAATCATCCTGACCGCATCGGGTGGGCCTTTCCGGGGTAAATCGTTGGAGTTTCTGGCGACGGTTACGAAAGCCCAGGCGCTCAAGCACCCAAACTGGACAATGGGTGCCAAAATTACCATCGACTCGGCTACGCTGATGAACAAAGGGCTGGAAGTCATCGAAGCCAAATGGTTATTTGGCCTGACAGCCGAGCAGATCGACGTCATTGTTCACCCGCAGAGCATTATTCATTCACTAGTGCAATTTGAGGACGGTAGCCTGAAAGCACAGATGGGCCTGCCCGATATGCGCCTGCCCATTCAGTTTGCGTTGGGTTATCCAAATCGGCTAAAATCTGATTTCCCCCGCTTTAACTTTATGGATTACCCCTCCCTGACGTTCGAGCAGCCCGACCTGAAAACGTTTCGAAACCTTCAGCTTGCTTTCGATGCCCTGAAGCGGGGCGGCAATGCAGCTTGCATCATCAACGCTGCCAACGAAGTAGCAGTCGATGCGTTCCTGCACGATCAGATCGGTTTTCTGGAAATTTCAGAAATTATCGAGTCCTGTCTGGCCAAAGCAACCTTCGTCGAACAGCCCACTTACGAAGACTACGTCCTCACCGACGAAGAAACCCGTCGGCTCGCTACGGAGCGAATTAAAACTTTGGTTTAGCTGTTTGTATTGTATCGGCCACACACAACGTTTTTAACACACGTGACTTACTGGATTTGGTTTATCATAGGTATTGTGCTCGGTATTATCTTATTTCGCGCCCTCAAAAGCCGACGCTAAGCAACGTGTCGTTTTTAATCCTCACATTCGCATTATCACAATGGTCCGCCATAGCGGTTTAACTACATGGAACCTAAGTATTTAGAAATTTTAATAATGGCGGGTCAGCTCATTCTGGGCTTGTCCATCCTGGTTGGCTTACACGAATTAGGGCATTTATTAGCTGCCAAAGCCTTCGGCATGCGCGTAGAGCAGTATTTTATTGGCTTTCCTCCCAAAGTATGGAGTATCAAACGGGGTGAAACTGAATATGGTCTCGGCGCCATTCCGCTGGGTGGTTTTGTGAAAATTTCGGGTATGATTGACGAATCGCTCGATACGGCCCATACCGATACCGAGCCCCAACCCTACGAATTTCGCGCCAAGCCGGCCTGGCAACGCCTGATTGTTATGCTCGGTGGTATCATCGTGAACGTGATTGTCGGCATCCTGATTTTTGTGATCATCGCCTACAAGAACGGCAATACGTATCTGGCGGCCAAAGACGCTAAATATGGCATTGTCGCCTATGATCTGGCTAAAAGCATTGGCTTACAAACGGGCGACAAAATTGTGAAAGTCAATGGAAAGACGATTTCCGACTTCAATGAGATTCGTAGTTCAGACGTATTCCTGGGAAACAATAGCTCCTATACGATTGAGCGAAACGGTAAGCTGGAAGACATTTTCATCCCGAATAACTTTGTCGATAAACTAGCCGATAAAAAAGCGGCTGGTCAGTTTATCGAACCCATCGAACCATTCAAGGTAGCCGAGTTAGTACCGGGCCAACCAGCCACCAAAGCAGGCCTGAAAGCAGGAGACATTATTACGAGCGTTAACAGCAAGCCCATTCGGTTCTACCACGAATTCACGGATATCGTGAAACCGCTCAAGAACACTCCACTAACCCTTGGTATTAATCGGAATGGTCAGCCAACGACACTCACGGTCAAAACTACGGCCGACGGCACGATTGGTTTTTATCCCGAGTTTCTGCTGCCTCTAACGAAGCAGCAATATACGTTCGGCGAAGCGATAGGTGTTGGAAGCAAAAAGGCGTTCCAGGTCGTGTACGATAATATAAAAGGATTTGGCAAGATTTTCCGGGGCGAAGTTTCGGCATCTAAAGCACTAAGTGGTCCAATCGGGATTGCCCAAAACCTCTTCGGTGGAGTTTGGCTTTGGGATCGTTTCTGGACCGTTACCGGCGTATTGTCGATGGCGCTTGCATTTATGAATGCCCTGCCGATTCCGGCGCTCGATGGCGGGCACGCCACAATTCTGAGCTACGAAATCATTTCGGGTCGTAAACCGTCCGATCGTTTCCTGGAAGGAGCCCAGAAAGTCGGTATGGTTATTCTGCTTGGCCTGATGGCTTTTGCCATCTTTAATGACGTTTTCAAAGCCGTTTTTTAATCCATTAACCACAATGAGCAAAACGCTATTCAACTGAGGTTGAGTAGCGTTTTGCTCATTGTAGACCAATTTTGTGCTTGCTGTGCTTAAAAAATTATTTAGTGGCATTTTACTGGTTAGCCTAATGGCCAGCCGACCGGCACACGATTTCCATGCCAGTGTAACGCAGATGCAGTACAACCCGAAGGAGCGAGTTTTTGAGATCAGTATTCGGATTTTTACCGATGATTTCGAGAAGACGCTTACTGAAGCCTATAAGAGTAAAGTCAACCTGAATGGACCCGCAAAGCAGGACCCGTTGATCGAAAAATATGTGCAGTCACATTTTTCATATGTAAACTCGCAGAAGCAAACAAAGCCAATTAAATATATAGGCTATGAAGTTGAGACAGACGCCCACTGGATTTATTTGGAAATGCCTTTTGCCGAGCCACTTCGAGGTAGTTTACTGAAACAAAATGTACTGATGGAAATGTTTGATGATCAGGTAAATATGGTTAATGTTCAATATCAAGGCCATAAAAAAACCTTTGTTTTTCGTAAAAATCAGCCCATTCAGGACATTTCAGTCGAATAATAAATTTATGGGCTACTAAGTAGCCTAATTAGTTAATTTTGTCATTGTAACGACAGGTCCGCCAGTTCGTCACAAGGGAATGATTGGCACGGACCTTGCAAATACTTCGTATTCCTTGCCTTTCCTATATTTCAGGCACCAAATATTCAATGCTGCCAACCTGGCAGTGTACTTATGCATTCAGACCAAGATTTAGCTACCCGCTTATTGATGACCGATTTTGATTCGGACAATTTAGAGATTGTACCGCTTGGGTCGCCAGAAGGGTTAGATGATGATTACGAATTACCTGCCAACTTACCGATCCTGCCCGTTCGGAATACAGTATTGTTTCCGGGCATGGTAATCCCTGTGACCGTTGGCCGGTCGAAGTCGATACGATTAGTAAAAAAGGCATATAAAGGAAATCGGATTATAGGTGTAGTCGCGCAGTTGAATCAACAGAAAGATGAACCGACTGCCGATGATCTTTATCGCTTTGGCACAGTCGCTTACATCATAAAGATGATCACCCTGCCCGACGGAAATATTACCATTATTATCCAGGGCAAAAAGCGCTTTGAAATCCAGCACTTTACGCAGGAAGAGCCGTTTATGACGGCCCAGGTTCGCCAGATTGACGACTCCTTTACGAATGTAAACAAGAAGGAAGGCAAAGCACTTCTTCAATCCCTGAAAGACGCTGCCTATAAAATGCTGCGTCTCAATCCGGAAATTCCGCAAGAGGCTCGGATTGCCCTCGATAATATAGAAAGTCCAACGTTCCTGTTGCATTTCCTGTCGTCGAACGTTAACGCTGATGTTGCCGATAAACAACGCCTTTTAGAAACACTCGAAGGAAACCAGCAGGCCAACCTTCTGCTCGAGTTCATGCTTCGGGAAGTTCAGTTGCTCGAACTCAAACGCGAAATTCAATCCAAGGCCTCATCGGACCTCGATCAGCAACAGCGAGATTACTACCTGCGTCAGCAGATGAAGGTATTGCAGGATGAGCTGGGGATGGAAAACCCCGACCGCGACATTGATGAGTTACGCATCAAAGCCGACCGCAAAAAATGGCCAGCTGAGGTCCGTTCCCATTTTGATAAGGAGCTTACCAAATTACAGCGCATCAATCCGATGGCACCGGAATACCCGGTCACGATGAATTATGTTGAGTTGATGGTCGATCTGCCCTGGAATGAATACACCAAGGACAATTTTGACCTGAAACGGGCGCAAAAAATTCTGGATACGGATCATTTCGGTCTGGAAAAAGTGAAAGAGCGGATTATTGAATACCTCGCCGTTCTGAAACTAAAAAATGACATGAAAGCCCCGATTTTGTGCCTCTATGGCCCTCCGGGCGTGGGTAAAACCTCACTGGGAAAATCGGTAGCGAAGGCACTGGGGCGTAAATACAGCCGCATGGCCCTGGGTGGTGTGCATGATGAAGCTGAAATTCGTGGCCACCGAAAAACCTATATTGGCGCTATGCCGGGCAAGGTTATTCAGAATATCCGGAAGTGCGGTACGGCCAATCCCGTGTTTATCCTGGATGAAATCGATAAAGTAAGTTCTGATTTCCGGGGCGACCCATCGTCAGCCTTACTCGAAGTACTTGATCCGGAACAGAACTCAACGTTCATGGACAACTACCTCGAAACGGAGTTCGATTTATCGCGGGTGTTGTTCATTGCCACGGCCAACTCGCTCGACACCATTCACCCCGCCCTGCGTGACCGGATGGAGATCATCGACATTGCGGGCTATACGGTGGAGGAAAAAGTCCAGATCGCGAAAAAGTACCTGATTCCAAAGCAACGTCGGGATCATGGTTTGAAGCCTAAAGATTTAGTATTCGACGATAAAGCCGTTCTGCGCATCATTGAAGGCTACACCCGCGAATCGGGCGTTCGGAACCTGGAACAGAAAATTGGCGCGCTCATCCGTAAGGTAGCCAAATCCATTGCGATGGAAGAGGAATACAACCATACTATTAAGGTGAGCGATATCCCCAAAATGCTGGGTGCCGAAATATTTGATAAAGAACTCTATGCCGATGATGACATTGCCGGTGTCGTTACGGGTCTGGCCTGGACGCAGGTCGGCGGGGAAATCCTGTTGATTGAGTCGAGTTTGAGCCGCGGCAAAGGCGTGTTGACATTGTCAGGCCAGCTTGGCGATGTGATGAAGGAATCGGCCATTACGGCACTTTCCTATCTGAAAGCCCATGCCGATGATCTGGGAATTGACTACCGCATTTTCAGTCATTACGATCTGCACATTCACATTCCGGCCGGTGCTGTCCCAAAGGATGGGCCTTCAGCCGGGATCACGATGCTCACCTCGATGACCTCCATGTATACCCAGCGCAAGGTGAAGCCCTATCTGGCCATGACTGGTGAGGTGACGCTCCGGGGTAAAGTGTTGCCCGTGGGCGGTATCAAAGAGAAAATTCTGGCGGCAAACCGGGCGGGGATCAAAGAGTTGATTCTCTGTTCGAAAAACCGCAAAGACATTGAGGAAATTAATCAGTCATACATTAAAGATCTGGTTTTCCACTATGCCGATACTGTCGATCAGGTACTCGATATAGCCTTGCTTCCTGGTAAAGTAGGCAAGCCGATGAAGTTCATACTGCCCGAAGAAAAAGAGCAGCGCGAAGTAGAAAAAGTATACTAATATGTTATAGGATGTGTGGTAGAGGATGTGTCTGGTTATGCACCCGACGATGTCATACATCCTATACCATACGCCTTATATCATACCGCGCGGGCGGCCCCGATCTTTTTGTGCTTGACTTTCAGAACCTATCCGCCACTTATCAGCAGGCCTTATTAAGGCAGGTTGTACCTTTCTGGCTAAAAAACAGCCGGGATAAACTATGTGGAGGCTACGTTGACCTGCTGTCAGCAACGGGCGAACAGATAGAAGGCGATAAATTTGTAACCTTACAGGCTCAGCAAGTGTGGGCCTTTGCCTGGCTTTATACAACCCCCGACGGCCAGTCGGACTGGCTCGAACACGCTAGTCATGGCGCTCGTTTTCTCAGTCAGTTTGCCCACGATGATTCGCTGGCCTGCTACGCACAACTCGACCGACGCGGTCGTCCCGTATCTCAATCTATTGACCTCGTTCCGGCTAGTTTTGCCGTTATGGCCTATGCGCAGTTGCACCGCGCCACAAAGCAGGACGAATGGGCAATGCTGGCTAAACAAGCCTTTTCTAGCTTACTTGAACGCCGTGCCGATGTTCATACTGACCAGGCGAATACACTTGGTGGCTTTCGGCAGGTACGGCATCTGAGCGAAACGGTAGCGGTCCTGAAAATGGTTCTGGACATGCAACCGCTGCTCGCCGAAGATAGCTGGAAGCAAACGATTGACCTTATTCTACAGGATATCCTGCATGGTTTTATGGATCGGCGTACGGATACCCTTCGCGAGTTCATCTTACCCGAAGGCGCCTTTATAAACACGCCTGAAGGCCGACGCCTGAATGTCGGCCTTTCCTTTCAAACCGCTTGTTATCTGCTCGACTTTTATGCCGAGAGCGCATCAGCTAAAGCAGGATCCGTCATCGGTACAAATCGTCGGTTAGCGATGCAAGTCGTCAACTGGTGTTTACGACTTTGCGAACAGGCATGGGACGAAGCCAACGCGGGATTAAACCAGTATGCCGACTTTAAGCAGCAGGCATTCATTTTCCCCGATTGGCAGCAAAAGTGGGCCTGGGTTCAGTTGGAAGCGCTGTCGGCCCTGCTAAAAGGATACGAGCACACGCGCCATCCCGACTGCCTGAAATGGTTCAAGCGGATACATGACTATACCTTCCAGCACTTTCCTGACCCAAAACAGACGGGTTGGCACCTGGTTCTCGACCAGCACACGCAGCCATTACTAGCCGCAAAAGCTACGCCAATAGTCGGTTGTTATTCGCTCATTCGTTGCATGTCCGAAGTAGGAAAGCTATTAACAACCCTTGGCCAAACAAAAGAACGAAACAGTCGTGCGGGTATCTCGCTCAACCCGCAGCGTTTCACCGAAGAGGCATAACCAGTAAATCCTGCTTATCGGTCTCAGCCACCAAAAAGTTGATTGTTGACTGAACACTGGGCAAATTGGCAATTCTGAATGTGTGATTCCCGGCTATTACAAATTCAGAAGCAAGTGTTTTCTGTTCTGTATGATGAACCGCATCAAGCTGATAAAGCGTAATGCTGAGCTGACAGGCAACCGTTACGGTTACGTCAATCAACAGGTCGTCAGCGGGCTGTCTGACAAACCGGATAAGGGTTTTATTAAAAGCAGTTGTATTAGCTAACGTCTGCTTAATCTGCTTGACCAACAAGGAAGTAACAGGAGCCAGCCCATCAATAAAATGGACAGTTGGCTTTTTTGTTAAAAAATCAGCTTTTAACAGGGCCTTCATTTCCTCATCAATGCCCCGCCCAAACGCAATCAAGTCAAAATCGATGGCGTCAAACTGTTTACTTGCTTGCTCAACAAGTCCGGTTGTTTGAACCTCAAATCCTTCGTTTGTTAAGGCCGCCGACAAATTAGCCAGTACGATTGGGTTACGGCCAATGAGTAGTATTCGTTTGCGTATCATGCTCTTTCCAATTGAGAAGCCAATAATGAGTAAAGGCTTCCCAAAGAATTCAACGTTTGAGAAGCCACTATACAAAGTAGCCGTTCCTGACTGGCAAAATACGTTACCGTTAACCTATTTTCCAGCCTGAACAAACCCATCGATGGCGCCCCGGACGTTTCCGAATTTAGCCAGTAAAGCTTCGGCCTGTTCTCGATCAACGCCAATTTCACTCATGACCATCTTGGCTGCGCGGTCCTGTAGCTTAATATTGGTCAGCATCATATCAACCATTTTGTTACCCTTCACGCGCCCCAGTTGAATCATGACCGAGGTCGAAATCATGTTCAGAACAAGTTTCTGAGCCGTTCCGGCTTTCATTCGGGTACTACCTGTTACGAATTCCGGTCCCGTGACCACTTCTACGGGGAACTCAGCTGCCTGTGCTACCGCCGAACCGGCATTACACACGATGCAACCCGTTAAAAGACCCGCTTTACGGGCCTCATTCAAGCCACCTATTACATAAGGCGTCCGGCCCGATGCCGCAATGCCAATCACCGTATCGGTCGAATCGGGCTGATAAGGCGCAATATCCTTCCAGGCCTGTTCGGCATCATCTTCCGCATACTCGACGGCTTTTCGAATGGCCCCATCGCCACCGGCCATCAATCCAATGACCAGGTCGTGCGGAACACCATACGTTGGCGGGCACTCCGATGCATCCACCACACCCAGTCGGCCACTTGTTCCGGCACCGATATAAATGAGTCGTCCGCCCCTGCGCATGCGATCAACGATCTGCGTAACCAGTTCTTCAATCTGTGGAATTGCCTTTTCGACAGCAAGTGGGACCGTTTTATCTTCTTTATTGATGTTGAGCAGCAAGTCATGAACCGACATTTGCTCCAGATGATCGTAATGGGAAGTTGTTTCAGTTGTCATACCTCAAAATTAATACAGCCGGATTCTACCGAACAAATAATGCGTTTTTTCTTGCCTTTTCCAGAAACATCGCCTTTATTTACGGCGTTATTACACTATCAGCGAAATTTCGCTAAATGTTAATTATGATTGCCGAGCAGCCTACAACCGAACTGAACCGATTTAGTCGTACTCTAACCCAGGAAATAAGTAATCCAGCCGCCAAAGCCATGCTTTATGGAGTTGGTCTGAGCGAGGAAGACATGCAGAAGGCGCAAATCGGCATTGCCAGCACAGGCTATGAAGGCAACACCTGCAATATGCACTTGAACGGCTTATCGGTCTACGTAAAACAGGGCATTCAGGCCAGCGGCCTGGTCGGGTTGATTTTTAACACGATTGGCGTATCCGATGGTATGACCAATGGGAATGATGGCATGCGCTATTCATTACCCAGCCGGGATTTGATCGCCGATTCTATTGAATCCGTCGTGGCAGCTCAGTGGTACGATGGCGTAGTGACAGTTGTCGGTTGTGATAAAAACATGCCAGGTGCCGTTATGGCGATGGCACGCCTGGATCGGCCGGGTATTATGGTATACGGGGGCACCATTCGGTCAGGCCATTATAAAGGACAGAAGCTAGATATCGTCTCCGCTTTTGAAGCGTTGGGCAAAAAATACGCGGGGAATATTTCTGACGAAGATTATGAAGGCGTCATTAGAAATTCCATTCCGGGGGCCGGTGCCTGCGGGGGTATGTACACCGCCAACACAATGGCCAGTAGCATTGAGGCAATGGGGTTGAGCTTACCTTTTAGCAGCAGCTACCCCGCCACCCACCAAGGCAAGCAGGAAGAGTGCAAGAAAATTGGTGCTGCCATGCGCCTTCTGCTCGAACGTAATATTACACCAGCCGATATCATTAGCCGTAAATCACTGGAAAACGCGTTAACGGTGGTCATGGCGCTGGGCGGTTCTACCAACGCTGTGCTGCACTTTTTGGCCATTGCCCGGGCGGCAGGTATTGACTTAACGCTCGACGAAATTCAGGCAATCAGCGACCGGGTTCCTTTTCTGGCCGATCTGAAACCAAGCGGTAAGTACTACATGGAAGATATGCTCGAAATTGGCGGTGTGCCGGCCGTCATGAAATACCTCTATCAAAATGGTATGCTGCATGGTGATTGCCTGACAGTAACCGGAAAAACAGTCGCCGAGAACCTGGCTGATGCACCCGACCTGAATTTTGACACCCAACAGATCGTACGGCCGTTGAGCAATCCGATCAAAGCAACCGGCCATATTCAGATCATGCGCGGCAACCTGTCGCCAACGGGCTCTGTGGCTAAGATTACCGGCAAAGAAGGCCTACGTTTCGATGGTACCGCGAAAGTGTGTGAGCACGAAGGCGAAGTAATCGATGCACTCCAGAAAGGCGAGATTCTGCCGGGTCAAGTGATCGTAATTCGCAACGCCGGTCCCAAAGGTGGACCCGGTATGAGCGAAATGCTGAAGCCAACCTCGGCCATCATGGGCGCGGGCCTGGGCGACAAAGTAGCGCTGATTACCGACGGCCGCTTTTCGGGGGGAACTCACGGCTTTGTGGTGGGCCACGTTACGCCGGAAGCATTTGAAGGTGGGCCAATTGCCCTCGTCCAGGATGGCGACCGGATCACGATCGACGCTACCAACCGCGAACTGACGCTTCACATTTCGGATGAAGAGATGGCACAGCGCAAAAGCGAATGGCAGAAACCCGCCCCCCTTTTCACGAAAGGTGTGTTGGGCAAATACATCCGCAACGTAAAATCAGCGAGTGAAGGTTGCGTAACGGATGAAGTGTAACAACGGATTCTCCGCCTACTCACGAATGATCGAAACTATTTTTGAGTTATTGAATCTCCGATGTACTGACAACTAACATCACTGCCTGAAACAATGACTACGGCCACTCAAAACCAACAAATCCTTAATTACCTAAAACCATATCAGCTTGAATGGATAGGTATTTTTGGATCGTGGGCAAGGGGTGAGAATAGTCCAGGTAGTGATCTGGATATTCTGATTAAATTCATCAAGCCGGTTTCCTTGTTAACATTCGTTAGGATGGAACGCGAATTATCAGAGATACTGGACTTAAAGGTTGATCTGGTATCAGAGGGAGGTCTTAAAAATGAACGAATGCGTCAGCGTGTTCTACGGAATCTAAAGATAATTTCTTTATGAATGACGATCTAACTTATCTAGATCACATTGCCAATAGCTTTAGAAAACTACGAACAACAGTAAGTCAACAAACTGAATACGACCTTTAACTTGATCATACATCATGGAAGCAATCGCCAGTATTAAACCGGAAACCGCGCATGCAGTGGAGACTGCCCCAATAGAAGCACCGGCTCCTACATACATCAACGGCTCGCATGCCTTGATGAGAGCGCTGTTAGCCGAAGGTGTAGAGACCATTTTTGGCTACCCCGGTGGCGCCATTATGCCCGTATACGATGCCCTGTATGACTATCAGGATCAGATAAATCACATTCTGGTCCGTCATGAGCAGGGGGCCGGCCATGCAGCACAGGGTTACGCCCGTGTGACGGGCCGGGCGGGCGTTTGCCTCGTCACGTCCGGGCCGGGAGCAACCAATCTGGTGACTGCCATTGCCGACGCCCTGATCGACTCTACACCCCTGGTTTGTCTGGTTGGTCAGGTTGGCAAAAAACTACTCGGTACCGATGCGTTCCAGGAAGCCGATGTCATGGGCGTTACCATGCCGATCACCAAATGGAACTACCAGATCACGGATGCCGACGAAGTGCCTGAAATACTGGCCAAAGCGTTCTACATCGCGCAATCCGGTCGGCCGGGGCCTGTGCTGATCGATATGACCAAAAGTGCTCAGCTGGAGTTAATGACCAAGCCCTACGTGTACGAGCGCTGCCAGAGTCTGGTGAGCTACCGGCCACGACGCATCCCTAAGCAGGAGCAGGTCGAAGCTGCGGCTGCCTTGATCAATTCGGCCAAACGGCCTTACATTCTTGTCGGACATGGTGTTCAGATTGCCAAAGCGGAAGATGAACTACGCGAGCTTGCCGAGAAAGCAGGAATTCCCGTGGCAACGACGCTGCTGGGGCAATCCACCATCCCTACCAATCACCCGCTTTATGTTGGCTGGCTGGGCATGCATGGCAACTACGGTCCCAATGTAATGACTGATCAGGCTGATGTCATTATTGCCATCGGCATGCGCTTCGACGACCGGGTAACGGGCGACGCCAGCAAATACATCAAACAGGCCAAAGTCGTTCACATCGAAATTGATCCGTCAGAAATTGACAAGATCATTCGGGCCGACGCACCGGTTGTTGGCGATGCGAAAGAAGTCATAAAAGCCTTGTTGCCGCTTGTAAAACCCAATGACCATACAGTTTGGCGAAATGAGTTCCGTAAGTATGACGCCATCGAGAACGAAACGATCACAGTTCCCGAACTGACCAATACGGAGGGTAAGATCAGAATGGCCGAAGTGATCGACATGCTGTCGAAGAAGACAAAAGGGGAAGCCATTTTGGTGACCGATGTAGGACAGCACCAGATGATGGCCTCTCGTTATTACCAGTTTCGGCGTCCCAATAGCCTGGTTACATCGGGGGGTATGGGTACCATGGGCTTTGCCTTACCAGCGGCTTTTGGCGCCCAGGTAGGCGCTCCTGACCGGCAGGTCGTCGCCATTATTGGCGATGGTTGTTTTCAGATGACGCTACAGGAGCTTGGCACCATTGTGCAGAACAAGCAGCCCGTAAAGGCTATCATTCTGAACAACAATTTCCTGGGCATGGTGCGGCAATGGCAGCAGCTTTT
Source organism: Spirosoma horti (assembly GCF_054776595.1). Classification (NCBI taxonomy): domain Bacteria; kingdom Pseudomonadati; phylum Bacteroidota; class Cytophagia; order Cytophagales; family Cytophagaceae; genus Spirosoma; species Spirosoma horti. The sequence continues at coordinate 502,832 of NZ_BAAHBQ010000007.1, forward strand.
TCATGAGCGACGCTATTCGTTCGTTGAGCTGCAAAATCCTGATTTCATTACCATCGCCCGCGGCTTTGGTATGGATGGCCAAACCTGTGATGAACGGTCCAATTTATCCGATGCCCTCGACACACTGCTGGCCCATGATGGACCATTTTTGCTCGAAGTGATTGTCGAAAAAGAAGAGAACGTATTTCCGATGGTGCCCGCCGGAGCCAGTGTTTCGCAGATTAGACTGAAATAAAATGACGACCTACACCATCTGCATATTCACGGAAAATACCATTGGGCTGCTGAACCGCATCACGATCATTTTCACCCGCCGACGCATCAACATCGAGAGCCTGACCGTATCGGAAACGGAGCGAAAAGGCGTATCCCGGTTCACTATTGTCATCAAGCACGAATCGCGCGAGGAGGTTGAAAAGCTGGTCCGTCAGATTCGGAAGATCGTTGAAGTGATGGCCGTATTCGGTTATCTCAATGATGAGATCGTTTATAACGAAATTGCATTGTTCAAGATTTCGACGCCACTTGGCAGTAAGTCGCTGGATGTTGAAACCATCAACAAAGAGTACAAAGCCTGGGTCGTTTACTGGGGTCTGGATTATGTTGTTATCGAGAAAACAGGAAATGATACGGAGATTTTCAAATTTTTCGGATACCTCAAGCAGTACGAGATTCTTGAGTTTGTTCGCTCGGGTCGCGTAGCTGTCGGCAAAACAGAAAAGGGTCTGGTCGAGTACCTACCCGAATCCGAATGGGCGTATTATTTATAACCAATCACAATTACACAATACGAGTACAAAACCAATTAAACATGGCAACGATTAATTTCGGAGGAGTTGAGGAACAAGTTGTAACGCGGGAAGAATTTCCGTTAGAGAAAGCCCGTGAGGTGCTGGCCAATGAAACCATAGCCGTAATCGGCTATGGCGTACAGGGCCCCGGCCAGTCGTTGAATATGCGCGACAATGGCTTTAACGTTATCGTTGGACAGCGGAAAGGCAAAACATACGACAAGGCCATCGCCGATGGCTGGGTACCTGGCGAAACCTTGTTCGAAATCGAAGAAGCGTTAGAAAAAGGCACGATCATCTGCTTCCTGCTCTCCGATGCCGCTCAGATTGAACTCTGGCCAACGGTGAAAGCTGCGCTTAAGCCAGGTAAGTCGCTGTATTTTTCGCACGGATTCGGTGTCACTTATAAAGAAAAAACCGGCATCATTCCTCCGCCCGATGTCGATGTATTCCTCGTAGCCCCTAAAGGATCAGGAACGTCGCTTCGTCGCCTGTTCGTAGAAGGCAAAGGCTTGAACTCCAGCTTCGCCATCTACCAGGATGCGTCGGGTCAGGCACGGACCAAAGCCATTGCCATGGGTATTGGCGTTGGTTCGGGCTATCTGTTCGAAACCGATTTCTACAAAGAAGTAACGTCTGACTTAACCGGCGAACGGGGCACGCTGATGGGCGCTATCCAGGGTATTTTTGCCGCTCAGTACGAAGTGCTGCGGGCTAATGGTCACAGCCCTTCGGAAGCGTTCAACGAAACGGTTGAAGAACTGACCCAGTCGCTGATGCCACTCGTAGCCGAAAATGGTATGGATTGGATGTACGCTAACTGTTCGACAACGGCCCAGCGTGGTGCCCTCGATTGGTGGAAACCTTTCCACGATGCAACGAAGCCTGTATTCGAGCAATTGTACAATTCGGTGAAATCGCAGGAGCAGGCCGAAATCAGCATCACCCGCAATTCACAACCCGACTACCGCGAAAAGCTGGAAGTAGAACTGGCTGAACTGCGCGATTCAGAAATGTGGCAGGCTGGTAAAGCCGTCCGGTCATTGCGCCCGGAGCGGAGCTAATTTTTCCGGTTATTAGTTATTGGGTTATTGGTTATTGAATTGTTGACCACGTCGGTTGATAATTCAATAACCAATAACCCAATCATGTTTATAGGCGCCCCTATGGGTTGTTTGCTTAACTTTACGTTATGAGCACTGTAGTAGACGACAAGAAATTCACCTTTCCTGATCTCGATAATATTTATTTGGCCGCCGAACGGCTTCGTGGCGTGGCGGTGCATACGCCCCTTCAGGAGAACATCAATTTATCAGACCGATACGGAGCCACTATTTTCCTCAAACGGGAAGATTTACAAGTCGTCAGATCCTACAAGATTCGGGGGGCTTATAATAAAATGGCCAGTATGACCAGGGAGTCGCTGGCCAACGGCGTTGTGTGCGCCAGTGCAGGCAACCACGCTCAGGGCCTGGCCTACGCCTGTCGAAAAATGGCCGTTCATGGTACCATTTTTATGCCGACGACGACGCCCAACCAGAAAGTAAAGCAAGTCAAACTATTTGGGAAAGAGTTCGTAAAAGTGGTTCTCATTGGCGATACCTACGACGATGCCTACCATGCAGCGATGGAATTTGTGGACACCCACGACAGTGTGTTTGTGCATCCGTTCGATGATGTACAGGTAATGGAAGGTCAGGGAACAGTTGGGTTAGAGATTTTTAAAGACTCTAACTTCAAGATCGACTACCTCATCATGGCCATTGGTGGCGGTGGTTTGGCGTCGGGCGTCTCGGCGGTTTTCAAACAGTTGAGCCCAAAAACCAAACTCATCGGCGTAGAACCCGCTGGTTCCCCCTCCATGAAAGTGGCCATTGACGAAGGCCATGTCGTCACGCTCGATCATATTGATAAATTTGTGGACGGAGCGGCCGTGAAGCGTGTTGGTGACACAACGTTTGAGATCTGCCGGAAAAACCTGGACCGCGTCCTGCTGGTTCCGGAAGGAAAGGTGTGTACGACTATTCTTCAACTCTACAATGAGGAAGCCATTGTAGCCGAACCAGCCGGAGCCCTATCCATTGCCGCACTGGATTTTCTGAAAGATGAGATTAAAGGGAAAAATGTCGTGTGCCTGGTCGGTGGGGGAAATAACGACATTACCCGGACGGAAGAAATAAAAGAACGCTCGCTCTTATACGAAGGACTGAAGCATTATTTCATTATTCGGTTTCCGCAACGGGCTGGTGCTTTCCGCGATTTCCTGAACGTACTCGGTCCCGACGACGACATTAGCCGTTTCGAATACGCGAAGAAAACAAACCGTGAAACAGGTCCCGCCGTGGTTGGCATCGAACTCAAACATCGGGACGATTTCGGTCCGCTTATTCAGCGAATGCAGGCGCAAAACATCGTGTTCGAGTACCTCAACGACCAACCCGACTTATTTCAGTTTTTGGTGTAACTTGACAATGCTATGATCATAGCCGTTCAAAATAACCGGGCATTAACACACAGTCTATTCACTGTTGGCAGGGCCATTGAACAAGTTTCAAGTAAAAACTTGTTCAACCAAGAAACGTTTAACTGGCGAGCTTTTCCAGCACTACGTGATCAGCTTATTCACCACTATTGGGATATAGACAAAACTCTCTTTTGGGAAGCTATTACAGTTGATATTCCTGCAAACAAAGAATAGATTGATGTAATCATTGAGCAGGAGTTAGCAAAACTCTCTGGCAAATAAGCTTACTCTTCCATGCTCCGCGTTCCCTCATCCATCCAGCCCAATCAGTTCGAATCACTGAACATCCGGCGACCCGACGCGTCTGAGATGAAATTTGTGGCTTACCGCAGTGACGTATATCCTGAACGGAACGAGGTTTTCTTTGAAGAACATGCCGTCATTGTGGTACTGGAAGGCGAGAAAAAGTTTAGCTCGCCCACGCAGGAACTGCACGTACGCAAAGGTGATATTTTGTTTTTTCAACGGGGATGCTACTCCATGAATGAATCCATAGACAACAGCTACCGAAGTTTGGTGTTTTTTGTCAATGAGAAACTACTGAAAGAATTTGTCAGCCAGCACCTGTCTTTGTTCCAGGCGCTGCCCACTCCCCTACCAGCCGACCTCATTCTATCCTTTTCGTCATCGCCGACGTTCACAACCTTTATAAATTCATTACTTCCCTATTTTGGTGCCAAAACTCCCTTTTTGAATGAGTTGCTTCGGCTCAAATTTCAGGAATTACTGTTACACCTGCTCGAACTGGACATGTCGGGCCACTTGCGGGCGACATTGCTCCATATTTATCAGGGGCAGAAGACGGATCTCGATTACCTGATGAACACGTATTTCCTCAAGCCGCTGTCTATGAGTGAACTGTCTAAATTATCAGGCCGAAGCCTGTCGGCGTTTAAACGAGAGTTCGAAGATCATTTTCATACATCACCCGGCCATTGGATACGCCAGAAGCGACTGGAACACGCCCATTTCCTGCTCCGCAACACCGATAAGAATGTCTCGGAAGTGAGTATGGAAATTGGCTACGAAAGCGTCTCGCATTTTATTAAGGCCTATAAGAGCCAATACGGCGCAACGCCGAAGCGAATGGTGTAATCTCAGACCGGGCGAGAAAATCATTCACTCAACGGCGCAACCGGCAACCACAGCGCATTGAGCACGCAGACAATCATTGTCCTATAACTTCCTTTCGATGAGCTAATCCCCAAAAATGAAGTTCATCTATCACTTTTTCGAGCGACATACCATGTGGCGTAATGGAATACTCAACGGTTGGCGGAAAGGTGTCGTGAACCTGCCGAAGGACAAGTTTATTCGCTTCCAGATTTTTCAGCTCTTTGGATAGCGTTTTGTCCGTTATTCCGCTAACCTCTCTGGCTATTTGCTTGAATCGTTTGGGACTTTCTGACAACGAGAACAGGATCAACAACTTCCATCTTCCCTCAACCGCTTCAAGGGCATCCTTTATGGAAAGCATCGTTTTGGGGCAACCACCTGTCGACAGCATTTCGTTTCATGGTTTACATTACTTCCCCTTTGGATAGCGCTATCTCAACAGGAAGTAATATCGTTTGGATAGCGAATGTAGATAGTTTTGTCGCAAATGATACGGATATGACAAGCGAGCAAAAGAAATCAACCCTACTGACTGTTGCCCTTTGGCTAGCTCAGGTACTGTTAGCCGTCAGTTTAATCTGGGCAGCAAGCATGAAGCTTTTTCAGCCAGTCGATCAATTAGCCGCCATGTGGCCGTGGACGGCTGACCACACTACGCTGGTTAAACAAACAGGGGTAGTCGATTTATTGGCAGGTATCGGCCTGGTTTTGCCTGCGTTGCTCCGCATCCGGCCCAAACTGACAAGTTATGCAGCCTATGGAATAATAGCCCTGATGGTGGCTGCGAGCGTTTTTCACATAGCAAGAGGAGAAGCCTCGCAAAGTGGCGTAAACATCGTCTTTGCGCTCCTTGCCATTTTCATTGCGTGGGGCAGACGAGCGCAAGCTACTGTTACGACAGGAGACTGAATGAGCTAACACATTGAACGATCATGGAGACCAAGCAGGACTCACGGCCGAGATGAAATCGGCATGCCCTGAATTGATCCATATCGGCAAAAAAGTCAGCTCTGCGGTATATACGGTCGCTCGCCTACTTTTTAGTGCGAATAGACCCTACCGTTATTCCGGCTGCATGAAAAATCTGTTTATATCCGTAGGCTTACTCTGTTTCCTTTTTCATCCAGGCTTGAAGGCGCAACAGCCCTCCAAACCCAAAACCGGGCTAACGGCGAACCTGGGCGTGTTTACCCAAAAACAGGTCGAAGCGGGGGCCACCCTCTTTGCTACGCATTGCGCGGCCTGTCATGGGCGGGATTTACGGGGAACGGAAGGCGGTAATGCGCTGGTTGGTCAGCGGTTCGTTGGCAAATGGAGCGCTCAATCAGTAGGGCAGTTGTTCGACCTCACCAAGTCGTCCATGCCCAAAACCAATCCGCATTCGCTGGATGATGCGTCGTACGCGTCGCTGATCGCGTTTATTCTGAATGCCAACGGATTTCCGGAGGGCGATGTAGCGTTACCGTCGGCGACAGCACGGTTGAAGGCGATCCCGATTGGTACCCCTCCCCCCTCATCGCGGGTGAGCATGCAGTTTAAACCCGCCGTGTACACGGAGAAGCCCACCACCATTGAGGGCGACTGGCGGCAGCACCGGAGCGATTATGCCAGCTCCAACTATTCGCCCCTGAGCCAGATCAATAAAGACAACGCCAAACAGCTCAAAATTGCCTGGCGCTGGAAGACCGATAATTTTGGTCCGAACCCGGAATTTTACTTTAAATCGACACCCCTGATGGTGAACGGCGTGCTGTTCACAACAGCGGGTTCAAACCGGACCGTAGCCGCCATCCATGCCGAAACCGGGGAAACCTTATGGACCTTCCGGTTCGACGAAAAAGACCGAAAGACCTATGTGCCCCGTCAGAATTCGGGCCGGGGAGTCGCCTACTGGACCTCGCCCGACAAAGGGAAAGACCGGGTTATTTACATCACACCCAGTTTTCAACTCATCGCCATCGATGCGCAAACCGGGCATCTGATCTCCGATTTTGGCGATAACGGCATAGTGGACCTCAAAAAAGGCCTTGGCCCACATGTCGACCCGCTTACGGCCACCATTGGCTCAACCTCGCCCCCCATCATCGTCAACGATGTGATTATCATGGGCGCCAGTTTCCCCGTTGGACTAGCCCCAACATCCAAGAAACAGGTTCGGGGCGACATCATGGGCTACGACGTAAAGACCGGCAAACAGCTCTAGATTTTCCGCACCATTCCGCAGGCCGGTGAAGCCGGGAATGAAACCTGGGAAAAGGACAGCTGGCAGTACACCGGAAACGCCGGAGCTTGGGCACCTCTCACCGCCGACCCCGCTCTGGGCTATGTGTATTTGCCCTTAGAAGCCGCTACGGGTGATTTCTATGGCGGGCACCGGCCGGGCAACAACCTGTTTTCGCAGAGTCTGGTTTGTCTGGATGCAAAAACGGGCAAAAAGGTCTGGCATTACCAACTCATCCACCACGACATTTGGGATTACGACCTACCCGCCCCGCCTATTCTGGCCGATATTCGGGTAGACGGCAAACCCATCAAAGCGGTTGTGCAGGTCACCAAACAGGCGTTTACCTTCGTGTTTGACCGTGTTACCGGAAAACCCGTCTGGCCCATTGAGGAGCGGCCCGTCCCGAAAAGCGATGTAAAAGGCGAATGGACATCGCCCACGCAGCCGTTCCCAACCAAGCCAGCCGCTTTTGATCGACAAGGGTATTCAGATGATATTCTGGTCGATTTCACCCCCGAGATAAAGAAAGCGGCCCTGAAAATAGTCAGCCGGTATAAAAAAGGGCCACTTTTTACACCCGTCAGCGTCTATGATCCACCCAAAAACCTGGGCACCCTGATGCTCCCCGATGCGGTGGGTGGGGCCAACTGGCAGGGCGGTGTGGTCGACCCCGAAACAGGCATGCTCTATGTATCATCGAGCACCGTTATCCGGCCCATGAGTCTGGAGGCCGCTCCGGCTATTTCGGACATGGATTACGTGGCCTACATGGGCAATGCCCGCATTGGTCCGTATGGGTTGCCGCTCGTGAAACCGCCTTACGGACGAATCACGGCCATAGACCTGAACACCGGCGATCATAAATGGATGGTACCCAACGCCGACACGCCAAGTTGGGTAAAAGACGTTCCGGCCCTGAAAGGCATCAAGATTCCCCGAACCGGGCTTCCGGACCGGGTGGGTATGCTGGTCACCAAAACGCTGCTATTTGCCGGAGAAGGTGCGGGCCTGTATGGGTCCGATGGCGGTGGCGGCAACAAGTTCCGGTCGTACGACAAAGCAACGGGAAACATCATCTCCGAAATCGAGCTACCCGCCAACCAATCCGGCCTACCCATGACGTATTCCATGAACGGCAAGCAGTATATTGTCGTAGCTGTTGGCGCGGTCGGCCATCCGGGGGAATTGGTGGCGTTGTCGCTTTAAGAAAGTAGTCAGGTAAACAAGTATGCGTGCGTTCGTTTTTCTAATGAGGCCATGTTGCTCCTTAGCCGAAGCCAATTCGATGTGTCGAACTCGAATGATAAGACCAACACAGAAAATGTAAATTTATCTCTGTACCCACCAATGAATTGCAAAGGTATTTTTTATAAAAAAGTAATATATTGAGCTAAAATAGTCTGAGTAAATGCAAAGAGTGCAACAAAACTTCCCTATATTAAAGAGTTACAGCAATTGTAAAACGGCATAATGACAAAAGAAGAATTTAATAATCTTTGGGCTTTAAATTACCCAAACACATTTCCGATTCAATATTTGTTCAAAAACGACTATTCGGACAGGTGGTTTAGAATTCATAGTTTACCGGAATCAAAACGCTATGCGACAAATGATACTGAATGGGAAACACTTTTATTAAGACAAAATGAAATAATCACCGATTTATTTGGAGTTGACACTCCTATTTTACTTGTGACAGGAGAATATAATTGGGGAGACCAAAGAGTAATTCACATAACAGATGAGGAAGAAATCTTTAAGTCATTCATATTTACAAGACTTGACAAAATTGGCTTATACAAAATTGACCCAGAACAGTATGACGAACCTGACATTTATAGAGCCGCGTTTGCTAAAACAATTTGGAGGCCAAATTTTCACGACAACCTTTTAAGAGAAATTGCTAAAGATAATATTAGAGCATTTTTCGTTTCGTTTAACAAAAATGCAATTATTGCACCTTATGACGGTGGTGTAGACTTTTTACTTAAAGACAGTTTGACAAAAGATAATTACAAAAACAAGTATAGACAGTGGTTATCGAAACGAGAAGATGGACTTTAAAAACGACATAAAAACAACTACTGCCAACATGGGTTTTGCGTCAGGCAGACTGAAGTGCAAAATTCAATAGCAGTTTTCTAATTGAACTTTAGTAATAATACCGACTTTTGTGCTTCGATTACCCACCCGAACGAAAATCCAGAATTCGTTAGCAGAAGTTTTACAGACCACCATTATAGACAGACAATATGCCATTATTTAGAATTGAAGAAAAGTTAGAACACATAAAAGAAACTTCTTTCAAACTTGAAAGGGAAATCCAACAATTGACCGAACAAAATCTTCAAACATTACTGCATCTTGACTTTATAAAATCAGAATTTTCTTTAAACGGGTTCCGTATTGACACTTTAGCTTTTGACAAGGAGGCAAAATCGTTTGTGATAATAGAATATAAACGAGACAAGACATTTAGTGTTATTGATCAAGGCTACGCTTACCTCTCATTAATGCTTAACAACAAAGCGGACTTTATTCTTGAATTTAATGAAAGTCAAAATCAAAGCCTAAAACGAACCGATGTTGATTGGACACAATCGAAAGTAATTTTTGTTTCGCCAATGTTCACGACATATCAAAGAGAAGCAATTAACTTTAAAGACTTGCCAATTGAATTATGGGAAGTTAAAAAGTTTGACAATAACACAATTTCTTATGAGCAAATCCAAAAAGCATCAGCCAAAGAAAGTATTAAAACAATCTCACGTAACGATGTAACGGTTGATGCTGTAAGTAAAGAAGTGAAAGTTTTTACAGAACAAGACCATTTACAAAAGGTAGGCTTTGAAACCAGAGAATTATACGAACAGCTTAAAGAAAGACTTCTAAATTTGGACGATAATGTGACCGTCCAACCCAAAAAGCAAACTGTCGGGTTCAAAGTAGACAATAATATTTTTTGTGACATAGTTTTACAAGCAAAAGGGCTAAAAATATTTCTGAACTTAAAAAGCAGTGAATTACAAGACCAAAAAAATATAGCGAGAGACGTTTCTAATGTTGGACATTGGGGTAATGGTGCTTACGAAATTTTGTTGACAGACCTTGAAGATATCGACTATATTTTGAGTTTACTAAAACAGTCATTACGCAAGAATAAAAACGGCCGCTAACAGGGGTTTGCAAAAATGGAGGTTGAAGGATAAAGGCTCATGTGTAATTTGTCAATTTGTCTTAAGAATAAGGCTTGGGCTGAAGTGCCTTAATTTCACCTACCTCTGCAATACCCAAACCGTTAGCTGTTACTTTATGAGATTTCGTAAAACTTCTCATTGAATGCACATACAGATTTCAAGAACCCACCTTCACCTCCTACCCCCAATGCCGCTTTCCACCCACCAAACTACTTTGGACTAAAATCGCTATTTACTGGACGAATGGCGGGATTTGCCATTGGCTAAGATTTATCAATTTTGTAGCCACCTTTCCCTATTGTCACAATAGCTGAAAAGCACTAAAGAAATTACCGCGATTAGTTATCCTCTATAGTTATGAGTACCCCAAAAACCCTGTTCGATAAAGTCTGGGATGCGCACGTCATCCGGCAGGTTAAAGATGGTCCCGATGTGTTGTTCATCGACCGCCATTTTATCCACGAAGTAACGAGCCCGGTGGCTTTTTTAGGTCTCGAAGGCCGTGGTGCAACGGTATTGTATCCCGACCGCACCTTTGCTACCGCCGACCACAACACCCCAACGCTCAACCAGCACCTGCCCGTTGCCGATCCTATGTCGGCCAATCAGTTGGCGGCTCTGGAGCGCAATGCCAAAACCTACGGTATTTCGCACTGGGGGCTGGGCCACATTAAGAATGGTATCGTACACGTTGTTGGTCCCGAAAACGGTATCACTCTCCCCGGCATGACCATCGTTTGTGGCGACTCGCACACCTCAACACACGGTGCCTTCGGGGCCATTGCCTTTGGTATTGGTACATCGGAAGTGGAAATGGTGCTGGCTACGCAGTGCATCATGCAGCCGAAGCCGAAGAAGATGCGGATTACCGTCAATGGTAAGCCCGGTAAAGCGGTGCTGCCCAAAGACGTTATTCTGTACATCATTTCGCAGACATCGGCCAGCGGTGCTACGGGCTACTTTGTCGAATACGCCGGTGAAGTGTTCGAGAACATGACCATGGAAGGCCGGATGACGGTTTGTAACATGACCATCGAAATGGGTGCTCGTGGTGGTATGATCGCTCCCGACCAAACCACCCTCGACTACCTAAAAGGCCGCGAACTATCGCCCAAAGGCGAGCAGTGGGACAAGCTCGTTCCGTATTGGGAATCCCTCAAAACCGACGAAGGCGCTACGTTCGACCTCGATCTTACCTTCGATGCCGCCGATATTGAGCCACAGATTACCTACGGAACAAACCCAGGTCTGGGCACCGGTGTTACGCACCAGATTCCAATGGCCGACAGCGTAAAAGACGGTTCTGCCAGCTACAAAAAATCGCTGCAATACATGGGCTTCCAGGAAAACGAAACCATGATTGGCAAGCCGGTCGATTTTGTGTTCCTCGGCAGCTGCACCAACGGCCGGATTGAAGATTTCCGCGCCTTTGCGTCGATTGTAAAGGGCCGCAAGAAAGCCGACAACATCACGGCCTGGTTAGTGCCGGGTTCACACGTAGTTGAGAAACAAATTCAGGAAGAAGGTATTCTGGACATTCTGACCCAGGCCGGTTTTGAACTGCGTCAGCCGGGTTGTTCAGCCTGTCTGGCCATGAACGAAGACAAGGTTCCAGCGGGTAAATACGCCGTATCGACCTCCAACCGCAACTTCGAAGGTCGGCAGGGGCCAGGTGCCCGCACGCTGCTGGCAAGTCCGCTGGTAGCAGCCGCTGCCGCCGTTACGGGAGTCGTTACCGATCCTCGCGAGTTTCTTAACTAGTCTGAAGTTTGATGTTTGACGTTTCACCACTTGATTATCGATAGATAGCCAGATGTACGATAACGTCAAACTTTAAACGCCAAACTTCAAACCAACCTTTTCACTAATGGCTTACGATAAATTTACCATACTCCGCAGCAGTGCCGTTCCCATGCCGAATGAGAACGTCGACACGGACCAGATCATCCCCGCCCGTTTCCTGAAAGCCACTGAGCGCAAAGGATTTGGCGATAACCTCTTCCGCGACTGGCGGTACAACAATGACAATACGCCCAAAGCTGATTTCGTCCTGAACGACCCGACCTATTCAGGAAAAATTCTGGTAGCTGGCAAAAACTTCGGTAGTGGGTCAAGCCGCGAGCATGCCGCCTGGGCCATTTACGACTATGGCTTCCGTTGCGTTGTGTCGAGCTTCTTTGCCGATATTTTCCAGGCCAACTCCATCAACGTCGGTATCCTGCCGGTCCGGGTCACTCCCGAATTCCTGGAGAAAATCTTCGCGGCCATCGAAGCCGACCCGAAGACCGAACTCGAAGTGAACTTACCGGTCCAAACCGTCACGCTGCTGGCAACGGGCGAAAGTGAAAGCTTCGCGATCAACGAATACAAGAAGCACAACCTCACCAACGGCTACGACGATATCGACTACCTCCTGTCGATGAAAGAAGAAATCGGAGCCTTCGCTGAAACGAGACCTTTTTAAAGGCGAAATAGCGAAAGAGTGAAAGAGCGAAAGACTGGCTATCGCACAAAATGTATTTATGCGCTGGCTACCCTTTAATTCATTCGCTCTTTCGCTCATTCACTCTTTCGCTCTTTATCTATGAAACGTCGCTACATTGAAATAATGGACACGACACTCCGCGATGGTGAACAAACCAGCGGAGTGTCGTTTTCTGCATCCGAAAAACTGGCACTGGCTCAGTTGCTCTTGACTGAAGTTAAAGTAGATCGGGTTGAGATTGCCTCGGCACGCGTGTCGGCGGGGGAGTTAGAAGCTGTTCAGCAAATTACAGGCTGGGCTGCCGGCGCTGGTTTGCTCGATAAAATTGAGGTGCTGACATTCGTGGATGGAGAAGCCTCCCTCGACTGGATGCAGGCATCGGGCGCCCGGGTCATGAACCTGCTTACGAAAGGTTCGATTAACCATCTGGTTCATCAGCTTAAGAAAACACCAGATGAACATTTTGCCGAGATTCAGCAGGTAATCCGCGCAGGTAAGCAACGGGGGTTCCAGGCCAATATCTACCTGGAAGACTGGAGTAATGGCATGCGTAATTCGCCCAATTATGTGTTCCAGTTTCTGGATTTCCTCAACACCCAGCCCATACGCCGGGTATTGCTACCCGATACACTGGGCGTATTGACCCCAGGCGAGACCTATGCGTTCGTCAGCCAGCTGGTCAACCGCTATCCTGAGCTGCACTTCGACTTCCACGCCCATAACGACTACGACCTTAGCATTGCGAATGTAATGGAAGCGATTCGGGCGGGCGCACATGGCATACATTTAACCGTTAATGGCCTGGGCGAACGGGCGGGTAATGCACCTATGGCCAGTGCGATTGCGGTATTGCGGGACTTTATGCCCGATGTACGGACGGGCGTTGTTGAAAAATCGTTGTATCAGGTCAGCAAGATCGTTGAGACCTTTTCGGGGCTGCGTATTCCGGATAACAAGCCCGTTGTTGGCGATAATGTATTTACCCAAACAGCGGGTATCCATGCCGACGGTGACAAAAAGAACAATTTGTATTTCAATGCCCTATTACCCGAACGCTTTGGCCGGAAACGCAGCTATGCCCTGGGTAAAATGTCGGGGAAGGCGAATATTGATAACAACCTTCGTGAATTAGGTATTCAATTATCGGAAGGTGACCTCAAGAAAGTAACCCAGCGTGTCATTGAATTAGGCGATCAAAAAGAAACGGTCACTCGGGAAGATCTACCCTACATCATTGCCGACGTGCTGAATAACACCGCCGTTGCCTCGTGTGTGGAAGTGCTCAATTATGTTCTAACGCATTCCAAGGATCTTAAGCCGTCGGCTACGCTGCGCGTTCGAATCGCTGATGAGCAATTTGAGGAAAGTGCCCAGGGCGATGGGCAATACGACGCGTTTATGAACGCCTTAAAGAAGGTCTACAGCAAAAAGAAACTCACATTGCCCGTGCTAACCGACTACGCTGTCCGCATTCCGACAGGTGGCCGGACAGATGCTCTTTGCGAAACGATCATTACCTGGAAATTTAATAACCGTGAATTTAAAACGCGGGGCCTTGATTCTGACCAGACCGTATCGGCCATAAAAGCGACGCAAAAAATGCTCAACACCTTGGATTAAAATTGATCGTTCGTTTAATATCTTAGTGCTCCCTAAATAGAGCAGTAACCTTAAACGTTAAATCCGTCATCCAAGCTTATGAGCCAAGCTAAACAAACTGCAGATAAAGTAGAATACAACGGAGCGGATAATCTGGCGATGATGAGCCATGCCGTCAACTACAACAGCGGTCTTTACCAGTGGGTGGCACGTGACATTCGTCCCGGCGAGGCTATCCTGGATTTTGGGGCGGGCAATGGCGAATACGCCAATCGATTTCCAGTAGGCAGCGTAGATGCTGCCGAGATAGACCCGGAGTTGTTGCCGCTTATTAAACAGCCTGTATATACAGACATTAATCAGTTGGCAAAAACATACGATTTAATTTACACCATCAATGTGCTGGAGCATATCGAACACCACGGCGAAATTGTGAAGGAGTTATACAGAAAGCTCAAGCCGGGTGGCCGCCTTAAAGTCTTCGTTCCAGCGCGTCAGGAAATTTTCAGTAACATGGATGAACATGTCGGTCATTACCGACGCTACGATAAGAAGCTGATTCGCCAAATTCTGGAAGATGCCGGACTACAGGTTACGTATTGCCAGTATTACGACTTTGCGGGGTACTTTATTTCCCTCATTTATAAATGGCTCGGTAACGACGGGCGGATCACAAAAGAATCAATAATTTTTTATGACCGTGTTGTTTTTCCGGTAAGCCGTTTGTTTGACAAATTAACTGTAGGCCAGGTTATTGGCAAGAACGTTATTGCCGAAGCTATCCGACCTACATAAGATAAGGGTATTAGTTTGCCTCAGTCCATTTTTTCATATTCTATTTAACTCGTTTATCAAAACGGGTGGCCAGTGCAGTTGCCTCAGTCACTCGTTTACTTTTTAAAATGAAGAAACACATTGTAGTCATTGCCGGTGATGGCATCGGTCAGGAAGTAACAACAGTTGGCAAACAGGTTCTCGAAGCAATTGCCACTAAATACAAGCATGAATTCACCTTCGATACTGCCCTGATTGGCCATGAGGCTATTGAAGCTACAGGCAACCCAATCCCCGACGAAACCATTACAAAGTCTAAAGCGTCTGATGCCATTTTGTTTGGTGCCGTTGGCCATCCCAAATACGACAACGATCCATCGGCTAAAGTCCGACCGGAGCAGGGGTTGCTGGGTATTCGTAAAGCATTAGGTTTGTATGCCAATCTTCGTCCAATAAAACTTTTTGATGAACTTCTAAGTGCCTCCAGTATCAAACCTGAAATATTAAAAGGAGCAGACATCCTGTTCTTTCGCGAATTAACGGGAGATGTTTATTTTGGGGAGCGAGGCCGGAAAGACGACGGTAATACGGCCTACGACACCATGATTTATAGCCGTTATGAAGTAGAGCGGATCGTCATAAAAGCATTTGATGCGGCTATGACCCGACGTAAAAAGCTATGCTCGGTTGACAAGGCCAATGTCCTGGAATCATCGCGTTTATGGCGAGAAGTGGTGCAGGAAATAGCGCCCCGTTATCCTGAAGTAACCGTAGAGCACCAGTTTGTCGATGCGGCCGCTATGTTATTGATCAAAGACCCCAAGCGTTTCGACGTTGTTGTAACAGGCAACTTATTTGGTGATATTCTAACGGATGAAGCCAGTCAGATTGCGGGTTCGATGGGTATGTTAGCGTCTGCTTCGGTGGGCGACACAACAGGCTTATATGAACCTATTCACGGTTCAGCGCACGATATCACAGGTAAGGGCGTTGCTAACCCACTGGCTTCGGTATTGTCAGTAGCCCTGATGCTGGATATATCTTTTGGGATGAAGGAAGAAGCTGAAGCTGTTGTTAACGCCGTTGATTCTGTCCTTAAAGCAGGCTTTCGTACACGAGACATAGCAGACACCAATACGCCTGCTGATAAGCTTCTGGGAACGAAGGCAATGGGCGATCAGATTTTACGCTATCTGGCGGCTTAAAAATAAGTAAATTTTAATAAATTGATTTTTCTTCTCATTTGTAAAATTAATAGAAACGCTTACTTTTGTAGCGTATTTACGCGAACAGCGAAATTTCGCAAGTTTAAATTATGACTAATCTTTTAACCTGCCGACTGCAAATTCTAAACGTTTTCTAAGACGGAGAAGGTTACGCTATACTTAAAAGCCCTTTCTCTGACCAGAGGAAGGGCTTTTTTCTAATCATTGAATCATTTCTATTCCAATCAATACCAGCTTATGAGCCAGCGAGTTTACATTTTTGATACTACTCTGCGCGACGGAGAACAAGTTCCGGGCTGCCAATTAACCACCGAAGAGAAAATTGTAGTAGCGAAAGAACTGGAACGGATGGGCGTTGATGTTATCGAAGCAGGTTTTCCAATATCAAGCCCGGGTGATTTCCGCTCTGTCGTTGAGATATCGAAAGCCGTAACTGAACCAACCATCTGTGCGCTCAGTCGTGCTGTAAAAGGCGATATAGATGCCGCTGGCGAAGCACTTAAATGGGCAAAACGGGGGCGTATTCACACAGGTATTGGCTCATCGGATATTCACATCCGAAATAAGTTTTCCAGTACCCGTGAGAAGATTTTGGAGCAGGCAATCGCAGCTGTAAAACATGCAAAAACGTATGTTGAAGATGTCGAGTTCTATGCCGAAGATGCTGGTCGTGCTGATTTGGCTTTTCTTGCTCAGCTAACAGAAGCCGTCATTAAAGCAGGCGCTACAGTCGTAAATATACCGGATACAACAGGTTATTGTTTACCCGATGAATATGGGAAGAAAATAGCCTACATCTATGAGCACGTAGCGAATGTCCATCAGGCTACTATCTCTATTCATTGCCACAATGATCTTGGTCTGGCAACGGCCAATACGCTGGCAGGCGTCATGAACGGTGCCCGCCAGGTAGAAGTAACCATGAATGGTATCGGTGAGCGTGCAGGAAACACCTCACTCGAAGAGGTTGTGATGGCGCTCAAGGTAAAGAAAGAATTAGGCTTGCACACCAACATTGATGCAACGCGCCTGTTTCCGGTCAGCAATCTGGTATCGCAGATGATGCGCATGCCTGTACAGGCCAATAAAGCGATTGTTGGCCGCAATGCATTTGCACACTCATCGGGTATTCATCAGGATGGCTTCCTAAAACATTCAGAGAACTACGAGATCATGAATCCGCACGATGTAGGGGTACCTAAGTCTTCGATTGTACTGACAGCCCGTAGCGGCCGCCATGCGCTGAAACATCGGCTCGAACTACTCGGCTTCCGCTACGATAAGCCAACACTCGATGGGATATACACTCGCTTCCTCGATATGGCAGACATCCGTAAGGAAGTAAACGATAAAGACCTAATGGAACTGGTACGCTAATTATAAAGCCCGCATCGATGCGGGCTTTTTCATGTATTTGTCTGTATGAACAAAACTGTTAGAACGACTGTTTGGCGGGTAGTACTGCGAACTACAAACTAAAATTCAATAACTATGGCCCGCCCAACCCCTGAATTGATTTATGCACTCCGTCAAACAGCATCCAGCCTACAGCAGGGCGCCCCTTACCAATGGGGACATATGGGAGGTTGCAACTGCGGAAACCTTGCTCAACAACTGACCAAACTTAACAAAGATCAGATTCATCGGTATGCCATGCAACGCCATGGCGACTGGAACGAGCAGGCTGAAGATTACTGCTCTACAAGCCAAATGCCCATCGATCTGTTAATTAATGAGCTGCTTAATGTAGGACTTATGCTTGAAGATTTAAAGCATCTTGAACGTCTTGATGACCGCGCGGTTCTACTTCGTTTTCCACTTGAAAAGAGGCATCTCAAGCACAATGTACGGGAAGACGTTATTACTTATATGAATGCCTGGGCGGAACTGCTGGAAGAGCAATTGCTTGAGAAAATTACGTTGCCAGCTTTAGACCAATTTGCACCAACTGTACTTGCTTAAGCTAAATTTTCTCCTGATTGACTAGGGTTAAAACAACCTTTTTAAAAGCTGTCTTTAAACGCAAAAAAGCCTGTCCTTTTGGGACAGGCCTTCTGTGGTTTCAATAGGTGGCATCTTCCTACTCTCCCGCTTGTGACAGCAGTACCATCGGCAGTACGGGGCTTAACGACTCTGTT
>NZ_BAAHBQ010000008.1:0-429244 GCF_054776595.1 Spirosoma horti
AGGCGGGTGTTCACCTCTTCCATTTCGAACAGAGTCGTTAAGCCCCGTACTGCCGATGGTACTGCTGTCACAAGCGGGAGAGTAGGAAGATGCCACCTATTGAAACCACAGAAGGCCTGTCCCAAAAAGGACAGGCTTTTTTGCGTTTAATAAGCTTTTAAGTGGTAGAATAATCATAATGCCGGCTTTCCGTATATTAGATTCTTCATCTCTTCCAGCTTTATAAATGGCTATTTATAAACTTCAAATCAACGGGCGTACTTATCAGGCAGATGTAGATCCTGATACTCCTCTTTTATGGGTACTACGCGATAATTTTGGACTGGTTGGCACGAAATACGGTTGTGGTATTGCCCAGTGTGGCGCTTGTACCATACACCTGAACGGCGAGGCTGTTCGTGCCTGTGTATTACCTGTTTCGTCAGTAGGTAAATCTAAAGTGACGACAATTGAAGGTTTATCGGCTACTGGAAATCATCCCGTTCAACAGGCATGGGATAAAATGGATGTGCCGCAGTGTGGTTATTGTCAGGCTGGCCAGATCATGACAGCGGCTGCATTACTAAAGCGTAATCCTAAACCGTCATCATCCGAAATTGATGAAACAATGACGGGCAATATTTGCCGGTGCGGCACTTATCACCGCATTCGGGAGGCCGTGAAACTAGCCTCTACATCGACTACACCAGCCGGAACAGCTAAAACCTCAAAAACGAAATAGCGATGCAGACAGTAGCGAATTCGAGCCGAAGAAACTTTCTGAAGATAGTGGCAACGGCTAGTGGGGGGCTCGTATTAGGGTTTAATTGGGTCGACTCCGAAGCGGCAACAGCCGCCGGTATTGCTCCCACTGGCGTTGATTTTAATAGCTACTTATCGATCAATCCACAAGGAATTATTACCATATTATCTCCGAATCCTGAGGTAGGACAAGGTATAAAAACAGCGTTTCCAATTATTGTAGCGGAAGAGTTAGATGCTGATTGGACAAAGGTTGTCGTTGAGCAGGCATCACTTGATACGAAAAAATTTGAACGTCAGGTTGCCGGTGGCAGCGGCTCTATTCCACATTCCTGGGAACGCTTGCGCAAAGCAGGCGCTACGGCCCGTCAGATGTTACTGGAAGCTGGAGCAAAGCGGTGGAATGTGCCCGCAACGGAGTGCACAACTAGTAATGGATTTGTGCTGCATTCAGCGAGTAGCCGCAAGCTGAGTTATGGAGAGTTGGCCACTGAAGCATCCCAATTGTCAGTTCCCAATAACGTTAAATTAAAGGCAGTAAAAGACTTCAAACTTATTGGCAGTTCAATTAAGAACGTCGATAATCCCAAAATCATAACAGGGAAGCCGTTGTTTGGGCTCGATTTCTATCGCGAGGGCATGTTATTTGCCATGATTCAGCGTCCGGCATTCGGCTATAAGTTGAAGTCGCTGAATGCTGATGCCGCAAAAGCAATGCCGGGCATCGTTAATGTGGTGACGTTTGAAAACAGTGTAGCTGTGGTTGGCAAGTCGACCTGGCAGGTGAAAAAAGCAAAAGATGCCCTTAAAATTGACTGGGAGAAAGCAGATGCTCTAGAAAGTACAGCCGATCACAACCGGTTATTTAAAGAATTATTGGATGGCTCTGACGCAACAGTACGTCGGAAAGATGGTGACGTTGATACAGCGTTTAAAAATGCCGCCAAGGTAGTTAAGGCGGAATATCAATGTCCGTTTCTTTCTCACGCTCCCATGGAGCCAATGAACTTTTTTGCCCATGTCCGGCCAGATGGAGTAGAATTAGTGGGCCCTACCCAAACTCCCGAACTAGCTCGGAATGAAACCGCCAAACTGCTTGGGATCGCTCCGGATAAAGTATCTGTGCAGTTAACCCGGATGGGTGGTGGATTTGGTCGTCGGTTAAAAGCCGATTATGTTGTGGAAGCTGTTCAGGTGTCTAAACTGGTGAATGCACCCGTGAAAGTGATCTGGTCCCGTGAAGACGATATGACGGGTGGAAGTTATCGTCCAGCCGTACGATACCGTTTTGAGGCTGCTCTGGATGCGCAGGGCAATATGATTGGTTATAAACTTCGGGGTGCTAGTATTAATGCTGGTAATTCGACAAGGGAAGATAACTTTCCGGCGGGTGCTGTCGATAACCTACTGATCGATAGTGTAGACCATAAATCGCCAATTACAACTGGCCCCTGGCGAGCACCCATCACAAACTTCCTGGCTTTTGCTGAACAGTCGTTCATTGATGAAGTTGCGCAGGCGGCTGGCAAAGACCCCGTTCAGTTTAGGCTGGACTTGTTGGATAAAGCGAAGCAAAAGCCAACTGGAGCAATCAAGTATGATATTGACCGCATGAAAGGCGTTATCAATCTGGCTGTTGAAAAATCAGGTTGGGGCAAAAAGAAAGACGCCAGTGGAAAGCCCGTAGCACAGGGTTTCAGCGTCTATTTTTCCCATCGCTCTTATGTAGCTCAGGTAGGCGAAGTTGTCGTGGTGAAAGGTAAACCCGTTTTGCAGAAAGTGTATTCAGCCGCTGATTGTGGTGTGGTTATAAACCAAAGTGGATCGCAGCAACAAGTAAGAGGCTGCATTGTGGATGGTATTGGGCATGCCATGTATGGTAATATCACGTTTAAAGAAGGCGTGCCTCAACAAAAAAACTTTAACGAATACCGCCTGATCCGACTCAACGAAATTCCTGAAATCGATGTCCATTTTGTTCAGAATGAAATCGATCCAACCGGTTTGGGAGAACCTTCGCTACCGCCAGCCGGTGGAGCCGTTGCCAATGCTATCTTTAAAGCAACGGGTAAACGATTAAGAAGTCAGCCATTTGTGGAGCAGGAAGAATTTAAGGGCGTCTCGTAGAATACAGGTTTTTGATTGTAATTCAATTATTTACACCCTAACTAGTTTACACTATGTATGCTCGCGTGATTCAATTCCCCTTAAAGGCTGAACATATTACGGATGCAATCAATTATTTTCAGGATACGGTTGGACCAGCGCTTAAGGAACTTGATGGGTTTAAGAATAGTCGTATGCTGACCAACTCAACGACTAATCGGGGGCTTATGGTAACCATATGGGCATCAGAAGCGCAACGGCAGGCCGCTGAATCGAGCGGTTTTCTAAATGATATTCTGAAACATATGGGTAGCTATTTTGATGGTCCGCCAACGGTTGATTACTACGAAGTGAACGTTCAGGTAGCATAAAAAGATGGGGTCCAGCTGTAAGGCTGGACCCCATCTTTTTAATGACTCTCCTATTGCATTGCAATAATACGGCTTGTTTCGTCTTTAAGAGCGGTTGACAGGCTTACCTGTTTCCGTATGCTCCCATCTTTTGATGAAAATTCTAGGTCATACTGCCCATCGCTTAACTCATTGACATTCAATTTCACCATATACTTCGACTCTTTTTTGCTGATGTACTGCCGGAACAAGACTTCATTGTCTTTATCTCGGAGCAGAACAAGCACCCGTACATCAGTCGTTTTTTGAACAGATACCCGTATTCGCTTATCAACCGTGACATAGGCACTGGCATCGAAGGACAACGCCTTGGGGTGAGTTGGGTTTGTTAACGTTGTGGCGCTTAAAAGAAGAGAAACCGTCAAATTGCTTAGTAGTGAAAACATGGTAGTAGTTGTTTAGTTGTTTACTGTTCATTCACAATAGGCCAAAGGACGTGCCAGTTATTTAAATTATCTGATTATCAATAAGTTGACAGGAGATTTATGCCTTTTTCTTGTCCGTATCTGGACATACTTTGTTCACTTGCGGACAAAATAACAGGGTAGTTAATGAGTGAAAAGCTGTTGCCCTGTTTACCAATTCAGTAAAATAAGGACGGCATTATCTTTTCTGTGTTTGACAGAAATACACTCAAATAAGGATGATAAATTTCAGTAAGCTCAGGAATCTGATGCTGGTATGCCTGGTAGCGGGCGTGTACCTCGGTGCTTGCCAAAGTAACAAGGACAAACAGGATAACGACGAGAAAAGTAGTATAGCTACTGACTCAACGGCCAGTGCGCAGCCACTCTCGAAGCCATTGGTGAGCCATATTTATACTGCCGATCCATCGGCCCATGTTTTTGATGGTAAAATTTACATCTATCCGTCTCATGACATTGATGCTGGCATAAAAGAAGACGATGAAGGCGCCCACTTTGCCATGCGCGACTATCATATTCTATCAATGGATAGTATCAATGGCAAAGTTACGGATCATGGCGTAGGGCTGGATATCAAAAATATTCCCTGGGCGGGTCGTCAACTTTGGGCACCCGATGCGGCTTTTAAAAATGGTACTTATTATCTGTACTTCCCGGTCAAGGATAAGAAGGACGTGTTTCGAATGGGCGTTGCGACTAGCAAATCGCCAAGCGGCCCCTTTAAAGCAGAGCCGACGCCGATAGAAGGCAGCTTTAGCATAGATCCAGCTGTTTTTACGGATACTGATGGCCAATCCTACATGTATTTCGGTGGTATTTGGGGTGGTCAGTTACAGCGTTGGGCGACCGGTAAATACGCAGCTAATGGGTCTAAAACAGATTCCGGTAACGATAAAGAGCCAGCCCTGGCTCCTAAGGTTGCCCGAATGAGCAAAGACATGCTGCACTTCGACGCTCCTGCCAGGGACGTGAAAATCCTGGATAAAGATGGGAAACCGCTATTGACTGGCGATCACGACCGGCGGTTTTTTGAAGGTGGCTGGATGCATAAATACAATGGCAAGTATTATTTCTCCTATTCAACTGGCGATACGCATTTTCTGGCCTATGCTATGGGTAATTCGCCGGAGGGCCCATTTACATACCAGGGTGCTTTTATGACGCCCGTAAAAGGCTGGACAACCCACCACTCGATTGTGGAATTCAAGGGGAAATGGTACATTTTTTATCACGATACCGAACTGTCGGGCAAAACGCACCTGCGGAATATCAAGGTAGCTGAACTAGTTCATAAAGCTGACGGAACCATTGAGCCCATTAATCCGTATCCTGCTAAGAAAATGTAAGTACACAGTCCTAATTGTATGTGTTAAGTTTGTGGTCTGAATCGATTACTCAACTGAATTCAGACTACGCTTAAATCTGTATCAAATTAAGTATGTCAAGCACTATTCAACCCATACGGGTACTTGTTGTTGGATGTGGCAACATGGGCGCATCACACGCTATTGCCTACCAGTCAATTGACGGATTCGAAATTTGTGGTATTGTCTCGACCGGAAACAGTAAAGTCGTTCTGAATGAACGCCTGGGCGGAGGCTATGCCTTATTTAGTGACTATGCAAAAGCGTTGACAGAAACAAAGCCCGATGCCGTTTGTATCTCCACGTACCCCGATACCCATGAAGCTTTTGCCCTGATGGCCTTTGAACAAGGGTGTCACGTATTTATGGAAAAACCGATTGCCGACACGGTTGAAGGAGCGAAGCACGTCATGGCAGCCGCTCAGAAAGCAAACCGGAAACTGGTTATCGGCTACATTTTACGGCATCATCCGTCCTGGGCTAAATTCGTTGAGGTAGCCCAGGGGTTAGGTAAGCCGCTGGTGATGCGGATGAACCTCAATCAGCAAAGCCATGGCACCATGTGGACTGTTCACCGGAATCTGATGAAAAGTCTTAGCCCGATTGTCGATTGTGGGGTACATTACATTGATGTCATGTGCCAGATGACCCGCTCGAAACCACTGCAGGTCAACGCTATTGGCGCTCGCCTGACCAATGATATTCCCGTTGGTAATTACAACTACGGTCAATTGCAGATTCGGTTTGAAGACGGTTCTGTAGGCTGGTATGAAGCCGGTTGGGGGCCTATGATGAGCGAAACGGCTTTTTTCGTAAAAGACGTCATCGGGCCGGACGGCTGCGTGTCTATCGTCGCTAAAAATGCGGGAGCTGCCGGGAAGTCGGATAATGTAGACTCGCACACGAAAACAGAATCGCTGCGCGTCCACCGGGCCGCACTCGATGCAAACGATCAATTTGTAGAGTCCGACACCTGGATCGATATGCAGGATGAGCCAGATCACCAGGAGCTCTGCAACCGCGAACAACGCTATTTCCTGGAATCTATTCGGGAAGATCGCGACTTGACGGATCACATGCAGGATGCCGTAAGCAGTCTGGAGATTGCCTTCGCCTGTGATGAATCCGTTCGGACGGGGCAGCCGGTTATGTTATAATTTACCCTAAAAACAGAAAGGCGTGCTAGGGTCTCAATCCTAGTACGCCTTTCTGCTTTTGAACATTATACGTAACGTTCGGTAATGTGTCGGGCCCGCTCGGCTGTCTCAACCAACAGAGGATGGCGCGGCTGGCTTAAGGCTGTCTCCAACTCAGCAATCGTATCTTTAAAAAGTAAGTTGACCGGAATCTCATGCGATTCCAGTTTGCTCTTGATGTACATTAACGAGGGCAGTACTGTAGCCGAAGCCGCCAGCTCATTGTACTGTTGCTTAGCGGCAATGAATTCTTCATCAGTAGGACCAAACGAAACGACTCGTTCGGGTAATGGATTGGCTTTTCGGGCGGCCAACTGTGCATCCAAAGAGGCCAGCAGACGTTTAAGATGAAAGGTGTCTTTGCCCGTACGAATGCGTTCCCGTAGCGACTGGCGAATAAGATAGGTTAGGGAATTGGATAAGTTCAACCCGATTTCAGCCATCTGCTTAAAAATCAGCGATGAGGGCGACATACCCGGAATGGTATTTGGGTCGTGCAAAAGGACATCTCCCGCAGGAGTCAGGAAGCCGTCAATTCGCGAATAAACATTGATGCCCAACCGACTGAATACCTCTGCCACGGCCAACTGAATTTTTCGGTTGTTTTCCAGGCTTGTGTCAACCGGTATCCGCTTTTTGGTTGTATTCAGCTTGTACTTCGAGTCGAAATCGAAGCTCGTGACATTATAAATCTCCGTAGGTGGCAAAGCGATAGCCACCTGGTCATCGTCCTGAATGACGCCACAAGAAAACTCCTGACCCGTAATGAATTCCTCAAATAGAACTTCATCTTCAGCGTTCAACGAGGCCAACGACACCGGCTGGCCCTCTTGGGTGATGGCATTCAGCTTCGTAACAAAATCGGCTGGGTGGCTGATTATTTCGCCCGTTTGCTCAATAACGACAGGAAAGCTGATACCAGAGTCCAGACTTACCATTTTTTGAGCCAATTCGTTTTTTTCGTCCGTTGACAGGCTCGACCATTCACTTAATTTGCTCCAGCCATCCGGTTGTACGCTCATCGTGAAGAAACATTGCTCCACGGAGCGGCAAAATAGAGCTAGGTCTGCTTCACGAACGATAGCTACGCCGATGGAGGAGCCCTGATGAGGAGCCTTCACAACGATTGGCAGCCCCAGATGCTCAACCAGAGAGTTGAAGAATTGGGCTTTATCGGCCTGTTCGTAGGCATCCCGGCTAATGGTAGCCGTTTTTTTCTGCTGACCATTGGCCAGCGCAATCAACTCATTTTGCAGGATTTTATTGATACCCACTGCCGAGCCAACCAGCCCTGGTCCCGTATAAGGCATTTTGTGCCACTCCAATAAACCCTGAATGGCGCCATCTTCGCAGTCGGGGCCGTGCATGGCCAGAAATGCCAGGTCAAAATGGTCACGAAACTGTTCCGGGCGTAATTCAGGCAGGGTTGCATCAAGTGCGTCGATAGGTAGTGACTCATCGTAAACCGAAAAGCCGGAATTATCCTGTGGTAAAGCTTCACGCAACGAAGGCGACTGAAGAAAGCTGGGCTCGACAAGCCGAAATCGCCCACGGCCATCGACAAACACCAGAACTGGCTCGAACAACCCTTTATCTAAATTAGCCAGGGCGGTACGCCCACCGGCAAACGAAACCTCCCGCTCCCGCGCTGGTCCACCGAAGAAAATGCCTATTTTCACTGAATTGAGGAATAATACGAACTGCAAAGAAACAAAAAAACGCCTGATTCGGCGTTTTTAATGGCTGAGAAACTGGCGACGATTGTATTTTAAGGTTTGACTATTGTCGCTCCTGGCTCTAGTGGATAGTCAAGCGTTTCTAACAATCGAGGAATTACAGACTGTAAAATAGGGTATGCATCCGTGTACGTATCTAACACAATAATTGGTGTAGGATATTTTATGTTTTCATCAAGCAACAGCCTCATATATTAAATCGAGGTTTGTAGCTTTCAAGAGACGTTCCGCTATTTTTAAAGTAGCAACAACTTGTTCCTTCGATACTGTAGGGAAATCATCTAAAAAATCGTCTACTGAAATGCCTAATTCCAAATGGTCGAATAACGACTGAACAGGTACCCTCGTTCCTTTAAAAACGGGGTACCTCCCATCACTTTTGAACTTATTGAAATAACATCTGGTAGCACACTATTACCAATTAAAACGCAGGTGTGATATTCACTGCCTCAACTTTTGTGATCTCGGGTACGGCTTTCAGAATCGCTTCTTCCAGACCACCCTTGAAGGTCATAGCCGACATAGGACAGGAACCACAGGAGCCCATCAGTTCGAGCCGAACGGTTTTATCGCCTGTAACTTCCAGTATCTTCACATTGCCGCCATCGGCTGCCAGATAAGGTCGCATACTGTCGAGAGCCCTTTCTATTTTACTTATCAGCTGGTCGTTATTGACTACCGTCTCCATTGATTGATTGATTTACGGTAAATTTATACTTTCTACGTTGTTTATGCAACCTGAACACGCTCCGTGCGGTCAAGGCTGGCATTGCGGATCGCTACCTGCTGAGCGAGAGCCTCGGCGGCTGCCTGAAAGGCTTCCGATGCAACCGGTTCACCGACACTGATGGCGGGCCGACCTTCGTCGCCTGCTTCACGAATGCTTTGTACCAGCGGAATCTGTCCCAGCATCGGTACATTGAACTGATCAGCCAGTGACTGACCGCCCCCCTTACCAAATATATAATACTTGTGGTCGGGTAATTCGGCTGGAGTGAAATACGACATGTTCTCAATCACCCCCAACACCGGCACGTTGATTTGCGGCTGACGAAACATGGCCAGCCCTTTTGTTGCATCGGCCAGCGCTACTTTCTGGGGTGTTGTCACGATGATTGCGCCCGTAACCGGTACCGTCTGTACAAGCGTTAAATGAATGTCACCGGTGCCTGGTGGGAGATCGATGAGCAGGTAATCCAATTCGCCCCAATCAGCATCCGAAAAAAACTGTTGCAAGGCCCGGCCAGCCATGGTGCCCCGCCAGATAATGGCCTGACCCGGAGCCACCAGGAAACCCATCGACAACAGTTTGATGCCAAACTGTTGAATGGGTTCCATGCGGGTTTGTCCATCCACCTGGAAAATGCGTGGCTGAATGTTTTCAGCACCGAACATCGTTGGCATGGAAGGACCATAAATATCCGCGTCGATAATGCCCACTTTTGCACCGGATTTGTGAAGCGCAATGGCCAGGTTAGCCGTTACCGTAGACTTGCCGACGCCACCTTTTCCCGATGAAACAGCAATAATGTTTTTTACACCTGGCAGCGTGGGCGCATTAACCCGTGTCGACGTTACGTCCGACGTCATGTCGATCGTAATCAGAATATCGGCCCCTATATGTGCATGAATGGCGTCTTCGCAGCGTTTGCGAATAACTTCCTTCAGTGGACAGGCTGGTGTCGTTAAGACGACAGTGAAACGCACAGAGCCAATGCCCAGCACGACATCCTTCACCATATTCAGCGAAACAATGTCGCGCTTTAAATCGGGTTCTTCAACGGTGCTCAATGCCCGTAGAACAGCTTCTTTAGATAATCGGTAATCAGACATAAAAATGAGAAAAGAGAGCGGGAGAAGGAAAGGTAAACTTAAGCGAACTCTTTTTCGCCCTCCTGCCGTTCAACCAGTTCTCCCTGTTTTAAACGACTTCGCACCTCTGCCAGTTCCGCTGACACATCTGTGTGTTGAGCGATAGCGTCCAGTTGTGCCATTAATTTTGTCAGAAACTGAAAATGCGCCGGGCTGTCGGTTCCATAAAGGGGCCGATGGGCTAACGATTTACTGATTTGTGACCATTCGGCCACAAAGGTACGAAGTTCGTTGTCAAACGCACACTCCGCAAATTTGCCAAAAATGTACTCATGAGCCTGTGCGTTGGGATGAATCATGTCGGCTTCGTAGAAACGATAATCGCGCAGATCATCCATCATCATCTCGTAGGCGGGAAAGTAAGCGACCCAATCATTCCAGGTGGTCAGCTCGTGCGAAACTACCCGCAATGTAGACTTACTTACGCTATTCAGTGGTAACGTATCGCGGGTATGGCGCACCGGGCTAACCGTCAGTAATACATTTAGTTTCGGGTTGGCTCGCCGTAGTGTTTTCAACAGACGGGCCAGGTCGTCGCGTAAATGATCGATTTGATACAGGTATTTTTCGAAGAAGGAACCGGGCATTTTATGGCAATTGGCGACTACGTTACCCGTTTCAATATGCCGGTAGACAACAGCAGAACCGAGCGTAATAAACAGAAAATCGGCCTTGCGAATGGCATCCGCCGTGAGCGTCAGGCAGGCCGTAAGCTTATTACGTAATTCATCCTGACTTTTGGCCCAGAGAGACGAATGGAAGTCATAATGAAACCATATGCCATTGCGCTCAACATAGCCGTCTTCATCAGGAGAAAGGCTCCGAAGTGCCATCGTTATTAATTTGGCGATGGAAACCGGATTGAAGATCGTTCCGAATGGATTGATCAATACCGGCAATTTACAATCAGCTAACCGACGTCCCATAACATCGGCAAAGCACGATCCGATGGTTACGATCCGGCTGTTCAGACCCAGGCGATGGGGTAGTGATTCGGGCGAAAATTCGGTATGAAACTGCATACTTAATCAACAAAAAACGGGGCTGATTAGGTCCGCTTCAAGTAAAAGATTTCCTTAGCTAATTGCCTGATTATGAAGTGGAGAGTAGGCTTTTTATGTATTCGTGGTAGGCTATTAATTAGGTAAAGAATGCGTTAAGATGCCACTCACCAGTTGATCGTTTTGAACCCGGTATAACAAAAAATCGACCAGCCTCGTCATGCAACGTGCCGGTCGATTTCTCAGGAAATAGGAGGGGCTACTCAGCCGAAACTACTTCGAATTTTACTTTGTGCTTCACATCCTTGTGCAGGTCGAGCGAAGCTTCGTAAGTACCAAGTACTTTAACATCTTCAACCGTAATTTTCTTCCGGTCGATGTCGAAGCCTTTCTCACGCAGCGCTTCAGCAACCTGGGTGTTGGTTACCCGGCCAAAAATCTTGCCGCTGTCACCTGCTTTCGCTGGGATGGTCAACGTCATGTCGCCGATGCCATCCGCAATAGTTTGGGCTTCGGTTTTGATTTTTTCGGCTTTGTGAGCTGCCTGACGAATGTTTTCAGCAACGATCTTCTTGTTAGAATCGGTTGCCATCATAGCAAATCCCTGAGGAATCAGGTAATTGCGACCGTAACCGGGCTTCACCGCAACGGTGTCGTTCTTATAGCCTAGGCCGGCAATATCGGTTTTTAAAATGATATCCATTTTTTGAAAAAGGTTTGTAGTTTGTGGTTTGCGGTTTGTAGTTTCTTCTGAAAACAACGTTCAGCAACTACAGACAACGAACTACAAACTTTATTTCAGTGAATCGCCTACGTAAGGCAGGATGGCCAGATGACGAGCGCGTTTGACAGCCTGGGCCACTTTGCGCTGGTTTTTAAGGGTTGTTCCGGTTAACCGCCGTGGCAGGATTTTACCTTGCTCGTTCAGCAGTTTCAGCAGGAAGTTACCGTCCTTGTAATCGATGTATTTGATACCGGCTTTTTTAAAGCGGTCGTATTTTTTGCGGTTCTCGGTTTTCGAGACTGATTCGTTTTGCAAACTCATGATTACTTGGCCTCCCCGGCGTTTTCGGTTTGTTTTTTCTTACCCACTAAGCCATTGCGCTTACGATCGTTGTAGGCAACAGCGTGCTTGTCGAGCGAAACCGTCAGGTGACGGATGATGCGCTCGTCACGGAGATACTCGGTGTTGAGTTTCTCGATGATCGTGCCGGGGGCCTTAAACTCGAAGAGTTGGTAGTAACCCGTGTTCTTATGCTGAATTGGATAGGCCAGCTTGCGCAGACCCATGTGGTCTTCATGGACCAGTTCCGCACCGTTATCGGTCAGCACTTTGCGAAACTTGTCAACGGCGTCCTTCATCTGAGCATCAGATAAAACGGGAGTTAAAATGAACACCGTTTCGTAGTTATTAGGAAACATTTTTTTGTAATTTGTTTGAAATGAGGCCGCAAAGGTAAGAAATAAACTGATAATCGCAAAGGTAAACGAGTGAATAAACGTAAGTAAGCGATAAAAAGTAAGTGCCGCTCCCGGCTGGAAAGCGGCACTCACTTTTTATCGCGAAGGCGTCAGTAAGGCTTACTTGATGGTAAATTCACCTTCACCGATTCGGAAACCTTCACAGTAGACCTCTACATCGTGTTTTCCTTCTTTAAATGGCTGGCCACCCCGTCCATAAAAGAAGTCAAGCCGTTGGCGACTATTGTCGAAGGTGAATTTTTGCATAGCGGTATAGATCATACCCTGATTGTTATACATAAACTCACCCGATCCTGTCGCTAGATCGGAGACAACGGCTCCCGAAGGGTCAATGACCCGTACATAAATTAGCTTTTCGTCTTTCTTCGCTAATCCGTTGGGAGACAGCTGTATCGATATGTGAATTTTATCGGTTCTTTTGGCCTTGTATGTACCGCCATCGGTTTCTTTTCCTTTGGCATTCACACCATTGATCGTAACAGATTCGGCGTGTAAGGCAGCAGCGATGGTCACTTTTTCGGCTAACTCCTGGTTTTTGATAGTAACCGATACGACCGAGTCACTTAACGACTGCTTTTCGGCTTTGAGACCATTGTTCTCCTGCGTAAGCGATTCATTTTGCTGAGACAATACGCCATTTTCTTCTTTCAGCCGGGCGATTTCCTGATCTTTCTGCACCAGAATGGCCTGGTAGTTCCTGATCTTCTGATCGTACTTCTTACTGTCGAACGAACTAACATTTTTCAGCTCCCGCTTATCGACCTCTAATTGAGCTTTTACTTTCATCAATGAATCGATGCTTCCCCCCAATCGCTGAATTTCAGCAATTTTAGTGTCAAGTTGTGCTGAAATGGAGTCGAGTTTTGTTTTAGCTATAAGGACTTCTTCCGTCTTTGCCGCAATGGTCGCATCTTTTGTTTTATTGTCCTGCCGCTCCTGGTAATAGAAGTATAACAGCAGTACATTGAGGGCAGCCAGAATTAGTAAGGCAGCCAATAAGTAGCTACGACTGTTATTCTTGGGTTGTGGTCTGGGTTCCATTGGGGTCATGTTAGGCTGAAGAGTAAAGGTTAAAATCCTTACCAAAACTAAACCAAAGAGTTATTTATTGTCTCCATTATCTGGTTTATGGCCAAAAACTACGGCTTCCGACGCAGTTATCAAACCTATATTTGTACAATATTAGCAAACCGTTGGTAGAAGACAACTCCATAAGATAGTATGATTGCTGAATCAATTCGCCTGATTGAGAGTGAATTACAGAATAAAGCTAAGCTAATTGCTGTGACTAAAACAAAACCTGTCGAGTTGTTGCGCGAAGCGTATGACGCTGGTTGTCGACGGTTTGGTGAGAATAAAGTTCAGGAAATGGCCGATAAATATCCGCAGCTACCACCCGATATCGAGTGGCATCTGATCGGGCATTTACAGAGCAATAAAGTGAAGTACATCGCATCGTTTGTGGCGATGATTCATTCGGTCGATAGCCTGAAGCTTCTGCAGGAAATAAATAAACAGGCCGCCAAGCATAACCGGGTTATTGACTGCCTTCTGCAAATTTATATTGCCGATGAAGAAACCAAATTTGGCCTCTCGGCCGACGAAGCTGAAGCGCTGCTCAACGCACCTGAGCTGGACGACTTGCCCCACGTGCGTATTGTGGGTTTGATGGGGCTGGCCACCAATACTGAAGATGAGTCGCAGATTCGGCAGGAATTTAGGGGACTTAAGCTTTTATACGATCAACTGGGAGCAATTCAACGGCCTATGATTCACTTTCAGGAGCTATCTATGGGAATGAGTGGTGATTATCGGATTGCCGTGGAAGAGGGTAGTACGATGGTTCGGGTTGGGAGCGCTATTTTCGGAAGCCGTGTCTGAACTAAATGATTTAGGCGCCCTAAAGCTGCACCGCGTCAATCAGGATGGCAACTAGCTTCAACCAAATAGTAGTGAGTCGTTTTTCAAATTAATCAAAAAACCAAATCCTGCGGGGCTATCCGTCGGTTCAGACACAATGAAATTCTTTATTCAATCCGGGGCTGTTTTAGGCTTGCTGGGCGTGGCCATTGGGGCCTTTGGTGCACATGCCTTACGGGCTATGCTCGACGCGTCCGGGCGGGCGGCTACCTTCGAAACCGCCGTTAAGTACCAGTTTTACCACGCTGTTGCCCTCATCTTGGTTGGTATACTGATGCATTTGTTTGGGAGCAATCCTACTATCGTGAAGTTACTCAGCTGGTCGGGTTACTCATTTTTGGGTGGAGTACTCGTCTTTTCGGGCTCACTTTATGTATTGTGCTTTACCGGTATCACCTGGCTTGGTGCCATTACACCCCTCGGCGGACTGGGTATGATTGCAGGCTGGGCCTTACTGCTTTGGGCGTTTTTGTAGGGTGAAGAATGATGAATTATAAGTGAAGAATAGCGAAGCCCTTCCATAAGCTTATTCATCACTCATCATTTATAATTCATCATTGAATCCGTATCTTTGTACCTTGATTCTGAGAATAATGCAAACGAATATACAGGCCGAAACGGCCCGTCGACGGACGTTCGCCATCATTAGTCACCCCGATGCTGGTAAAACGACGCTGACTGAAAAACTGCTGCTTTTTGGGGGTGCCATTCAAACGGCGGGTGCTGTCAAATCCAATAAAATCAAGAAGACGGCTACGTCCGATTTTATGGAAATTGAAAAGCAACGGGGTATCTCGGTGGCCACCTCCGTGATGACGTTCGAGTACGATAACCTGAAAATCAATATCCTCGATACACCTGGTCACAAAGATTTTGCGGAAGATACATATCGGACACTTACGGCTGTCGATAGTGTTATTCTGGTAATCGACTGCGTGAAAGGCGTGGAGGAACAAACTGAGCGGTTGATGGAAGTTTGCCGGATGCGCGATACACCGGTCATTATTTTTATCAATAAACTCGACCGCGAAGGCCGAAATCCATTCGACCTGCTGGATGAACTGGAAGAAAAACTGAACATTCGCGTTCGGCCGATGACGTGGCCCGTTAACATGGGCTCCGACTTTAAAGGCGTTTATAGCCTGATCGAGAAAAAATTATATTTCTTCAAAGCCAACAAAACGAAGGTGGAGGCCGATGTGCTGCCTATCGACCTGGCCGATGATTTGCTCGATACCAAAGTTGGCGCACGTGATGCGGCCCAGCTTCGGGAAGATGTCGAATTGATCGACGGTGTGTATGACAGCTTTGACCGGCAGGCATATCTGGATGGCAAGCTGGCACCCGTATTTTTTGGGTCGGCGGTCAATAACTTTGGCGTAAAAGAATTGCTCGAAGGTTTTTGCGATATATCGCCGGAGCCCATTGCGCGGCCTACCGATAAGCGGGAGGTGGAGCCCGGTGAGAAAAACTTCAGTGGGTTTGTCTTTAAAATTCACGCCAACCTCGACCCGCGCCACCGCGACCGGATTGCGTTTTTGCGGATTTGTTCGGGCGTGTTTGAGCGAAATAAATTCTATCACCACACGCGGCTGGACAAAAACGTGCGGTTTGCCAGTCCATTCAGCTTCATGGCTGATAGCAAGAGCGTGGTAGAAGAAGGCTTCCCCGGCGATGTAGTGGGTCTTTATGATACCGGCACGTTTAAAATTGGCGACACGCTGACGGAAGGAGAAGACTTGCAGTTCCAGGGAATTCCGAGTTTTTCACCGGAAATCTTTAAAGAACTGGTCAACCTCGATCCGATGAAGTCGAAGCAACTGGATAAGGGTATTCAGCAGTTGACCGATGAGGGCGTTGCTCAGTTATTCACGCTTGAACTGGGCAACCGGAAAATTGTTGGTACGGTTGGTGAGCTTCAGTTTGAAGTTATCCAGTACCGATTAGAAAATGAATATGGCGCCAAATGCCGCTGGGTGCCCCTGAATTACACGAAAGCCTGCTGGATTACAGCCGAAAATCCGGTTAAGCTGGCTGAGTTCATCCGGTTGAAAGGTAATCAGATTGCGTACGATAAAGATCAGAACCCCGTGTTTCTGGCCGAATCGGATTGGATGCTGCGCATGAATGAGCAGAACAATCCCGATGTTACCTTCCACCTCACGTCGGAGTTCAAGGTAGCCGTTTAGTACCTTCGGCTTTCTATTTATGTAGAAAAGTTGATATATCGAAAACTCATAGGCAGCGAGTGAGTTATGGTTAGTATAAACTCACGTTAACGAGACAACTAATGATTAACTCACTCGCAACCTTTGGCTTGCTTCTGGCACTCGCCGGAACCGCAACTGCTCAACAGAAACAACCCAGCCGCTCGACAACGAAAAAATCGACCAGCGGTACCATATCTTCCACCGATGCCGCTCGTTCAAATCCATCGGCGGCCAATACCCACGACGGAACAAACGGGGCATCTACCGGAACCGGTCTAACGAATGATCAGTATCAGGCAAATGGTAGTTCGCCGAATCGCGGCACGACCAAAGTAGATGCTGAAAGTAGCGTTAGAACCGGCCCCTCGAACGTGAAGGCTAAGAAAAAAGCGCCTAAAGATGGTAATCAGTAAGTGAGCTGAATCAGGCTAACTCATTGATTTAATGTACGTTTAATAACTTCTGGAGATGAGCGTGGTTCTCATTGGTATAAAAAGGAATAAACTAGCTAGACCAATGAAAAAACTACTGATTGCTGCCGTTGCTGCCCTGTTGATGTCAGGTGCCGCCTTTGCTCAGGATGACATGAAGAAAGATGCCAAAGCGGAGCATAAGAAGATGAAGCACGATGCTAAAATGATGAAGAAAGAAGCCAAAAGTACAGGCGACGACATGAAAGCCGATGCGGCTAAAGACATGAAGAAAGACGCTAAGGCAATGAAAAAGAAAGACAGCTAGCCTTTCCGACGCTCGTTTTTAGTACAGTAAAGAACCTCTCTTTGTGGGAGGTTTTTTTTATGCCCAAAAATTAAAAACTGTTAAACGCTTGACACATATCTATTAAACTTACTACTATTGCAGTGTACTATTTATCTAATACACTATAATACCATGCCTGTATGATTGAGTTTCGCGATGTGTCGTTCGGCTACCAGCGAGGTAAGCCGCTGTATGAAGGATTGAGCCTAACGCTGACGCCGGGTTCTATTTATGGATTGCTGGGGCCAAATGGCGCTGGTAAGTCAACCTTACTGCGATTACTATCTGGTTTGTTGTACCCCCAATCAGGATCGATTCAAGTTGGGCCATATGTTCCGGGAAATCGTCAGCCTGCTTTTCTGGAAAATTTATTTCTGGTACCGGAAGAGTTTTACATGCCTCCGGTACGCATCCGGCAGTTTGTGGAATCAAACGCGCCATTTTACCCGCACTTCGATCGCGAGCAAATGGCTGGCTATATTCACGAGTTTGGCCTGACCGACAATCAGAAGCTGAACGAGTTGTCGTATGGTCAGAAAAAGAAAATCCTCATTGGGTTTGGATTGGCCACTAACACCGCCGTACTCCTGATGGATGAGCCAACCAATGGGCTCGACATTCCTTCAAAAAGCCAGTTTCGGCGAATGGTAGCCGGTGCGGTCGATGAGAACCGCACGGTCCTAATTTCAACCCACCAGGTTCGTGATCTCGAAACCCTGATCGATCCCATCGTTATTCTGGCCGAGCGCTCGCGCTCCCACATGACCGTGGCGCTCAAAGCCAGTGTTGACGAAATTACGGCCCGGCTGTGGTTTGGCCTGGTGCCTGAACTGGAGAAAAACAAGTCAATCCTATATTCTGAACGAGCCGTTGGCGGCTATGCGATCGTCGCCGAAAATCCGTTGGGAGAGTCGAGTCGACTGGATCTGGAGCGCTTATTTAACACCGTACAGGCTGAGCCAGCACGAATTAGTCAATTGTTTTCATCCACCTCAACTTTCTCAAAGGTATGAACCAGACCTTTTCAGTAAGCCGTTTCGGGCGGTTGTTGCGAACGTACTTTACCGACAATCGGGGGCAGTTGCTGGCAAACCTTGGGTTGCTTGTTAGTGCTTTATTCGTCGCCTGTGTATTTGCGTATCAGGGTTCCCCGGCTGCCGTTGACAGGCAGCGTAATTTATTGTTCTTTTTAGTTGTCTGGCCATGCTGGTATATGTTCACCGTACAGCAAACGGCGGTGTTGAATCAAAAAGAACGAGCGATTACTTATCTGATGCAACCAGCATCACAGGTTGAAAAAATTGCGCTGATCTGGCTTATTTCAGGGCTTGGGTTTGTGGTTGTGTATTTATCAGCTTTTGGTGTACTAGATGCCATCGGAATATCGATTGTTAATAATCGCCATTGGACACCAGAGCAAGTCGCTATGATTCGAATGCAGGGTGGCCTTCATGCACTACAATCGATTTTCAGTGAAAAGAATATTGGTAGCACCCCGACCCAGTTATGGGTATTTACGGCCCTGCTACATCCGTTCACACTATCGTTTGCCTTGTTTATTCGTCGGTATACAATGCCATTGGTGGTTATAATAGCCTTTGCTCTGCTAATCTTTGGCTTCCTGGCCAACAACTATTTTTTACAAGTATTGACCGATTCCAGCAGTATTCGGAGTAATACACCTTTTTCGGATGCTTTCGCCCAGTCACCCATGGATCAGTACCACTATCGAAAAATTAGAATGACTCAGCCGATCGGTAATCAAATTAGCTATGCAGTGGGGGGGATGGTCGTGGTCTTTTTATACATCATGGCCTATTTTCGGCTTAAAGAACGGGAGGTATAACGATGGATTTTCGAGATAAACAAGCCATATACCTACAAATTGCCGAGCATGTCAGCGAACAGGTACTATTGGGACGGTGGCCAGTGGGGGAGAAGATTCCGTCGGTACGGGAACTGGCCGCTGAGCTGGAAGTGAACCCCAATACAGTGATGCGGACCTACGATTTCCTGAGTCAGAAAGGCGTCATCAGCAACAAACGAGGCATCGGCTATTTCCCAACCGACGGGGCTTCGGACCAAATCAAGCTATACCGTCGCGAACAGTTTCTGGAAAACGATTTGCCAGTTTTCTTCAAAAACCTGTACCTGTTGGGTATCGAGTTGTCGGAAATAGAGACGCGTTACGAACAGTTTATTGCAGACCACTATCAGCCAAAATCATGAAGACAAGCCATATTTTACTCGCGCTAATTACGGTAGTCACCTTATCCGGAATGGTGGCGACCGATCTGTTGCTCAAGGAGCAATATGATAAAATCGACTGGCGTAATACGTATCAGGACTTTAAGAAGCAAGATTTGCCGAATGCCCGCCATTGGGTAGTTTCCGGTACGCCAACCAATGAAGTTATCGTGATGAAAACGGTAGATAAGCCGCAGGCATTGATAGCACCGGATGAAGTCAAGTTTTATCGGGTCCGGCTGCAGGGCGATACCGCATTTGTGTCGTTTACGCCCGATTATAGCGGCTACCGTAATTCGCCACAAGATGACGCAGGCCGTGAATTGGGCGTTCAGTTGGTATTGAGATTGCCAGGTTTTCAGACATTGACCGTTGAAAACGCACGGCTTACGTTGTCTGGTTTGTCAACCGATTCGCTCACGGTCTCGTTAGCTCAAAGTCGTTTGCGAACGCATAACGTCGCTGTTTCAGCGCAATTTAAGTTGAAGGTAACTCAAAATAGTTTTGCCATGTTGGGAAACGATCAATACAAATCGTTGCAGGCCGTAGTGGCCGATTCGAGCGGGATGCAACTTAACAACAGTCGGGTCGATGCTTTCACCAAAATCATCTCGCCAAAGGCCGGAATACAGTTAGAAGGGCAGGCTCTGAAATGGCTCAAATAAAATAGGGTAAGGACTTATTTTTAAATGAGCCATTTCAAGTAATCACGCAAGCCCTACCCACATCGGCGTTCTGATTTGGGTAAGGCTTGCGTTTGTTTTGCATGAAGTAAGGTCAGAAATGGCGTGTCGTTGATTTCAATTGTGGCTCCTCTTTTCCGTTTGGATAAGCACCCAGCATGAAAAAAAAGCCACCGATAAAGGCGAACCATATCAGCCATTTCAGAAAGGGCAAACGGTCTGTTAGGGGAGGGAGAACCACAATGCCGCAGATCAATAACAGAACAAGTGACGCACTTGATCCACTGCTATCCGTCAGGCCACCCGTATGAACGACGATTGCTACAGCCATAATGATGTACATCAGGCCCATAAACCATTGCACTTGTCTCATATGAAATGATCTTTTGTTAAGAGTAACAAAAGATCATTTCATATGTTACCGGACTGAGTTTGCGATGGCTGGTGATTGGTACAGGAAGTAGTCATAAATGCTTCGGGCGGCATGCGCTATCGTTTGCTCGCGTTCGGCCAGGGGCATGGGCGAATCACCCACAAACACGGCAATAGCAATGTGACCGGCGTTATCGGGCAGAGTAATGATACCCACATCATCTGTTGCGCTACCATCCAGCGAACCCGTTTTGTGAGCAATAACCGTAGCCGGTGGTAAATAGCCTTTCAGGCGGGCAGCTCCACCCCGGCACCGTTCCATAACGCCCAGCAACAAGGCCCGGCTTTCGGGCTTGAGCGCCGTTCCCCGGTAGATTTGCGTCAACAGATTGACCATGGCCTCAGGAGTCGACGTGTCGCGCGGATCAGTTTTGAGTTTGATGGCGGCCGCCCGTTTCATTTCCGGTGTGGTCGCACTGTCTAATTTCGCGTAAAAACCAAGTGTCCATTTATCGGATGGCGGAAGGGTAATACCGTCGAGGTCGGCCAGCAATTGGATGATGGTACGGTCAACGGACATACCCTGAATGCCCAGCGCTTTCACTCGATTCTGAACAGCCTGTGTGCCACCCACCAACCGGAGTAAAATGTCCGTGGCGGAGTTGTCGCTGATAACCATCATCAATTCCAGCAGATTCTGAACGGATAGCTGAACACCGGGTTTGGCGAACAGTACGTCCAATGTACCGCTACCCGGATGCAGGTCCGACGGTTGCAAATCGACCATGGTCATGAGGGAAAGCTGCCCCTTCTCGATCATCGTAAAGAGTTGTACGGCAATGGCCACTTTGATGGTGCTTGCCATTGGAAAGCGTTCCTGCAGATTCATACTAACCTGCCTGCCCGATTCGAGATGGAGGGCGCAAATGCCCACTTTTCCCTTGGCCAGCCCGGCAATACGCTCCAGTTCCTGCTGCAGTCGTTGTGTAGCCAAATCCGGTTTCGAGGTTGTATTGGTTTGGGCAGTTGCTGACTGGTTAATAAACAGCGAAAGCCCGATGAAGAGGAGGAAGAGAGTTGAGAGAATTGATTTCATCGATTGGTTCACGAAAGCTGAGGGAGTTTTACAAAATGGCCAATGCATTATCTAGATCAGTAAGAAGATCGCTGACATTCTCAATGCCGACGGAATACCGAATCAGGCTTTCAGGTATACCAAGTTGTTTGCGCTGTTCTTCGGTTAACTCCACATGGCTGGTGGTTCTTGGTGGCCCGGCCAGCGTACTGACGGAGCCCAGACTAGCGGCCAGATGCACGAACTGAAGTTTGGGCAGGAATTTCTTGACGTTATCATAGCTGCCATGCAGTGAAAAGCTCATGATGCCACCGAAGCCCGACATCTGCGCTTTGGCAATAGCATGTCCGGGGTGAGTCTCCAGGCCAGGGTAAAAAACATCGCTCACTTTTGGATGTGCTTTCAAGTGTCTGGCAATAGTGAGGGCCGATGCGTTCTGCCGCTCGATCCGTAATTCCAAAGTTTTCATGCCTCGGGCAATCATGTAAGCCGCATCGGCCTGTAGGCTGGCTCCGTTAATTTCCCGGAACTGGAACACCTTCTCGACCAGTGCTTTACTGCCGCATAACACACCGCCCATGGCATCAGAGTGGCCCCCCAGAAATTTGGTCGCGCTGTGCACCACCAAATCGGCTCCCAGCGCCAGGGGATTCTGGTTAATGGGCGTGGCAAAGGTGTTATCGACTACCGTTATGGCGCCCACTTTTTTGGCTGCGGCTGCTAAGCGCGCTATGTCGACAATTTTCAGGGTAGGATTAGTTGGCGTTTCCAGATAAAGCACGTCGCAACCCTTCGCGATTTCGGTTTCGAGCTGGTCGAAGTCGGTCGTATTGCAGAGCGTGACGTTTACCTGATAGCGGGGAAGAAAGTCGAGGAAGAGCCGACTGGTACCGCCGTAGGTATCATTGAGCGACACCACCCGTTTGCCCGGTCCCAGCAGCGCGAACAGTGTATTGCTGATGGCACCCATGCCCGTGGCGAAGGACGTAGCCGCTTCAGCGTTTTCCAGAATACGGATTTTCTCTTCGAGTACGTGTACGGTAGGGTTGGTATTACGACTGTAAATGTAGCCTTCTGCTTTCCCGGTGGCCACGTTGTGCCATTCGTCCAGATCATCGTAGGCAAAGGCGACGCTCTTTACAATAGGTGTTGTGACGGCACCGTCATTGTAGTGATCGGTTTCACCAGCCCATACCGAGGCTGTGCTTTTTTTGTAAGCTGAAAAATCCATTATAGGTTGTATGTAGGTTGTTGGCGCATAACTTGTTGCGCTAAGGCCAGAAATTGACAAGAAGGTAATATTACAGAAAAAGACGATCAGCCGCATCGTGAACGGGGCAATACCTGTCTAATTTATATGGATTTGTTCATATGTGAAGCAAGTCTCTCGTAAGAAGGGCGTAACATGACGTTTTCCTTCAGCGGGCAACCTCAATCTTATACTTCTTGCCTTTCATCTTTTCCTGACTGATTTTGCCCAGTAACGACTGAACTTTCTCCTGCTTTACGGCGGCAAAGGAGATAAAATCCTGTACGTCGATACGCCCCAGATCGCCTTTCTCCAAACCGCCTTTCTGGGCAAAGAAGCCAACAATATCGACTTTATTCAGCTTGTTTTTCTTGCCGCCACTAATGTACAGGGTCACAAAATCAGGTGGCTCGGGCAGGTTGGTTTTGGCTGACAGATGAAGTTCTTCGAGCGAGTCAGCCGCCAGATAGGCCGGTGGCGCTTCATCGCGGGACAGAATGACATAGGCTGTTCCGGTGGCGTGCATGCGGGCTGTTCGGCCATTGCGATGCGTAAACTCGTGTTCCTGCAACGGCAAATGATAGTGAATGACATGCTTCATTTCGGGAATGTCCAGCCCACGGGCGGCCAAATCTGTCGTGACCAGATAGCGCGTACTGCCATTCCGAAATTGAATCAGGGCCCGTTCCCGGTCGGCCTGTTCCATGCCGCCATGATACACGAGCGAGTGAATACCCCGTTCGGCCAGTAGCTCACTGGTGCGCTCGGATGCGTCCCGGTGATTACAAAAAATCAGGGCAGACTCCGAATTCAGTGAACAAAGGAGCGTAAAGAGGGTGTCGATTTTATCCTTCGACTCCGAATAAACCAGTTTTGTCGTCAGCCCGGCTTCTTCATCCGCTTCTGCCGCAAACGTTAGCCGGGTGGGCGACTTGAGCCGGATAAACTCGGGAATGCTGACGCCCGAGGTAGCCGAGACGAGCACGCGTTTGCGGAGATTGCGTAAACCGTGAACAATAAAATCCATCTCATCATGGAAGCCAAGCGCCAACGATTTATCGAATTCGTCCAGCACCAGCGTATGAATCCCTTCCAGTGAAAAGCTACGTCGGGTAATGTGATCGGCAATGCGGCCGGGCGTACCGATCAGAACGGCGGGCGGATTACTTAGATTTTTGATTTCGGTTTCTACCGGGTGCCCGCCATAGCATACATTCACTTTATAGCCCGTCGCCATTTTTTTCCATACCTGCTC
The DNA here is from genome assembly GCF_054776595.1 of Spirosoma horti. Lineage (NCBI taxonomy): Bacteria > Pseudomonadati > Bacteroidota > Cytophagia > Cytophagales > Cytophagaceae > Spirosoma > Spirosoma horti. The sequence continues at coordinate 24,104 of NZ_BAAHBQ010000008.1, forward strand.
AATCTGTATCGCCAATTCGCGCGAAGGGGCCAGAATCAGGCATTGCACCTTTGTCTGGTCGGGTTTGAGCAGATCGAGTAGGGGCAGCAGGAATCCCACCGTTTTACCTGACCCGGTAGGTGCAATCAAAAAGGTATCATTGTCCTGCCGGATCGCTTTTTGCGCGGCTTCCTGCATGGGATTCAACGCCGAAATGCCGAGGCTTGTCAGAATTTGGGCTTGTTGCTGAGGGCTTATCATCCTGTAAAAGTAGCTCAAAATGCGGGGGGCTACTAAACTTAGCCTTACCTTCGTAGTCTATTTGACTGGAAAGGCTATGACATTTGACGAACTGAATTTAAATAAACCCCTGCTGAATGCATTGACTGATCTGGGTTATACAGCGCCCACGACTATTCAGCAAAAGGTATTCTCGGTCGTCATGTCCGGTCAGGATGTGTGTGGCATTGCGCAAACCGGCACAGGAAAAACATTTGCCTATCTGCTGCCCGCCCTCCGGCAGTTTCAGTTTTCCAAAGACCGATTGCCCCAACTGCTCATTATTGTGCCCACGCGGGAACTGGTCGTACAGGTGGTCGAAGCCGTCAAGAAACTCACGACCTACATGAATTTGACCGTCGTGGGTGTGTATGGTGGGGTAAATATGAAGGCCCAGACGGTGGAGGTTCAGCAAGGCCTGGACGTGCTGGTGGCGACCCCCGGCCGACTGGCTGATTTGATGCTGAATGGGATACTAAAAACTAAAGCGATCAAGAAACTGGTCATCGATGAATTCGATGAAATGCTGAATCTGGGCTTTCGGACACAGCTGAAAGTCATTCTGGACTTATTGCCGCCTAAGCGGCAAAACCTGCTGTTCTCGGCTACGCTTACGGATGATGTCGATCAATTGGTGAATGCCTATTTTAACCGACCCGTTCGGGTAGAGGCCGCGCCAACGGGCACTCCACTGGATAATATCGACCAGTCGGCTTACCAGGTCCCTAACTTCTACACGAAAATCAACCTGCTCACGAATCTTCTGAATCGGAATGCGGTGATGACCAAAGTGCTGGTTTTTGTAGCCACCAAGCAATTGGCCGATCAACTGTACGAGCAACTGGAATCAGGCTTTCCCGATCAGGTGGGCGTTATTCACTCCAACAAAGCGCAGAATTACCGCTTCGAGACGGTCAATAAATTCAAAGCCGGGGCCTACCGCATTCTGGTTGCTACCGACATTATTGCCCGAGGTATCGATGTGGCCGATGTGTCTCACGTAATCAACTTCGACCTGCCCGACGTGCCCGAGAATTACATTCACCGCATTGGGCGAACAGGGCGCGCCGACCGAACCGGCCTTGCGATTTCGTTCATTACCGAGAGTGCCAGCGAACAGCAGGCGGCTATCGAGCAACTGATGAATCGGCCGATTCCTATGCTGCCTTTACCCGAGAATCTGGTTATTTCTGATGAGCTGACGGCCGACGAAAAGCCCAAGGTTTACATGAAGACCATCGAGGCTAAACCACCCCGTCGCGAAGATGTGGGACCGGCTTTTCATGAGAAGATCGACAAGAACAAAAAGGTCAATGTCCGGCGCGACATTGCTGCCGAAAAAATGCTGAAATACGGCCGTCCCATCAAGCGGAGTGGCAAAAAGAAGCGGGACTAGGCCAGAAATACAACGGCCGAAGTCATAAGGTATTCGGCTAACTCATCTTTTATTGCGTGCAATTTGTCGCTGATGCGGCTCTGTAATCCAGTCTATTTTATATGCCATTTTCATCACTCGGTTTGTCGAAGCCGCTTCTGAAAGCAATCTCCGCCCAGAAATACGAAAAACCTTATCCTATTCAGACAGAGGCTATACCGGCTATTTTGCAGGGTAAAGATATTCTGGGTATTGCCAAGACGGGTTCCGGTAAAACAGCGAGCTTCGTATGGCCAATTCTGGAGCTGTTTCAGCGGAAAAGTGCCGGTCGGAATCGGTTTGTCAACGCACTTATACTCGTGCCAACGCGTGAGTTAGCCGTTCAGGTTGCTGAGGTTTTTCACGTTTTTGGCGAGACGTTGCCCCGGCCGGTAAAAACGGTGGCGGTTTATGGTGGCGTATCTATTAACCCACAGATGATGGCCTTGCGAAATGCCGAAATCGTGGTGGCTACGCCCGGCCGCCTGCTGGACCTGATGGCATCCAACGCGCTGCAATTGACGGAGGTCGATATTCTTGTGCTGGACGAAGCCGATAAAATGCTGGACCTTGGTTTCGAGGAGGAAATGGAGCGCATTTTTGATCGCTTACCGCGTCATCGGCAGACGATCCTATTCTCAGCGACATTAGGCGATGCCATTCAGGACATCAACGCGGCTTTGCTGCGGAATCCCGTCAAAATTGAGGTTGTCGAGGAAGAGCAGAATCTGGATCTGATCAAGCAGATCGCTTACCGGGTTTCCCCGGAACGCAAAGGCCCACTCCTGCGCTACCTGATCAAATCGGGACAAATGAAGCAGGTGCTGGTGTTTGTCTCGTCTACCCGAACGGCGGATAACGTTGTCGTCAAACTGACTAAAAATGGTATTCAGGCAGCCGCTATCCACAGCGGCAGAACGCAGGGAGCCCGAACGGATGCCCTAACGAAGTTCAAAGCGGGTAAGTTAACCGTTCTCGTTGCTACTGATCTGATTTCCAGGGGTATAGATATACAGCTATTACCGCATGTGATCAACTTTGAGTTGCCTCGATCTCCCAAAGATTACATTCACCGGATTGGCCGAACCGGCCGGGCTGAAGCCGAGGGCGAAGCTATTTCGCTGATCTGTCCAGACGATGAACACCACTTTAAAATTATCCAGAAAAAAATGGGGAAGCGAGTGGAGATACTCGATACGGAAGAACTGGATTTGATGGGGTACTAGCCGGTTGCAGCCAGAAGGGCCGAAAAATTAATACCATCAGGCTCTTAGAAATACCACTTGTCTTTTGATTACTAAAACGAGTTTCATATTATTACACTAAATCGTGTTTAATGTAACTTGTTTTCTTGGTGAGCATGAGACTATTCTACAAAATCTGGGTTTTATTGGGGCTGTCACTGACTGGGCCAGCGGTAAGTTTTAGTCAGGTTATCTACAGCAATACCTTTACGGGTGCCAGTGCCTGCCCAACGCAGGGTAATACGCCCGTTGTATCAGCCAACGCAACGGGTACACCCTTTACCCGAAGTACAGTAACCTGTACTGCTTTTACCGGGGTGTTCAATTCCGCAACCCTCAATAATACCGCCAGCATCAATAACTCATCCTACATCGAATTTTCCGTAACTGCCAATGCTGGTTCTCAATTAAATGTTGCCTCTTTGAGTTTTGTTCGTGACGCCAGCAACAGTGCCCCCAATCGGTTGGAAGTTCGGTATAGTACAGATGGATTTGCTACATCGACCAGTTGGGGCGCGGCCCCAAATACCCCGACAACAGGTGCATCGACAACATGGGACTTTGCTGATTTCTCGGTGCCCGGCGGCACCACGCTGACCTTTCGTTTTTATCCTTATGGCACACAGCGCGCTGATCTGGGTGCTGGTGCGGCTTCGGGTACAACGGGCACGTTCAGTGTCGATAATGTAACGTTAACGGGAACATCTCCGCTGCCAGTCAACCTGGTTTCCTTTGCGGGCAAATCCAGCAAAAACGGCGTTATCTTAACCTGGGTTACGGCTTGGGAAGAAGAAAATCAGGGCTTTGAGATAGAGAAAAGTACGGACGCTCAAAGCTTCGAAGGGGCTGGTTTTGTCGATGGAAAGAATAGTTCGAAAACACAGGTTGTTTACGAGTTCACCGATCAACATGTGGTGCCGGGCCTAACATACTATTACCGGCTGAAACAAAAAGATTTTAGTGGAGGGACAAGTACATCTAAACTAGTAGGCGTTCGCGTGTGGGCCGATGAGCAGGAGGCAAGACTCGCCATCTTCCCTAACCCAAACCAGGGCGTGTTTACCGTTTCTGGAAACGATTTAGACAAGGCTGATATCCATCTTTATACACCCTCCGGCGCAGAAGTACCTATCCAGATAGGCGAAACGGAAAGTGGTCAAAAACTGAACATCCGGGTGAAGACTTTTTTGCCGCTGGGAATTTATTTCCTGATTGTCGACGGTTCAAATGAGGTAAGAAAAATAAAAGTCCTGATTGACGGCAATGGCTTCTAGGGTTGGCTGTTACTGTTGTTACTGAGGTTTCCTGAAGAGCGAAATGCGTGCTATAGTTAGAGCCTATAGCACGCATTTCGCTTTTCAGAAGTGTATCCGAATGGTCGTATTAAAAATTTGCCTCGTCGGCACTGGGGCCATAGCTTCCTGGAATCGGAATATCAAGCAAACGCAGGTCAACGCCCAACTGTGCCCGGTGATGGACAATCTGTGAAAAAGTCATTCTGATCATTTCGCCTTTGGTTGTCTGACTGTAAATTTCATCGCCATTGCGGAGTGTCCAGATAGGCTCCAATTGATCATCTGTAGCCTGACTAAGAGCCGATTGGCCGTCGGCCAGCGACTCTTCGAACAGGTCGAGCAATTCGGTTGTATTGTTGATAATTTTGGGAGAATAGGGGCTCGTCGCAAAATCGAGCTCATCGGTTGTCAATGCCAATGTGACCCAGGAAGGTAATTCGGCGATGTGGGTTGTTAGTTGCCGAATGGTCATGCTTTTAGGATGTGGCTGCCAGTCATACTTGTCATTTGGCACCCTTTCGAGCATTTTTCGAGTTGTTTGCGCTTCCTGTTGCATTTCTTTTACCAGCATTTGAATCAGTGACATAGCCTATTGGTTTTGGTTGATGATACAAAGTAAAGGCCATGTACTGACAGCCCTATGTCAGTAGTATTTTGCAAAATTTTGCTGTTCTGCCTGTTGGAAAAAAACTGCTCTAGGGAGCTTTACAGAGGGATTTTGCGCCATGTGCCAAGGCAAAATAGGGACTGGAATTACCTGATAAATTAAACTAAATACCTACAGATTAGTCTGAGAACAAACAATAGCTTAACAAGCTAAGTTGATTGCAAGATGTATATACGTACATTTCTCACCAAAAAAATGACGCTATGAAAACGAACCGAAATATGGCCTTACTGATCTTATTGACTAGTATACTTGGCCAGTCAGTGCACGCACAATCATGGAGCCCACAAACAAAGGGAGTTGTTATCGGAGCGGGTACCGGTGCTGCCGTGGGGGCTATTATCAATAAACGTAACCGGGCCGTCGGCGGTGTGATCGGTGGCGTAATAGGAGGAGCCGGCGGCTATGCCATTGGTAAACAAGGCAAAAAGCGCTGGAGCCCACAGGCAAAAGGCACGGCTATTGGCGCGGGCGTTGGTGGCGCAGCCGGAGCAATCATCAACAAACGAAACCGCGTAGTTGGTGGTGTGATTGGCGGAGTAGCCGGTGGCGCGGCTGGTTATGCCATCGGTAAGATCAAAGACAACAAAAACAAAGAGGCCGCCCGAATTGCCGCGGCTAACAGAGCCGAGGCTGAACGTAATGCCGCTGCCAGAGCCGCCGGACAGGCAAGAGTAGCTGATAATAAGCCAGCTGTTGCGTCAACATCAGCTGGTGCAACCTCCGTTGGGGCAACCGCTGTCAAAGAGCCGAGCGTTGTGCAGCCGGTAGCGATGCTAGCCGCTCACCCAAACATGGCAGCCGCTACGATCAGTGCGGGCTATCTGGAAAACGAAACCTACGGTGATCCTTCTGCTCCGTATGGTACGTCTGAATACAGGCGCAAAAGCTGGTAAGTAATCAGCCAGTAAACAAGTTTTTTACTAGTTGCCGGGCAGCGTAATTATAAATACGCTGCCCGGTAGCTAGCCCTTTTTCTCTCACCAACGTTAATAACTACATTTATGAAATCCTTAGTTGGAATAGCACTCGTTTCTGTGCTCTTTAGTGCATGCTCACCCTCCGGCGAAGCCGTTAATGTTCAGGATCTTGACCGTCAATTTATCGATGCCTGGAATAATAAAAATGCTGATAAAATAACGGCTCTGCTGGCCGAAGATGTCGATTTTCTTCAGGGAAACGTTCATTACAAAGGGAAGTCCGACGTAGCAAAACAATGGGTACAGGCCACGTTGCCGACATTAGCCAATCTGAAAACCAACATTATCAGTTCGACCACCGACACGCACACCGCTTATGAGGCAGGTACATTCGCCGTCGATGTAATCACGGATGTGCCCAATCAGCCGCGCGGCTTTGGCGAAGGAAATTTTATTCTTCTCTGGAAAAAAGGGGACGATGGTACGTGGAAACTCAGCTACGCACAGTTAGAAGACCTGCCCGTCCAGGTGAAAAATTAAAGAGTCAGCAAATTGTTGGCGCGTATAGAGAGAAAACCTGTGGGAACGCAGGTTTTTCTATTTCTGTCCCGCTCGTAAAGGCTAAATTGCCTAACATTAATTCTGTTTACAACCGTCTAGCTTACTACCTCACAGATGAGGTTTTCCACCATGCTGTTTCTTCGACTGCTCTGGCAGATCCCAACCGGTTTAATTCTGGTCGTTGCGGTTCTACTGCTCGTTAATGAGTATGCCACGGCTCGCCCCAGCCGACGAACCAAAAATATCTCCTATGTGACAACAAACGCACCGGGTACCGATCCCGAACGGCATTTGTTGGATGTTTACGCGCCGAAAAAAATAGCTGCTTCGGCCAAACTACCTGTGGTTGTGTTTATTCACGGAGGCAACTGGAATAGCGGCAATAAAAATCTTTACGCCTTTATTGGGCGTCGGTTGGCGAAGCAGGGCGTTGTAGCAGTCATTATCAACTATCAGCTTTCGCCCGCAGTATTGGTGCCTGCCATGGCCGACGATTGTGCCCAGGCTGTCTATTGGGTTAGCCAACACATTGCCGGGTTCGGCGGAGACCCGAATCGTATTTTCGTGATGGGCCATTCGGCGGGTGGTGGACTGGCGGCCTTGCTGGCTACTGATAATCGGCTATTCACTAAGCTTGGCCTGACCAATAATCCGTTAAAAGGAGCTATTCTGGATGATGCTGCCGGGTTAGACATGTTCGATTACCTGACCAAAATGGAGTATCCAAACGATCAGCAGTACCTGATTCCGTATGGAAAAGATCCGGCCATTTGGCGGGCCGTTTCGCCCATGTATTATGTCAATGACCAGACGCCCCCTATGCTGATGTATTCGGGCGGACGCACGTATCCGAGTATCAGTAGCAGTTCGCAGCGGTTTCACCAATTGCTTCTAAAGCATCAGGTAAAACATGAATACAAGGTTTTGCCTGATAAGAAGCACATCGCGATGGTTACCCAGTTATTTTGGCAACACAATCTTATCTACCGTGAGTTACTGGACTTTGTTGGTGTCGAAAAAAGGTAATTGGTTGATTTTGAGTGCTGTGTTGGCCCACATGCTTTTTCACTCAAACTGAAAGGCAAAATAAGTGCAGCTTCCCCGGCTCGTATTCTGAATCGCGTGCGGAACATTCGATTCAAGGAAAATAAGGTCGCCAACGGTTGCCGGGTACAGCTTGCCATCGATGCTTTCCTGAGCCGAGTTATCGATCATCAGTAAGATTTCGGCCGCCCGGTGCGTATGCGGTGGGTGGCTCCACAAGTCCCTGTTAAGCGTTGTCACATGCATCTCAAAACGTTTTGTCATGGCCGTTGCCCGGTCGAACATTCGCCGAATGCCGCCTTTGTCGTGTGGTTGAAAAACCACATCGTTCCACTCGATCCAGAATGAACCACCCGCCTTTTGGCCCCGCTCTCTATCCACCGGTTCTTTAGCCGAGTAACGCATCACGTAGTAGGTTGCCGGGGCGTCTCCTTTATTTTCGAAACCATGCTCATCTCCCGGCATAAAAAGCGCAACGCTTCCCGCGCCCAGCGTTTTCGATCTCCCGGCAATAGTTACCGTTAACTTCCCCTCTTTTACAATGATCAATTCTTCATCATCGTGCTTATGGGCGGGATGAGGGGCCTGCCTGGGTGGAAGCGTTGTCGCATGAATATTAATGTGGCTAAAATCGGTCGATGTCCCTTCGAGGATAGCCCGTTGTTCGGAGGTAGGCTTCTTCGTTACCAGTGCCTGCGTCCAGGTATACACACCCGACTCGATCGATTGCGCAAAGGTGAATCGGGCTGTCAGCCCAAGAATAATGAGACAGGTAATGCGTAAGGTCATGACGAAACTTGTTGACACTAACCGGTTAAAGCAAGGGATTTTAAATCAATACTCCTTGCCCGTTTCGTCATGACCTTTGCCCATCCGTAGTTCGAATCAACAGCGAAATGTAAGTTGTGCCGGGGTCGGGCGGCCCAGGCTGTTTTTAGCCACTATTGTTTGATTACTTTACGCATAAAATGTTGATCGCCAATGTGAATATTGGTAAAATAAAAGCCCGTTGGGAAACTGACCGTAGCGATCGTGCGAACAAGTGTAGGCTCGTTTTTTTCGCCCGAAAGCGATGAGTATAATTTTCCTTCGGCCGAGTACAGCTCAATTGCATACGGTCCATTTGTCGGCGTACTAAGGGTAATGATCAGCTCATCGGAAAACGGGTTGGGTTTTAGGCTGGCTACTTCATCTTCGCTGGCAAAGGCAACACTAACAATTTTTGAATAGGTATACGTCTTATCCAGATCAACCTGTTTCAGGCGATAATAAAACGTCCCCTGTCGGGCATCAATATCTGTCCATTCATATCGACGGGCACCAGGCTGTTCGGCAAGAGAGACAATATGGGAGCTTATGGCTTCAAAATCAACAGCGTTGGTGCTACGCTCAACCTGATAATAATCAAAGTTTTGCTCCAGTGAGCTGGTCCAGTTCAGGCGTACTCCTTCACCAAACGATTGCGCCAGAAAGGATATCAGACGTACAGGTAATGCCGCGAAACAACCTCCACCCGCCGACGAACTTGAACAAGAAGGATTGACCGTAGCGCTACCAAACTTACTGGGGGTGGGAGCCGCTCCGGGTAGACAGACGCTTATGTTGCTGTTGTTTGTCAGTACCTGATTGAAATTGCCAACGCTGCCGCGAATGGTATAACACCCTCTGCTGGACGTGGTGGTGGAGTTGGCTTGATCATTTTTAGTAAACTGGTTTGCGTTGACAATACCATTGTTCAGACACACACTTCCGTTGCCATTGATGCCAAAATTCCCATTTGAATACAGGGTTGACCCCTGGTCAACGTATAGCGCACCATTGATGTCTAAATTGCTAACAGTCAGGGTAGCGCTGTTTTCAACAATAACAGACGACGACGCGTTTATCGAGGTCAGATTTGTCAGTGTGATGCTGCTTCGAATTCGTAGCGTGCCCCCTCCAATATTAACGTTCAGTGGGTTCGTAGCCGAGCTACCGTTATAAATAATGGTGCCCCCATTCACATTCCCTCCGTTAATCTGGCCCGCTCCCGATACGCAGATCACCGCCGATCCGCTCAGGTTAAGGTTACTGATCGAGGTAGTTACACAATAAGTCCCGGAACTGATGTTCAGGTTGCTGCCAGTAAGGTTGGAGCAGCCTGCACAGCTGGGTAAGGATGGTACCGAGCACTGGCCAAAGACGACTGTCTGGCTAGTAAAGAGAAGAAAGATAATAAAAATGGAAAGAAAAATATGTTTCATACTTCATTTTAAGTTTAATAAACAAAAAACTAAATTTTGTAGATATAGTTAGTTGTAAAATTTATTAAAATGTTTAATAAAACAGATGTTGCCTTTCAAGCATAACCTTCTGACCAAACTGCAGTTATGGTAGTTCAACGATAGTGACGAATCATGAATGCATCAATTCAAACGAAAGCCTTACTTTGGGGACTCGCCGGTATAGGCGCGTGGACGGCCATTAAAGCCGTACTAGCTCAGAAACGTAAAATCGATTTCCGCAACAAGACCGTCCTCATCACCGGCGGGTCGAGGGGGCTGGGCCTTGAACTGGCCAGGCTTCTGGCAAAGGAAGGGGCCAATCTGGCGATCTGTTCCCGTGATGCCGATGAACTCGACCGGGCCGAGGATGAACTGGTTCAACTCGGCGTTACCGTTTACACGGAGGTCTGCGACGTTACGAACAAAATACAGGTTGAACATTTCGCTGAAAACGTCCGGCAGGCTATTGGACCGGTCGATGTGCTCATTAACAACGCAGGGACAATCATCGTGACGCCCTATGAGCACGCAACGGAAGATGATTTCCGGTATGCGATGGATACCCATTTCTGGGCGACTTTTTATATGACTAATGCCGTGTTGCCACAAATGCTGGCTCGTGCCGGGCAACCTGGCGAATCAACATCCGCAGGCCGTATTGTGAATATTGCCTCGATTGGGGGAAAGGTCGCAGTGCCTCATTTGATGCCCTACTCGACCAGTAAATTTGCGCAGGTGGGCTATTCGGAAGGGCTGCGGGCCGAGTTGCAGAACAAAGGGATTTATGTAACAACCGTCTCGCCCGGCCTGATGCGAACAGGTAGCCCCCGAAATGCAATTTTTAAAGGTCAGAATGAAAAAGAATACGCAGCCTTTAAAATTGGGGATTCTATTCCGTTTCTGACGATGGGTTCAGCGGAGGCCGCCCGCGAAATTATAGAAGCCTGCCGGTATGGTGAAGCGGAGCGCATCATCACCCTACCCGCTAAAGTAGGCGCTGCCCTTCAGGGACTGGCTCCCAACCTGGTTGCGGAGACAATGGCGGTTGTGAACGGGATGTTGCCTGACCCCGGTGGCATCGGCGAAAAACGGGCCCTGGGAAAAGATAGTGAAACAGCCCTTTCGGAGTCGGTATTGACGACCCTCACCGACCAGGCTGCCGAACGAAACAATGAGTTGATAGATTAAGGTTCGATTAAAGAACCGGTCGAGTTAAACAAGACTACTCATTCGCGGTTAAGTAGTATATTCTTGGTTAGCATCAGCAACTACCTGGGATAATCACTCACTAAAGGCCACAAGCCACTACGATTATGAAAAAAGTACTTATTGCATTCGCTGCACTTGCCTTGACCATTAGCGTTGCTCAGGCGCAGGATAGTAAAATGAAAAAGAAGGCAGACGTCGTTGAAGCGAAAGCAGAAGTTGCCGGCGACAAAGCCGCACTGAAAGCAAATAAAGCAGAACGGGAAGCCGCTAAAATGAGCGGTGATAAGGACGCCCTGAAAGCAGCTCGGAAAGACCGGGTGAAAAAAGAAGGCGAACTGATGAAAGACCGCGCCAAAAAAGACGTTAAAGTCGTAAAAGAGAAGATCTAACTAGTCTTGCTCTTCAGAAATAAAAACGCCCAACTTGCGCAAGTTGGGCGTTTTTTGTTGCACCAGAAAAATTAATCTTCGTTAATGGTTACGTCATGTTTTTTAGCCGCCTTCTTGATACGGTCTTTGATCACGTTCACCTCATCGGCGTCATACTTGGCCGCATTGTCTTTATGATTGATGTAATTCCACGCAGCCCGAATATGCTCGGGTGTATCGATAGGGTATTTTTTGTTGGTGCGGTCGGCGAAATCAACATCGCCATATTTATGCTCACCTTCTTTTGGGTTGACATCATCCCGCCGGTCAATTTTTGAATCAGTAGCCATCCTTGTCGAGGTTTTGTTGTGCTATTTTTAACGATAATCGCGAATGAATGTTTATAGGGAGTAACATCTTTCAAAACTAGTATGTCTGCTCTGTTTAGTCCGCTTTCTATCCGTAGTATCCAGCTCAAAAACCGCCTTGTTGTCTCACCTATGTGCCAATATTCCAGCGAGGATGGATTCTCCACCGACTGGCACCTGGTGCATTTAGGCAGCCGCGCTGTTGGGGGAGCCGGGCTAATCATAACCGAAGCTGCGGCCATATCACCCGAAGGGCGAATTTCGCCCAATGACCTGGGTATCTGGAAAGATGAGCACATTGCCGGACTGAAGCGAATTACTCAGTTCATTCAGCAAAATGGCTCCGTTGCTGGTATTCAACTGGCTCATGCGGGTCGTAAGGCCAGTACCCAACGCCCCTGGGAAGGAGGAAAGGCGATTTTTCCGAACGAAGGAAATGGCTGGCAGACCGTGGCGCCCAGCGCCATTCCGTTCGTGGCCGATGCGCCCGAGCCGCTGGCCCTCACCGAAGAAGGTCTCGAAAAAGTGCGGGCCGATTTTGCGGCTGCTGCAAAACGATCGATAGACGCTGGTTTTCAGGTTATTGAACTTCACGCAGCCCATGGATATTTGCTCCACCAATTCCTGTCGCCGTTGAGTAATCAGCGAACTGATGCCTATGGAGGGCCATTCGAAAATCGTATTCGGTTGTTACTCGAGGTCATTGAGCGCGTCCAATCGGTGTGGCCATCAACATTACCGCTGTTTGTTCGCCTATCGGCCACGGACTGGACCGAAGGCGGCTGGACAATTGACGATTCCGTGAAGTTGTCGGGTTTTCTTAAAGAGAAAGGCGTCGATGTGATCGATGCCTCGACGGGGGGCAATGTAGCGCACGCAAAAATTCCGGTTGGCCCAGGCTATCAGGTGTCTTTTGCCGAGCGGATCAAGCGAGAAACCAACATAAAGACCGCGGCCGTTGGAATGATAACAACGGCTAGCCAAGCGGAGGAAATCCTGACAACTGGACAGGCCGATTTAATTCTACTGGCGCGTGAGTTTCTGCGCGATCCGTATTTTCCGCTGCATGCTGCGCATAATTTAGGCGACGAACTAGCGTGGCCTGTACAGTATGAACGGGCCAAACCCCGATAAATACTCAACGTAGGTTAAACATTTTACCGCTGGAAACAGTAATCTTGCCAGCAGAAGTCAATTTGCAAAGTCACCATTTAACTAAAGGAAATCATGCGTTGGTTAGGAGGACGTGAAAGTGATAATGTCGAAGATCGCCGGGGAAGCGGTGGTGGCGGCTTACTTGTCGGGGGGGGCATTGGCTCGGTTGTCATTGCGGTGATCGTCATGCTGTTGGGTGGCGACCCTACGGAAGTGTTGAATCAGGCTGCGCCCAGTCAGGCAACATCCCCTGCCGATCAGCAGGCTGAGGGAGAGGCCGCCAGCTTTACCCGGAAAACGTTAGCCAGCACGGAAGACGTCTGGACTAAAGTTTTTGCCGATCAGGGGTCGCAGTACCAAAAGCCAACGCTGGTTATGTTTGACCGCGCAACCACGTCGGGCTGTGGTACGGCTTCTGAAGCATCGGGCCCATTTTACTGCCCGGCCGACCAAAAAGTATACATTGACCTGTCGTTCTACAATGAACTACGGGATCGGTTCAAGGTCCCTGGCGACTTTGCTATGTCCTATGTTATTGCCCATGAGATCGGTCACCACGTGCAGAAGCAACTGGGTATTATGGATAAAGTGGATGGACTAAGAGGTCAGCTGAGTGAGCGGGATCAAAACAAGCTGTCGGTTCGTCTGGAATTACAGGCCGATTTTTTTGCTGGTGTATGGGCCAATAAGGCACAGGGTAAAACGATTGAACTGGATAAAAATGATATCGAGAGTGCCTTAACGGCAGCCAATGCCATTGGCGATGATCGTATCCAAAAAGAAACACGCGGAACGGTGGTCCCCGATGCGTTTACGCATGGTACATCAGCCCAGCGGGTCTACTGGTTTTCGAAGGGATTCAAAACGGGTGATATCAATCAGGGCGATACGTTCAATAGCCGTGAAGACGCTAATTTACAGTAGATAAAAATGCTCTTTTAGTGAAGCCGGGCCTGATCAGGCCCGGCTTTTTTCGTGGGCATCGTAAATGGAGTGCAGGTTGATGCGAACTCTACGCCAGTCTGATTCTGGTCAACCTACGTTGCTTAGCCTGATAACGCGCGATGAGAAGTGTTGCACTAAAAACGATCAGGCAAAGTGGGCCAAAAACCAGCCACGGCATCTCGTGAATGGGCACAGGAACGCCAACCGATCTGAAGGCGCGATAGGTGAGCAGTTCTTTCTGAACAGGATTCATTCCCGCAACATCGAACGTCTGGCTAAAATGAATTTTACGCCCATCCTGGTTGCCATCCAGTTGAATGGAAAGGGTTCTGTTATCGTCAGAAATCCGTGTTCGCAGGGTTGAGGCTACTGAACGATGGGGCATTGCGGATAAGCCAATGCAGATAAGCAGGCCAATGAGTAGGTGTTTCATAGTAAACCGGATTTAATTATTCACTTCGTAAACTCTTGACAGGGTTCATCAGGGCCGCTTTGATACTATGAAAGCTGACCGTAGCGAGAGCAATTAAAATGGCGGCCATACCAACCAGAATGAATACCCAGGCGCTTATTTCGATGCGGTAGGAATAGCCATCCAGCCATTTTTGCATAAAGAACCAGGCCAGCGGTGTTGCAATAACGATGGCTAGAACGACGAGCTTCACAAAGTCCTGCGAGAGAATGAAAACGATATTCGGGATGCTGGCCCCCAGCACTTTACGAACGCCAATCTCTTTGGTCCGTTGCTCGATCACCATCAGCGCAACGGCAAAAAGACCCAGGCAGGAGAGCAGAATGGCTATGCTCGAAGCAAGGCTGAAAATTTTCGAGAGCTGTTCTTCTCCTTTATACCAGGCATTGGTATTCTCGTCCATAAACGACCCAATAAACTCTGACTTGGGTGCCACTTCTTTCCACACCGCCTTCAGTTTGTCCATCGAACCCGCAAGGCTCCGGGGAGCCACCCGAACGAAAATGTAACTAACGGGCTGTGAATGAGCCAGGTACATAGTAATTGGCTTTTTCTCGCTTTTCGACGAATACAAATGGAAGTCAGGAATCAGGCCGATTATCTGGTATTTTACACCAGCGGTATCGGTCTGAAAATACTTGCCTACCGGATCTTTCTCGCCGATCATTTTGGCCATACTTTCCGTGATAACCACCCGGTCCAGCGTATCTGACGGATAAGCTGGACTAAACTCACGGCCCGACAGTAGTTTGATATTGAGGGTTTTAAGGTAGTCGTAATCGACTTGCAGCCAGTCGGTCGAAATTTCTTTTTCCTTGTATGTGAAGCCCATAACCGATCTGGATGTGCTTCTATCCTTGCCAAGGCCGAGGTTAACACCGCTGCCGGTTATAGCAATAATGGTCGGGTCGCTGGCCAGCCGATTGCGCATGCGTCTGAGAACCTGCTGGCCATCTTCCTGGTTGCCCACCGGAATGCTGATGACTTCCTCTTTCTGAAAGCCGAGCGGTTGCTCACGCATGTGGCGTACTTGCTGCACGGCTATTATGGTACAGCAAATGAGCAAAGTTGACAAAGTAAACTGGGTAACAATGAGCGAGTTACGCAGGAGTCCTGGCCGTTTGATAGTTATTTTCCCTTTCAATACCTCGACGGCGTTGAACTTCGACATTTGCCAGGCCGGGTACCCACCCGCTACCAACGTTACCAGGCCCAATAGGCCTAGTATGATCGCCAGTTTGTCAGGTTGCAGCATATAGTCGAGAGTGATCTTACCCTGGAATGTTGTATTGAAAGCAGGTAAAAGAAGGTAGGTGAGGATTAGCCCAACCGCAAAACCAACAAAGCAAATGAGAGCCGCTTCACCCCAAATCTGCACGAATAACTGCGTTTTGAGCGCTCCCAGCGACTTGCGAACGCCCACTTCTTTGGCCCGGATAAACGACCGGGCAATACTCAGGTTAATGAAGTTGATACACGCGATCAGAAGAATGAAAAAGCCAATACCAGCCAGAGCGTATACCAGGGTGATGGATGAACCCGATTTACCACCTATTTCTGTACCGAAATGAATATCGGATAAGTGCTGTAACCGTATGGCAAACAAATCACCCCGCTCATCAGGCTTGGCTCCTTTCTTTTTGAGCTTCTCGATGTCGCCTGAGAAATATTTAGTGGCAAAGGATTTCAATCGGGCTTCGGCCGTTGCTTGGCTCACCTTGGGGGATAATTTAACGTAGGCCGCATGCGACATGGCATCCCACTTATTTTTATCTGTCTGATAATTGGCTGCGTTAGTTATCTGAATGAAGGCATCGTACTGAATGGTTGAATTGTCTGGAAAATCCGTCAGCACGCCACTGACCGTGAATTGTTTTGCGTTGTTATCCCGGCCCAGCAGTACCCGTTTTCCCAATGGGTCTTCATTGCCGAAGACGGCCTTTGCCATGTTCTGACTAATAATGATGCTGCTCTGGTCATTGAGTGCGGTTGCCCGGTTACCTTTAAGCAGGGGAAATGAAAATATTTTTAAAAAGTCAGGATCGGTAAACATGACATTTTTATCAAAAAATTTCCCCTTGTACCCGACCACATTGCTGCCGTTCATTAGTCGCGCTGCGGCTTCTATTTCGGGATATTCTGCTTTTAAGGCTGGTGTGAAAGGTAAAGGTAACGTCCCGGAATAGGTTGCCTTTTCGGGATCATTGAAGAAAAGATTAGCCCTGTAAACACGGTCGCCATCCTGATGAAATGAATCGTAGCTGAGTTGAAAATAAGTGGTTAGAAAGAGAAAGATGCTGATCACGAAGGCGATCGACAAGCCAACCACGTTGATAGCCGCATAGCCTTTATTTTTCCAGAGGTTGCGAAAAGCGATCTTGATATAGTTACTGAGCATAGCAGGATGAAGAAATGAAGGTTGAGAATATTCGCTAGATCTGTAGCGGGACGTACGGGTCGATTTCGTTTGAGTTAATGGTTTTGAAAAGCTGGCGGCTCGCCGACGAAGGAAGTAAGGACGTATAAAACGGAGTACTTCCAAGCTGTATAACTGACGGGCTTTTCGTTCACCAACCTGGGCCGTCTGATCGGCAAATTGCTCATGCAGATCACCCAATAGCTCTTCCAGCAACGCAGGCGGGCAGAGCCAGGTAAGCAGCCGATCGGCCCAGACGGGGGGAGTAGGAGTGGGGTTTGCCATCGTTCAAATTAGAGAAGTCGTTGGAATGGATTCCCAGAGTTGGTTGCGTACGTCCCTCATCTCGCTCAGCGTTTGTTTTCCCGTAGCGGTAACGGTAAAGAATCGTTTCCGACGGCCACCTCGTTCATTGGTGGCGCCCCCCAGTTCAGAAAGCACGAAACCTTTCTCTTCCAGACGGTACAACGCGATATGGACGCCACTCAGGCTGATGATCCGACTGGTGCGCTGCTTTAGTTCAGCGGCAACCGTTACACCATAGGCCTGCCCTTCCAGTACAGCAACTGTCAGTAAAACCAGTTCTTCGAATTCACCCAAATAGGCTCTGTTCATCGCAGTTAGTTACGTGCCATTCGTATTTCCTTGTTATTTGCTAAACAAATGCCCTGCCAAAGAAGGAAATGGCTGATTCCAGTCAATAGACGCCTATGGTCTCGTTTATAAAGCTCATTGACTGTCCAGATTCGGACAGTCAGAGTACGTTTGTGGACAGCCAACCAAGAAGAGTAACCGTGTTTCTCCCATTGTCAATGCCTCGCCCGACAAGCTGGTCTGCGATGGTGAAATAGCTGCTAAAAGAAATTATAGCGCTAATCGCCTTAGCGAAGGAAATCCATCGGAATAAAGCCCACCAACAATGCCAAGGCCGAGTTAACGGTCAGGAAGGATGTAAATACTACTGGAAATGAACGTATTACTACTCAATTCAAGGGGTATTTGTTGACAAAAAACAGGAGACTTTCGACCTTCCCCTCTACAAATCAAGGTCAAACTACTAATCACTAGCTTTATGAATCGTTTACAAGTTGCATTCGTTGCTGCCTCTCTCCTTGTCGTTTCTTTTTGTTTTCAACAATGTCAGCCAAAAGCAGGGGACCCCGGCCCGAAGGGAGATACGGGCGCAACCGGGCCCGCTGGACCAACGGGCGCTACTGGCCCGCAGGGCCCAACAGGCACGGCTAATGTGCAGTATTCGCCCTGGATCAGTGTTACATTCTCGGGAAGTGGCACGTTGTTTACGGCTAATATAACGGCGACCCCCATCACACAGGCCGCCCTGGATAAGGCCGATGTTCGGGTGTATTGGAATGAAGGTGGCCGTATATTAAGCCTGCCATACGCGGAGACCTTTGGCACCACTACCTTTACGGTTCACCAACGAATTTATGTAGGGCGTATTGAGCTCAGAGCCTCATATGCGCTTACTACCCAACAATTCAGGTATGTCATTATACCAGGTGCAGTAGCCGTTAGCGGTCGTGTGGCTGCCATTGATTATTCCGATTATCAGGCGGTTCGGAAGGCGTTCAATATTCCTGATTAAAGTTAAACGGCCCTGTATCCCATTGTTTACTAATTGGATACAGGGCCGTTTAAATCAAATCAATTACTGGTCGCTGGCTGGATCGGGTGAAGGCGCCGGACGAACTAATCCATCAGCTTTTCCAGGTCGTCAGAAACTCCTTGAAGGACTTTTCCAGCGCATGGAGCGCGTCTAAAAGACCACTGGTATCATTGACCTTTAGTTTTCCTTCGGCCGTTCGGGCAATGTCGGCCACACGGGCTACACCAATGGTACCTGCACTTCCTTTTAACGTGTGCAGATGACTCTTCACCGTAGGAATATCGCCGAGATCGTAAGCCGCCAAGGCGCCATTCACCAGGTCGGTAGCTTCTGTCACGAACTCTTCCATAATACTGTCAACCAGTTCCTGTCCACCAATATCGCGAAGCTGCCCAATAATCTCTTCATCGATAACGGGTATTTTAGGGTCCATGGCAGCCTGTGCAGGTTTTGCTGGCTTCGCAGGCGTTATGTCTTCTTTCGCCCGCTTCGTATCGGTGAGCTCCTTTACTTTAGCGATCAGGCTTTGAGCGCGAATCGGCTTGGCAATGTAATCGTCGAGGCCCTGACTAATGAAGCGCTCGCGGTCTTCACGCATGGAATAGGCCGTCATGGCGACAATTGTTGGCAGCTGATTGCCAAATAGTTTGCGCAGATTACTGGTTGTTTCCACACCATCCATATCAGGCATCTGAATATCCATAAAGATGACATCGAAACCCGCTTCGGCTTCACTGTCATATGTTTTCTGGACTTCACTGATGGCGGCTGGCCCACTATCGGCCGTCGTCACGATGCACCCCGATTTGCGCAGAATTTCGCTGGCCACTTTACGGTTCACGGCG
Source organism: Spirosoma horti (assembly GCF_054776595.1). NCBI lineage: Bacteria > Pseudomonadati > Bacteroidota > Cytophagia > Cytophagales > Cytophagaceae > Spirosoma > Spirosoma horti. The sequence continues at coordinate 43,176 of NZ_BAAHBQ010000008.1, forward strand.
TTGTCGTCTACGAGCAGGACCTTTGGATGGTAATCACTAAAGAAGTTGGCAAGGGCAATTTCGGCAACCTCCGTCGTCTGTTGGGTGGGACTAATGCTGGTTTCTTTCAGTTCAATGGTGAACCAGAAGGAACTGCCCATCCCTACGGTGGAGTCGACCCCAATTTCGCCTTTCATCAGCGTCGCCAGTTCTTTTGAGATGGCTAATCCCAGACCGGTTCCCCCAAACGATTTGCGGGAAGAGGTATCCACCTGACTAAATGAGTTGAAGAGCAGGTTGATGTTTTGCGGAGAGATGCCGATGCCTGAATCGTTCACCGCCACCCGAATTCGGTTGAATTTCCCATGTTTGCTGAGTAGCGTTGCTTCAACCCGAATGGTGCCGTTTTCGGTGAATTTGATCGCATTCGAGGTCAGATTGGACAGCACCTGCAGCAGTCGGGTCTGGTCGGCTATAACGTAGGTGGGAAGGTCAGCCCCGAGATGGTAGGTCAGTTCATTGTTCTTCGAGTTGGCCTGTTGCCCAAAGAGCGCAATCAGCTTCTCGAAAATCTCCTTGAAGGCCACCGGCGACTCATGGAGCACCATTTTGCCAGCCTCGATTTTGGACAAATCCAGAATGTCGTTCAGAATATTCAGGAGTGTCTCCGACGACCGTTTGACGGTTTTGACATAACTACGCTGTTCTTCGTCTAACTGCGTGTCGTTCAGCAGGTCGATCATGCCGATGATTCCGTTCATCGGTGTTCGAATCTCATGGCTCATATTGGCCAGAAACTGCTCTTTTACTTTCAGAGATCGCTCGGCCTCGTTCTTCGCTTTTACCAGCTCCGCCGATTGCCGTTTCAACTCCGTAATGTCGCGGGCAAGCACAGCCACCACCGAGTCGCTGCCCGGACCATCGTTGAGCATCAGCATGTTAAACATGAACTGGCGTTCACTGCCGTCCTTACGGCGCATGCTGGCTTCAAAATTCCGAAGGCTGCGGTTGCGGGCCAGCTTGAACATGGCATGGCGAATTTCGTTGGCGTCGATGAAATACTGAGTTATATCCTGCCCCAGCACTTCGTCGGGCGTGTAGCCCATCCGTTTGAAAACAGATGGACTGATCATCGTAATACGCCCTTTCCGATCGACACGGGCATAAATGTCCTGCAGGTTTTCGAAGATACCCCGGAATTTCTCTTCACTCTGGCGCGTAGCAATTTCGGCTCGTTTACGGTTGGTAATGTCGCGCGCAATGCCCGACACCTCTTCGATAACGCCCCCGGCCAGCAAAATTGGGTTCAGGTGGAATTCGAGATACGTTTCTCCCTTGGGCGTCTCGAAAAACAACTCGAAGTTCTGGGCAAAGCCCCGGAATGCCTGCCGATACCGTTCTTCCAGGTGCTTTCGGTTGTCAACGCCAATCATCCGCCAGCCCAGATCGGGAGCACTGGTCTGAAGAGATGGCGCTTCGTTCAGCTGGTACTCCATCAGCCGGACGTAATTTTTATTGAAGGACGTCAATTTCAACGCCTTGTTAACCGACCAGATCAGGTAGGTACTACTGTCGAAAATAGCATTCAGACGGGCGTTTTGTTTATCCAGCCGTGCTTCCGATTGCTTCCGGGCAATTGCCAGCGCCACCTGTCCCGAAATAAATTCCAGCAGTTCGAGGTCGCGAGGGCCATAGGTCTGGGCGTCGTCGTAGGACTTTACGCCAATAATACCCGTAATCTCATCGCCAATGCGAAGGGGGGCCGTTAGCATTACCTGCGGCTGAAGCTGGCCATACAGATCAACGTGTTCGTGGTCGGCCAGTTTTCGAATGTCTTTTTCATACAAAAACAAGGGTTTGTTGGCCAGAATCGTGTATTCGATCAGGCCATTACCCAGTTTTCGTTTCGTAAACCGCATGTTGCCGCCAAAGTATTCATCGACATAGTACGGAAACGACAGGTAAGTTTTGCTGGCGTCGTAGAGAGCGATGAAAAAATTGCGGGCGTCCATAATGTTGCCCAGCTCTTCGTGAATCTTGTGATACAATTCGCCGAGATTAGGCGTATTGATGGTCCAGTTGGCAATGCTGTAATAAAGTTTCTGCGATTTTTCGGCCCTGATTTTTCCCGTTGTGTCGTGCAGAATGCAGCGAAATGCTGTAGGGCGGCCGTTGTCGAAGCGGCAGTTTACGCTACCCGACAGGAATAGCGTCTTCCCGGACTTGTCCCGGAAAACGGTCTCTACGTAAGGAAGCTTATCACCTTCCTGAATGCGTTTGAGGAGGCCAAGTGTACTTTCGGCATAGTCGGGGTGGAGAACATCGCGCAGATTAAGGGCCGAAATTTCTTCGGAACTGTAGCCAAGTGCTTCGCGCCAGGCCCGGTTGACGAATATGAATTTTCCGTCGAGCGTGAGCAACTGAATCAGGTCGGAGGTATTATCCACCAGATCCTGCAATTGCGCATTGGTATTCGACAGGGCCGAAGCAACCCGCCGTTTGTTGGTCACGTCTTCGCCAATGATGGTGAACGAAGAAACGTGCCCATCCGTCCCATTTATAATGAATGAATTGACCTGTACACTGCGCAGGGCACCACTTCGGGCCAGAATGGCAATTTCTTTCTGTTCGGGAAATCCCCCCTTTGTCACGGCCTCATCAAACTCATTTTCAAGTTTGGCGCGGTCGGCGGGAAGAATAAAGACGTCGAAAAAGTTTTTGCCGATGATATGCTCGGGTTGCCAGGCCGTTACCCGGTAGGTATACGGATTGGCGTAACTGAGCGTTCCGTCGCGTTCGATGGTGAGACCAACCAGATTCAGTTGGTCAACCGTATGCCGAACATCGAAAGCAGGTAGCGTATCGGCTACGGCTACATCGCTGCGTTCGAGTTGTAGCCGTTGAATCTCGGCTACTAGTTCATCTTTGGTTTTAGCAGACCAGCGCATGGGTAAGTCGGTGAGTTGTTGTGTCGTTGGACTCTTTAAATTTACGAAAAATGTTGGCTACTGCCGAAATGAATGCAAGAAACGGATTTAGTTTTTAACGCGTTCGCTCGTTTCCCAAGTATTGTTTACTTTGCTAACAATCCAGGGACGTTCGTCTGTCATGCTGCGGTTCTTTTGTGAAAGTAGTAGACTCATGCAGGTAGGGCCTTAATGCCGTTGACCAGTATCCTGAATCTTTAAATGATGTATGCGTAAACAGTCTATTTATCTGTTGGTATTACTGGCTACGATGGCCTGTGAACCATTCGACTTAACAAAAAAAACGTTTCCGACCTGTGCTAAACCGACTGCCAGTATCGGGTACGCAGTCGGCCGTTTAGATGTCACATTTTTCCTCGAAAACCCGCAGGGCGACATTGGGGCTGTGGGCTGGGACCCCGGCGATGGCAGTGGCAAAAGTCGCGTTGGAACGCGTGTAACGTACAATTACCAAAAGGCAGGGACTTATACCATTACCCTGACACTGGCTAACGCGTGCGATGACAATTTTAGCACCACCAAACAAATTACCGTCAGTAACTAACCCACCATGCGCCTAGTTTTTACGCTTTTAGTTTGTTTTACAATGGCCTTGTCGGGCCGGGCGCAGGAGCGCGTCCGGAATGTCCGGATTCGGGTGGCCGACTCGTCACAGCTCGAAATTCGGTATGACCTGATCAATACTCGGTATGGCGATTCTGTTTATTTTGAAGTTCGTAGCCGGGTTCGCGGTGCGCTGCGCATTTCACCGGAATTCGTTCGGGGCGATTTTGGTTTTCGGATTACGGCTGGTTCCGATCGTCGGATCATCTGGAATGCGCTGGCAAATGGGTATTCGCTGAATGAGGAAATTCAGGCAAAGGTTTTTTTGAAGACCGGCCTTACTCCGTTGCCGGGCCAACAAGCGGAGCCCGAACCTATCGTGAGTCAAAAACCAGCCGTAACAACACCCGTTTCCACGTTGGCCGCTTCCAAACCAGCCCAACGTGAATCTGTAGCCGTGACGGAGTCTCCGTCATCACCGGCTCCACAATACAAAAAAACAAAGCGGGGGCGGCCCACCGTTGTTCTGGCAGATTCTGCCTCCCGGCAACCCTCGCCAGCGGTGCCTGCTCCAGCCGTTGTTTCGACTCCGGTTCCACAGGTTACAACGCCACGAACCGAGCCTTCTGTACAATCAGCACCCACTAGCCCGGTAACGGAACCCAGCAACGAACCTCGTTCGGCCAGACGACGCTATGTCGGGCCTGCCTGGGCCCTCGTATCTGTGGTGGCGCCTGGTATTGGCAATATTTTCGTGCAAACACCCAAACCGAAAATAGGGTTACGGCCTTTGCTTACGGTAGGGTGTTATGGCCTGCTAGTTTACGGATTTATGGAACGACAGAAAGCGAACGATGCCTATGCAATTTATGAACAGCAGAAAAACATGACAGCTGGCGAACCCTATTATAAGACAGCGAACGATCATCATCATACCTATTTCATGGCTACCCGGGGCGCTCTTGTCGTGGCTGCGGCCGATGTTATTCTGACATTCATTAAAGGCGTTCGTAATGTTCAGAGCCAAAGAGAGGCACGACGGTATCAATCGGTCACGATCCGCCCAGGTCTGCAGGCCGGACAACCCACGGCTTTAGTACGGTATTCGTTTTAACATCCTTAATCTCCCCAACAGGCCTCAAAAGCCGAATGGATTTAGCAAACTAACGATGCGCTTATATTTGACAATAGCCCTCATGACGCTCTTTCTGGCGAGCAGCTTTGCCCAGCCGGCCGGACGACGGGAAAAGTCGGTTGTTTATTCCGCTTCGAGCGAGTGGCAGAAGGTTACACTGAAGCCGACAGCTCGTTTACAAACCAGCCAGGCCGCAAGCATACCCGTTAGCCCGGCTACGGCTGCTGCTTCTACCGAACGGACAGGAACAGGCACCGTCTCGACGCCAGTAATACCGGCCCGCCCATCGACGCTAGCGAACAGCACGGCTGATTATCGGCCAGCCTTCGCGGGTGATTTTGCTACCAACCGAAATGGCTGGAAGGCCGGTACGAAAGGAGATTATTATTATCAGATTGGCCTGGGTCGGTACAGTATCCGTAAGCGAAATACAAATACCCAGCAGGTGGCGTTCAGCGCGGTTGAATTACCCAGAGATATCAACCTGAATAACGCCAATTTTTTCACTATAAAAGTGGACGTACTGGCGGATTCGGGCCGTATTCCAACGGGGGGCGTGCTGTTTGGCGTCGTCGATTCACTGAATTACAATGCCTTTACCATGAACGAGAAAGGAGAGGTCTCGGTGGTACGTGTATCGAATGGAAAAACGTTCAGCGATTACATGCCTGCCGATTTTTTCTCGCCGGGTGTATCGGTTGAAAAGAACCGTAATCGACTCAGCATACAGCGCAAAGGTGAAGAATTACATTTTTATGTAAACGCTCAGGAAATTCGTAGTAGCCCCTATCCGTTCAAACTGCTTGCGGGGAATGGGATCGGAATGACTTCTTCAGGCTACTGGACATCCTTCCAGAAACTCACCGTAACGCTGGGACCGTAAGAAAATAAAAAAAGTTATGAATCGTTACAAGTCCAGAAGTCACCCCAGTAGCTCCCTGTCGGGGGTGACTCAGGTTTGAGAAACCAGTACAGTAGAATGAAAAACTAATTCCTAAAAATAGAGTATTATGGCAAAGAGTCAGGACGCCAAGAAGACCACCAAGAAAGAACCAGCAAAAACTCCAAAAGAGAAAAAAGAGGAGAAGCGGGAAAAGAAAGCCAAGAAAGGGTAGTGGTCTATTCTTATTCAATGTAAACCTATAAGGTTTCTAAAACCTTATAGGTTTTTAAAAAGTAGTCAACTCCCTACTTTTTAACTTGTTCACCTGACCGATTGATGGTCATAAGCTGCCCGTTCAGGAACACGGCGGCCGTATTCCCCCGAAACGGAGTGACAGCCTCGAACTCTGGCTGAATTACCCACTCGTCATGCTCATTGACGTAGCCCCACCGTCCGTTGCTGCGAGCCCGACGCCAGCCGCGCTCATCGGCACCCAGCTCAATTTTATCATACGGTTTATCGCCAAACGCTTCTTCGTATTTACCCTGACGCGCATCGGCGGGGGTGGCTGGTTTTGGAACAGGTTTAACCGAAGCCGTCTTTTCTTCCGCACTTGGTTTACTGGCGGGTAGTTCCGCTTTTTTGGTAGGTTCCGCTCGTGTTACTACCGGCTCGTTGGCTGGTTTGGCGGAGGAGGATGCCGCTTCACTTGTCTCGGTTTTTGGCGGGCGTTTCTCCCGCCTTACTTTTTTTTTTCGGCTTGACGTCCGCTCGTCCGAAGCGCTCGTTGTCTGTTCGGCTTTCCGATCAACCCTTGAACTATCGTCGTTTTTGTTAGTGCTCTTAATGAACCAGTAAATTACAGTCAGTAAAGCCAGCGCAAACAACACCCCGTATAAGCCACTGCGGTCGGGCTTAATAACTTCCACACGGACCGTACTTAATGGGTTGTTGTTGGCATCAAAGAGCGTATACTCCGTTGTTTTTGTTGGCTTGACCCACCCCCGATTGGCAGGGGATAAGCCTTCACCCAGATCATCGATCGTTACGGCCAGCAGATTGTCCACTTCCCAGGCCAGGGTAACCGGCTGGCCTTTGCTGACACGGGCAGGCGTAGCCGTAAATGACCGAACGACCGGCGCAGGCTCTGGTGGGGAAGGAGGCTTGATTGGTCGCTCAACGGGTACTGCCGGTGGTGGCGACACATAGACCGGTGACTCGACTACCGGGTTGCCAGGCCGGACAGGTTCGGGAGGGGTAACGGCGGGTTTCGGTAGTTCCGGGATTTGCTCAACAACCGGATTGACGACTGGTTTTGCAACCGGTTCGGCAATCGGTATCGGTGAGGGAGTAGAAACGGGAGGCTCAACGACCGGTTGAAGCTGCTGGGCTTTCGATTCGCCCCCTAACCGGTTTAGAACCGTTGGTACCCACTGATGCCGGACAAAATCGGGCGATAGTTTTAATGAACTGGCTGCATTGACGATCTGGTTCAAATCCTGATCGTATAGATGAATTCGGGAGGGTTGCGCTAACCGGGAAATGCGGGCCTGTATGTTCTGAAACAGCAGGTTGTTGTTGGCCACTTCCTGGCTGATGGCGGCTGCCCGTTTCTGCGCATCGGCTTCTGACAGACCGGCCTGTCGGGCATCGTCGAGATACCCGTTTGTACGCCAGACGTCCGGACCGTCGAGTACGATGGATTCACGAAGGCGGTCGGTCAGTTCTGTTTCGGTCATAGGGACAGGTTGTAGAAAAAAGCTGTAAACAGTAAGTCACAGGACGACTTACTACCTTTACAACTTACGAAACACCGAATTTCAGTCGAACGTCACAACATTACGTCGATAATCCACCGAAATTTTACCGAATTGGGATAAGGCCGACTGGCCGAGCAACAAGGGCGCTTTGGCATTGGCAACAACATTGGCGTTGACATTTTCGAGAACGCGGTCCCCAATCTGTACGGACTTGAGCCGAATGACCGCGCCGGGGGAAATGGCTCCGCTGGCATCCTGAAACCGCGATTGCCCAACAATATCGTCCTCCGTAATGGTGCCGTTCTTTTCCATAAAGTCCGCTTCCGTAGCAGTTATCGAAATTAGGCTGGCTCCCGTATCCAGAATAAACTTCATGGGTGTTCCATTGATCGTAACGGGTATTTTATAGACGCCATTGGCCTTTTCCATCGCCACTTCCGTTGGCCCGCTTCCCATTTTGGTCAGGGTTGGTTTAGAGGCCGGAATGGGCGTTTGGGTCGAAGATGAATCGGTTTTATCGGCGGTGCTACGCTTGCTTCGGCGGGGTTGATGACTACCCGAGCGGGAACAGCCCGAGCAGCCGGACAGGTAAAATGAAAGACCGATGAGTAACAGACTAATAAGGACTTTATTCATACCGGATCAGTGCTTTTGTCTTCACCCGCCAGACGCCGTTCTCCAAAACGGCCTCCCCATCCCGGCGCATAACGATGCGGGTATGCGTACTTGTGTAGCTGTTCTCGCTGTCGCAGGCCGGTTCGATCATGTAATTGCGATACGTCAGGAAACGCGCCACCCGACCCGGTTCGGCTTCAAAACGGAAGGAAGCAATGGACGGATTACTGGCGTTTATACTGAACCGATACGCCGACTCGGGAGAAAGCGTACCGCTTTTTTGCTGGCTGTCGAACTGGCCCGTTGGATCAGGGGGCGGAAAATAAACTACCTCTGACCGGGCCGGAACGGGCGCTTCTACCGGTGCCGCCTGCACTGGAAGGGGTGCTGCCGGTGGCGCTATGGGTTGCGTCAGAACAGGCATGGGGTCCGTAATCGACCCCGTCTCAATGACTGGTTCGCCTGAGCGGACTATGGGCGCTGGTGGGGGCGTCGGTTTAGCCGCTTGTTGTTTAAGTTGCCGAATTGCAACCAACGGGCTGTTGGTGCCTAGTTCAGTGATGATGGCGTCGTAAGCGCTCGCCTTTTGCCGCAAATCCCCTTGTGGTTGCCGTGGTTCGTTCGCTGGCTTGGGCTCGTTCGCTGGCTTGCTGCGTAATAAGCTATCATTTTGGCGGCTCAGTTTATTATTCTCGTCGGTCAGTCGATCTACCTCATTTTTCAGGGCGCGATAGGCCAACAGGTAAACGGCCCCGGCACCAACCACGAGTCCTGCGAGTGCACCTAATATCATCATCCAAAGTTGTTTTTCTTCTGCCTCTTTTTTCTGGCGTTCCAACTGACTTAGCTGAAGGGCTTCCGGGGTTATACTCGTTTCGTCGTCTGTGACCGTTTCCGGTGCGTCAGGCTTGTCCGTAGTTTGCGCTGATGGCTCAGGGGCAGCGGCAGGAGGGAGCAGGCCATCCACTTTAGCGAGTATCTGGGCCTGAACGGCCGGGCTAAGGGGTTTGCCATAGTTTTTGTCGCTCTTGTACTTCGCGTAGAACTGGGCCAGTTGTTTGTGGATGGCTGCATTGGCATCAGCGGGCGACATGCCTACGAAAGCCGCCGTATTTTTCAGCGTAGCCAGCTCCTGCATTTTAGCGCCAACCTGGTCCCAGCTACCCACGCCACGAATGACCTGCTGTGGATCACAGCCATCGCCACAGTCCAGCAATTGCGTATAAATTTCCTGCGCTTTCGGCTGGCTGATCCCCGCGAAAACGGCAATTGCCACATCTTTTGTCAGCGTATCAACGGCTGCCTGATTGGCATTCTGTGCCAGCGTCAGCGACGACGACAGGCACAGAGAAACAACGCCTATGTAGGCTACTTTTGACATACGGGTAGGTTTAGTGGTGGGAAAAACATGCACTACGCCAGGGCATTTGCCAGTTTATTGATCGCGCCAATGAGTGGGTAGAAAAACAGCGTTTCCTCGATTGGCGAGCTAAGCGTATCGATCATGCCGCTGTATTCGGCCGCTACTTCACTTTCCTTTCGTTGAATTCCATCCATGAGCGAGGTGTCCAGATGCGTCCGCAACTCCTGCTGCGCCACCACCAATGACCGCGAAGACACGTTTAAGTTCCTGACGAAACTAAACTGCTGGTTGATGGCGAAGAAGAAATCGATAAACTCGTTGGTTTCTTTCAGCAGCGAATCCACCACTTCCGGTTTCCGCAGGTCAGCATAGGTCAGCGTCGGGAATTCGTCGTTAAACGTAGCCGGATACACATAATTGATGGCTTCCGTATCGACAGGCCGGCTGTTGGCCGGCTGCATCAGCGCCCCTTTGCAGGTTACTTCCTTCGGTCCTTTTCGTTCGTAGAAGAGCGTAAGCCCGCTCGTATCATATTGCTGCTCATAGACTTTCTCGAAAATGGCCCGCGCCAGTTTCCCCAACATCTGATCGTCGGTGCTGATGATCGTGAGCAGTTTTGAGCCCGTTCCACTGAACGTGATTGCACCGGGTAAGTTGATGCCCCGGTGCTTCATCAATCGGGCAATATGATACAGCAGGGCCGTATAGAACAGCACAAAGACAATTTTCATGTCCTCATCTTTGGCCAGCATGCCATTGAACGACAGCATGCTCTTGGCCTTCACGTCGTTGCTCTTTTCAATGGAGAACCAGAATGCCATAATATCTTCCGACCGATTTGTGTCCAGCATTCGCCGGTTGTTATCGCTCAGGTTGCCGAGGCTTTGGCTTTCAAGTAAGGTTTGAATCCGGTCGGCATATTTACGGATAAACCCGTTGTGGCTGGCGGCTCCATACTCACTGAAGGCATCCCCATAAATGGCATTCCCCGCAAACCGGAACGAAGTCAGTAACTTCGGTTCATTCCGTTCATAGACCACCACATCGGACGTACCTCCGCCAATATCGACGTTGATAACGGGGCGGGCCGACGCGCTTAAGGTTGGATTTTGTTTGTAATAATAGAACGGAGCCACGGATTCTGACACTTCGCGCAGGCGACCCGGTGCCCCGCCGATGTAGCGGTCATACAGCTCCTGCCAGTCGGTGCGAAGCTGGCTCACCCGACCGGGGGTCATACTGGCCGGGAAAAACCAGTAGACGGTCGTTTGGGTCAGGTTGCCGCCTTCGGTCAATACTTTGTTTTTAATCAGCATCAGCAATTCTTCCAGAAAAGCTTCTACCCGCCGTTCGGTCTGGTCGTTATTTTTGGCCCACTTCAGGTTGGTGGTAATGCGGTTGGAACCCGCCGGTTGCCGTTCCACATAGAACGGAATATTGAAGTCGGCGAGTGCCTGCGTCTGCTGGTTGTAACTCAGGTTCATGGGCTCGGCAATGGCCGTGCGCGTCGGGAAGCTATCCGGCCGGCCGGGGCCAATGGTGGGCGGCACAAACTCCAGATCATACAACAGAAACAGCTCGAACAAGGCCGGATTGTACTGCGCCGGAGCCACCAGCGTTGCCACTTGTGGGGTTAGTTCGGCCACATCGAAGGGCCGGGGCGATCCGCCATCAACTTTGTATTCGACGTGGGTATTGGTCGTGCCGAAGTCGACCGAGAACTCGAACTGTTTGCTGCCACCGCTGTACTCCTGCCAGCGGGGAAGAATGATCCCGTTCATATCCCGACCGTCGGCGCGGATGTGCGTTTGCAGGTAATCGAACTCTTCCCGCAACACGTAATAGACACTCGATCCATCAGTATTCTGCTGCCGAACGGTGCGCTGGTGTTTCGATTCGGGTTTGATTTCGGCGTTGGCCTGTTGCCGGAAATACGTCAGTTCGTATTGATTCTGGCTGTCAAAACCGGATTCGATCAACTGAACCCGATAGTCGGCGGGCACCGAAACCGCGCCCGAGCGCACAAATGGATAAATATTGACCGTGAACGAATTCTCGACGATGATCCCTTCATTGGTCGTCTCGTTTGGTGCGTTCGACGTTCCCACAGTTGGGTTGTAGAGTCGCTCAAACGTCACAAACTGATTGCCTGGCTGATTCGGGGCCGTAACGGGAATGTCGAGCGTGACGTTGATGCCGCCACCCTGTGGGGTCATTTTCAGCCGTACGCGTCCCTGCAACAGATCCTCTACATCGAAGAAATCGAAGAAATCCTTCTTGAGTGGCAGCAAAAAACCTTTATCGGTAGCCGACGTTTGCAGATTACCGTCGAAGAACCGGCCCCGGTCGGTGGGAAACGGCAAGCGGATCAGGTACGGCTCCAGTAAATCGCTCACCGTGAGCCAGGGGTAATTGCCCGGCTGACCCGGCAAGGGCCGCTGGTTCTCGCGCCATGACTCGCGGGCGTAGTAGGGAACCGGCGTATTCGAGTTCCACTGCGCCTGTGGCACATAGGTAAACTGCCGGAAAAACCGGTTCTGCAACGCCATCGGGCGTGGCTGGTTGGGGTTCAGGCGCGCGTATTTGTCCGACTTAATGATGAAGTCGCTGACCGTATCGATGGCGCGGACATCGGACTTTTTCTTGCGCAGCGGGAAGCCCAGCACTTCAACGACATCACCCGGTCCGGTCGTTAACTCGTCAAAATCCTGATCGAATTTCTCGCGGGTCAGTAGGGGCTGGCCGTTATGGGATTCGATATGCTCGTAGAACATAGCCGGATTCTGCTGCTGCAATAGCGCCCGGCTGCGGTTCAGGTAGTCATCGACCTCCCGGAACCGATCCCTGAAGTTGGGCATGAACAGCTTGATGGCGTACCAGAATTTCTGGTATTCGATATCGCGCTGGTGCAGCGGGCAAACCGACGCATCGAACAGGCGGTCGTTCCCCATCGACACATCGACCCAGCTCAGATCATTTCCCGAGCTGAAAAACAATGTTTTTGGCGATGTGCCACCCACCACCCGTCCCCGGTAACTAAGGACAAACAGGCGATTGATGGCGTTGAAATTGTATTCGGCCGCATCCTGATCCAGAAAGAGTTTCAGGGCGTCACCAAGTCGTTTGTGCCCCTGGCTGCTCGATTGCCGCAGCCGTTCGAGGTCGGTGCGAATATCGAAGGGCGTAATGGTAACAAACGTTTTGAGTTTGTCGTAATTGAAGAACAATTCCCCCACGTCCAGGCAGTCCGAAACGATACGCTGGTCGTTCATGCTGCCGCTGAGGTCCGGTTTGATGGCCAGGTTCAGGAAGGCCGACCGCACCAGGTCCATTCGGGCAAATGGGCTCGGAATAGACGTTGGCTGCTTCACGGTCTGACCACCCTGCGGGTCACGAATAGCCGCAATCTGGTCGGTGCCGAGGGGTTTACTGACGTACCAGTGCAGACCGGGGGTAGGGTTATGTAAGCTGAATGTTGTTGGCATGAGTATAGTTTGATGTTTGTGGTTAGTGGTTTGTCGTTGGCTGACGCACGATTGTTCTGATGCCAGCTACTAACAAACGTTAAACGACAAACTCATTTAACTTAATAATCCATCACTTTCGGCAGCCGGTCGCGGACGAACTGCTCGGTGCCTTCTGAAAATAACTGTATGAACTTATCGGCTTCGCTGCCGTAGGCTTTGCCTTCGGCCGTTTTGTTGAGCGTTTGGTCCAGGTCATCCACGATGTCGAGTTTTACATCCGATTCGCCCCCGAAAATGCCTTTCTTTTTGGGTTCGAACCCCCGCACAGTATGGCCCAGGTTGGCCGCGTCGAGCAGGAAGGGCTCAAACGACCGTTTGTTGTTGCGCATCTCACCAAGCCATTGCCGGAACGACGCATCGAAATTTTTGACGCTGGTGAAAAAGCCCGAGTTCAGGAACGATGTCGAAATGGTTGGGTTGGCTTTGGACCATTGCACGGTGCCAGCCGCCTGCTTAATCCGCTGACTCAGGTAGGTGCTGAACAGCGCCATCTTCGAAAGGGGTAAGCTGATGATCTGTTTCGTGGCTCCGGCCAGGTTGCCTAACTGGATACTCAGGCCATCCTGTTCAATGCCAAATTCTTTGTAAACCGGGCTGACCGGCTTGCCATTTGACACGGCCAGGCTGCTATCGTCGGTGTTCATGAAATCGACAATGGCCAGCGCCGATGCCATTTCTACAAAGTGGGCTTCGTTCTTTTGGCCACCCGCGCCGGGGTCATAGGTGTAGGCTTTCGTCTGGTCGTCGCCGATGTAATACAGCGCATTGACCGACGGGTTAACCCCTTTCTGGTAATAATTCAGCGCGGCTTTTGTTTTGGCAATAAACGAAGCCGGGTCGATCAGTTTGTTCTCGTTGGTGGTCAGGCTGAAATACGGCATCACCGTAACGGCACCAATTTTGGCATTCGTCAGGAAGGCCGGATTAGGAATCTGGCCAAGTGCCTGCGCTCCCCGGATGTTTTTGAGCAAAATCGGGAAACCAGCGGCCCCCGTACCTCCGAAAATGGAGCTGACAATAAAGATGCGGTCATTGGCACCGAAGTTCTCGGCAAAGGCCTGAAACACATCGGAGTAGCGGAACTGGTTTAGTACCGTGCTGCCAATGTTCGGGTTGCCCACGAAACCAATGTCCATTTTGGTTTCCAGGTTTTCTTCCGAAAACAGCAGACTCGCGAAGGCTTTGCTGGGTGCATCCAGGCCTTCATAATTGATATAATCCCGGAATTTTTCCTGTTGAACACCCTGTAATTCAAAGACGTACGTATCGGCGATGGTTGCATTGCCACCAATCGCCCGGTTGAGCGTCTTGATTTCGGTGCTGAAAAAACCCGACGTTGGTTTCGTTTGTAAGCCCGCCCGAATGTTGCCGTATTCCCGCAGCAGATCTTTGGTTCGGAGGAGGTCGTCGTTGGTGGCGTGGGGGTCCAGGATGATGGGGATCACCTCGTCAGTATTATTCATTTTAACGCCCGACGCCAGCAAAAAAGTGAGTGCTTTCAACACCCGTGAGCCAGTCCCGCCAATGGCGAATACAAATAGTTTAGCCATGAATCTTTGGTTTAGGGTTTGTGGTTTGTCGTTTGTGGTTTGTGGTTGGCTGACGCAGGTACACTGGACGCGTAAGCCAACCACAAACCACAAACAACAGATCCATAACCGTTCTCTTATTTTGACGGCCAGAGCATTGGCCGATGTTTGGCATTTTTGCTGAAGTTTTTCAGCACCATCGATATGATAAAGAAAATAAAGGCCGTCAGTAATGCCATTTCGAAGGCATAGCTCAGAAATACGCTGACACCCTGATCGAAGAGCGTTCCCTGATTCGGGTCGGCTTCGTCGCGGGGAATGTCCTGATTCGCTTTCTGATAGCAGGTGACCAGCGTAATAACGAACAGAAACAACGCGCTCACGCCCGTCATCAGAAGCCAGCTCCCGAACCCACTAAAACTTACCTTGTTAAACGGCCAGATGTAAAAGGCAAACGCCACCACAAAGGCCAGCCCCACGGCCGTCCAGGTGAGGGGTGAGAGGAGCTCTTCCTGATACAAATCTTCAAGCAGGCTGCCGTTAACGAACAGGTTGTAAAAATTATAAAGCGATTCTTCCATGTGGGATTAGTTTTTAGTTTGTCGTTTGAGGTTTGTTGTTGGCTGGCGCAAGAATTTTCAGCCAACAACAAACCTCAAACGGCAAACTCATTTTAACTCAATTGTTAGCGTGAAATATTCAGTTTGATTGTTGGGGTTATACGCTCGTTCGACGCCTTGCAGCAGATTTTGAATGCCAAAGGTCGAGTTGGCATCCGGCGAGGCATCGTTGGTGGTATTGGTATTCGCAATCCAGCGAGGTGGAAACTGCCGACGAAGCCGGATTGTTGCCGTGCGTTCGCCACGCGCGGGCTTGTCGGAGGTCAATAACAGCTTATGCGTTGTGCCATTGGCTCCCGAATAAGGCTGAACGGCCGACACCTTGAAGTTGTCTTTTCCATCAACAACATATTGGCTGGCATCGGTCAGCAACGAGGCTGGCACGCGCAGGGCCGATAAATCGACCGCTACCGGAATGGTCAGGTTTTTGTCGGCCACATCAGGTTGAACGTCCTCGAGGGCGTGAATGGCTTTGGCGTGGCTGCGAACTTCTTCGCCGGAGCGTTTGAAGCGGCCTTCCCGGGCCGGGTCGGTTACCAGAATGCTGTAAAATGGCGTTATGGCTTTGGTATCCCGGCCAAAAAACCAGGAGTCGGCGTAACCGGGCAACTGATCGAACCGGCGAATCGTTTGATACGTCTGGTCCTGGTAGAGCCGCTGCATGGTTTCGTTTCGACCAATGAGGCAGAGGTAATAAGGCCGCTCGCCTTTGTACGGTTTCTTGGCGTTGTTCCAGCTATAGTAGGTTCCGTCGAAGTCGGACGTCAGCTTGATCACCAGCATCGAGTGGGTACTGGCATAGGGGTTAAAGACCGTCGTGAGCAGTGAACTGGCCGCGTCGAGCGTTTTCTGGGCGCTCATACCGGCCAGGGTCGGGTCGGAATAAATCAGATCGGACACCAGCACACTCAGGTCGTCGCCCGTGGTGTTTCGCAGAATTTCGCTGAAAATACCTTCGAAGTCGGTACTGGTGGTTTTGCCTTTCGTTTTGGCGACAGTGAAAATATCTTTCTGTTTGAAGAACTGAGGCAGCGTCAGTCCCAGATCATTCACCTCCGTGTTGACAACGAATAACTTACCCTGGCCAGGATTGACGGCATCGAACTCCGTCAGCACATCGTTGATGGTCCGTTTGAACGCGCCATTTCCGTTCGGCGCATCATAAGGAAACATGCTGGCGCTGGCTTCCAGATAAACTTTCAGGCGCAACGGTTTGCCGGATGTGGCTGCTCCTGCCATAGACAGGGTCGGCTCTTTGCCTTCTTTGGCCAGTTTGCGGTACGTGCGGTTCCGTTTGATATACGCTGCCAGGGCCGATTCGTCGATTTTGCCATCGGGCGTCAGGAGCGCCTTTGTTTTTTTGTCGGCCCCAAGTTCTTTGCTTTCCTGACCAATAAATACCCGTAACGCATCGGCTTCCGTCACGTCCAGGGTGTTATCGTTACTCAGGGCGTCGCTGATCTGGTCATCTAATTTATCGCCTGAACTGGAGCAACCGGATAGCCAGCCTATCGACAGCACAAGCAGTGGCAACAAACAAAATCGGGTGTGAATCATGAATAATTATTGATTTTTTTAATAGGTATGGTTTCTGCTACCAATCCGCTAGTGGTGGTCGGATATGTCGCAAAAGTAGGCATCTGGCTATACGTTAACCCGTCATGGACCTGCGTGGCCTTAAATTTTCTTAAATTACTATAGAACGTAACGAACCAGCGGGCCATTTTATGTCAATCGGTACGGATTAACGATGAACGGACGTTTACCTTTGTAGTTCTGATTACACCCAACATGACGCTCCGCCACCTAGTACTGAGTTTTTTACTGGCTCTTCCCATTCTTCTCCAAAACTGCGCACAGGTAGCCCAACCGCCTGGTGGTAAGAAAGACACACTTACCCCGAAACTAGTGAGTAGTATGCCTACCGCCCGCCAGCTTAATTACAAAGGCAAGACGGTTGAGCTGGAGTTTAATGAATATGTGAACAGTGAAAACCTGCAACAAAAAATAACGATCACGCCCCAGGACAGCAATACGTTCGTGGTGAAATCATTACCGCTGGGTATCCGGCTTACATTTGCCAAACCCTTCTTGCCCAACACAACCTACACCATTGATTTCGCCGACGGAATTAAAGACATTACCGAGCGTAACATTGCTAAAAACACCAAGATCGTTTTCAGCACGGGGTCCAGTATCGATTCGCTTTACCTGACCGGTAATGTGGTGGACGACGAAAGTCGCCTGCCGCTATTGGGGTTTGTTGTCGGTCTATTTGCCCCGACGGATACGCTGCCTATCAATCGGAAACGGCCTCAGTATTTTGCCCGAACGGATAGCAGCGGCAACTACCGCATCGAAAACGTGAAGGCTGGTCAATATAAAGTCTACGGTTTCGACGATAAAGATTTGAACCTGGTGAACAACACGCCGGGCGAGCGGGTCGCGTTTCGGGATAGTGTTCTGAACCTGACTCGTAATTATTCGGACGTCAATATGGTTGCGTTTCGTGGCTACGGGAAGCCGCGTGTCAGCCGACGCGAGCGCACCGACGAAACCCTTGGCCTTGAACTTAGCAGTGGGATTGCCAGCTATAAACTACGCTTTGGCAAACCTTTATCCACGACGGCCGCATCCACATCGGCTGTATCCACGACGGCTGTATCCACGACGGCGACAACGCCCGTTTCTACGACGGCGCGGAATGCATCGGCTGATACGTTGGTCTCCTTTCTGGAGAATCCCAAAATGATCCGGCTTTACCGACCGGCTAACCGGGCTGCCGACGACACCCTTCACTTGACCATTATGGCCGAAGATTCGGTGGGCAACGTGACGGAACTGAGAGAGCGGGTTTATTTTTCTCCTCTGAAAACAAGGGCCAAAAACCGGACAGCGCTGGCAGTTCAGATAAGTCCTCCATCGGGCGAGCCGATCGATAATAACCTGGAATTTACGCTGGTCTTCAATAAACCCATTTTCCGTTTCAATACAGACCTACTAATCATTGGACCGGATAGTACGAAGCCTCTTAAACTGACGCCTTCTAACCTGACATGGAGTAATAATTTCTCCCGATTGGTCATTCGGGAAAAGACCAACCTACGCGATACTCTGTTTTTTCGGCTTCAGAAGGGCGCATTTGTCAGCGTTCAGGGTGATACGCTGCCCCGTTATTCGGCCCGGTACCTGATTGCCAAGGATGACAGTTACGGACTCATTGCTGGTAAAGTGAACCCGGCTACCGTTGGGCCTGCCGGAACCAACTTCATTGTCGAGCTGCTGGACGATAAATACCAGGTGGTACGCACGGCTTACAGTACACCCGCCTTTAGCTTCGGCCGACTCAAACCAGGCCTGTATCGGCTGCGGCTGATCATCGACGCTAACAACAACAGACGGCGCGACATTGGTAATGTGCAAAAGGGTATCCAGCCCGAACGGATCATCTACAACCCCGGCACCGAAGAGAACGGCACCATTCGGGTCAAGCAGGACTTCGAACTGACCGACCTTGATTTTTGAGGAGGCTGACCACCCACTCATAGCGTGGTGTCAGTTTTAAGAAACTGACACCACGAAAACAGTTAGTCAACGCCTTAAACTGATTGTTACGGGTCAGAAGTAACCAGTCAGGTTCTACTTATTTGGCGCTAATTATTCAGGCCCTGCCCCGTACCTTTGTGTTGGGTAACAAAATCAGTCCCAATCCGCCGGTATTATGTACGTCAAACCTAAAAAAGAACTCGGTCAGCATTTTTTGAAAGACCTGAGTATTGCCCAACGTATTGCCGAATTGCTGACGATGCATGCGGGCGTTGACGGCGTGCCTTACACGAAAATTCTTGAAATTGGGCCGGGAATGGGTGTGTTGACCCAGTTCTTACTTCAAAATACAAACGTTGATACCTACGTCATCGAAATCGATCGGGAGTCGGTCGATTACCTGAAACAGCACGTTCCTGCGCTGGAAGGCCGGATTCTAGGTGCCGATTTTCTAAACATTCGCCCCGATCTGTTGCCAACCAAACAGGCTAATAGTACTGAGCCATTTGCCGTTATTGGCAACTTTCCCTATAATATTTCGACCCAGATTCTGTTTAAAGTGCTCGACATGCGCGACCGCGTTCCCGAAGTGGTGGGCATGTTCCAGCGCGAAGTCGCCCAGCGGGTAGCTTCCGGGCCGGGCAATAAAGATTACGGCATTTTGAGCGTGTTGTTGCAGGCGTGGTATGACATCAAGTATGAATTTACCGTTGATCCGGACGTATTCAATCCGCCCCCAAAGGTTTTTTCGGGGGTGATTTCCCTCCGGCGCAACAAAACGACCGATCTTGGTTGTGATGTGAAAAAGTTTACGCAGGTGGTTAAACATGGCTTCAGTCAGCGCCGGAAAACACTTCGCAACGCGCTCAAACCACTCGTGCCATCGGAGGCTGCCCTCGCCAGTCCCTTCATGGACAAACGGGCCGAGCAGCTAAGTGTGGCAGAGTTCGTAGCGTTAACGCAGCTAATGATAAACGACGAATAATGAAGTAGTTTCCTTATCCGCGACCAGTCATCGTTTATCATTTACCATTCATTCTTAGGAACACCGTGACGTTCGAACTTACTAAAGATTACCTCGATACGATTCAGGCGGCCATCGACGCGGGTGATGACGCCTTGCTTCGGACGGAAATGGAAGAGCTGTACCCGGCCGATATTTCGGGCGTTCTGGATGAGCTGGCGCCCGAATCGGCGCATTACCTGCTTAGTTTGCTCGACAAAACGGTTGGTGCCGAAATTCTGGCTAACCTCGATCAGGCCGAGCGGACCACGTTGCTCAAGCTGTTTACGTCGGCCGAGATTGCTCCGTTCATCAACCAGATGGACTCCGATGATGCCGTAGACGTGCTGAATCAGCAACCCATTCAGGTGCGGGAGGAGGTGATTGGCCTGCTCGAAGACCGGGAACAGGCGCGGTTCATTCTGGATTTGCTGCACTACGAAGATGGGGTAGCGGGCAGCCTGATGCAGAAGGAGCTGATCCGGATCAACGTCAACCTCACCGTTAATGCCTGTATCGAAGAGATTCGCCAGCAAGCCGAAGATGTTGAAAACGTGTATGCGGTTTACGTAGTCGATGATGTAGGCAAACTGCTTGGGCTAGTCTCGCTGAAGAAGATCGTGCTCGCCCGGAAGAATGCCAAAATCGCGGACATCTACGACGATGACATTGTGTTTGTCGAAACCTACCGACCCGTGGATGAAGTAGCCGAGGTCATGCAACGGTATGACCTGGATGCCATTCCGGTCGTGAATGTGCAGCAACGATTATTGGGCCGGATTACCATCGATGACGTGGTCGACGTCATTACCGAGCAGGCAGAAGAAGACATCCAGGTTATTTCCGGTCTGTCGGGTGAAGTCGAGGAAGATGACAACATCTGGCGACGCTCAAAAGTACAGTTGCCCTGGCTCGTAGCCGGAGCAGTCGGCAGCCTGATGGCGGCAACTGTCATCAACGGTTTTCAGAGCGAGCTGGGCAAGATTGCCGCGCTGGCCGCCTTTATTCCCATTATCGGGTCAACGGGGGGCAATGTGGGCATTCAGACCTCATCATTGATCCTGCAAAGCTTAGCGGATACGTCGGGGTTGAGCACGACGCTTGGTCGTCGGTTGCTACGAACGCTGATGGTCGCGGTTATCAATGGCCTGGTCGTGGGCTTGATTGCAGGAACCTATACGTTCATCATTGGCGAACCGCGCCTGTTTTTTGTTGTCGCTACATCGCTGCTGGCCGTTGTGCTGCTGGCTTCATTTATGGGGACAGTAACGCCACTCTTGCTCAATAAAGTAGGTATTAACCCGGCCGTAGCCTCGGGGCCGTTTATTACAACGGCAAATGACCTGATTGGCATCGGCGTTTATTTTATGATTGCCCAATGGCTGCTGGCCGAAGTTTGACAGAGTCAATCTTTTTTAGAATCCGAAAGACATTTAAACAGAAAAAGCTCCGTTGGGAGCTTTTTCTATATTGGGCCTGAACAAATAAAAATTGATTTGGTGGACGCTTATTCCAGGATCAGTTCAGCGAAAGCCTCCTTACTAAAGCCTTTCAACTCACTGGTCCGGCCTGTTTTTATTTTGGCTACCCAATTAGGGTCAGCCAGGAGCGGCCTGCCGACGGCTACCAGGTCAAAATCGCCCCGGTCCATCCGTCTGTTCAGCTCATCCAGGGAAGCCGGCTGTGAGCTTTCGCCCGCAAAAGCCCCGAAGAACTCACCCGTAAGGCCCACTGAACCCACCGTAATAGTGGTTTTTCCCGTCAGCTTTTTTGCCCAACCGGCAAAATTAAGATCAGACTCTTCAAATTCGGGTTCCCAGAAACGACGTTGTGAGCAGTGAAATGCATCAATGCCTGCATCGACCAACGGCTGAAGCCAGGCCTCCATCTCCTGTGGTGTTTTGGCCAGCTTATGCGTGTACTCAGCGGGTTTGAACTGCGACAGTCTGATGATCAGCGCAAAATCCTCGCCTACCTGTTTCCTGATTTCTTTTATCACCTCGGTGGCAAAACGTGTACGCTCGGCCAGGGTTTTACCGCCGTAGGTATCCGTACGCAGATTGGTTGCTTCCCAAAAGAATTGGTCGATCAGGTAGCCATGGGCTCCGTGAATTTCGATACAGTCGAACCCTGCTTTTTTGGCATCGGCTGCGGCTTTGCCAAAGGCCAGGATCGTGTCGTCAATGTCCTTTTGGGTCATGGTCGAGCCATTGGTGAAGCCGGGCCGGTTAAGCCCCGACGGTCCTTCGAAGGGCACGGGCGGCACCCAGCCAGACTGGTGGTTGTCCATAATGCCCATGTGCCAGATTTGCGGACCCATTTGCCCACCAGCCGTATGGACCCGGTCGATAACGTGTTGCCAGCCTTCCAGCGCTGGCTGACCATAAAAATGAGGTATGTTGGGATCATTGGAGGCCGAAGGACGGTCGATAACGGTGCCCTCCGACAAAATCAGACCAACTTCCCCTTCTGCTCTTTTCTGATAATAAGCCGCTACTTTTTCCGTAGGTACGCCGTTGGGCGAAAACGAGCGCGTCATCGGCGCCATGACAATACGGTTCCTTAAGTTCAGTGTTTTCAACTGAAAGGGCCTGAACAAACTCTGAGTACTCATCTTTTTTAGGTTGTATTAAAGCGAAGAAGAAATAAGTTTACTTAACCGCGCAAAGGCCGCTTCGTCGCGTTTGTAATAGGTCCATTGCCCCTTGCGGGTGGCCTTGACAAACCCGGCACGCTGCAGCAATGAGAGGTATTCGGAAACGGTCGACTGGGTGAGGTTGGCCTTTGCCTGAAGCTGGCCGACGCATACACCCTGATCATAGCCATATTCTTTCTGGCCCGGAAAATTAAGTTCCGGTTCTTTAAGCCATTCCAGCATTTGCAGGCGCGTCTTATTCGACAGCGCTTTGAAGAGATCGACCTGTTCCATGCGACAAATATATCGGCTTTTCTCGATATGTAGAAGTGAGTGCCATTTTTATAGGAAATAAGTTGCGTTCAAGCCGTTCGCTACCATCGATTTTCGACTACAACAAACCCGGTTTTGACTACAGCCCTTTTCCGCATTGTCGAGAGCTTTGCTTCCATAAAAACGATTGATAATGAAACGAATTTTGGTCATTGGCGCATCCGGGTTTGTAGGCAGTTATTTAGTCCGGCAATTAGTGGCAGATGGGTATACGGTACGTTGCCTGGCCCGAAATCCAGATAAGGTGAAGGACCTCGCTGACTGCGGCTGCGAACTAGTAAAAGGGGACATCAACGATTTTGCCTCAATTCAACAGGCGTTTGACTCAATGGATGCCGTTTACGTATCCATTCATACACTGGCCCCTCAGCACGCCGACACGGCGAATCAGGATTTTATGGACATCGAAATGAAGGGCCTCCAGCACATCGTTCAGGCCTGTCGCCTTCATCAGGTGCACCGCCTGATTTACGTTACCTCGTTAGGTATTTCAGCGAATTCAAAAGATGCCTGGACGCGCGGACGATGGAAAACGCAAGACTATCTGTTGAGCAGTGGCCTTGATGTAACCGTCATACAACCAGGTATGATCGTTGGTATTGGTGGGCAAGGATTTAATCTGGTGCTGGCCAATGCCCGAAAAAGGCTGGCATTTGTGGTAGGCAACGGCCGTACTAAGCTTCGTTGCATCGCAATCGATGATCTGGTCTATAATCTTATTGGCGTCTTGACGGAACCGAAGGCGTATGGGCGATGCTACGAGGTTGGTAGCGACGACGTGTTGACGAGCGATCAGTTTATCGACGCAGCTGCGGAGGTGGTCGGTCATCGGCATCCCAGAAAAATTCATATTTCGTTAGCGCTATTACGGTTGGCAGCACCGCTTATCGAACGAATGGCTAAATCGCCAAAGGGGTCTATAAAAGGGGCGCTGGATAGTCTTGGGGAAGATTTGGTTGGCGACCCGTCGGCCATTCGAAAGCTGTTGCCCCGTCAGCCGCTCTCCTACAAACAGGCTGTGGAGAGAGCCCTACAGGTGTATAGAAATAAATAGCTTATTTGCAGGATGGAAAATAACCAGCCATATCTGATAAAGACCATCTGTGAGTTTCACCGTTTGTTAGGTCTGCCGAAACCCGAACATCCGTTGATCAGCGTCATTGAGATTAAGCCCTTTGAGCAGGTACCGGCGGGCTTGCCCGGAAATGTGGTGAATAGTTTTTATAGCATTGCCCTCAAAAAGGGATTCAAGGCACCTGTGAAATTTAAATACGGGCAGCAGGCCTATGATTTTGATGAGGGTGTACTCAGTTTTATGGCACCCGGCCAGATCGGCGGATTTGATCCTCAAAAATATAGCAGCCCCGACCAATCAGGCTGGATGCTGCTTGTTCACCCTGATTTTCTGTGGAACACGTCATTGACCAAAAAGATCAGACAGTATGCATTCTTTGATTACTCAGTCAATGAAGCCTTATTTCTTTCGGATAAAGAGGAAGCTCTGCTGACGCAGATCATCGCGAACATCAGCCAGGAATACCATAACAACCTGGATACGTTCAGCCACGAGATCATGATTACTCAACTGGAATCGTTGCTCAGCTATTCTGAGCGTTTTTACCAGCGCCAGTTCATGACCCGCCGGATCACCAATCACCAGCTCCTTGATCGGCTCAATGACCAACTGATTGCCTATTTCGATGACGTGGTCAGCATGCAGAAGGGTTTGCCGTCGGTTAGTTACCTGGCCGAACAACTTCACGTATCGCCTGATTATTTGAGTGGCTTGCTTAAAACACTGACTGGCCTGACAACCCAGCAACACATCCATGAGAAGCTCATTGAAAAAGCCAAACAGCAGCTGTCAACGACCAATTTATCCGTCGGGGAGATCGCTTACCAGTTGGGCTTTGAACATTCCCAATCGTTCAGCAAGCTGTTTAAGACCAAGACAAACCAATCGCCTTTAGCATTCAGGAAAGCGTTTGCCTAAGTACAGATTTCCCAACGATTCTCCTGGGACTCCGTACCGTATCGAGCACAACCTTCGTAGGCATACCAACAAAGGCTGATGGGTGTAGAAATAGTTTACAGCTATTTCTACACCCATCCATCTCGTTTACCTGGTGCCTTTATTTCTACGGTCAATGGCTTCCTGTGTTTCGGGCAATAGAAAGGAAAGCCCGTCATAAACGGTGGCTTGTAGAGCGTCTACCATTGGCCGAAAGCGTTCATTGTATTTCTGAAAGGCCACTTTATAATCAGCCTCTTCAGCCATTGCATCGGCCAAAACAGTAGCGCCTTGCATGGCCAACGTGCTTCCCATACCGGTCGGAAAGGCGGGTGCATAGCCTGCATCGCCAATCAGGGCTACTCGACCCTTTGTCCAGGTGGGCATTTTTATTTGGCAGCCCTGGTCAAAATAAAACGTGTCGGCTTTTTTCAATTCGTCAATCATCGGGGGAACTTTCCAGCCTACGCCCTTAAAGGCTTCTATGACGATTCGTTTCTGGGCGTCTATATCGTTTCGGTTGTAATCGACTTTTTGGTTGGCTCTAAACGTTAAAAATCCATCCGCATACTCCTCATTGTAATAGTAAATCACGGCCAGATTGGTAGGCGTATTATACATCTGCCCATAATTTTTCTTGCCCAGGGTTTTGTTAACCGGAAAAACAGAAAAATAAAAATTCAGGAAGTGGGTAAACTGTTCTTCCGGCCCAAACGTGAGCTTTCTGACCCCGGAGTGAATGCCATCGGCACCAATGACGAAGTCATAAACGTCGACCGTTCCGTCTTTAAACGTGACGGATACCGCGTCCTCATTTTGGGTCAAAGCGACTAGCCGATTATTAAAGCGATATGTAATGCCGTCTTTGGCATTTGCGTATAAAATGTTTACCAGATCATCGCGACGAATTTCCGTATCATCACCCGGCCGGATAGCTCCGATGTCTTCTACCAGCATCGTTCCCTGTACGTCGCCAACTGCGTTCATAAGCTCAAGCCCTTCGGTTGGTACTTTGGCTGCTTTTATAGCGTCGAGTATGCCTATTCGCTGGGCTGTGTCCAACGAGTCGCCCCGCACATCGATGGGTGAGCCACCCATTCTGGGGGCAGGACCGGTTTCTACGACGGTTACCCGGTAGCCATACTGGTTCATCCAGTAAGCCATTGTCAGGCCGGCAATGCTGGCCCCTGAAATCAAAACTGACTTTACCATAGTTGGTCTTCTTAGTTAATTCTTTTGCAAAGGAATGTCAGTTTTTAGGGTTAAAATAGCGCGATAGTTACTAAAACTAGTCGTAAACATGAAGTCAAAAGCGGATAATCAGGAGCACTTTGAAAAAATGGCGGCCATGGCAGAACGCCTGGGCGTCGACATATCCAGAGACGTTCGGGACGATTTTTTGCAGAGCTTTGAGTTCAACAACGTCCAGATTTTTGATTTTCTGCCCGAGTTTGCGCTGATGATTCGAAGCATGGTCTCCAAAAAGGAATTCACCTTTAGGCGAGGGGCGATTAAGGGCATCGAACACGGGATCTTAATTGCCTTCAATAATTTTTTCAATGATGGGCTCGAAGAAACCGCGCCCCAAAACATGGTTTTGCGAGAAGAACTGCCGAGCATACAAATAATGCCCTTACAGGTAGGGGCGAATATTCAACTGCCCAGCCATTCGCACCGGAAGCTGATTTCAATTATTGTGAGTCTGGATTATCTACAGTTGCTTCTAAAGGAAGAGCATGCTCGTTTCGATTTTTTATTGGGGCAGGAAAACCAGTTTTTTATTGACGAGTTCATGTCGGCCGATATTGTACGGGTGGCGAATGAGATCAGCCGAACCAGTACCCAGCCCGCGTTGCCCGCTCTCTACTACCGATTAAAAACACTGGAGCTGTTGTATTTTTTATTTCGTGATTTGACAAAACGAAAAGAATCCGCGCATGAACAGGTCACAATGGATGAGTTGAAGGCCCTTTATAACGTACGCGATAGCCTAATCGAAAAACTTGACGAACCTACTCCCGTAAAGGAACTGGTACGCATAGCGGGGATGAATGAGCTAAAATTGCGTAAGTTATTTACCCAGGTTTTTGGGATGGGCCTGTACGATTATTTCCAGCGCATCCGGATGCAGGAGGCCGCCCGGCTGCTCCGTGACGAAAAGCTTACGGTATCGGAAACCGGCTATCGACTGGGTTTTTCCAACCTGAGCCATTTCACCCGTTTGTTTGAAGAACACTTTGGCAGCAAGCCAAAAAAGTGGAGTATGGGAAAGGGGTGAATGCAAAGAGAAATTATGTTTATTGTCTGGATCGGCACTCATGCCGACTATGATAGAATAGACGTAAAAACAGTTACCTATGCTAAAAGTAATTAAAGCTGAAAGCGAATACGAAAATGCACTGGAACGTGTCTATTTCCTTATGCAAATGGATTTGGCGGACGACTCTCCAGAATCAGACGAGCTGGAAGCGCTGGCTTTGTTCATTGACGATTATGAGGCTAGACACTATCTCATAGCTCCGCCAACGCCCATAGAGGCCATCACCTTCAGGCTGGAGCAGCTTGGGAAACAAAAGAGCGAATTGGCCAGCATCCTGGGAACTAGGGCCCGACAGTCTGAAATACTCAGTGGTAAGCGCAAACTGAGCTTGGAAATGATCCGTAAACTTCACTCCATACTTGGTATTCCAGCAGAGAGCCTGATAGCCGCTTATTAGCCTGTTTTATTCTTCGATTATTTACGTAGACGAACTATATACGGGATCGTTTGGAGGAGCCAGAGACGTAATAACGAACCCGCGTTTTTGCCAATCAATACTGTCAAGTAGTTTGCCGATGCAGATGGACACTCATTTGTAAAACACAAGGCTTTTACATAGTGTTCTTCCTGAATTTGGTGGGGGATAAACCGGCTCCTTTTCCAAATAGCCGAATGAAGTATTTAGGATCTTCGTAGCCCAGACGGGCGGCAATCTCCTGAATACTTAAGTCGGTGTAAACCAGCAAACGCTGTGCTTCGGTCAAAACGGCCTGCTGGATGTGATACGTAACCGAAAAGCCTGTTACGGACTTGACCGTGTCATTTAAATGACTGGCCGACACATTCAACTGCTGGGCGTAGTCCGATGGCTTTTTACAGGTAAGAACTTGTTGAGCCAGTAACTGACGGAATTTCCTGGTCATCTCCAGGCTGCGTACGGAGTAGTCCCGAATCCGGTCGTAAAGCTGTAGCTGAAAAATAGCCGCCACTCGGTAGATAAAGCCATTGAGCAGTGTCTGAACAAGCTTGTGGTGAAAAATGGCCGTTTTGTTTTCATGCAGAGACCCATCAATCAATCCGAGCATGGCCCTAAACCACTCGTGTTCAGTTTCATCCAGGGTTAACAAGGTTACGGTCGACAGCGACTGTTCGAGTAAAGTCCGTACCGATTCGTCAATCAATTTGGCATCAAACCCCAGCCCCCAGCCTTTGCACTGGTGGGCAGCACTAACCTGATGAATTTGCCCCGGCTGGGATAGCAGGAAGGACGTCTTATTGACCGTAACCTGTTTAAAATCAATGTGCGTCGTTAGGGTACCTTCTTCCAGAAAGAAGCAGGTGTAATGGTCATGCCGGTGTGGATTCGTCAGTTCATCCTGATAGAGGTGGAGCATTGGATGAGGCAACCGGAAAAGGGCTATTCCTTCCGAACGTTCATTCATCTGGTAGACCTGGATGGGGTCTTTAGACATCACCGTCATGGGCGGGCTATCGCCAAAATCCGTGCGCATAGATGGTAGCGTTCTGATTGACTCTGCTTTTCAGCTTCTTTCGTAACTCCCGAACCATGGGTATGTACCCCGCAATATAAATCGAGCTATACTCCCGTAGATCTTTGGCGCCTATCCAGTTTTCTAAACTTTCCAGACTACTGCCGTCGGGCTTGACAAGAAACGCAAATTCCGGATTTTCACGGAGCAATGTAGTTGGAATCTGGTAATCTTCGGGCAGGAACACGGCTGCCTCCAGCGGATGTTCTTCTGGGTAGGTTAACTGTTTTAAGCCCAACACATGACCAAGCGCACTGCCATCAGCCAGGGCCAATACTTTACCTTGCTTGGCCGGTAGTGGTGCCGCATGAGCAGGCCCCACAAGAACCTGGTCGCCCGGCCGAATGCGTTGTGCCCAGCGGCTACCGGCCCCGTTATGCCCGGTTTCTACGTAGAGGGTGCAAATTCCCTTTTCGGCCTCCCACCAGGCAGGGGTGTAATCCCGGTATTCGAACTCATCTACCTTGCACTTAAGTCGATGGACGCTTTGCCATTTACCCATATCAACCGTTGGAAGGTATAGATCAATTTCGTACATAGAAGCGGGGCTCCATATTCTGATATCCAGTACGTTGGCTTGGGTGGCCAGTGTTTTTTCCATCAGTTTGAAGGCCGCTTTTTTAATAATGTTTGCCATGGCTATCAGTTGATTTACCTGGCAAAAGTAGCCCGTCCAGATCGGTGATTTGTCCGACAGATGGCGGTTTATAGTGGACTATTCACGTATAAAGGCGACTTGGACGATCAAGGCGTCACTTCATTTTGCGATTTTGACAAACGATCCGTTCGGCTGAACAAACGGCTATCGATGTACATGTCTGGCGCGAATCCGGCGTCCGCCCCGGCCAAGCCCAACTATTCCGCCCGAATCGGTCCGTTGCAGACCATAACGGAGAATAAATCCATAGAACGTTTTGGAGCTATCGAACGTGTCATTGCTAAAATCGTAGTAACCGGTTGTGAGGCCAAAGCCCACTTTGGGTGAAATCTGAGCAAAAATATTATAGGTCAGTTCGAGCATCAGGCTACCTTTCGAGTCGAAAACCCGGCCTGCGCCAAGAGCCATTTCATTGGCGAAAATGCCGTAGTTAGCCACATCCATGGTTACCCTGGCTTCCAGAAACAACGTGGTGTCGGGTCTGAGGGAATTTCGACCGAAAGCAACGCCCAGATCAATGACATCGAACGTCTTACCGATCTCAATAGTCTGCGCTACCCGGTCGCTGGTTTTCCCCGCCCCTGTATAGATGGAAAAGGGAACGGATCGGGCGTACCAGGGCGCCTGTTTAAAATTAAAAGCTGTCTTGGTGGAGTCGGGCGTCGATTGCCCCTGTGCCCGGAGCGAACCGTTAAAGACAAATAGAAACAGAAGTGAATAGAGGTAACTCGTCCGTACTAAATGGCGCATAGGCAACGGTAAGGGAAAAGTGCCAAGTTATGAACAATGACTTAGTAAATCACTAAATAGGGTCCTAAGTCATTGTTCATAATGAAACCAAACCTTCCGGCCTACTTTCCAATGCAGAACTTGCTGAATATCGACTCCAGCAAATCGTCTGTGGTTATCTCTCCTGTTAACTCGCCCAGATGCTGTAAGGCAACGCGTAAGTCCATGGCCAGCCAGTCGGGTGTGACGCCGGAATCCAGTCCGGCAATGGCGCGGGCAAGGGCCTCATCCGTGCCGATGAGGTGATTGTAGTGGCGGGCGTTCGTCACGACAGCACTGCCCGTTTGTACGGCGGCATCCGTACGAACGCGGGCTGAGAGAGCCGCTTTCAATTCGTCCAGATGCGTTTGTTTAGCCGCCGAAATCCAGATAACCCGTTCGTTGGTCAGGATGGGGTTTAAGGCTTCATGCTTGGCTTCTGTCATCAAATCGGCCTTGTTGCCGACCAGCAAATACGGTTTTCCGGACTGGTGTAAGTCAGCAATAACCTCGTTAAGATCGTCGGGATGTATGGCAGGGCCATCGAACAGATAAACGACCAGGGCCGCATCGCGCATTTTCTGCTGCGTCCGTTCTATGCCGATGGCTTCGATCTGGTCCGTGGCCTGACGTAAACCAGCCGTATCGATCAGCCGGAAGCGGATGCCATCCAGAAAGAGTTCGTCTTCGATGACGTCGCGGGTCGTGCCGGGAATATCGGAAACAATGGCTTTCTCCTCGTTCAGTAATGCGTTGAGCAGGGTCGATTTTCCCGCGTTGGGCTTCCCAATAATGACCGTTGGAACTCCATTTTTGATCGCGTTGCCTGTGGAAAATGAGTCGATCAACGGGTGTAATACACGCCGGATGTCGAGCATTAGTTGGCGAAGCTTGTCCCGGTGAGCAAACTCGACATCCTCCTCGCCGAAGTCCAGTTCCAGTTCAACTAAGGCGACAAAATCGATGAGCTGCTGGCGAAGGTCTTTCAATTGCCGGGAGAAACCACCGCGCAGTTGATTCAGGGCAGCCCGGTGGCTGGCGTCTGAGTCCGACGCAATCAGGTCGGCCACGGCTTCGGCCTGGACCAGGTCGAACTGGCCATTCAGAAACGCCCGTTGCGTGAACTCGCCCGGACGCGCCAGCCGAACGCCTTCCTGCATGAGCCGACGCAGAATCTGCTGGATAATAAATTCGGAGCCATGGCAGGAAATTTCAACAACGTCTTCTTTCGTGAATGACTTGGGCGCTCTGAAAACCGTAACCAGTACCTCGTCGATAATACCGCCGGTTTCGGTCCGGAGGGTTCCAAAATGGGCGGTATGACTAGCCTGTTTAGTGAGGTCTTTTCCCTTAAACAAGCGATTTGTTAACTCGATGGCGCCTTCGCCCGACACGCGCAAAACGGCAATGGCACCAATACCTGGCGCAGTAGCAAGCGCAGCGATGGGTTCTAATTGATACAAGCTGGTAGGTATTTCGGTTTATGGTATGTGGTTTATGGTATTCGGCGGTTCATCGACACGATGACCCGCTGGGATTGACAACATCGGCGGACTAGTGTCAGCAAATTTGTGCGTCAACTAACCGTAGCGACGGACTGTCGAATGCCGTAAACTGTATACCTTAACGTTTATTCGGAAAAATAGGCAGGCGGTTTATCAATCCGGCTAACCGCTTTTCAACGGGTGCATCGGGAATACCGAGCCAATCGGCATACTGGTCGCCCAGAAAGAAACGCATTTCACCGGCTGCCAGGTTCCGAATTGTTTCAGAGCCTGGCGCGTTAGGTTTGCTGGTTCTGGACTGACCCGTGGCTGTTGGCGACGATTGAGCCGCGCCAATGCCAGCCGCTACGGCGTTCAGGAGCGAGCGAGTCAGGCCCACACCCGCTTCGGAAGGCGCAAACTGCCGTCGGGCAATTGCGTTGCCCAGGTTATACGCTTCGCGCAGATTCTGGGGCATGAGCTCTTCCGATACGCCATTGAAATAGCCCACTACATTGATGTGATGCAGGTAATCTTCTTCTTCCTGCTCAGTCATGGAAACGTTTAATTTTCGCAGACCTAACAGCACGATATACGAGAAAGCCAGGTTGGTTCCGGCCATGTCTTCCTGATTGACGGGGTAACCCCAGGCCATATCCCAGCGTTTCGAGTGCAGGGAAAACCAACGGGCTCCGGCATGAATCAGCCGAATTTTCTGCGTTCGGCTAATCGCCTTTCCAGATGCCCATTCCTTTGGATTATTGACCGCAAATACCCATTCGCCGGTTTCCTGCAATCGACGTGTGGTATCGTTTTTGATCCGTTCAGTCAGCCAGAGCACCTGCGCTCCGTTGGCCCCGAGGTAGGAGAAGGGCAGCGAAAAGAAGCCTAATGTCAACCCGATTTGTTGGGCATGTTTCCTGAAAAAGGCCATACCTCGCTTCATTTGGTCAGCATCCGCCCAGGTTGGCATCTGCGTCTGATCTGCAAAAAAGGCCTGCACGGCCAGATGCTGTTTTTCCAGCGAAAAGTCAGTTGTATCGGCCAGCCACTGCATCAATGCCCTTAAACCAGGGGCCGCTTCGGCATCCACAACGGCGGCAATGACCGCGTCGGCAGCCGGATCGCCCTGCTGTCGGTAATGATCCAATAAGGTATCCGTAAAGGAGCGAGAAGGCTTTATGAGCGTCGGCATCGTATGACTGTAGTCTACACGGGTAACGATGCGTGGACGGAATTGGTTTTGCGTGACGGGCTCAGACTATAGCGTAATCTGTAACCCATCGTAGCCCAACCGGATATTGGGGGGCAGTTCCTGTTCTACTTCCCGATGCAGACCTAATTTATGGCTAATGTGGACAAAGTATGTCCGGTCGGCGTCGACTCGATTGGCGAGGGCAATGGCCTGATCCAGTGTAAAATGGGAAATGTGCGATTCTCGCTGAAGCGCATCAAGCACCAGTACTTTCGTACCGTAAACTTTAGTCAATTCCTCGTCAGAAATATAGTTCAGATCGGTGAGGTAGGTGAAATCGCCCACGCGAAATCCATAAACGGGGAGTTTATGGTGCATCACTTCAATGGGTATGAACTGAATGCCCAGTACGTCGAATGGCTCATTGGTCAGGCTGTTCAGCTGGACGCTGGGCGTGCCGGGATACTTTTTTTCAGCGAAGACATAGGCGAACTCGCGTTGTAACTGCGCCAGTACCGTGGGCCGCCCGTAAATGGGAATGTCGTTGCCGGATCGAAAATTATAGGCCCGGATTTCATCCAGCCCAGCCGTGTGGTCTTTGTGCTCGTGCGTGAACAGAACTGCGTCGAGCTGCATCAGGTTAAGCCGAAGCACCTGCTGGCGAAAATCAGGGCCCGTATCAATGACAAAACTACGGCCGTCTATTGCCAGGTGAACGGACGTACGGAGTCGTTTGTCCCGAAAGTCAACCGAACGGCATACCTCGCACGTACAGCCAATAAGCGGCACCCCCGACGATGTTCCCGTACCGAGCAGCGTGATCAGCATAAAGAGCGACCGAGTGAACGAGCGAACGAGTGGCTGGCGCATTAACTTTCGCTCGTTCACCCGGTCGCTCGTTCGCTCATTTATTTATCCGTCAGTTGATTAACGACTTCGACCAGGCGGTCGAAATTGAGAGGTTTTACCAATACGTCGTTAAATCCAGCGGTTTTGAATTCTTCTTCGGTGTAATTTTTAGCATTACCGGTAATCGCCACGATGGGGACACTGGCCTTTTCTTTTTCGGGTAGCGCCCTAACCCGCCGAACGCATTCCATCCCGTCCATAAGCGGCATGTTGATGTCCAGGAGGAGAATACTGAAGTCTTCTTTTTCCAGAATTTGCAGCACTTGTTCTCCGTTTTTTACGGCGGTGATGTCATAATTCTGGAACTCAAGAATTTTGCGGGCCAGATTCTGGATAACAGAGCTATCTTCGGCAATCAGGACGCGTTTGGAAGCTGACATAGGGCTTGGGAGATCGTGATTCGTTATACTGTGGTGAAATTATAGAGTTAAATTGGCAAACGCAAAAAGGGTTTGGATTCAATAGCTACCAAAATCATCTTTTTGGTAAATAGACGCGTAATAGGCGCCTTGACTGCCAGTGCTGTAACAGACAGTAGATTGTCACTTGCCGGAGTTAAAGAATTTTTTCCATGACCATAAACTCCAGAGATTGTTTTTTAATACCAAACCGTGGATCGTCGGGGAAGGGCTGTTTGTTGCCCGTTGCATAATAGCCGCGCCGTTCATACCAGGCAATCAACTCGTGCCGTACCGTGATGACGGTCATGGTAACCGCCCGATATTTCCGGTCAATGGCAAGCTGCTCAGCCGCTGTCAGTAATTGCTTGCCAATGCCGTTGGTCTGCGCATCGGGCGAAACGGTCAACATGCCCAGATACAGGTCTTTCTCTTTGGCTTCCAGATACACGCAGCCCAGCAGATGGCCCGCATCTTCATATTTCAGGATCAGTGCATTCGGATTCTGAAACAGTTCCCGTAAGGATTCGTCGCTGGTTCGCACACCATCCAGCAAATCGGCTTCAGTCGTCCACCCTTTGCGGGAGCTGTCGCCCCGGTAAGCACTATTCACTAAACTGACCAATGCCGGTATGTCCTGCTCCGTAGCGGTCGATATGTGTTTCTGATTGATTGTAGTCACGGTTTGTGGTATTGTTGGGATTTCTGTAACATCGGGTTTACAGGTTTGTACTAGCTAAGCGCCGAATCATTTTTTATTAGCCCCGATTTCAACTGGGGAAACCGCCGGCCATTACCCGCATTCTCTCAACTGTTTCAACGACTTGCCGGATGCCAAAACCGTTGAAATGGTTGAGAGAATGCGGCTTTATTCTGCAAACCCACCGCTAAAGCGATGGGCTGATAGAGGGTCGGTTTAGCGCTTACTTCATTCAACCCAATGAACCGGTGTTGCGCGCTACTTAGGCACCTCCCGAAAGTCAAGTTGCTGAATTAGGGCGGGATTTTCGGGCGTCAGCGTAAAGAAGACATCCATGTTGGCTTTGTCGCCTTCCAGCAAGAAATGGCCGCGCAGTTGATTCTCGGGAATTAAATCGCCCACGCTTTTGATGGTTCCCGCTTTGGTATACAACGCCTGCACCACGTTTCGGCGCATGGCTACTGACTTATCGGGGAAGAAGTTCTCCGCAAAAATGCCGCTCTGTTCGGCGTTTTTCCAGTCGGGGAGCAGTTTAAGCAACTCGGCTTTTCGCTGGGCCAGGATGCTGGATACGGGAAGCTGGCGGGGATGAAGTTTGCCGATGGCCACCAGTGTATCGAGCACCGCCGAGTTGACGGGGCCAAAGCCCGCATACGTCAGGTTGCCGTACGCGATGACCCCAATACCATAGTCGGGCAGAATACGCCACTGGCTGCCAAAGCCGGGTAGCCCCCCGCTATGGCCCACATCGACCTGTCCGATGCAGTTCTTATTCCAGCGTAGCCCATAGCCATAGCCACTCGTGACCGGGCACAGTTGCCCCGCCGAATTTCTGGCCTGTGCAGAAAGGCCCGCAAAGGTCCAGGGCTGCTGCATCTCGCGGATCGAACTTCGCTTTATTGGCCCCTTGTCGATTGCATTGCTGGGTGGCCAGGCGGCTTCGTGCAGGGCCACATACTTGCTGAAATCGTCGATGGAGGTGATTAATCCACCCATAGCACCGTGGGAGCCGTCGTGTAATAAGGGTTCGGCGAGCCATTGTTCCGTTCCTGAACCATTATCCTGCCAGCGATAACC
Source organism: Spirosoma horti (assembly GCF_054776595.1). Classification (NCBI taxonomy): domain Bacteria; kingdom Pseudomonadati; phylum Bacteroidota; class Cytophagia; order Cytophagales; family Cytophagaceae; genus Spirosoma; species Spirosoma horti. Next base: position 78,644 of record NZ_BAAHBQ010000008.1, read on the forward strand.
CAGTGCCAGTTTGTCGGCGGGAACATTGGCGTATTCCCATTGGGTATCGTTCATGTCCAGTGGTTTCAGGATGTTCTCCGTAATGTATTGCTGATACGGTTTTTTCGCGACAACGGTAATGATTCGACCCAGCATGGCAAAGGCCAGGTTGCTGTATTCGTAGGCGAAACCCGGCACGTTGGCATTCGAGAGGCCCCCTTTGATGAGCTTTGTCAGGTCCTCGTCGGAGTCGGCGAGCTGGCGGTCGCCCCAGGGGTTATCTTCGGGGAAACCCGCCGAGTGCGTCATCAGGTTACGAACGGTAATCAGGGGCGCATCAGCGGTGAGGTATTTGTGTGATTTGAGCTCAGGAATATATTGTTCAGCCGGGTCATCGAGCCGGAGTTTACCTTCGTCACGGAGCTTAAGAACCGCCATCGTGGTGAAGCTCTTGGTCATCGACGCGATCCGGAACAGCGATTTGGGCGTGGCTGGCGTTTTAGCCGCCAGATTCGTGTAGCCGAAGCCACCCGAATAAACCAGCTTGCCATCGACCACAATACCAAAGGCCATACCGGGTATGTGGCGTTTTTCTGCGAGGTCTTTGTATAGTTTTTCGACAATTGGAAAAGCAGCTTCCAGTTTTTTTGCTCGGTCGGGGTCAATAAATGCCGGTGGCTGATAGGTAGGTATGTGGTTTACTGTACGACCCGAAATCGGTTGTTGAGCCAAAGCAGATGAGGCCAGAAGGAGCAGGGCCGGAAAAAATGGTTTCATAAAACGAGTGAAGTGAGGAACAGGTTTACGGATACTAACATACTGAATAATGCGAAAAGCCACACCAGAAGCGTGGCCTTTCGTAGGAATTCATCCGTGTACCCGATCGTTGATTTTCCTGGGTAACTGCTTTTTCCTTCTTATTCGGATAGAATTACTTTTCGGGTAATCCGCTGATTTCCCTGAATGAGTGTGAGTAGGTAGTAGCCACGGCTTAGCTCACCAACCGCTAGTTTTAGCAGGTTTTCGCCCGCTGTGACCTGATGCCTGGTGTCAATCACCGGCAGCGCCGATACCGTTAGCAATTGCAGACTTACTTCGCCATCGGTCTCTGCAATGTAACGAATATTGACCTCGTCACGGGCAGGAATTGGGTATATACGCACTGGCGAATACTCGTTTGTTTCCTGGCTGGCCAGCCGTCCGCCACTGGTTCTGGTCAAACGTGCCCCTGCCCAGTCGGCATGATCGCAGGTTACGTTATCGCCCCCGTTGGTAACGACCAGCTTTAAGGTCTGTTTGCCCGTTACATTCAGATCAATCGACTTGGTTGCCGAAGCGGGTGTCATCGTGCCGCTGTCGTAAACCAGCACATTATCAACATATACCTGGAAGTTCACCGTTCCGCAGCCGCCGTTGGTCATCTCGTCGTCTATTCCCATATCTGTAAGGAAATGAGCGTATTGGCCATTCAGATTATAGGTGATTTCGGAAGGAGCGTGTACGCCAAGCCCTTTGGCGTATGTTACGCCGTTCAGCTTGATCGTTCCGCCATCGCCCGCAGCTGATTCGCCGTTACTACGATCTTTCTCCACAGGCCCATGGCCGTTCGATGCGGTTACCCAGTTTAGATCCGACAAGTAAATCGCGGTTCCTGTCGATGGCGTCGTTGGGTTGGTCGTAGCTGCAGTGGCTGGATATAAGTAGGATTGAGGAACTACTTGTTGCCCCTGTCCCGGATAAGCCCACAAAAGTTTAGCCACGGCACCCGACCCGCCGTCATAATACTCCATCTGGATGGTGTAGCGCTGGCCCGCTGTGAGGGTTATTCCATTGCCATCGTTGTTCGTTGGCGCATGCCCGGTCCAGTTGTTGATCACCATTACGCCGTTTACCCATAGCCGAACCCCATCGTCCGATGTTGTGGTGAATACGTAATTTCCGGTAGCGGGTGCCTGCACTTGCCCGGTCCAGCGAATGGAAAAGTTGTCTGAATTGACACCGGATGCTGGTGAGCCCGTTCCCCAATCGAAGTTGATGGTTGCATCCGTGCGGGTGAGTACGGTAGGAGCATTGAGGGTTGCATTATTATAGTACTCGCCGAGAAGGCCGGTGCCATTACCGGCGGTGGGCGTCGTTGGTGTGGTCGGCGTGGTGGCCGTGGGCACCCGGTAAAAGGCCGCCGTTGGGATGGTCTGTTTGCTGATGCCGGGGCCTTCGTAACTGACCACAAAGCTTTGGCCGCCACCGCCTTGAAGAAAGGGCAACGTTAGGGCATGCTTGCCGGCTTTCAACCCGATGGTGCCCGATTTTTCCACAGCTCCATGAAGTCCATCATTATTGACAACTTCGGTGGTACCAATCAGGAGTTTACTGCCGTCGTCGGAGTTCGTATAGAAGGTGTAGGTTCCATCGGTGGGTACGCTGATGTATCCTTTATAGCGAATACCGAACTGCTCGTCGCGGTTGCGAACGGATAAATCAACACTGGACACCGTGCCTGTCTTTGTGGGATTGATTGAGTTGAAGTCAGGAATGGTATTCCAGGAGCCTTCATAATACTGGTAATCAAGGCCCGTCACGGCATTGCCCGGATTTTCCGGATCGCGCAAAGATACGGACGGGGGGGGCGTTGCATTGACTTCTTTCATCAGCACCGCCGATGTATAGGCTTGCAGCGTTATCTGGTTGGTATACTGAGTGTTTTTGGCGTCCCGGTATGAGCCGCTCAGCGATGTTGTCTGGGGCTGTGCGGTTGCATTGTACACCAGCTTAATGTAATCGTCAGGATTAAGGCTGGAGAGCGTTGCCTCTTTAAGCCGGATATTGTCGACCCAGGCGGTTTGTCCATCGCCGGTTACCTGAAACACCAGAATGGCGTTCGATTCATCCGCCGTCGCGGTGAAAACGGCTTCGTATTGCTGCCGGGACGTGCCCAGCAACTGAACACTACGCGGGGCCAGATCGCTGTAATTGCCGGATAACTGGCGTGGGTAAAGTTCAATGCGTTTGTTGCTTCCGGTGGCTATTCCGTCGAATAGTAACTGATACGATTTGCCGCGCGTAACGGCGCCAATGTTTACCGTAGCGAGCAGGTAGGAGTTGGCCTGCGCATTGGAAAACGATAATTTAAGCGACCCGCCGTCGAGCCGGTTCGAGTTATCCCAGTCGGCCCGGCCGTTGCCATTTGGCGACCATACACTCCAGCCTTCGGTGTTGCTGTTGAACGAATTGGTGAGCAGGCTGGCTCCCGTCTGGCTAACGACCTGGCTCCTGTAGGTTACAGGGCTGTTGGACGAGTGCGCATCTTTTCCATACATACCCTGCCAGGTCGTGAGGGTATTATCCGAGCCCGTTAGTCCCGAGCCGGGATTGTAGACCGTGCGGATTTTAAACAGGTCTTCGAATGGACGTATGTAATAGTTGTAGTCAAACTGGCCATAACTCGCCAGGTCGTTGGAATTCGATTCGTAAGCGGCTACAACCTGGTTAGGTAATTTGCTGAACAATATATTATTCTGAACAACATTGTTCCGCAGGGCGCAGGCACCGTTATAGGCCAGCTTAAGCTGCTCTTCTGTATTATTGAAGCTGGTATTTCCATTCACGGTTATGCTGGATACGCCCCGCAGAAAAATGCCCATTCCGCGCGATCCGAATGATGTATTACTGGCAACTTCGACATTCTGAGAGCAGTCGTCCAGGAAAATTCCGTTGGCACCTGAATAAGCCCCACCCGGCGTTCCTTCTGGCGCACCAATGCCGTTGTAGACGATGTTCGACACGATGTGGAGATCGCCCACATTGCTGCGGGCTCCGTTCCAGGAATAAATACCGCCCCCGTCGCTTTTGGTCAAACAGAAGTTAGATACCTGATTGTAGCGTACCGTCGCATTCGTGACCACCGCAATACCATTATACCCCACATTGTCGACGACGTTATTTTCGATCAGCGTATTGCTCGTACACAGCGCTTGTAAGGCCGAATAGGTGCCATCGCCACTTTTCCCCCGGCCTGGTATCAGGCCGATGCGCCGGAGCGTATTTCCCCGAAAGGTAAAATTCTGATAAGGGCCAATATACAGCCCGCTGCTGTTGGCGTCTTCGAACAGGTTGTTCTCCGCGACGACATTGTTGCCAGAGCCAATGATGGTAATACCGTCTTCGCCCGAGTTTGTAATGTCGTTGCCCGAGAAAACGAAATTAGAGCCGCCGTTAACGGCCAGTCCCGTACTCAGCGTTTCCGTAATCTTGACATTCCGAACCGTAATGCCCGATACGTTCGTCAGATTTATTCCTTCGTTGAAAGCCGTTGCCGTGATGAGCTGGCTGTTGGGGTTGTTCTGGTTGTCGAACAACCGAATCTTCTTGCTGGACGAGTCATAATACCACTCGCCAACCTGATCCAGGGTAGCCGGGTGATTCTGAATGAAAAACCCCCAGCCATCGGCCAGATCGTAGCTGCTGGAATTGTTCAGTGAAAGTGTGTTCCCGTTCTGCTGGGTGATGGTGGCCCGGTCCAGAATCCACTGAGTAGGCCGCAGGACCGCTTCCCCGCCCGTCCAGTTCTGGGACAACCCCTGCTGACTGGTTAACTGGGTTTTACCGCCATGCGACTGAACGGTCAGGTAGCCTTTGTTAGCATCGCTGAGATTAGGATATCGGCCCAGCGGAAGTACAGTGCCGTTTCGATACAATCCCGTTACCCGGCTGCCGCACGAAGGACAATCGGCCTGCCAAACGTTATTACCGATATTGTTCCAGTTGGAGACCGGAACGGAGCCGGCAAGAATGGGCTTATTCCCCGAGCCATACGCATCGACCACAATGGGGTTACTCGATGTACCTGATTGCCGAATGGATAATGTTCCTCGGAATGTATCGCCCCGCCGAAACAGAATGGCGTCGCCCGGCTGAAGAGATAAACTATTGATTTTGGCAATGGTCTGAAACGGAGAGCCATCTGATCGGCCGTTGTTGGCTTCGTTTCCTGAATTAGCGACGTAATAGGTTGTCTGGGCCAGGGCTGATTGCCAACTTGCGCACAAGAGAACCAGCATGATTGCGCAGAGGGCAAACAGTCGATCTGTCCGGCCGTTTTTCCAGCTAGAAACGTGAAGCATGTAGGAATAAGTATAGGTAGATACAGTAGTTAGGAGATGTGAATAGACCAGCGACTACTCTATTCACACAGGCAAGTTAAGTCCAAAAATTTGTTTATTAAACGGTATCTATATTAAAACAGTAGAGAATCCAACTTATTCTGGAATAAATCGGATAGATTTACTTCTTAGCTAGTTGGGTGCTGATTTTTAAGTAGATGGAATGAGTTTTTTATAAACTAAGGCATCTTATAGACAATGGGGTCATCTTCTATTAAAGATGACCCCATTGTCTATAAGATGCCTTAGAACCAGGGCTTCAGAGCCTGCTTTTGAAAGGCTACATGCTTATTTGCCTGTTAGCGATTTATACTGGTTTTTTGATTGCTCTGCAAGGCTTCGAGGGCGGCTGCCAGATAAACGAGTGGAGCGTTCCAATTGATCGCAATTTCGTTGGAGGCATAGGAGCAATCAGCGTCGAGGTACACTTCGTCTGGGATGGTTGTCGTGTACCCCGGACATTTATCCTGTCGGGCCGCGTTCGCGTTGGTGCCGCCCGAAAGCAGACCCGGCACGGGGGCTTCGATGCCATCCGCTACAGACGGACGGTGGTGTGGATGCATGGTCGATTTGTCGCCGAAGCCCGTCACGAATGAGTAGCCGACGGCATTTCGTCCCAGTAAATAATCCAGATTAGCAAGGGCGTAGCGGAGGTACTGGTTGCGGTTCGGCGAATCGGTTAGCCGGTATGCCTGAAGAAGCGCAATGCCCTGGTTGGCGGCTTCGGAACTGCTGCCCCAGATGAAATCTTTTGCCGATTTGCCCATTACGGTCTGAAATGCCTGGCGATCTGCCCCCTTGATGAGCGAATCAGCCATGGTAACAAGCTGTTGTTTCACGTTCGGCAGGTCTTTTTTGCCAAGGGCCGTCAGGCTGTTCCCCGTCCGGGCCAGTGTATAATAAGCCAGGGTGCGAACCTGCGGCCAGGAGGGTAACGGGGTCTTGTTGTCCGGAAATAAATTGACCGCTGTGTAGTAAGTGTCGTCTTTTGTCGTCGCGTATAGTTCGGCAGCGGCCCACATCCACTCATCATCGGCGCTGCGATCTTCATACGTTCCCGTCGATATATCCGGATCGTACTTGTCGTTTATTGCCCGTTGGTTATAGAGTATGGTCGGGTTCGCTTTGGCCCAGCCCCAGGCTTTTACGGCCATCGCTAAACAAGAATCGGCCAGGCCGGGAAGCTCTTTGTTATACGGTTTAATAACCCGGCTTGCCTGAGCCATCACAGCGGCAAAGTCGAGGGTCGCCGTAATGCTTTTGGCCACGACATACCGCTCTTTAGTCGCTTTATCCGGCATAACCATCCCATCGAAACTGGCGTTGGTCAACTTGTGGTAAACGCCACCGTCGGCCGGGTCCTGCATGGTCAGCATCCAGCGCAGATTCCAGAGTACTTCGTCCAGCACATCGGGCACCGTGTTAGTGCTTTCAGGAATGTTCGTGTTTAACTTCTTTACGTAATCGGGAAAGTCCTCACAAAGCGAGAGCAGGGTGCCCATCGTGATGCCGGAATTGACGATGTATTTGTTGTAATCACCAGCATCGTACCAGCCTTTGGGCGATGAAATGACCGTTCCGGCCGGCCGATTCGCGGAGGCCGCTGAAGGATGAATCAGCACCCGCGTATCGGGGTGGCCAGCGGGACGCGCCCACTGTCCGGCATATTTAGCCGGTAAGTCAATGGCTGTCCGTTGATAATAGAAACCTTTGATGGCGCCGATGGCCAGGTTTCGGTGAACATCCTGACGGATTTCAAACGGGTAGGAATGGCCCAGACCGGGAATGATCACCACATACGTACCCGGCTTGGTCAGCGTAGAGAAATCGGCTGAGTGGGTCGTTTTTCCCGATAGGACATTTGTTCGGGCATTGCCTAGCGTACCGGTGAAGACTACTTTCTTGATATCTGAGGTCGCTACCTGAAAAGGCCCCTGTACCTCACCAACCACTACGGCAATTTTGGCTCCGTTGGGGTAAAATCCGATCTGGTTTAGCCGAATGGCCTCCGAAATTGGTTGAGCAATCAGTTTACCAGCCGTAAGCAACAGGCTCAACGAGAGGGTAGCAAGTCCCCTGAACGAACACGTCATAATAGATAAAAATGAAGCCTGTAAGGTCTAATGGAGACCTTACAGGCTCAGGAAAGGAAATTACTTAACGACTTTCATGGTGCCCTGCATTACGTAAAAATGGCCGGGCACTGAGCATTCGTACATATAATCGCCGGGCTTTTCGGGCGCAATAAAGTAAATGGACTCGTTGGTGTTGGGCTGGAGCAGATTGGTATGGTGCAATACCTTGTCTGTCTGCGGAATGTAATTCTTTTCCTGTCCTTCCAGGCCAAGTTTCATGGCTAGTTCACCCACCTGAATGGCTGAGCCAGGGGCTACGACCACGAAGTTATGGAGCATGTCATCTTCGTTGTTGAATACGACCCGTACTTTGCTGCCCGCTTTTACCTGAAACTGCTCCGGCGCAAACTTCAGACCTGGCTTTGTGCCCATATTAATCGTATAATCAGGTTCAGTCCAGGACGAGGGCATATCGGTTACCCGTTTGGCCATGGTGCTACCCGTAGCTTTGGGGGCCGTGGCTGATTTTGCCGACGTTACTTTCTTCGCAGTTGGCCGGGTGCTTACCGGTGGTGCCGTGGATGTCGATGCGGTCATCATGGCCGAGTGGTCATGAGCAGGCGTCGTTGCGGCAATGCTCAGTTTTTCGCCATCGGGAATATTGTTGAGCGTGTAGTAGCCAACGTTGTGCAGCAATATACGACCCTCTTTTGAGCGAATACCCGGCGTGGTGATTTCGTGAATATAACCCAGACGCAGGCTGTCGACTACCAGACGAGCTTTCAGACCATCTTTCGACACAACGATGCCGCGAATGGGGCAACCACCCCGATTGATCACCGGGCTTCCGTAGGTTGCGTGGTATTTGTAGTTGAAGCCCGTTACCTTGTAAGACGCGGGGTCAGCCGCTAATTCCGCATCAACCGGCTCTGTGAATTCAATTTCGAAACCATCTGGCATGGCGTGTATGGTCTTCATCTCAAAAGGCATTTTGCCCGTCCAGACCACTCGCTGAAGGCTGTAAAGCTCTTTCCCCGTCGATGACCAGCCCCTACTGGTCATGCCCACGAACATGGAGGCATCATGGCCCCAAACCAGGCGTAACACACCCGATGAGAAACCCTCCCGGAAGGGAAACACAACCCCCTGGTAGACGCCTTTTACTTTCTCGAAATCGACCCGCGAGAGAATGCTTTGTCCCTGATCACCCACAAACAACTGATTCTCGAACGGACCGAATTTCCCTTTCGTGTTGTCCGTCAGGAGACCGGATGTTGAAATGCCCAGAATGCCGTGGGGTAACCAAACGGCAGGGGCCTTCAACGCCGTAAACTTCTTGGAGACATCGTACAGCGGTTCACCTGTGTTGGGAACATCCTGAGGCTTGATTTTCAGGGGTGAGCCCGGCATATCCGTCCACCTAAGACTTTCGGCATTGCCCAGAAAATCTCCTTTTTCAACCTGCGAGATACGGCCCGATCCAACCCAGTCGCCCTGGTTTTCGGTGTAGAAGTAATCGCCGGCTGCGTTCATGCCATAACCAGCCGGAGAGCGCATCCCGGCGGCAAACGGAGTCATTTTTCCATCGGGGGTAATTTCCAGTGTCCAGCCGCGCCAGGGGACCAGACTAACACCATGCCCGAGGCTATTGCTCCAGCCCACGTTTAGTGTTACGAGCATATTGCCGTTTGGCAGAAACGTTGGGCCATACGAATACTCGTGGTAATTGCCCGACAGGGGCCAGGAATAAATTTTGTCGTAGGAGTCGGCCCGACCGTCGCCATCGGCATCATGCAGGCGGGTGAGTTCGCTACGCTGGGTAACGTAGATATCGCCGTCTTTATAGGCCAGTCCCAGCGGCTCGTGCAATCCATAAGCGAACCGTTTGTACGTTGGCCGAATCGAGCCGCTTACATAAGGATTCGATACGATCCAGACTTCGCCCCGGCGGGTACAAACGGCCAGATTACCATCCGGTAAGGTAACCATACCACCAACCTCCAGAATAATATCTTCGGGAACGGGCAGCGAAATCAGTTTGTAAAAATCGTCTTCTTTTTCGGGATCGGCTTCCACTTTAGCCAGTCCTTTAGGGGCGGGCGCAGGCTGCTTACTGCTGGAACTAACGGGTAAACCAGTCTTGGACTGGATTTGCGCCTGAGTCGATAAATGACTGATGCAGGCAAGGCCAGACGCCAACAAGGCGGTTCTGGCTAAACGGTATATGGTCTGATGATTGATATTCATGAGAAAGTTCGGTCAGAAAGTTGAGCGTTACCAGATAATCGAGTAGGTCACTGTACCGGCGGCATTGGCTAACTTTATAGGCAGCAGCATTTCTTTCGTTTTTTGCGCTGTCGTACGGATAACGGGTTTCTGTTTAGCTGGTAGCTCAATAAAATACTGCTTGTCATTAACGGCATACAGTCCGTTCGGCAATTCCGTAATGTCATTCCCTTCAGCCACCCGGCACCAGATTTCTCCCCGAGTGGACGCTACCGGAGTGGATGCTCCCGGAGTGGACGCTCCCGGAGTGGATGCTCCCGACGAAGGCATTACCGCAAACGAGTGGGTGAGCTTATGTCCATCTTCTTCCGCAGCAAATGATTCGCGTACCTGCGAGGCACCCAATGTGTATTTGAAAATGGGCCGACCCTTGGCATCGACATCGTACCCCATGTTATTATAGGTAGCGTTGGAGTCAGGCCAGACAGCGTTTTGGTCGGCCAGGTACGTTAGCGAAGGCTTGCCCGGCAGTTCGATGACACTCCCTAAAGGAACCGATAACTGGGTTTCTCCCCGTCCGTACCACATCGGTGTCGTTTCCAGAAAGTCGCCCCGCCAGATTTGCAGAAATTCACCTTTCCGTAAATCGACGGTGTAATTTACATGGCTTGGTTCGCCGACGGATATGGTATGCGTATGTTTCTGGCCGTGGTGATTGACAAAGCCACGTTGCATAACCGGTTCCGTTTTGGCCAGCACCGCAATCTCGCCGACCGGCTCTTCGACGCGAATCACCTGATTCAGAGTAGTGTATTGAACGCCAGGGCCTTCAATACCCAGAATAATGTCATTTCGGCGGGCGTACCATAGACCAAAGTTTTTGTAGTAAGCCAGCACAACCGGATGATCACCTGCATCCAACTGTACCATCGTTGAAGCTGTGCCACCATTTTTGCCACTAATGCTCAGAACGGGTTTGTTATCGATCGTCAACTCGCCAGCGCCATTTGGATTCGCAGGATTGGTTTCAGTCGGAATCCAGTTCAGGTTTAGGTTCAGCGCGTACTGGCCCGAACGGGGGATGTGCAGGACGCCGGTAATTTTGCCGCCAAACTTATCCCGGCTACCGGGGGCCGAATGCGCCAGCATATTGATGTCCATTTCCCGCTTGGGCGTGAGCGAACTGAAGTCATTGACCGATGCGAACTTGCCTTCGTAGGCACTCAGCTTCATTTTCGTGAGCGTTACGGGCTCGGTTCCGTAGGACTTGTATTGGATATCCCGAATGGCTACCGGGCCATGATCACCCTGAATCATGAGTGAGCCGGTTGGCTTCTCATCCTGGAAAGCGGCAGAGCGCGTCGGTCCTAGTACCTCGACGTTTTCCTGAACGGTTACGCCGTTCAAAACTACCTTCAGGAAGCGGGCATTCGCTATTTTTTCGCCTTTTTCATTGAATCGGGGTGCTTTGAAGACAATGCTCAAGTGCTGCCAAAGGCCCGGCGCTTTACTTACATTCTGAGCCGGTGGATGGCCTTCGTATCCTTTTCGGCCCTCAGGGCGGCTATCGTCCCAGCGTTCATAAATTGCCCCGCAATCACTTGCTTTTGGTACGTTGGCGCCCCAGCTATCGAACAACTGAACTTCATAACGGCTTTCGAGGTAGATTCCGGAATTCGACCCTTTTTCCAGCATGAAATCGAGTTCCAGCTCCAGGTCGCCGTGTTCCATTTTCGTAAAAAGATGGTCTTTGCTTTTTCCCGAGGGGTCATTGACCAGAATGCCCGTGCCCGACTTTATGGTGCCTTTTCCTGGTTTAGCCAGGTCATAAAAAACATCACCTACGATTTTCCAATTGCCACCGGCAGGCTTAAAGTCGTTCAGATTCTGAAGGTTAATTGTTGCGTAGGGTATTTGGTTTGGTTGCGCTGATGCACCCAGGGCGCAGAGCAACAGGCAAAGAAGAGAACAACAGACGTTGCGTCGCATAGTTAAATAAAAACAAATGATAAGCAGGAATAAGGGTACTTAATAGCGCCAACGAGCATGGACTCTATTGGATTAGGCAAAAACAGGGCTTGATCGGCAAAACATAAACGAGTGAACTGGCTGCTCTGATCATATCCGTATACAGAAGCCAAAAAAACAGATCAAAAATAGTTGAATCTATTCATTATTTATGATAACAATTGCTGGACAATTTTACAAATTGTTCGCAGTTTATCACTTTTTAGGGATTACCCTAGGTGGAAACGGACATGAGTATTATGCACATAAAACATGGCTCGACCATGCCCAAGCCTATTCATACGTGCCAACCAGCGTTACAACTGATGTTGGCTCGGCCTGAATCTGGTTGGCCGGAACAATGGCTTTAGCCAGCGATTTAGCCGCCGTTGTGGTGTAACTCGCAAAGCGATTATACTTGATACGTACACCGCTAATGGGTAGCGTTACCGCATTCGGCGTCATGTTGATGCAAACGAGTACCAGTCGTTTTCGAACGGGGTCTTTATAAGCCGACACCATGCATTGGCTGGCTTCGGCTACCGGATTGCTGGCTGCACCAAGGCGAACGCCAACCCGTTTCATGCCCGGTCGGACAAAACGGGCATAGTTGCCAAACGCCCATAGCTGTTTAGAGTCCAGCACCTGTCCATCCTGCCGAGCGTTGTCATGCTGTTTATAGCCGCCGTCGGGGCCATTGATGTATACGAGTCCATCGCTATAGTTGTACGGATTGATGGCCAGCCACCACTGCCACGAGGTCACATTGGCTACGGTCAGGTCATTGTGAATGACTTTTGCCACATAGAGGCCATATGACATATCCGTATGGCGTGGACTGCCGTTGTAATTGCCGCAAATATCGCCCAATACGCCAAATTCACTTTGCCACAACATCGGGTTACCAACCGCTTTGGCACGCTGGGCGGCCTTCTGGCGAATCGCTACTAATGTTGAGTCGGTACAGGTTGTGAAATAGCTATGATAAGCCCAGATGGGCGCAACGTTGGGCAACTTGGGAAGGGGAGCGGCAAAAAAATAGTCGAGTTGATTGCCTCGCCCGCTCTCCGCTTTTTCGTAGAGGAAATTCAACTGGCCCGCTTCGCCCGTAACAACCGTCGTTTTGGCTTTGCTGGTCAGCAGTTTTGTCGATAAAGCATGCGCTACGTCGGCAATGTCTTTGTTTTCGGCGGGCGACCCTTCCTGATTAGCTTTCCCGTTTTTTCCAGCGGTCCAGTCCCACTGTGGTTCGTTGATGGGGCTTATATAATCGAACTTGAAATGAGTGGCAACTGTCACTAAAAAATCGGCGAAGGACGACAGCGAGGCTGGTTTAAGGTTGAAGGCTTTTCCTCCTGCCGAAAACGCTTTGCCATTGCGCGTCATCTGTACGGGTGGTGAGTTGGTGAAGCCCAGCGTGTACGGAACGCCCCGACGGCGGGCGGCCTGTAAAAACCACTGACTTCCGGCTTGTTTGCTCCAGTCATAGTGGCCGTCAGGTGTTAGAAAGCACGCTTCCCGGCGCCACTCATCCGTGATTAAACTGCTGTCTTTTTGTTCATAACTCCCGGCGCCAATGTTCATTCGCCAGAGCGAGAGGCCTATGCCTTTAGGCTGACCATTGAACAGGGTATCCAGACTGAAGAGAAGGTCAGCTATCTGATTCTTTTTCGTTTCGTTTTGCCAGGTACCAATAAACTTAGCCGACCAGCAATCGGATGCACCAAAGCTATGAATCGTCTGAAATTCTTCCCTGAGATTGAGTGTAACGGGTAAGAATGCCCGAAAAACGGGCTTCTTGATAATGACTTTACTGCCCAGGCTGGTAAATACCAATAGGTTGAATAAAATAGCTTTGTAGACCAGTTTCATTGCAAACAAGGAGTAGGACCCAATAAGGTGCCAGACGTTGAAGCTGGCTAGTCACTAAATCTACCTGCTTGTTCGAAAAAGAAGCCACCGGTCCTTGTGTCGGAAAATGGCTTTACCGGATTAAGTAAGAAGGTTGCCTAAGCTGCTCCTGCACAGGGCTAGGCAGGCAGTAGGGCCGCTAACCAAAGCTTTGTTCGCGCCTGCTGGTTCAGTTTATTGATAATGCGAGTGTGCATCGCCAGCTTTTTGTAATTTTCTGTCCCTACCGGCTGGTCCGGGCAGTTTATCTGCTCCATATCCATGACCAGGCTTTCCATTTGTTCTTGTACTATCTTCAGGAGGGTTATGATCTGATCGACAGGGCATTGGCCAATATATAAACGACTCGATGCTGCACGTGTCTTTTTCGTTGCCTTATTCTGGCTGATACAGGCTAACAAGCTGGAGTAGTTTTCGTGCAGAAGAGCGGTTGCTTCAGCCCATTCTGTCAGTGTATTGAACGACGTATTTATCGTTTGTAATTGATTGGCTGTATTCTTCGGTAGAGCAGTCATATCGGGCGTTTTGGTAAATGTTTGACTATACGAATTGTAGTTGTGTTGAACAAAATCTTGTGCTATAACTGCTTACGTAAAAATCGGTATAATGTATTTAAGCAGAACTTCCGGGCTATATACATGCGCTATTCTGCTCACTTAGCGGGAAATGGATGAATGCATCACGTATTCCATTTGTTAATCCATCATCACAAGGTATGATAAGTCTTAACCGTAGGTGTGCGCTTACTTTGCAGAGTAGACGGTTAGACTTAATATAAGTAACACAAAAGATTAACGAGTAGATAAAATCGACTCGTTCACTAGAGATGATAACGACAGACATTTGTATTATTGGCGCTGGTCCGGTGGGCCTGTTTGCTGTTTTTGAAGCTGGTTTATTGAAAATGCGCTGTCACCTGATCGATGCGTTACCACAGGTTGGTGGGCAACTCTCCGAGATTTATCCGCAGAAACCCATTTATGACATCCCTGGCTATCCGGCCATCAACGCGCAGACACTGGTCGATAACCTGATGGAGCAGATTGCTCCTTTCAATCCTGGCTTTACGCTGGGCGAACGCGTTGAGTCGCTCGACCGTCAGGACGACGGCTCCTACATAATTACGACCAGCGACGGCACAGCCGTGCATTGCCAGGTGGTCGTCATTGCGGGCGGGCTGGGCAGTTTTGAACCCCGAAAACCCGAGATTTTGAACCTGGAGCAATTTGAAGGAAAGGGCGTCGCCTACATGGTCAAAAATCCCGAGCAGTTACGCAACCGACGGGTGGTGCTGGCTGGTGGGGGTGACTCGGCCCTCGACTGGACCATTTTCCTGGCCGACATAGCGAAAGAAGTAACGCTGGTTCACCGGAGCGACAGTTTCCGGGGGGCTCCCGATTCGGCTGAGAAAGTGGTTGAACTGGCCAAACAGGGACGAATTAATCTCGTGCTTCAGTCGAATATTACCAGCATTACGGGGAATGGCCATTTGCAGGAAGTTAACATTACGGCAAAAGACAAGTCGGTCACGACTCTACAAGCTGATAATCTGATTCCTCTTTTTGGCTTAACGCCCAAACTGGGACCCATTGCCGATTGGGGATTAAGCATCGACAAATCCGCTATTAGCGTCGATACGACCGATTACTCCACAAATGTCGAGCGGATCTATGCGATCGGTGATATTAATACCTATCCGGGTAAGCTCAAGCTGATTTTGTGTGGTTTTCATGAGGCTGCGCTCATGTGCCAGAGCGCCTTTCACCACGTCCACCCGAATCAAAAACTGAGTTTCAAATACACAACCGTCAACGGTGTTCCTACCTTTTAATATGATTACATTCACCGTAGAAGACCGCAATGGCGAACAGAAACCGGTAGAGGTACCCGAAGGCATCAGTCTGAGCCTGATGGAGGTGCTGAAAGCGTCGGACTATAATATTCTGGCGACCTGTGGCGGGATGGCCCTCTGTGCAACCTGCCATGTTCAGGTAATAAATGGGTTCGATAATTTACCGTCAGCCCAGGATCTCGAACTGGACATGCTCGATACTCTGCCCGATGCTGACTCGGACAGCCGACTGGCCTGTCAGATTCGGGTAGATGAGGCTCTGGAAGGGGCTATTTTTAGAATAAAGAGCGAGGAGCCTTCCTAGATAAATTGGTTTGTGGGAAAAGCCATCAGCTATGGCTGATAATTAATGGTACTATTAAACTGATTGTTAGAATTTTATTTGGCCTGTTCATTAGAATAGAAAATAAAAAAGCTTATTTGAGTTTGTTTCATAGACTACTCAAATAAGCTTTTTTAGTTTAAACATCGACTCATGAATAAGTTTACGTTGCTGGGCCTTGTCGTGGGGCTCTGGTTGTGCCAATCTGTTCAGGCTCAGACCTTCTCGCTGGAAGCGGTAAAGAGTTACCCTTTCCCAAATGAACTGACCAGTTCGGCAAAGGGCGCACGTATTGCGTGGGCCTTCAATGAGCAGGGTAAACGGAATGTGTACGTAGCCGAAGGGCCCGACTTTACGCCCCGAAAACTGACCAATTACACCGAAGATGATGGACAGGAAATTACGAGTTTGTCCATTTCTGACGACGGAAAGTGGGTAATCTACGTGCGGGGTGGTGATCATGGCTCCAACTGGGATGAAGAATTACCCGTCAATACCCTATCGACGCCCGTGCCGCCTAAGGTTCAGATCTGGAGCATTCCGTTTGCCGGTGGTGAGGCCAAAGCTATTGCCGAGGGCGATGCGCCAACTATTTCGCCCAAAAGCGACCGCGTTGCCTTTATCAAAGGTGGTCAGGTTTGGGTGGCTCCCCTGGATGCTTCTTCAGCGGCCAAAGCCATGTTTACCGTCCGGGGTACGAACAGCTCCGTTCAGTGGTCGCCGGATGGCTCGAAACTGGCCTTCGTGTGTGATCGGAAGGATCATGCCTTTGTGGGCGTTTTTACCAGCGAAACAACACCCATTATGTGGATCGCACCGTCGTTTTCGCAGGACGATTCGCCCCGCTGGGCACCCGACGGGAAGCGACTTGTATTTGTTCGTACACCCGGTTCGGGCGGTGCCCCCGATTCACTGCTAACGCGTAAGCATCACCCCTGGTCGATCTGGACGGCCGATGTTACCTCGGGTAATGCATCCCAGATCTGGCAGGCGCCCAAAACGCTGGCAGGTTCGGTACCGTCTACGAACGGAGGGGTTAACCTGCACTGGGCCGCTAATGAGCGTATTGTTTTCCTGTCCTATCAGGATGGCTGGCCTCACCTGTATTCCATTGCCTCAACGGGTGGCGCTCCTTTATTATTAACATCCGGGTCATTTATGGCCGAACACATTACCATGAGCCACGACCGGAAATGGTTGTTATTCAGTGGAAATACGGGTCCTGATAAACTGGATATCGATCGGCGGCATGCTATTCGTGTTCCCGTCGATAAAGCGGCTATGGAGGTGCTTACGCCGGGAGCGGGTCTCGAATGGACACCCGTCGTGACGGGGGACGGCGCTACCATTGCGATGATCAGCGCCACAGCCCAACGCCCACCGCTACCAACGGTGATGGCCTTTGCCAAAGGAACCCCTAAGGTGTTAGCCCAAAATCTGGTACCGGCCAACTTCCCGACCAGTCAGTTGGTAGTACCCAAACAGGTAACCTTTAAGTCGCCGGATGGGATGAACGTTCATGGTCAGCTTTTTGAACCAGCGGGTGGACCTTCTAAAAAGCCAACGCTCATTTATGTGCATGGCGGCCCTCCGCGCCAAATGCTGTTAGGCTGGAATTATTCAGATTATTATGCTAATTCATACGCCCTAAACCAGTATCTGGCCAGCCAGGGGTTTGTGGTCTTATCGGTCAATTACCGGCTGGGTATTGGGTACGGCTATGCATTTCATCAGCCAGAAAATGGCGGAGCAACGGGCGCATCAGAATATCAGGATGTGCGGGCAGCGGCCGTATGGCTTGCCGAACAGCCACAGGTTGACGCAACCAAAATCGGTATTTATGGCGGCTCCTATGGTGGTTACCTGACGGCGCTTGCGCTCGCCCGTGATTCTAAACTCTTTGCGGCTGGTGTAGATATTCATGGTGTTCATGACTGGAGCCAGCAACGGTATGGCGTTAGCTCGACGGATCGGTATGAAAAAATTCCGGATGCCGACAAAGCGGCTAAAATTGTCTGGGAGTCGTCGCCAGTTTCGTCGATCAGTGGCTGGACATCACCCGTGCTCATCATTCATGGCGACGATGACCGGAATGTGCGCTTCAATCAAAGCACCGACCTGGTCCGGCGTCTCGAAAAGCAGGGCGTTCCGATGGAAAAGCTGGTGATCGTGGACGATACGCACCACTGGATGAAGCATACCAATGCCCTGAAAATGAGTGCCGCTACCGCCGACTATTTCAAACGCAAGCTGATGAAGCCAAAGCAGTAGTTTCGGGTTTTGATGACGCGAACGTCTTCAGGAATTTAGGCACAATGAGTATGAGGTTAGGGCAGTATCCAAATTTCCGTGGTTCCTGTCTTTACATAGCGTACATTCTCATCTTTTTTCGGTCGCGTAGCGATCCAATGTTTGTAGAAATACCCACCCTGGTCCGCCGTTTCTGGTCGCGTAGCGATCAAACGGCTACTGGGTTGGATCGCTACGCGAACATTAAATGGGAAGATAGCCTAGGTTTACTATAAACATTGGATCGCTACGCAACCAGAAAAGAGGTGCGCATACGCTAGATGAGGATATGGAGCGGAAAAGTAACTTATTTTGTCTTTACCTAGCGGCTATGCCGAACATAGGGAAAAGTGGTAGACATTTTATTTAGCTAATCGGCTGAGGTAGCATCCCGTCGTCTTAACGCCTAAACTGTGCCAGCAGGTAGTCATAAAAATAGGCCACATTCACGTCGGTTGCAATAGTCAGTTCATAGCCCGATTCGTCCAGATATGTTTGTCCGGCGTTGGGTGGCCGGGTGCTGACGTTCGCTTTCACCCGTTCGGTGGTGAAGTGTTCAGGCATGGCCAGGTAACTGGTTGCCAGAATATCCCACATGAAATAGGTGTATTGATAACTAGGAATAGTGTCGATGGTCAGCGCCCAGAGCTGGCCCGTGAGGTTGGACAGCCTGTAGTCAATCTGCGTGGCTAACGTAGACAGGAACTGCTTGGTGACAGGCACATGATTCGTGACATCCAGCGGAATAAGGGTCAACGGTAATTCATAGGATACCAGCTTTTGCGAACTGATCGGGTCCCAGAATACATTCCATTCGGCCGAGCCATCGTGCTGGTAGGTCTGCACATTGCCGGGAACGCGAAACGCCCCGGCCATCCAGACAACTTCCGCAATTTTCTCTTTCAACGCTGGTGCCTTCTCCAACGCCAGTACCAGATTGGAGCAAGGCCCCGTCATCAGAACACTTACCTGCTCGGTAGCCTTCGTCAACGTCTCGATGATCAACTCGGGCGCACTCAAATACGAGTACGGATCGGGCGACTTGGGTAGATTGATCAGCAGCGGTAAGGCATTGATTATTTCGGGTCGTGCCCGCCATTCGCCCGGAAAGGCATTGATTCCGTAGTAATCACCCCGCCCCAGGGGAATATGTTCCTGCCCCATCAACTGAAGCAATTTATACGTCGATTCGAGAGCGGGCTCAATGTAACAATCGGCGGGCGTAACCGTGACACCAATCAGCTCGACATCGGGCATGGTCAGAACGAGCAACTGCGATAACAGATCGTCAATGGCCCCATCGTGGTCCATCAGGAGAAGTTTGGGCATTTTAAAAGGCAATGCTTTAATGGTCAGTTATTTATTTTTGGCTGCGGCATGCTTTGCCAGCAGTTGCAATGTATGTTCCAGCGATTTTGTATCTCCCCAATCCTGATGGCCGGGCACCACAATTCGGGCTCCTCCAAAGTGGTTCATCAGCGTTCGAATGGAGCCCGCCCATTGATTCAGGTTCGCATCGGCGAGGTTGCCCATGCCAAAAGCCGCTACGCTTTTAATCAGACAGCCGCCATACAGTATCTGCCGCTTAGGTAGCCAGACCACAATGTTATCACTGGTGTGCCCCTCGCCAGGAAAGAAACAGCGAATGGGCTCCTGACCGATCGAAAAGGTTGTGTCGTTCGGCAAAATACCGTCGGGTGCCTGAAAGCCCAGCGCAACCGATTTGCGGGCCGTCAATGGTGTGCTGACTACCCGGATACCGGCTTTACGGAGCTCGCTTATACCGCCCACCCGATCTTCGTGGGCGTGCGTAACGATACAAAGCCGGACCGGCTGATGCAGGTTGTCGCTGACCCATTGGAGCAACTGGCGCGTATTGTCGGTGTTGGTATCCGTATCCCAGCCCGTATCAACCAGAACGACGCCATCGGCGGTGTTAACAATTAGCCCGTTAGACGGGAACGGTGTTTTTCCGTACATGCCATAGGTTGTATGGACATAAACCTGGTCGTTGACTGGGGTAACTGCAAGCGTTGGCTTGGGTTGCGCCCGAGCATAACAGGCTCCCCAGAAGAGGACGGCTAAGGTAAACAGCACCCGCATGTGTTTGGGTTGAAAATCAGTCATTTATTTGAATAAATTACTGAGGCAGTACGCCTACTTTCAGGAAGCTAACGCCCGGCTTGCCATGGTAAACCCGATGAGTTGCTTTCTTGTAATCAGCCTCTTTCGCGCTGAAAACGGGGACAAATGTTTGTGGGTTCCGGTCGCTCCAGGGGAAGCATGAACTCTGTATCTGTACCATAAGCCGATGTCCTTTTTTGAACGTATGCAACACGTCCTGTAATTCGACAGCAACCGGAGTGGGCTGATTTGGGGTAAAGGGTTCCGGTTTGCTGATGTTGTTGCGGTAGCGGCCCCGAATAATATCACTTCGCACCAACTGCTGATAATCACCGTAAACGACGTCTGGTTTTTTGGGATCCTGGGGCGCATCAGGCGGATAGACATCGATGACTTTAACAACCCAGTCGGCATCGGTGCCCGTAGTGGAAACGGTAAGCTGGGCCAGAATTGGTCCGGCCAACGTTAAATCTTCGGTCAGTGCATCGGTTTGGAAGGTCAGCACATCCGGGCGAGCCGAAGCAAATCGCTGGTCTTCGACCATGTAATCGGCGGAGAAACCGTCGTTGATTTTGCTGGAAAATGGTACCGGGTGAGCCGGGTCGGAGGGGAATTCGGAAAAGGCCGCGCCGGTTGCTGACGGGGTAAAGCTGAGCTTGCCATTTCCCGCCAGGTACAGTTGTTTCTGAACGGTACCCTTCGGCGGATAGGTGTCGAAGGAACGCCAGCGATTTGACCCCGTTTCAAACAGGGTGGCTTCGGGAAGGGTTAGGGGAGTAGCCTCGTTGAAGAGGTAATGTTTAAAGAATTTCGCTTCGATATTTTCCTGATAATAGGGCGACACCTTCGAACCAAAATCCAGATCAGCCAGCGTTTGCCCCGATGGACCCGCCCAGCCACCATGCACCCAGGGACCTACCACGAAGATGCTCTGAATGCCCGGATTCTGCTTTTCAATGGCCTTGTACGTATTAAACGTGCCAAATAAATCCTGTTCATCATACCAGCCGCCGACAACCATGACAGCCTGCTTAATGCCTTTGAGGTGTGGTAGAATATTCCGTTTTTTCCAATGCTCGTCGTAATCCGGGTGCTCGAAATTCTCGTGATAGTATTTGTTGCGCCCCTTGTAATAAGCGCTCTCCGAATTGGCCGTTGAACCCATATTCAGGTAAAAATGATACCCATCGGGATCGTTGATGTCGAAAAGGGCGGGTGGATTTTGTTTGGTTGGCTGCTTGTGTTCCTGAAAATAAGTGTAGAAACTAAAGTTAGCCGCAATCATAAACGCCCCGTTGTGGAAAGCATCATCGCGCCAGAGGTCGGCCATCGGGGCCTGCGGGGAAGATGCTTTCAACGCTGGATGCCCGGAAACGGCCCCCGCCGATGTGAAGAAACCAGGATAGCTGATACCCCATTGCCCCACGTTGCCGTTGGTATTAGGGACATTTTTCAGCAGCCAGTCGATGGTATCATAGGTGTCAGAAGCCTCGTCATGGTCGGCGTTTCCTTTCTTGACATCTACATGCGGAGTCATTTCCACGAACGTCCCCTCGGATGCCCAGCGCCCACGAACATCCTGATACACAACAATATAATTGTCGCGGAGCATGAATGCATTTGGGCCAACCCGCCGACGGATGCGATCAACGCCATAAGGCTGACAACTATAAGGCGTCCGTTGCATGATGATTGGATGTTTAACGCTCTGGTCTTTTGGTGCATATACCTGCGTAAACAGTTTAGTGCCATCGCGCATGGGCACCATGAACTCAGATTTCTGGTAATTTTCCCGCACATAAGCTGAATCCTGGGCGGGCGTAAATGGGTATGGGTTGGCCGGTGGCGTCGTTTGGGCAACGACAAATACAGGCAGCAGCAGCAGCAGTGTGACGAGTGTTTTCAAGAGATATCCGACGGAATTATTTTTGATGCAAAATAGAGCTTTATTGCGCTGGTCGATGGTATTTGTTGGTAATTGTGTTGACGTTGTGTTGGTCCTAATCTTTTTAATTCCTTTACTTCTAAATTCCCTTCAGGAGATTCAGGGGTAAAGGAATTGACGAAAAATACATTTATGCGCTAAAAGGAAGCAGAGTCCAAGATGGGCTATTCAGGAATGAGCCATCTCGATTAGCTCAAAAAATAATTGGGCGGCTGGCTCGATCAGGTTATCGTTAAAATCATAGTCGTCATTGTGCAGGGCTGGCGAATCCTCTCCATTGCCGATTCCAAACATAGCGCCAGTGAAATGCTGGGTGAATAACCCGAAATCTTCACCCCATTTGAAGGGTTCCTGTTTTTCAACAAACGCGTAGCCCAGGGTCAACGCACTACGTTTGATCTGCTCAAAAGCATCGGTGTCGTTTTCATTAGCGACGAAAGCCTCGGTGTAGCCTGTTTTTATGTCGAGGCCGCTTTCTGCAGATAGCTCGGCAAGTAGCGCCAGTAACTGAGTCGTCAGGGCTTCCATCCGTTTGGCATTTCGGGTTCTTAACGTTAGATGAACCTCCCCATAACCCGCCGATATGCCGTACGATTTTTCCCCCATCGTCGTATAAATTGGCGTTATCAGGGCAAAGCTATCTGAGCCTGGATCTGTGTTTTGTAATGGCCTGGTTTTAAGCAGAAAATCCGCCATCGTATAGGCTGGATTTAAGCCTTTTTCGGGTTCAGCAGAATGCGACACCTTCCCGTCGAAGGTGGCAATCAGGGTGAGGACGGAGGCTGTAAATGAGCCCGGTTTGCATACAATAACCCCTTGTTCGTAGCCGGGTAGATTATGCAGAGCGAAGGCACGGTCTGGATGAATACCAGAAAAGGCGGGGTCGGTCAATACCGCGTCGGCGCCTTTGCCATTTTCTTCGGCGGGCTGAAACACCAGATACACCCGGCCTTTGGCTACGGGTTTCCGGGCCAGTAAAGATGCCAGCCGGGTCAGAATGGCCGCGTGCCCATCGTGCCCACACTTGTGGGAAACGCCGTCGATTTTTGACCGATGGGCAAATGTGTTGACTTCCTGAATGGGCAAGGCGTCGATATCAGCTCGAATTAGCGTTACCGGCCCAGCCAGATCATCCCCATATTGAAGCAGCAACCCCGTTTGCGCGACTTCGGTAATACGAGTAGGATTGAACTGGCGGACAAAGCGTTTTATCCGTTTCTGCGTATCGACTTCCTCACACGACACTTCAGGAAACTGATGAAGCTCGTGCCGGAATCGAATGAAAAGGTCTGGTGTCTCTGAAGTCATGTGATACCGTCGGTCAGTAAGAGAGGCTTACATGTTGATCCATTCCCGGAATGAACCGGGTCGTTGGCCTATACAACTATAATAAGCCGCTAAAATACTGTTAATGATCAGGCAAATTAAAACGGTGGCAAACTGACCCCGGCCGCTTTTCATGGGAATAACCATGGCGAACATAACGAACCAAACAACAACCATTAAGACCGTAAGAACTACTTTTTTGACTTTTGCCATAAGGATGCTTGTTTAATAACTGCCGTGGGCGGGGTTAGCGTGGGTATTGGCCGTAACTCAGTTACCGACTTCCCGAATATTTGGCGGGCGCACTATTTTGAGGAGTGCTTTTCTGAATGAATTTTCTCAGGTGTTCATTGCTGGTAGCGAGGTCTTCTTTACGCAGATACATCATGTGTCCGCTCCGGTAGCCAACCCATTCCATTCGGTCGTTGAGTTTGCCGCTGGCGTCCATTTGCCACATGTTGTATTTGGCATTGAAATAATCGCAGGCCCCGTCATAATAGCCCGATTGCACCAATACGTGTAGATACGGATTTTGAGCCATTGCCTGACGCAGATTTTCGCCCGCGTGGTTGTTAGTGTTGTCCCAGGGGAACGTGGGGCCAAACATGTAATATTTCAGATCGGTTTTGTAGTTCAGCTCTTCGCGCATGAACATGTTGATGGCGGGCGTGAAGGAGTGCAGCCAGGAGGTTAGTTCCGCATTATAGTCGGGACCTACACCAGCATCTTTACTATCCATGCCCAGGTAGCGGGAGTCCAGCCGTCCCACCGTCTGACTTTTGCTCCGGAGCAGCTCTTTCCAGAAAAAATTAGCGGGTACATCCAGATTCTGCTGCATCACGGCCGTTTCGGATAAGCCCGAATACCGGGCCACTTTGGCCGCAATTTCCTTCCGTTTCTGGTCGCTCAATGAACCGCCCAGGGCCAGAGCGGGCAGGTATTCCGAAATTGTGAAGGCTTCTACTTCGGGCAGGATGTCCGTTAAGTCTTTCTTTTGTAAATCGGCCGGCAGAGCTTTGTGATACCAGGCGGTTGCCGCAAAGTAGGGGAGTTTAAGGGCTCCTTTCGCGGGGCCATCCCGTTCGATACCCAGATCCGTCGGCGACACTAGAACAACGCCATTTAAGTACATCCAGTGGGCATTCTGAAGTTCCAGCGCCAGGCCCGACACGCGGGTCGTGCCATAACTTTCACCAATCAAATACTTGGGCGACGCCCAGCGGTTGTACCGACTGACGAAGGTATTGAGCCAATCGGCCAGGTATTTGATATCGGCGTTGACACCGAAAAACAGTTTGGCTGCGGGTACGTCTTTATTGGCGGGCCGGGAGAATCCCGTATTGACCGGATCGACATACACGATGTCGGCCACATCCAGAATCGAGTTAGGATTGTCCTTGATACCATACGGCTGGGTAGGATAGCCCTCATCATCAATTTTCAGGATACGCGGGCCCGTGTAGCCGATCATCATCCAGACCGAAGCCGTACCGGGACCACCATTGAACGAGATAACCAGCGGACGGGTGGTTCTGTCGGTTACGTCGGACCGTTCGAAATAAGTGAAAAAGACGCCGGCAATGGGCTTGCCTTCTTCATCCCAAACGGGAATGGTACCTACGGTGGCTTTGTAGGGAACCCGCTGGCCTTTAATCGTCACCTGCCCCTGGGTCACCACCTGTGAATCCATGTTCAGTGTGCGGGATAAGGCGCCGGGCTTGTCTTCTTTTGGGGCTTGCTTTTCGGGACTGGCGGGCTTTTGGGCAAGGGTGCTGGTGAGGGTATAGCAACAGGTAAGCAGGATCAGGAAAGCGTGTTTCATGATTAGTGAAGTGACTGGCGTTGTGAATGGTGGTTTGGCGAGGGGCCATTTTCGACCGAAGATAAGAAGAATAGCCGCGAGAATCGTATATCCCGGGAAGTCGTATCATTATAAAATGGCTAACTCACTTGTATTGACTACTTATATAAATTCGATTTATAACGTCACGTCGTTGTAAGTTTACCGCTTAAAATTCCGTAGTTTGGCCCATTCGCCCAATTAAATTACAGTCATGAAGTCTATTTTATTTAGTCTGTTACTAATTACTCCTGGTGTATATGCCCAATCATTATCCAAACCCGAAACGGGTGTCGTTGCCACTGTCAAAAAGCAGATGCCCGAAACCGATGTCTTACTCCAAAAGGTCGTTAATATCAATAGTGGCTCACTGAATAAAGAAGGCGTACGAACCGTCGGCAAGCTGATGTCGGATGAACTCGATAAACTGGGGTTTAAAACGGAGTGGATTACGTTACCCGATTCGCTCAATCGAGCCGGGCACTTGGTGGCTACGCGGCAGGGCAAAAAAGGGAAAAAGCTGTTTCTGATTGGTCATCTGGATACTGTTTTTGAGAAGAGCCTACCGATGGAACCCTTCACACGGGTCAACGATTCGACGGCCTCGGGGCAGGGCGTCAATGACATTAAAGGGGGCGATGTGCTGGTTATTGCCGCCTTGAAAGCCCTAAATTACCATAAATTGCTCGATGACACATCCATTACGGTCTACTTTACCGGTGATGAAGAAAGCGGGGGCGGAGCTGCCAGCCGAATTGATTTTGTGGAACGGGCCAAAAAATGTGACATCGCCCTGGCCTTCGAAACGGCGCAGGGATTGCACAGTGTCACTACTGGTCGGCGGGGTTCCAGTAGCTGGACGCTCAACGTAAAAGCCCGAACGGGGCATTCGTCCCGGATTTTTAGCGACCTGGGTTACGGTGCTATTTATGAAGCCGTTCGCATTCTGAACGAGTTTCGGCGCACGTTGGGGCAGGAGCAATACCTGACCTTCAATCCCGGCTTGATCGTGGGCGGTTCGGAGGTGCATTATGATGACAAAACCGCCAAAGCAGAAACGATTGGAAAAACAAACATCGTGGCCGGAACGGCGCTGGTAAAAGGCGACCTACGGTTTCTGACCGAAGCCCAGAAAGAAAGTGCCCGAACCCGCATGCGCGAAATTGTCGAGAAATCTTTACCTCTGACAAAAGCAACGATCTCGTTTTCCGATGGTATTCCCGGAATGGAACCATCGGCGGCTAATGATGAACTTCGGAAACAACTGGACAAGCTCAGTCGCGATATGGGCATAGGCCCCGTTGTGGCGGGTGATCCGGGTTCGCGCGGAGCGGGTGATGTTTCATTTGTCGCGCAATACATGCCCTGTCTAGATGGATTGGGGGCGTCGGGTAAAGGGGCACACAGCATTGAAGAAACCATGAACACCAAAGAATATCCTTTATTGGTTCAACGGGCGGCTTTGTTCATTTACCGGCTGACGAGATAAGGGATTTTAACTCAGTTTTGAAAATTTTAGATCACCAATGTGAGTTTTTTTTGGTTTCCTGCTTTAATACCAAATACAACTTATTCAAGTATGTTCAGTAATTGTAAAGTAACAAGCACACGTTTTATTGGCCTTCTGTTGGCGCTCATCTTCAGCCTGAATTCGGGGTTTGGTTTTGCGCCCAAACGTGAATTTTACCAGGTCAAAATTTACCACCTTAAAGATAACAGCCAGAAAGACCGGCTGGAAACGTATTTGAAGCAGGCGTATCTGCCCGCGCTGCATCGGGCAGGTATCGGAAAAATTGGCGTCTTTACGCCCGCCGACGCCGATTCGCTGGTGTACCTGCTGATTCCGTTCAAATCGGTCGATCAGTTCATGGGCCTTCCCGAAACGCTGGCGAAAGACAAACAATACACGTCGGCCGGACAGGATTATCTGGAAACTACATTTGACAAGCCGGTCTATAAAGGATTTGAATCGATCCTGATGGAGTCATTTGCCGGTATGCCCAGCATGATCGTGCCGAAATTGAACGCACCAGCTTCCGAGCGTATTTATGAACTTCGCCGGTACGAAGCCGCTACCGAGAAATTGCATGAGAACAAGATCAGCCAGTTCAACAATGGCGAACTGGATATTTTCAAGCGGTTGGGTTTCAACACGGTGTTTTGTGGTCAGGTAAAAGTGGGTGGCAAACAACCGAGCATGATGTATATGACCTCGTTTGAAAACAAAACCGAGCGCGATGCTCACTGGAAAGCGTTCAGTGCCGATCCGGCCTGGAAAACCCTGAATGCGCTTCCCGAGTACGCCCACAATTTCCTGCGAGCCGACATTTACCTGTTGCATCCAACAGCCTATTCGGAAATTTAAGCTACCTGGTACACCGGAATTGATTCCGGTGTACCAAATAAAAAACGCTTCGTTAAGGCCACCCTTCCAATGGCTGGTTATTTCCGGAAGCGATAGAGGTAAGGTGCCTTGTTGGCGGCACCCGTGAACTTCTTATCAAGCCGTTCTAACACATTCAAATCCAGAATTTTCTTCTGGAAATTATTGCGGGCCAGGGGTTTATCAAAAATGGCTTCGTAGAGTTCCTGAACTTCCTTCATCGTAAATGTTTCGGGAAGCAGGTTAAAACCAATGAGCTTCTGGTCAAGGTTTAGCCGCAACGTATCAAGCGCACAGGCAATCATTTCGTTGTGGTCCATAATCAGCGTTGGCAGACGCTTGCAGTCATACCACCCAACGGACTGGTCAATATCACTTATCTGGGGAACAACCTTATTGATATCCACCAGCGCATAATACCCGATGGAAACGAAGCGTCGGGTGATCCACTCGAGTTCGGTTAGATTGAACGGCCCACTGCCCAACGTGTCCTGATTGAGTTCAACCAATTCCTGCAAAAAACGGATGTTGGTCCGCTCGGTATTGCCAAAGACCCGGAACTGCTCCAGATAAATGTCTTTCAAGCCGGTTCGTTCCTCCAGAATTCGGCGGGCGGCCTGGTCGATACTTTCCTTTTGGGAAATGAACCCACCCGGCAACGCCCAAAAATCACCCCTGAATTTGAGTTTAGGAATTAAGACGTTGAGTTGCTTTTCCTGATAACCGAAGATGATGCAATCAATGGAAAGCTGTTGAATATAGTCCTGTTCATGTAAGGAAGGCATACGGAGTCCGTTGAGTTCTGCTGAAAGTATGATGGTACAAATATAGAATTGAATAAAATTTATTGTCTAAAAAAAAGACAATAAATAATTTACCGCTACATTTGCTTACCAATCGTTTGTAAACCGTTTCAGAAATGACAGCTAACCGTCTACTAGTCTGTGCCCTTATGTGGGGCTTATGGCTGGCTACCGCATCCGTACAGGCCCAGTCCCCCAAAATCAACGTATTAGTTTTCAGTAAAACAGCCGCCTTCCGGCACCAGTCCATCGAAGCCGGTAAAAAGGCACTGGCCAAAATGTCGGCCGAGAAGGGCTTTGGCGTCAGTTTCACGGAAGAGGCCACGCAGTTTACTGAAGCCAATCTGAAGAAATACAATACGGTTATCTTTCTTAACACGACAGGCGATGTTCTGAACGACGAGCAGCAATCGTCATTTGAACGCTATATCCAGGCCGGTGGCGGTTATGTGGGTATTCACGCGGCCACGGATACGGAGTATGAATGGCCCTGGTATGGTAAGCTGGCGGGAGCCTATTTCCTCGACCACCCAATGCCCAATAATGTGCAGAAGGGTAAGTTTATCGTGACTATGAAAAATCACTGGGCGACCAAAGGTATGCCCGATGAGTTTGACCGGACGGATGAGTTCTATAGCTTCAAGAACATCTCACCCAAAATAAACGTCGTTCTGAAGATTGATGAAAAGAGCTATACGGGTGGTAAGAATCCTGATTTTCACCCCATGAGCTGGTATCAGACGTATGATGGCGGACGTTCGTTTTACACCGCGATGGGCCATACCGACGAGTCATTTGCTGAGCCTTTGTTTCTGAATCACCTGTGGGCGGGTATCCAATACACGACCGGCGGTGATGCGCCCAAACCGCTTGATTTTGCTAAAGCCCGGCCCGAAGAAAACCGGTTCAATAAAGCCATTTTAGCCGAAAAGCTCGATGAACCCATGGAATTGACCGTATTGGGCGATGGGCGGGTCCTGTTCATACAGCGGAAGGGGGAAGTTCAGCTTTATAACATCAAAACCAAAGAGCTGAAAACCATCACCAAGATTCCGGTCAGCACTAAATATGTCAATAAAGAAGGCAAAGAGTCGATGGGCGAAGACGGGCTAATGGGTCTGAACAAAGACCCGAATTTTGCTCAGAATCACTGGATATATCTCTATTATTCAGACCCCAACGAATCCAAAAACGTACTGGCCCGCTTCGACTTGAAAGGCGATGAACTGGATATGGCCTCTAAAAAAGTGTTGCTGGACATCGCCACGCAACGCGAAGAATGCTGCCATACCGGCGGTTCGATTGCCTGGGACCGGTCGGGAAACCTATATCTCTCGACGGGCGACAATACGAATCCGCACGGATCGAACGGCTACAGCCCCAGCGATGAGCGGGAAGGACGCAGTGCCTGGGATGCCCAGAAGTCGTCGGCCAACACCAATGACCTGCGCGGCAAGATTATCCGCATAAAACCCCAACCCGACGGCACCTATACGATTCCTGAGGGTAATCTGTTTGCCAAAGGCACCCCAAAAACGCGTCCGGAAATCTATACTATGGGCCACCGTAATCCGTTCCGCATTTCGGTCGATCCCAAAACCGGTTACGTATACTGGGGTGAGGTGGGCCCTGATGCGGCCAAACCCGATGCTAACCGGGGGCCTGCCGGGCATGACGAAGTGGGCCAGGCGCGTAAGGCTGGTAACTTCGGCTGGCCACATTTCGTAGGCGATAATAAGGCGTATACTAAATATGATTTTGCCGCCAGCAAGTCGGGCGATAAATGGGATGTTAATGCGCCCACCAATACCTCTCCCAACAACACGGGTTTGACCGAGCTTCCTGCGGCCCAGAAAGCCTTCATCTGGTATCCGTACGATGGATCACCGGAGTTTCCGCTGGTGGGTGCCGGTGGTCGTAACGCTATGGCGGGACCTGTCTTTTACGCTGACGAATTCAAGGGTGCGCCCCAGGCTTTTCCAAAATACTACGACGGTAAACTGTTGGCGTACGACTGGATGCGCGGCTGGATCATGGCTGTGACGATGGATTCGGTAGGCAACTATCAGTCGATGGAGCGGTTTATGCCGAGTTATAAATTCTCCAATCCAATGGACATGGAGTTTGCTGATAACGGTGATCTGTACATGCTTGAATATGGCTCCGGCTGGTTTACGGCCAATGACGATGCCCGCCTGATTCGCATCGAATACAACGGAGGAAACCGCAAGCCACAAGTGCAGGTAGCGGCCAACAAACTGGGCGGATCGGCACCGATGAACCTAAAACTGACCGCGAAAGGAACGACGGATAGTGACGGCGACGCGCTGACCTACTCTTGGAAGATTACTTCGGGAGCCGGAGGAGCTAAATTCAGCAAGGTGATCAACACGTCGGATGCTAACCTGACGCTGGCCCAGGCCGGTGTCTACAAGGCGACTCTGACGGTGAACGACGGGAAAGGCGGCATCAGTTCGCAGTCGATGGATATTACCGTGGGGAACGAAGCGCCGGTGCTGACGGTGGAAATGCCGGGCGGCAACAAGTCATTTTTTACGCCGAACAAACCGTTCCGATACGATGTGAAAGTAAGCGATAAAGAAGATGGTACAGTAGGAAAAGGGATTGATCCCGAGCGTGTTGCGGTTAATATCGATTACATGCCCGAAGGCTTTGATCAGGTAGCCATTGCGCAGGGACACCGCTCGGCCGATGCCGGAGCGCTGTTGGCGGGCGGCAAAAAACTCATCGAAGCGGGCGACTGCAAAGCGTGTCACAGCCTGAATAAAAAGTCGATTGGACCGGCTTATGCAGATGTCGCCAAGAAATACAAGGGCGATAATGCATCGCTGGAACGGTTGACGAAGAAAGTAATTTCCGGGGGCAGTGGCGTCTGGGGCGAAACGGCGATGGCCGCCCACCCACAACTCTCCACCGCCGATGCTGCTGAAATGGTCAAGTACATTCTCAGCGTATCGAGCGAAGCCGCTCCCACCCGTGCGTTGCCAGTGAAGGGCAATTACACAGCCAGTCTGCCAGCGGGCGACAAGGGCAAAGGCGTCTATATCGTACGGGCTTCGTATGAAGATAAAGGCGCCAAGGGATTGCCTTCGCTGAAGTCGGAGCAGACGTTTGTGTTGCGGAATGCCAAAGCCGATGTGCATAGTTTCGACGTCTACGACAATGTGAATAAAATGTCTTATGGCGGAAACAATCTGGCCATTCCCAGCAAGTCGGGTGCTTATATAGCGATGAAGCAAGTCGATCTGAATGGCGTTACCGAGTTTCACATCATGGCCACCGCACCCAAACCCCAGCTGAATGCCAAAGGGGGTAAAGTTGAAGTGCATCTGGACAGTCCAACGGGTAAGTTACTGGGAGAATCATCGTTCCTGGAGCCTTCCGATAAAATGGATTTTAACCCGTCTCAATTAACGGTTCCGGTCAAACTGCCCGTTCCAATGGATGGCAAGCCGCATGATGTGTACTTCGTCTTCACGAATCCAAAGGAAGCACTCGGCAGTCTGATGGTGGTGATGGG
This sequence comes from Spirosoma horti, assembly GCF_054776595.1. NCBI lineage: Bacteria > Pseudomonadati > Bacteroidota > Cytophagia > Cytophagales > Cytophagaceae > Spirosoma > Spirosoma horti. Next base: position 110,426 of record NZ_BAAHBQ010000008.1, read on the forward strand.
TATCGAAGCCGTATTGGGTTCTGTCGGTCAGTAATCAAAAATTTTCCTAACAATTCACGTTTAACCCTTTAGTGCCATGAAAAAAGTAAGCATTCTTTTCTGTTTTATGCTGGTCATTGTGGCCATGAGCAGTATTGCACAAGCCCCTGCTCCGGCCGACTTCTTTGCCGGGAAATGGGACATTTTAGTGGCAGGAACACCTAATGGCGATACACAACTGGTGGCTAATCTGGTTCGGAAAGACGGTAAACTAACGGGCGAGATAACCACGCCTGCCGATACCACCAAGGGCGCTATTCCAATCACCAAAATTGAAGAAGGAACGGATAAGCTGGCCTTATACTTTACGGCCCAGGGCTACGATGTTAACCTCGATCTGGCTAAGGTGGATGATGATAACCTCAAAGGCAGCCTGATGAATATGTTTGATGCCAAGGCAAAGCGGCTGAAATAAGAGCTCGAGAGTACGCATTTTGTGAAATGAGGACGGGGGTTGAACCTTGTCCTCATTTTGCGTTTTAGCCATTTCTACAGACCTGATAAACGCAAAAAGTAGAGCTTTTTTGACTCAAAAGCATCCGAAAACGCGCCTGATATAACTTTCCGAAACAAAAGATGAATGAAAGCGAGAAACCCCGCTGAATTCCGCTAAAGTGTTTATTTTTACCCACCTACCTTACTTCCTTACTCCTTCCTCCCTATGAATAAACGATTACTCTGGCTTCTTCCCGTTCTGCTGGTCGGTGCGCTTTACCTGTATCCTACGCCTGAAAAAGACGCACTCGACTTATACACCGGCTCCGACAAAACACCAATCAATGGCCTGGCAACCTTTCGAAAGCTACCGACACGCGCTATTGATACACAAGGCTATACCTGGACGTACATGACGCTGGGAAAAGGCCCTAGAGCCATTTTGTTTCTGCACGGAATGACGGGTGGATATGACTTCTGGTGGCAACAAATGAACGCGTTTAGCCCTGCCTATAGAGTCATCAGCGTTACCTATCCCGCTGTCGATAATCTGTCTGAACTGGGTAAAGGCATCATGGCCATTCTGGATAAAGAAAAGGTCGATTCGACAGTTGTCGTTGGCAGTTCGCTGGGGGGCTACCTGACGCAGTATTTGCTGGCAACGTATCCGAATCGGGTAACGAAGGCAGTTTTAGGTAATACCTTTCCCAAGAACGATATCTACGAAGAGCAGAACCACAGCCGGGTTTCACTAGCTTCCTGGCTGCCCGAGTGGGTGGTGATGGGTGCACTCCGCCAAAACCTGACCAAGGTGGTGATACCCACTTCCGGGAATAATCCGCTGGTGGGAGCGCAACTGCTTGAGAACACCTATGGACGCATGTCGAAGGCGCAGTTTCTGGCCCGCTACCACTGTGTGATTGATAAATTCCAGCCCATTGACGGTAAACAGTCGGCAGTTCCATTGCTGATTCTGGAATCAGATAACGATCCTCTCATACTCCCCGAGCTGCGAACCAAGCTGAAACAATATTACACGACAGCGGAGGTGCATACCTTCCATCAGAAAGGCCATTTTCCGTACCTGAATGATCCCGAAGAGTACAATACCGTATTGCGGACATTCCTGTCGAAGTAAGTGCACAGAAAAATGAGTAACCACATCGACAGTCCAATGTGGTTATCAATATTCTTTTACTAAACTATTTATTATCAATCTGTTAACTTGTCTAGTATGAAACACCTTCTTCTTTGCCTCCTGGTTTTCAGTATCAGCCTTTCGGCATTTGGCCAAAACAAGAAAATTGTGCAACCGGGGAAGGCACCGGCAAATCCATATCCATTCAGTCCGGGGGTCATCAGTAATGGCTTGCTGTTTGTGTCTGGGCAGGTAGGCACGGACCCGCAAACGGGCAAACTGGTGTCGGGTGGGGTAGAAGCCGAAACCAAACAAACGATTCAGAACATCAAAACGGTACTCGACGCTGCGGGCGCTTCGCTGGATGATGTGGTGAGTGTAACGGTGTATTTGAGCGATATGGACGACTTCCCGAAGATGAACGTGGTCTATAAACAGTTTTTCAAGGAAGGAACGTACCCGGCCCGTACGACGGTAGGCGTTGCGAAACTCGTGTTCGGGTCCAGTGTTGAAATGACCATGACGGCCGCCCTGCCCAAAAAATAAATCAACCTTTCTCCCCGGATGTCTCAATGAACAAATACACCAGATTGCTTGTCCTGTTGCCTCTGTTCTGCGCAAACCTGTCCATTGCTCAAAAGCAAAAAGTAACAAAATCAACTGAGTCCGCAGCCGCCTTTACGGTTCCGGTTCGGCTTTCGCAGGAGCTTATGCGCCTGTCCGATATGTCGGGAGGGAAAGTGGGCATCTGCGCCACGCATATCGAGACCGGCAAGACCATCACGCAAAACGGGAAAGAAGGGTTTCCAATGGCTAGTTCGTATAAAGTGGCCATTGCCACCCAGCTGCTGACCCGAGTGGACAGCGGTAGCCTGACGCTGGCTCAACTCATACCCATCACAAAAAATGATTTTCATCCGGGTAGTGGCATGTTGTCGGATCGGTTCGACTGGCCCAACTCCCCGAATTCTGATGTTTCCTTATCGGTCAGAAGCCTGCTTGAACTCATGCTGCTGATCAGCGACAATAGTGCAACGGACGTTTGTCTCCGTTTGGCAGGAGGCCCTGCCGCAGTGAACGCGTGTATGAAGCGAATCGGCGTTGAAGGCCTGCGTGTCGATCGGCCGACGGCCTGGCTTATTGCCGATTGTGTGGGCATACCCATGGAAACGAATCAGGCCTGGTCGCCCGCTCGTTATGACTCACTGGCGAAATATAGTACGGCCTTAACGCGTGAAACCAGTTACGTAGCTTTCGAAAAGGACCCGCGCGATACCTCGACCCCGGAAGCGATGACGTTACTCCTAACGAAACTGTATACGCAGCCCGTGTTGAAACCAGCCAGTCAGGCGCTGATTCTCGATATTATGAAACGTTGCGAAACGGGACTTGCCCGACTAAAAGGAGCCCTTCCGCCCGATACGGAAGTGCTGCATAAAACGGGTACGATTGGACTGACCGCCAGCGATGTCGGCATTATTACCCTGCCAGGCAACGCAGGTCATGTGGCCATTTCGGTTTTTGTCAAATCATCGCTCAAAGATGGCGCTGTGCGGGAACGGACCATTGCGGAAGTAACCCGGACCATCTACGATTACTTTCTCTTTATGTAGGCAGTGCCCAGAGGACATTAGGCGGCAGTATAAGCCCCTCAAAATAAACCCGTTCTATAGTGACCCGCGCCGGATCATGTAGAACGGGTTTTTGACTTTTATACGCTTGTTGTCCAGCAGGAGCGAAGCGGCTGTATAGCCCATCGCTTCGAAATCGGTTGTGATAACTGTAATATTCAGTAACTCCTTGAGCGTCGTCTCGTTAAACGAAATCACACCGACATCATGACCAAGCTCGTAATTTGATTGCCGGGCTTTTTTGACTACTTCCGACAAGTCGGTTTCTTCAACGACCACATAGGCTGTGCCTTCCTGCAAATGCTCGTGAGTAGCGTTCTCTTTGATCGAAAATTCCTTGTTGTAGTTGATACAAAACGAACGAAACCCGTGGGCAATTTCAACGGGATAGTTGCCATCGCTGGGTAAAATAAGAACCATCCGGTTATACTTATCCAGCAAGTCCTGGGCGTTTTCCAGCGCTCCGCAAATATCCTTGTCGAAGTTCTGATGAACGCTCAGGGGTGATCCTGCCAGGTCAGATACATCTTTGTCCAGCAGCACCAGTTCATTGGACGGAATAGAAGCAAGCACCCGCATATAATCCGCTTTATCCAGGTCCTGCGTAAAATGCGGCATAACAACGTAGTAGTTGTATTTGCCCAGGTTCTTGGCAATGATTTCCTGGAAGTGGCAGGCGTTGTAATGGTGTATTTGCAGATCGACCGTTGCCTTGTCGCCGAGCGCTTTCAGAAACGCGTAATAAATTATTTTCTTGTATGAACTGAGCTTATTGAAAACCAGAAGGATCTTAATCTTGGCATCCATATTTGTCTGCACATAATAGCCCTTGCCCTGTACGGATGTAATATAGCCTCGCTCACGAAGTTCACGGTAGGCTTTCTCTACAGTGTCCCGGGCAAGGTAATACTCCACGCTCAACTCACTGATGGAGGGTAATTGTTCGTTGTTTTTCAGGACGCCCCGCTCAATATCGGTAATGACCGACTGCACAATCTGCTTATACTTAGGTGTCTTATCTTTCGGGTTGAACTGAAGTTTGTAGGCAGGGGAAAAGGCGTTGCTATAAACATCGACAAGATCACCGTATGGTTGACGACGACCAGGACCCGGAGACGTAAGTTTAGCAATCATACGATTCGATCTTTATGTACTATTCTGGGAGTGAACAAAGGCTATCCAGATCTTGGTAGCTGTAAATCTTTATAAGCTTCCGAATAATAACAGATATAAAGAAGCAATTTAAGCACTTTTTTTCTGCAAACGTTGCCGGTAGCGTTACCGAAAAGTATGAATGCCAGATTTAGTTGTAAAAAAATAAGGCACAAAGGGCCGGTAGCGTGATACTTCCTAGAGCTATATATTCAGCCAGACATAACTGAAATTGTATTTAAAGGCGAAATGAGTTATGCTATAGATCACCATTTTCGGCGCGAGTCAGTTAGTTCGGTAAGAGCCTATTTACTTAGCGCCGTCTAGAAGGCAAGCCAACAGGGACGATCGTTTCATTCTTGGAAAAGCTGAAATCAGGATAGAAAATCAGAGGTAGACTGGTAGATGACCGGCAGCCTTAGCTTTGCGTAGTAAATACGGTTTAAAAAGCCCATCCCTATCTTATCAGCACTGAACACTCAACTATGCCTAAGACTTTTACGAAACACCTGTTTATTGTTTTCTTCTTTTTCCCCGCATTTCTATATGCCCAGGGGCCAGTTTCTCGTCAGGCCTGGATTCGGGGTACGCTGGTAGATGAGAAAAAAGCTCCGATCCCATTTACGACCGTTGCGCTGCATCGAACCGCTGATTCTGTGCTGATCACTGGTGTGGTAGCTGACGAGTCGGGGGTATTTGCGCTACAAGCCAAGCCGGGTCGTTATTTTTTGAAAGTTAGTGCGGTGTCTTATCGCGAGAAAATTATACCGGCAATCAACGTAGATGAGCAGGATAAACAACTGGGCTCACTCGTGCTTGTGGCAAGCGCCAAACGGCTGGACGAAGTGGTTGTCAGGGGAGAGAAGAGCCAGATGGAACTGGCCCTCGACAAACGAATATTCAATGTTGGGAAAGATCTTGCCAATGCCGGAGGGACGGCTTCCGATATTCTGAAAAACATTCCGTCGGTGGCCGTGGATGGTGATGGCAATGTGAGTCTACGAGGCAGCAACAGCGTTCGGATTTTGATTGACGGAAAGCCATCGGGACTAGTGAGCTTCAAGGGGGGAAGCGGCCTGCAACAATTGCAGGGCAGTATGATTGAGCGGGTAGAGGTTATCACTAACCCATCGGCGCGCTACGAGGCCGAAGGCATGGGCGGTATAATCAACATCGTATTGAAGAAAGAACGAAAGGAGGGCTTTAACGGCTCGTTCGACGTAATTACGGGCTACCCAACCAACTTCGGCGCAGCAGCCAATATTAATTACCGGCGCAAAAACTTAAACTTTTTCGTCAATTACACAGCCTCTTTCCGAAATACGCCCGGCCGAAGCTCACTCTATCAGGAAGTGTATAATAACGACACCACCTTTGTGTATCGGCAGAACTCGACGAGTCGTCTTAAAGGGCAAAATAACAATGCCCGCGCGGGTATTGACTATTATTTTAACCCCAAAAGTATACTCACCGCTTCGTACACCTGGCGGCTCAGCAAAGGCAAACGCTTCTCGGATATTCAATACCTGGATTACAAGGTCAACACAAATAATGTGCTGCAAAGCATTACCAGCCGAACGCAGGACGAGACCGAAACCGAGCCTAATTCAGAATATGTCGTGAGTTATAAAAAGACGTTCGCCCGTGAAGGTCATGAACTCACCGCCGATGTGCGTTATCTGGATAACTGGGAAAAATCGGACCAGTTCTTTGCCCAGAAGACCACGCAGCCCGACGGCAACCCATCGACTATTCCAAGTACCTTGCAACGTGCGCTCAACGACGAAACCGAAAAGCAACTGCTGGTGCAGGTCGATTATGTGAGGCCGTTTGCCAAAGATGGGAAGTTGGAAGGGGGCTTGCGGGTTAGTTCCCGAAACATGACCAATGACTATTCGGTCACCCAGCAAAGCGCGGATAACACCTGGACGCCCTTACCCGGCCTGACCAATGATTTTTTGTACGTTGAAAAAATCAATGCTCTGTATGGGATCGTTGGTAACAAAGTCCGTAAGTTCTCCTATCAAATGGGGCTTCGGGCGGAGTGGACGGACGTAACCACAACGCTTAAACAAACGAATGATGTTAACCCGCGCAGTTACGCCAACTTGTTCCCGAGTGTACACGCTACGTATGATTTGCCCCGCCAGCATGCCCTGCAAATCAGCTACAGCCGTCGGGTGCGCCGACCGCAGTATAATGATCTGAGCCCCTTTATGACCTTCAGCGATAACCGCAATTTTTTCAGCGGAAATCCTGACCTGAACCCCGAGTTCACCAATGCGTTCGAGATCGGCCACATCAAATACGTCGAGAAAGGATCGATGAGTTCGTCGATTTATTACCGACATACAACGGGGAAAATCATTCGGATTCGGCGGGTCGATGAGTCGGGAAATTCGACGACCCGTCCCGAGAACCTGGCGACCGAGGATTCGTACGGTGCTGAATTTACGGGCTCCTACGCGCTCTATAAATGGTGGAAATTAGACGGCAGTGTAAACTTTTTTCGGGCGGTTACCAATGGCGGCAACCTCGATGCCAGTTACCAAAGTGATACCTACAGCTGGTTTACGCGTTTGATGTCGCGCTTCACAATCCTGAAAAGTACTGATTTCCAGCTCCGGGGTAATTATGAAGCACCCCAGAAAACCCCACAGGGCACCCGACAGGCCATTGCTACGCTGGATTTGTCGCTGAGTAAGGACGTACTGCGTAACAACGGTACGCTGGTACTCAACGTGATCGACGTGTTCAACTCCCGGCGCTATCGATCGATTACCGAAGGCGCTAACTTTTACACCGAAAGCAGTTCACAGGGGCGTTTGCGGCAAATAAACCTGACGTTCAATTATCGGCTGCATCAGGCTAAAAAGAAAGCCAAAGAGCCGGGTGAAGGCGAGTTTTAACGAATTGATGAAGCCGAATGAATGAACCTGTTTGGAATTAACGTTGTCTTTGTCGTGCTGTCCGTTATAGAAGAAGCAACGTTAACACCAAACCCAACCTCAAGTTGACAAACCTACATCAACAAACAAAAGCGGCTTTATTTGCCTTGTGCCAGGCGTATGTACAGAAACGCATCGACACGGCCCGACAGGCGATGGAAGCTGCTCAGGAAGCGGCCAACTCCGAGTCTAAAAGTAGTGCGGGCGATAAGTACGAAACTGGGCGGGCCATGGCCCAACTCGAACGTGACCGGCACGCTCAGTTACTTGCCGAAGCTCAGAAAGTAGAACGGGAGTTGACCCAACTCAATATTGATAAAACCTATGAGACGGTTCAACCCGGCAGCCTCGTCGTTACCAATCGAGGGCTATTTTTTGTCAGCATTGGGGCTGGTAAATTAGCCGTAGACGGAGTTGACTATTTCGCCGTTTCGGCGGCATCGCCCATTGCTTCGGCACTGGTCGGCCGGAAAGCCAATGACACCATTACGTTTAACAAGATGGTGTATCAGGTGATAGAAGTAAGTTAGGTGAGTACTACGATAGCTTACCTACCTTACCGTTTTTAATACACACGTTCTCCGCCAATCCAGGTTTGTTTTACTTTCGTCTGGCGCAATTGTGGGTTGGGCGCGGTCATAATGTCGCGGTCGAGTATGACAAAATCAGCCTGCTTGCCTGCGGCTATACTGCCCCGCAGGTGATCGTCAAAACAGGCGTAGGCGGCCCAACGGGTCATGGCCAGCAAAGCCGATTTACGATCAACAGCATTTTCCATCTGATAGCCGCCAGCCGGGAAGTTTTTGGCATCCTGACGAGCTACGGCCGAATGAAAGCCAAAAAGTGGATTGACTGCCTCGACGGGGAAATCGCTGCCAAAGGCAATCAGGCCATTCTGCTTCATCAAATCCTTAAAGGCATAGGCTCCTTTGACCCGGATCGGCCCCAGACGCTCGGTAGCCCAATACATATCAGAGGTTGCGTGCGTCGGCTGGACCGATGGAATAATAGAATACTTACCAAACTTCCAGAAATCGTCGGCCGATACAACTTGCGCGTGCTCGATGCGCCAGCGCCGATTATTCGTTCCTTTCAACAGTTTCCCGTATAGGTCAAGCATCAGGTGATTGGCCGAATCGCCGATACAGTGCGTATTGGCCTGAAAATTTGACGCATACAACAACTTGGTCACGCGCTCCAGCTCCGACGGGCCGAGGAGCAGAAAGCCGCCCGTTTGGGGCCGGTCACTATAAGGGCGTCGCAGGCAGGCACCGCGTGAGCCAAGTGCTCCATCGGCGTATAGTTTAAACGATTTTACCGTTAGTCGATCCGTTTGAAAAGGGCCCCGCTTGAGAAAATAATTCAGGTTCGGTTCGCCGAGGCTGATCATTGCATAATCGCGAATTTTCAGCTTAGACGCCTTTTGCAGACTGTCGATCAGATTAATTTCTTCGGGGCTAATGCCCGCATCGGAAACGGTTGTCAGGCCCAGCGATATGCATACTTTCTGCGCTTCCAGCAACATATTGGCTTTATCCGCCAAATCGGGCTGGGGAATAACGCGCTTGATTAATTGCATGGCGTTATCCACCAGAACACCAGTCGGCTGACCGTTTTGAAGAATAACTTCGCCCCCTGGCAATCTTGAGCCCGCCGTTACCTGTGCCAGCCGCAGCGCTTTCGAATTGACGAACAACGCGTGGCCGTCCACCCGCATCAGCGCTACGGGAACATCGGGGAAGGCAGCGTCTAATTTTTCTTTTGTCGGGAAGGTTTTTTCAGGCCAGTCATTCTGGTCCCAGCCACGACCCGTGAGCCACATAGCCTCCGGGTGTTTCTGGCGAAATGCCTTCAGTCGGTCAAGCAACTCATCGTATGAACTTGTGCCCACCAGGTCGGCCTGGGTAAGCACCTGGCCGAGGCCCAGGAAGTGGGAGTGGGGATCGTAGAAGCCGGGATAAACGGGTTGCCCGCCCAGATCGGCCGTACTATCGGCCTCATAGTCACTGGCCAGTTTGTTGGCCTGGCCAACGGCCAGAAATTTGCCATCCTTCACCACAAACGCATCGGCAATGGCGAAACTCGAATCGGCGGTATAAATGCGGGCATTTTTTACGAACAGATCAGCCTTCTTTTTTGATGAACAGCCTAAAAGGACCGTCATAAGAGACATTAGTAGCAGTAAACGGTGCATAATGGAGACTTAATGAAAAATGCAAGATAACTCAAAGTTAATAAGCTACCGAGTCAATCGCAGATTCTCTTACTTTTGTTATACGTGTCGTTGTTAACCTATATTCGATGAAACTCAGCAGTTACCTTCTTTTAGCTTTCCTTCCTTTTTCGGCTCTGGCCCAGCAGCAAACCCAACCCGCCCAAACCCCAATTCAACGTGCTCTCCGAAATTCCACCGTTATACAACAAGGAGACATCGTTACGCTGGCTGACGCTATTCAAACGGCACTTGCTCAGAATTATCAAATCAAAATAACGAAGGCGCAGCAGCAGATAGCGGTGTATAATAATACATTGGGATATGCGGGTATGTTGCCCAGCCTAACCGGTAACCTGAACAATAACAATTCTAATCAGCACTTACGGCAGACGTATCTGGTACCAACCACATCACCCACTGACCGTCCTGGTGTTGTCAGCCGTAATACAACCGTCGGTATCAATTTTAACTGGACGATCTTTAACGGCTTTGCTACGTTTCATGTATTCGATCAGTTGAAGGAACTTGTGCGGATCAGCGAGGTGAACACCCGAGCCAATATTGAAGGAACGGTAGCTAATGTGTCGTCAGCCTATTACGATGTTGTACGCCAATTACAACGTTTGATGGCCGTACGACAAGCGCTGGATATATCGCAATACCGCCTTGACCTTGCCAAGACTAATTTTGAAGTCGGTAGCTTTTCGAAAGTAGATTACCTGACGGCTCAGGTCGACTACAATGTAGACAGTGCCGCCCTTATTGCGCAGCAACTAGCTTTGTCAAATGCGAAGATCCTGTTGAATACCTTATTGGTCCGCAACCCGGCCACTGAATTTGCCGTGCGGGATACCATCTTGGTCCGTTCCAATCTCGTGCTCGAACAACTGCGCGAGTCACTGATTAACAACAATCCACTGCTGGCCGCTGCCGTCTTGAACAGGCGCGTGGCTGATCTGAATATAAAATTAGCGAAGGCGCAACAGCTCCCTACCGTAAACCTGTTGTCGGGCTATACGTACACCAGCACCAACAACCAGGGGGGGAACACGACCGTGGCAACGGCCAAAAACAACGGTTTCACGTATGGGATTCAGGCATCGGTGCCCATTTTTAATGGCTTCAACCAACGTCGGTTGAATCAAGTGGCTGCTGCCAATGCACTCTCTGCTGAATATCAGGCCAACGACCAGCGCGTACAACTTGATCTGGCCCTGACGCAAACGTATCAGCAGTATAAAACCAATTTACAACTGCTATCGCTTGAGATTCAAAACTTTAAGATTACTACCCAAAACGTAGACATCGCCTATGATCGCTATCGCCTGGGAACGCTGACCGCCGTTGGCTTCCGGGATGTGCAGCGTAATCTGCTGGATGCCCAGCTTCGGTTGATCGATGCCGAGTTCAATGCCAAAACGGCCGAGATCGAACTGCTGCGGTTAAGTAGCACCATCACGCAGGAACTTGGCCGCTAGATAACTCGTCCAATCGGCTTGTACAGTAATTGGTTAACAAAGTGGTCGGCCAGACCAATTGATGTAAACTCCTTAACGCGCAAGCTATATGCCCTGGACAACGAAAGAATATCCGGCCTCGTTAAAGAATTTTATGGCACCGGTTCGAAACAAAGCCATTGATATCGCCAACGCCTTGCTGGCAGAAGGTACAGAAGAACAACGCGCAATTGCCATTGCCACGGCCAAAGCGGAAGAATGGGCCATGAACCGGGGCCTTAAAATCCGTAAGGATAATGCGCCGGAGGCAAAAAAATAAAGTGAGTCGGTGAACGACGGAGCTAGAAATGCCTGATCCATAGTCCACCGACTCACTTTATTTTTCAACCGTTTTCTTGATCTGATCTTTCAGAAACTTGAGCAGTAGTTTCTCGATGCCGTCGAGTCCATACGGGCTACTTTGTTTAAACCGGGCTTTTTGTTTGATATACGGGTTTAAATCCTGGCATTCGTACGCTTCCAGGATCTGCGGATGGACGTAGTGCTTCCGGCAAACGGTGCGGGTATTGCCCAGTTTATGAGACACTTCATCTAAAACGGTGTTCACGTTTTTCTTCAGTTCCTTGTCGGTTTCGCAGGGCTCCAGTTCGGCCAGGAGCCGCAGGGCGTTTACGGTACCGGCCCAGGTGCGAAAATCTTTCGCTGAGAAATCGTCGCCCATGGTTTCATGCAGGTAAGCGTTTACCATACCCGAGTCGATCGGGTGTCGATCGCCGTTCTCATCGAAGTATTGAAACAGCTCCTTGCCCGGAATGTCGCGGCATGCTTTTACCAGGCGGGATAACCGCCGATCATGCAGGGTAATGTCATGGTAAATGCCTTTTTTGCCCTTGAAGCTGAAGCGAGCCTCTGTGCCTTCCAGCTTCACGTGTCTGTCTTTAAGGGTCGTTAAGCCATACGAGCCGTATTCTTTTTCATAGGCTGCATTGCCTACCCGAATCAGGGTTTGCTCCATCACGCTGAGGGCAATGGCAATCACTTTTTCGCGCGTAAGCTCCGGTTTCTTTAGGTCTTTCGCCAGCCGTTCACGAAGCAGGGGCAGGGCTTCGCCAAAAGCCACCATTCTAAAGAATTTGGTCTGGCTTCGGATGGCATTCCATTTAGCATGGTAGCGGTATTGCTTTCTGTTTTTGGTATCGATGCCGGTTGCCTGCAAGTGCCCATTGGCTTTAGGACTGATCCAGACATTTTGCCAGGCGGGCGGCAATATCAGACTACGGATGCGCGTCAGCGTATCGGGATCATCGATGGCTTTGCCCTTCGCATCGACATAATTGAACTGATCCTTCGACGGCTGACGGCTAATGCCCGGCATTGTATCGCTCATATAAACCAGCCGGGCCGCCCTGGCCGTTTCGATGGGGTCGTGAGCTAATTCCAATAAATCCACGTTCGTTGAGTATAGGTAATAGAAATAAGTGATTGAGTAACTGGTTTGATAACGGATTGGTTAACCCGTTAGGCAACTTTTCACACTTATTTGAGCCAGGTCGTTTACCTATTCTCATTTACTGGCTCCGGCCCGCCAGTCAGACGCCTTCCCAAAAAACCACAAGGCCAGCGTGGTGGCATAATGGTAGAAATCCGTTGGGTGAATGAAGCCATCGAATGAGTCGGCTTTTGTGGCCAACCCCATCATCATGGCGGCCAGAACGACCCAAAGTCCACGTTTGTTTCGCTGGAGAAGTGAAAAAACGGCCAGCAGCATCAGTATTAAAATCCCCATAGAGGGCACAATAGGCGTAAATACGCGAACATCGGGCAGCAGCAGACTTATGAATAAAAATAAGCCAAAAAGTACTGTCGATATAAAGGACATTAGCGTAAGCGTCTGCTGGTTCAGCAGGGCATAAACTGCCGTAACAACGCACACAACCCCCAGTGAATCAGTCAGAATGATCATGGACCGATGGAGCGGTTCGAGAGACTCATTACCGGCAAAATGAAGGACGCCAATGAGGGCTGCTACGGAGGTTGTCAGTAAAAAGAAACCCCAGAGCAGCCGGTTAAACAGGGAAATGCGTCCAAAAAAGTGCCAGAACACTCCGACGCCCGCCCCGGCCAGAATGGAGCCGGAAAGGATGTGCGAAAAAATCATCACGTAATTTACGAAGTTTCGGCTACTTTTGCCCAACTTTTTAAGTGGAATAAGCCTACTGAACCAAACAGAAAAGAAGGTGACTCGTCACAAAACGCATTCTCTTTTGTCGGGCAGGCTTTTCTATCATTAACCGTATCGCCAACGATTTACAAACCGTCATGAGTGTTTTAGTCAACAAAGACTCCAAAGTTATCGTCCAGGGCTTTACCGGCTCGGAAGGCAGTTTTCATGCCCAGCAGATGATTGAATACGGCACCAACGTTGTTGGGGGTGTAACACCTGGTAAAGGTGGTCAGACACACCTTGACCGGCCCGTATTTAACACGGTTCAGCAGGCTGTCGAGCAGGCAGGCGCCAATGTTTCCATTATTTTTGTGCCACCGGCTTTCGCGGCCGATGCCATCATGGAGGCCGCCGAAGCGGGTATCAAGGTGATCATTTGTATCACAGAAGGTATTCCGACGGAAGACATGGTAGCCGTAAAAAATTACCTGTCTGATAAAGACGTTCGGCTGATCGGCCCAAACTGTCCCGGCGTCATGACGGCTGAGGAGTGTAAAGTAGGGATCATGCCGGGTTTCATTTTCAAGAAAGGTACCATCGGCATCGTTTCTAAATCAGGCACCCTGACCTACGAAGCGGTCGATCAATTGACGAAAGCCGGTTTAGGCCAATCGACAGCGATTGGTATTGGAGGAGACCCCATCATCGGGACGACAACGAAAGAAGCAGTCGAATTGCTGATGAACGACCCCGATACGGAAGCTATCGTTATGATTGGTGAAATTGGTGGTGGCATGGAAGCTGAAGCGGCTCGCTGGATCAAGGCCGATGGCAATCGTAAACCCGTTGTGGGCTTTATTGCTGGCCAGACGGCACCAAAAGGACGTCGTATGGGCCACGCAGGCGCTATTGTTGGCGGAGCCGACGACACTGCAGCGGCTAAAATGGCGATCATGCAGGAGTGTGGCATTCACGTAGTGGAGTCGCCCGCCTTGATTGGTGACACGATGTTGAAAGCATTAGGAAAATAAGAGAGTGAACGAGCGAAAGAATGAGCGAGTGAAAAAGTATACGCCAAGTTGGGTACATATCCATCCGGCATTGCTCTTTCACTCGTTCATTCTTTCGCTTTTCGTTTTGTCGTTGGCCATGGCCCAGCCCCGCGTTACGGGCGTTGGTCCTGAAGGACGGTATTATCCCATTCACGATTTTCGCGACGATTTTCAGGTGTATGACGAAGGGGCAAAGGCCTATATTCCATACATAATTGAACAACATGCAGGCCAGACAGCCTTAAGTGCTTATGTTGATCTGGAAAGCAACCGGCATTATAGTCTGCTGATTTCTACCCGACGGGACGGCTATTTATTCATCAATGCTGCGCTCAAGCGTAAACTTATCGCCGATCGGTGGCAAGTACTCAGCATTGACAGTTTATATCGCGTGTATCGTCAACCCGAAATTTTCCTTACTATTTATGGCGCACCTGGTCTGGACGACAAGCGGGTACTTATCGGGTATCCAAAGTCGGCGACCCAGAAACAGGTCGTGCTGGGAGACGACAATCTGAGCGTTCGGCCCCGCCCACAAACGATTTACGATAATTTTCTGAGTCTGGGCCTGCTGTTTTTGCTGGCAGCCCACGCCTGTCTGTTCGCCCTCTATCATCGGGCTTTTTTGCGGTTCTACAGCTTTCAGGATTTAATTTCTTTTCGGGCGCAGGAAGAGTCATTTCTTATAAACAGACCTTTGAGTAGCACAAACATGCTGTTCACCCTCAACCTCAGCTTTATTGTTGGCTACCTGATCATTTTCGTACAAAGTCGGAACCTCGATGTCTTTGCTTCGCGTACATTACTGCTTGGTGAACAGCATATTGGCTGGCTCATTGGTGAATTTTTTCTGGTGAGCGGGGTCGTTTTTTTAAGCCTGATCGGGAAGTATGTTTTGCTGGAAGTGATGGGTGGTTTATATAAGCTGCAGGACATAATCCATGTTCACTACTTTAAGATACTTCAGTCATCGTTGTTGTTTTTCACGGTGCTGGCGCTCCTGTTATCCATCATTCAGTTTAATGCGCCCATGCTTGTGTGGGTGCCCAACATGCTGCTTTTGCCCCTGATCGGGTTCTATTTAGCCCGTCTATTCCTGCTTTACCTTGTGATCCGAAGCTTGGAGCCTATCAAGAATCTTTATTTATTTTCGTACCTTTGTATCGTTGAATTGATTCCACTCATAATCGGTTTGCGCTTTGCGCTTTGATAAAAAGTGGTCAGTGATAAGTAAGCCATATTCAATTTTAGGTGTCTCTAGACGCTTCGAAGGAGAAAATTGGCTGTTGAACCCAGTAGAGATTCAATGAACGAACCCAGCATGCAATCCACCGAAAACCGGCTCACGAAAGTAAACCGGATGTTAGTGACCCAATCCCGACCGGCCGACGAGAAATCTCCTTATTTTGATTTAGTTAGCAAGTACAATCTTCAAATTGATTTCCGGCCTTTCATTCAGATTCAGGGCGAGTCGTTTAAGGATTTTCGGCGGCAGAAAATTAATATACTGGCACATACAGCCATTATTTTTACCAGCCGGAATGCCATTGATCATTTTTTCCGGATCTGCCAGGAAGGCCGAGTTGAAGTGCCTGCCGACATGAAATACTTCTGTATTTCGGAGCAAACAGCCAACTACCTCCAGAAATACATCGTCATTCGGAAACGGAAAATCTTCAACGGCACAAAGACAGCTTCCGAATTATTTGATTTGATCAAGAAACATAAGAACGAAAAGTTCCTGTTTCCCTGCTCAAACATCCGGCGGAACGATATTCCAGAATTTATGGATACGAGCGGGCTTCACTTTACGGAGGCCGTCATGTACGATACCGTACCCACCGATTTATCAGACCTTGATATCCAGAGTTACGACATCATCGCTTTTTTTAGCCCATCGGGCGTCAGCTCGCTGTTGAGCAATTTTCCTGACTTCAATCAGAATGGTACCCGTATGGCTGCTTTTGGTCCGACAACGGCCAAAGCGATCAAAGAAGCAGGGTTGACGCTTGATATTGAAGCGCCTTTGCCGAATGCGCCATCCATGACAGGTGCCCTGGACCTGTATCTAAAAAAGGCCAACAATCAATAAAACATAGCCGTTATACCAAAAGCTAAATGCCGGAAGCGAGTAATAGCCTCACGTCCGGCATTTAGCCTTTATTTAAGCCAAATAATTTGGCTTTACAGGCGTTTAGTTGTAAACTGTGATATTGTTTACTGGAACGCTGGTTTACTTGATAACCCGTTGTTCTGAATTTTGGTCAGGTCGTATGATTCGCACACTCTACGTTTTTGCTTTTGTCCTGCTAACGATTGTTGCTCCAACCGCCTTTGCTCAGCAGGACCCGCAATTTAGCTTGTATATGTATAACCCGCTCTATTATAACCCGGCCGCTGCCGGGTCGGAAGGGGTTTCGCGTATTCAAATCACGCAGCGGACACAATATCTGGGTTATCAGACCAGTGGAACTGGCGACGAGAGTGCCGCGCAAAGCACCCAAATGCTATCGTTCAATATGCCACTGGCCCGAATCAAGAGCGGTATTGGTATCTATGCACTGAATGATAAATACGGCCCATCTATCAATCAAGCCGTGCAGCTATCGTATGCCTATCGGCTCGCGCTGAAAAATGGAACGTTGGCAATAGGTGTTCAGGCTGGTATGTTTAATAGAGGATACGATTTCAATCAATTTCGCCCCGGCGATCCCGGTGATCCGTTGCTGCCTAGTGGTCGAATCAATCAGTTTAAACCAGACATTGGGGCAGGCGTATATTATAATACGACCGATTACTGGCTGGGTGTGAGTATGACACACTTAAACAAGGCCAAATACAGTTATGTAACCGATCGGTTTACAGACCCGTCAGATAGTAAGGCATATTTAACCGCAGGCTACCGACTCGGAATGGGTTACAACATTGATTTACAACCATCCATATTGGTACAGTACAGTACTGCTGCAGGTCTGCCGGGGTCTACGGTTGCGTTGAATCTGTTGGGAACCTATGACAATCGGATATGGGCGGGTCTGGGCTATCGGTTAAAAGACGCCATAATGGTCACAGCCGGAATAAACTTAATGCGAAATAACGCGTTGAGAGTTGGTTACGCCTTGGATATCGTTACGAGTGGCAGTCAGGTAAAAAGTCCGACATCGCACGAAATTCTTTTATCCTACGCACTACCAGCTCCTGATGTTCGCAAAAAGCCTATAATCAGAACACCACGTTTCCGTTACTAGATAGTCCATAGAGTAATTAATTTCTTGCTTAAGTTGAGAGCAAAGTGCCTTTTTGGCAGTATTCTTGTTAGGCAGTTTGCAATGGTACGCTTATTTTTGAGGGAATTGCCGGAGTTCTGATTGTAAATATCTAGTTCGCACAAAAATGATGCAGAGAAAATACGTTGAACCCGAATTTAACATACAATAACCAAACAGATTTTCGTTTTTAGTCTGGTCTCGCACAAGAAGAAGGTAAAAGTTCGACAATGATGAAGTATAACTGGTTAACAGTCAACGCAACCCGGTTGGTGATGGGCGCAGCAGTAGTACTGCTAATGCAAGGTTGTGGCTTTCTGAAGTCAAAATTTGGCGGTAGTGGTGGCAAAGGGGGAGAAGTAGGCGTTACAAACGGTGAGATCACAGCTACCGGGCGTAAAGGCTGGAAACAACCGACCCCTTATGGCATGGTCCTGGTGCCCTCAGGTTCGTTTATAATGGGGCAGGCCGATGAAGATGTGGCCGCCACGCAAATCAACATGAACCGGCAGGTAACAATTAGTTCGTTTTATATGGACGATGCTGAAATCTCGAACCACGAGTATCGGCAATATGTAAATGCCCTGCTGGCTGACTCCGTTTCGACATTGGGCGAAGAGGAGATTATGTCAAAATATTATCCCGATACAACCGTATGGAAAAACGACTTTACCTATCACAATGGGGATCCGATGCTGGAGCATTATTATGGACACCCCGCTTTTGATACGTATCCTGTCGTTGGTGTCAGCTGGATTGCCGCGAAGCATTTCTGTAAATGGCGTACCAACACACTCGATGACTTCCGGACAAAAGATGGCGGTTACAAATCGTTTGGTTTCCGGCTTCCATCAGAAGCGGAATGGGAGTGGGCTGCCCGGGGTGGTAAAAACGGCGCTAAGTATCCATGGGGTAACCCATACGTAGCGAATGGCAAAGGGTGCTATCTCGCTAACTTTAAACCACAGCGCGGTAACTTTGATGCAGATGGCTACCCATATACAGCGCCAGCAACGGCTTATAATCCGAACGATTATGGCCTGTACAATATGGCCGGAAACGTCGCCGAATGGTGCCGCGATGCGTATGCAGACAATACCAATGCTATTGTCTGGGATATGAACCCGGACAATCAGAATGCCGATGAGCCACGGAAAGTAGTTCGTGGTGGCTCCTGGAAAGATATTGCCTATTATCTGGAAACAGGTACCCGCTATTACGAATACGAAGACCAGAAACGCTCCTACATTGGTTTCCGGTGTGTTATGGATAACCTGGAAGGCCGAACGGCTTCCGGACGGGTTGGTGGTGGCAGGAGCAAAGCGCCTAAAAAAGCATCGGCTAAAAAAGCGTAAGCGAGAGCAAAACGTTGAACATTTTTCAGTGTACAATAAAACAGTACCCACCTGAGTTAATTACCTATTCCAACCAACAATAGTTTATCATGGCAGCAGCAAAGTCCTCAAGTTTTTTTTGGGATCGTTTAGTACCAACTATTTATAGTGCCGGAGCAGCCGTCGTCATTGCCGGAGCCTGGGCCAAAATTACCCACAATGAACAATTCGGTTGGCTCTTAACCGCCGGCCTTCTAACTGAAGTAGTTATATTTATTCTGTATGCTGTTCAGAGCTTTACCATGCCTGCTACAGCGGATGATGGTTATGCCTGGGAACGTGTTTATCCCGAATTAGCTGACGATTATAAAGGAGAAGCCCGCAAACCAGCTCCGCAGGCAAATGGCCTGACCGGAAATATGGACCAAATGCTGGCTCAGGCGAAAGTGACACCCGACGTATTCGAACGGTTAGGCTCTGGGTTTCGCAATCTGAACGAAACGGTATCGAAGTTAACCGACCTGACGGACGCCACTGTAGCTACCAACGATTATGCACGTAACGTCAAATCGGCCTCGAACTCGATTGGTGAAATGAACAAGTCATACGGCACAGCCATTACAGCCATGAACTCAATGGCAGATGCTACAACGGACGCTAAAGATTACCGCGATCAGTTTCAGAAAGTAACCAAGAATATGGGTGCACTGAATGCCGTATATGAATTGGAGTTACAGGATACCAATAAGCACCTGAAGGCTATGAACGCCTTCTATGGCAGCTTGTCGGCCGCAATGGAAAATATGAGTGACGCCAGCCGGGATACGCAGCAGTTTAAGAACGAACTAGCTAAACTGACTGGTAATTTAGCCTCACTCAATGGCGTTTATGGCAGCATGCTGACTGCTATGCGCGGTAACTAAGAAGATTTATTATTTAGTGTAGCGTTGTCAGATACTGAATTAAACGTCCGTAACTGACAACGTTATCCTTACTTTGCCTCAACTGTCTATATAGCCGCTACGGCGGTCTTTCCACAACTTTTTATTATTACTACCATAGTTTATGGCAGGCACAAAAGAGACACCCCGTCAGAAGATGATCGGGATGATGTATCTGGTTTTGACCGCATTACTGGCTCTGCAAGTCACGTCGGCCATTCTGGAGAAATTCGTTTTAATTAACAACAGTCTGGAGCAGTCGACCGGCGCTGTAAGTAAGGTAAACCAATCTACGTTTGATAATATCCGGGCAACTGTTGAAAAGTCTGGTAACCGGGCTGCCGATTTAGCCATTGTGAAGCAAGCCGACGAAGTACGGAAACTAACGGCTGACATGAGCGGTGAGCTTGATAAGCTTAAAGATCAGATTGTAACAGAAAGTGGTGGCCGTGATGAATCCGGAAACATCAAAAACTTAAGTGAAGAGGAATCGGTTGCTCAACTCATGATCGGTACAAACCGGAATGGGGCTGCTTTCAAGCTAAAAGATCAGCTGAATAAATACACGGAAAACCTGTCCCGGCTTTCTGGCAATAAGTATGCGCCAATGGCACTTGATGGCAAGGACGATCCTATTGCCAGCCTTTCTCCGGACCAGAAGAGAAAAGATTTTGCTGAATTAAACTTTGCTCAAACGCCCGTACCAGCCGCCTTGGCTGTATTGAGCCAGAAACAAGCCGACGTTCGTCGTCTCGAAGGCGAAGTGCTGGACGTACTAGCTAGTAAAGTTGGTGCGCAAGACGTTAAGTTCGATAAGATCATCGCTATGCTTAGCATGGACTCGAAGGTTGTTGTGGCGGGTACGAAGTTTAAAGGCCAAATGTTTCTGGCTGCTTCATCGTCGGGCATTCAGCCCCGGATGAGTCTGAATGGTGGAGCCGTTCGGGTTCAGGATGGACAAGGTCTTATTGAGTTCACCGCTCAGGGTGGTGCTTACGATAAAAATGGCCTGGCGCGCCGGACATTGACCGGATCGATCGCTTACCAGACGGCAGCGGGATTAAAAACAGTTCCTTTATCCGCTGAATATTACGTTGCGAAACCATCTTATCAAGTTGAAACAGGTACGATGCCTCCTTTATACTTAGGTTGTGCCAATAAACTGAGCATTCAGAGCCCACAGCTAGGTGCTTTATGGAATCCAAGTTTCTCGGCCGATGGAGCCGCCGTCATACAGTCGGGAGAGAAAGGGAAGATTACCGTCGTACCAAGTTCCGCGAGCGTTTCCTTAAATGTTAGTAACTCAGGAAGTCTGTTAGGGACTGAGCGTTTCCGGGTTAATAAAGTACCCCGGCCGACTATTGAGGTGTTTGTGGGAGGTACAAACACGAATGATCCTCGTGGTGTTCCTGTATCGTCAGCCCGTAGTATTCGGATTCAGGCTGTTGCTGACCCTAGCTTTGCGGCTTATTCTCCCGATGATGCTAAATTCCGTACAACAGGCGCTACTGTTTCGCTGGTGCGCGGAACAAAACGGGTTACGTTCGTAACGATTGGTGCTGGTGGTGGCTCTATCGCTTCGTTGGCGGCTGAAGCACAGCCTGGTGACCGGCTTGTCGTTCAAGTGGAAGGTGTACAACGTCAGAACTTTAGAGGTGAAGTTAGCGATGTACCAATGGGTAATTTACTCCGTCAGGTTTCGCTCTATTAATGCACTAAAGCGGTCAATTGGCCGTTAACTAACTGAATTGACAACAAGTAGTAGCCATGACACAAAATAGAACGATAGGATATGCTGGTGTGCTAGCCGTAGCTGCGCTGGCACTGGTAGGAGGGGAGGCCCTGGCTCAGGAAAAGGCGAACACTGGCGTAAACGCAAATTCTGTTCGTGCCATTAATGAAAATGACATCATGATGAAGAAGACCCTTTGGCGTCGGATAGACCTGAAGGAGAAACAAAATCAGTCGATGTTCTCAAAGAATAACGAGATATCCAAATACCTGATTGATGCTGTGAAAGCCGGACTGATCGATGCCTATGCGAATGATTCGTGTACGACAAAAATATCAGCCGAGAAATTTCACGAAAACATGCTGATTCCTAACACCGGTGGCGGCTTATCTGCAGAGGAAAAAGCAGCTGGTTTTACGGAAGATGGTAAAACAGCTGGTGCCGACGATGGTTGGGGCGGTCCTGCCAAAGACAAAAAGAAACCAGCTGACGATGGTTGGGGAGCTCCTAAAAAGGCTGCTGCACAACCAGCTGACGATGGCTGGGGAGCACCGAAGAAAAAATCTGTAGCCAGTACTAAGAAAGGTAAGAAAGGTAAAGTTGTCGCTGCGCCCGTTATTGAGGAAGTCAAAAAAGACACGGTTGCAGCAGCCCCGGCTTTCTCCGGAGATGAGTACTTTGCGAAAGAACTGAATATTCTTGAAGTAAAAGAAGACTGGATTTTTGACCGCAAACGGTCACGCTTGTATTATGATATGCAGACGGTGACTTTGCTGCTACCGGCTGATAAAAACCAGGCTGGTTACGAAAAACCAATTGCCTCATTCAAGTACAAAGATCTGGACAAGCTGTTCCGTAGTGATCCGAAGAAATTTATCTGGTATAACCCACAAAACCAGGCCCAGCATAAAAACCTGGCTGACGCGTTTGATCTGCGGTTATTCTACGGCCGGATTACGAAAGTAGCTAACCCAGGCGATACGGATCTTGTTGGTATGTACGGTGACCGCGAAGGCTTGCTGAAATCGTATCAAACAGAATATGAGTTGATGGAAACCGAGCACGGTCTGTGGGAATATTAAGACTGGTTTGCTAATGGCTAAGTTAATAAAAAGGCATCTGAACGAATCAGATGCCTTTTTTATTGACCATGATTGACATACAAGAGAGGTTGCTACTGCTCAATGGCGTCGAAGTATTGCTTTAGTTTGTCAGCGCGGTCTTTGCCAACAACTTCGGCTACTTCATCGAGAGAGGCTTCCCGAATTTTTGTAACACCTTTAAAATGCTTGAGAAGTTTGGCCGCCGTTTTCTTCCCAACACCTTCTACATTTTCTAACTCACTGATCAAACTATTCCGGCTTCGTTTGTCGCGGTGATAGGTGATTGCGAAACGGTGCGCTTCATCCCGAATTCGCTGAATAAGTTTGAGCGACTCTGATTTCTTGTCAATATAAAGCGGGAGGTTATCCTCGGGAAAATAAATTTCTTCCAGCCGTTTGGCAATCCCTATAATGGGTACTTTACCGTATAAATCCAGGGCTTTCAACGCATCGCAGGCAGCACTCAGCTGGCCTTTACCGCCGTCAATAACAATCAGATCAGGTAGACCCGTATCCTCGGTCAGAACGCGTGAATAACGCCGGGTAACGACTTCATACATGCTGGCGAAGTCATTGGGGCCGATGACGGTTTTTATAGAAAAATGTCGGTATTCTTTGTTCGCCGGTTTGCCTCCAATAAAACAGACCATGGCCGATACTGGATTCGTGCCCTGAATGTTGGAGTTATCGAAGCATTCGATTCGGTTTGGGAGCGTTTTTAACTGTAAATCCTGCTTAAGTCGAATAAGCACACGGTCTTTCTTGCTGGCGTTGGCAGTTGCTTCAGCGGCTGTCCGTTCCTGTCGTTCGCGTCGGAAGTAGAGTACGTTCTTTAACGACATGTCCAGCAATTTCTTTTTATCGCCGATCTGCGGAACCGTTATTTCCGCTTTCAAGTCAACGTCAAGGGGAATATTGCAAATAATTTCTTTTGCGGGGCTGCCATACTGGTTCCTGAACTCGACAATCATCATGGCTAACAAATCAGGGTCCGTTTCGTCAAGCTTTTTCTTGATTTCCACCGTATGCGCCTGAACGATCGTGCCATTCACCACCTTCATGAAATTGATGTACGCGGCCGACTCGTCGGAAGCAATAGAGAACACATCGGCATCGGCAATTTTTGGATTAACAACGGTCGATTTGCTCTGAAACCGTTGCAGAACGTCCATTTTTTCTTTGTATTTCTGCGCCTGTTCGAAGGCAAGATCATTGGCTGCTTCGACCATACGATCCTTAAAATACTCCTGTGCGGGTTTAAGATTCCCTTTTAGAATATGGTGAATCTGCTCAATATCGCTGTTGTAATCGCTTTCTTCCTGTTTCCCTTCGCAAGGGCCTTTGCAGTTACCAATGTGGTATTCCAGACATACTTTATATTTACCCGCTTCAATATTTTCCGGAGCGAGGTTATAATTGCAGGTGCGGATAGTAAATAGCTGGCTAAACATATCCAGCACGGTGTACATGGGCTTCAGGTTGGCAAAGGGCCCATAAAAGGTGCCTTGCTTCCGGTCGATCCGCCGGGTCGTTATAACACGCGGGAAATGCTCATTTGTAACACAGACGAAAGGATACGTTTTGTCGTCCCGCAGCAGAATATTGAACTTTGGCTGATATCGTTTGATGAGCTGATTTTCGAGCAGCAGCGCATCGAACTCCGTGTGGACGATGGTAAACTCAATCTTTCGAATCTGGCTAACCAGGCGCAGCGTTTTCCGGTCATGTCCTTTTGAGTTTGTGAAATAGCTACTGACGCGGTTTTTGAGGTCTTTCGCTTTCCCAACATAAATGACTTCTCCCGTAGCATCAAAATACCGATAGACGCCGGGCTCATGCGGAACTTTGCTTAACTCTGTTTTATAATCGAATTCGGGCATACGACAAATTTGATCGTTCGGGTCAGCTACTGGTTATGATTTTATTACCAGGATTCAGTACTATAAAACAAGCAACATAAACTAAAGGTTGCTTTCCAGTACGAACAAAAAGGCCAGCTTATCGCTGGCCTGACTGATTTATTGTAAGATTTCCTCTTCTCCTTCCGGCACTACTTTCGGCGGGATATACCGTTGGGAAGAATCGATATGATAGCCACCACAGTCAATTTTAAAGTTGTTGGGTTTTCGGAAGGGTTCCGGGCGATATTGGGTCAATGTCGGGTCATTATAAATTTTCTGCATGTACATCGCCCAGGCTGGCATAGCAAGCCGACCGCCTTGCCCCAATTCAATGTTTCTGAAGTGAATTGGTCGGTCATCGCCACCAACCCAAAGCCCCGAAACAAGGTGCTGCGTCATCCCCATGAACCAGGCATCTGAGTAGTTGGATGTGGTTCCTGTTTTAGCCGCAATCTCGTTACCACCCTCTAGTAGTTTGTACTGGGTCCGTAGCCGCTGAGCAGTTCCGTTCGGATCTTCGACAGCGCCCCGCATCAGGTGCAGCATTTCGTAAGCCCGATTGGCGCTGATCACCTGCTTGGCATCCGGGGTGAAGTTTTTCAATACGTTTCCGTTCTTATCCGTAATCTGAATGAGCATCATGGGGCGAACGCGCGTACCTCCGTTGGCAAAAGCGCAATAAGCCGATACCATCTCATAGACTGACACATCGCCAGTGCCCAGACATAACGTTGGATTATCAGGTAAATCTTTACTCTCGATACCCATATCGTGGGCATAGTTGATAACGGCGGCTGCCCGGGTCTTCTTGATCAACTGGGCACTGACCGTATTGATCGATTGGCCCAATGCTTCCCGCAGGGATAAACTCTGTCCACTGTACCGCCCTGTTGAGTTTTTCGGCATCCACGGCGGTCCATTGTTATTATCTTCCCCATGCGCGAACACGGTTGGCTGATCGGTAATGTGGCTACAGGGCGTTACGAAGCCCTGATCCATCGCAGTCAGGTACACAAAAGGTTTAAAAGTAGACCCCGGCTGGCGTCGGCTCTGGCGAACGTGGTCAAATTTCATGTATTTGAAATTGATACCGCCAACCCAGGCTTTTACATAGCCATAGCGAGGGTCCATAGACATAAAGCCCGTATTGAGGAGCCGCTTGTAATACCGAATCGAATCCAGCGGACTCATCGTCGTATCTTTATCGTTGCGTCGGCCACCATACACAAAAACCTTCATTTTTATAGGCTTGCGCATTTCCTGCCAGATCGCTTTCTCGTCATCACCATAAGCCGCTTTCAGTTGTTTGTAGCGGATCGTTCGGCGGGCCACCGACTCGATAAAGCCCGGAATCTCTTTGTATTTTTTGGTACGAGGGTCTTTCTGTACCCATGGATTGCGACCCCGCCAGTGCTCATAAAACTTCTTTTGTTGATCGCGCATGTTGGTCATGACGGCTTCTTCGGCATAAGCCTGCATGCGGGAATCAATAGTAGTATAAATTTTCAGGCCACTGGTATATAGGTCTAGGTCGGCGCCTGGGTTTTCTTCATTATACTGGCGTATCCATTTTTTAATATCATCCCGGATAACGGACCTAAAATAAGCGGCCATGCCGGTGTTCTGGTTCTCGACGCTAAAATCAAGTTTCAGGGGCTTGTTCTTATATGTAAGGAACTGCTCTTGTGATAGGAGTTTATACTTCTTCATTTGGCCCAGCACCACGTTCCGCCGGTCTCTCGTGCGATCTTCAAACAGGCGTGGGTTATAGAAGGTAGGGTTTTTGAGCATACCGACCAGCAACGCGGCCTCCTCCACATTCAGATTCCAGGGCTCCTTGCTAAAATAGGTTTTAGCGGCCGTTTTGATCCCATAGGTGTTGTTGCCAAACGAAACCGTGTTGAGGTACATCATCATCACTTCCTGTTTGGTGTAGTTTCGCTCCAAACGCACAGCTAGAATCCATTCTTTCGTTTTGGCGATGATCAGCCCAACAACAGGAATATAGCCCAATACGCCCCGTAGTTCTTCCTGGCGGGTATCGAACAGGTTCTTTGCTGTTTGTTGCGTCAGTGTGCTGCCTCCGCCTGAACTGGATGCATCCTTGAAGGTAAGGAAACCGCCCACCGCCCGAAACAAGGATCGTGGATCAATGCCGGAATGTTTCACAAAGCGGGCATCTTCCGTAGCCAGAAGCGCCGAAGTTACATTCGGCGATACCTGCGAAATCTCGATGGGTGTACGGTTTTCGACGTAATATTTCCCGAGTAGTTGATGGTCGGCCGTGTATACTTCAGACGCTTCTTCACTTTTAGGATTTTCAAGGGCTTTCAGACTAGGCATGCCGCCGAAGAGCCACAAAAAATTGTAGCTGACTGCCAGAACATACAAGACTAACAGAATAATGCCTAAAAGCGAGAATCGCCATAGGCTTCGGATTATCTTCCGGTAACGACCAGGAGCAAAGTCAATCATTCGATTTTTTAATCAGTATTTCAGTGTGCCTCTTTTCAATAACGAAACCTAGCGCCTGAAACCTCAAGTTATAGCTATAAACTTATTTTCTCTTCGCTGTCAGCAGATCAGCAGCAGCCTGCATTTCCTTCACACGGGGTAAGAGCTGGCTACCCGGATAGTCCCGAATGAATTCATTCATTGCCTGACGATAGTCATCCACGCCTTTCACTTTGCCCACTAACATGAGCCTCAATAAAGCCAGCTTATCTTCTAGCTGGCTCCCAGCAAAACTACCAAGCGCTGCCTCCGCACGCGTGAGCGCTTCGGCGTTGTTATTTGCCTTATAAAGTTCATAAATGGTGGTGTATGTTTTCAGCGCCTGCGCTTCCGAATCGGTTGTCTGAGCGGCTACTTTTCCCGTCAAGCGGGCATAGGACGTATTGGGATACTCCGCCAGCAGTTTATCTTTCCAGGAAGACGTTTTCCCTAGTTGTTCATTGGAGAGATGCAACAGATAGTAAACTTCCGGTTTCTGAAGCGTATTCGGGTAGCGGCTTAAGAGTTGTTCAAACGTTGGAATCGCATCGACGGGCTGATTGAGTTCAAATTTGTACAGCTTGCCCAGCTTATACAACGCATTCTCGATGCGTTGGTTCGTTATAGCCTGCGCTTCTTTTGTAAAGGGAATTTTGGCCATCATCGCGTCTTTCTGCGCTTTCTGGGTAGCAACAGGGCTATTTAAGGCTATGGGTATCCCGCCTACACTGGCATCTGCTGGCTGTAAAGGAGCATTGGGATTCACGGCGTTGGCAGGCGATGCACCATTTAGCGGACTGTTATCAGCCGCAATGGCACCCGATGATTCTTTATTGCTCCGGCGCCAGTTATCTTCGAGGGGTCTGTTGCCCCACCGCACCGCAAATTCCTGCTTTCCCTGGCTTAAAGCAATTGGGTTGTAGAGTACCCAACGTTCGGCCGGTTGTAGGTTTGAGTTTGTTGCACCCGGCATTGACGTACCACCACCTCGGGTGGCCTGGTCTATGATCTGCTGGGCCAGAGCCGCCTGGGCTTTGTCTTCTTTCTCTCGTTGAGCAATGGTCCTGTCGAATACGCGATCCAGGGCTGCGGCATCTAATTTAGATAAGGCCAGCAAACTATCCTCGGTTTGTATCGTCGTTTTGTACTGAACAAAGTCGTCGAGTATCTTTTTGCGATTCAGTAAGGCCGCATAATCCGGCGATTGTCTGGGCATAAGTGCCAACGCACTATCGTAATATACTTTCGCATGGTTGTAGTCGGATTTCTTCTCAAAATACAGCTTACCAATCTCTAAATAGGTATAAGGCACCTGGGTCGTATTGGTGCCTGCCGCTTGTATCGACTGGCTGTAATACTTGATTGCTTTATCAATACGGCCACTGCGCGCTTCCAGCAGACCCATGGTGAAGTAGACCTTGTCTTTCAGGTCGACGTTTTTCCGATCATTAAGTAAATTTTCGAACGTTTCGGCCGATTGGGCTATGCGCTTTTGATCACCCGTTAGACCATTGCTTTGAATGGCATAGAGGTTTGCGTAAAATGACTGGTCGTAGGTAGGCCGGGATTTCAGAACCTGGCGGTAATGATCAACGGCTTTAGCCGGCTGGCCAATCAAATCATATAATTGGCCTGCAATGAGGTGGAGCCGAGCCGTCGACTCGCCTTTTTTTAGTGCTGGAAATGTAGCGTCCAGAATACCGGCAGCAACGGCATACTCTCCCTGCCGTTCGTGTAAATAAGCTTTTGTCAGGTAAAAATCGCGGGTATTGGTTTTGTTAAGTGGTTGATTGCGAAGGTACTCCGCCACGTTGAGGGCATTCGTATAGTCACTGCCTTCCACATAGGCTCGCATCAACCCAACCAATGCCGTGTGTTTGTCGTTTTCGTTGGTTCCTTTCGTGTTAACGTACTTGAACACTTCAATTGCATTTGGCAAATCCTGTTTTATCAGACGGGCACGACCAATCAGCACATAGGCGTCATCGAGCCATTTGCTATTCTGATGTCGTTCCGGAATAATAGATGCTTTCTTGATCGCGTCATCGATCTGGGGCTTCACTGGCTGCATAGCCATCGAATCGATGGGCAGCAGAATGGGAAGTAGTTGGTTATAATTCTCCTGTCTTGCTTTGAAAATGATCTGTTCAGCCTGGTTGATCTGGTCACGCGCAATCACATACGCATTATAATGGGCCGTTAGGTTATGGTACCCTTTACTAACAGGCTTTGTACTGTATTGCGAGCATGACACCAGGCCAGCAGTCAGAGAAAGAACAGCTGGAAGTAGGAGAAAGGAGATGGTGCGTAAATAGCGGGACATTCGAAAAATAACACGTGGTCACTCGTACTAAAACGTTACCAGTCGGCCTGATAATATGGAACCTTAGCCCAAATTAACGAATTTTGCATGGTATATAACATGACAGGCAGGAATTCTATGGAAAACACCCCCGACCAATCCGATCCTAATCCTCCGAATAAACCGTCTCAGAGCGAGGATTCTCTGAAAAAGACCACTGAGAAAACGACATCGTTTGTTCAGTTTAGCGGCATTGCCTTTCAAATGCTGGGTACGATTGGGTTGGGCGTTTATGCCGGAATGAAATTGGATGCCTGGCAAAATAATCATCGGCCTGTCTGGACAATTGTTTTATCCTTAACAGCCATTGGCGCTTCCCTCTATCTATTTATTCGCCAATTGACGAAAAGATAGGGTATTTCTACCGGCCTCTACTTATTAAAAATGGTTTACAATTGCCCCGCATGATCCGAGTTATTTTGTTCACTGCCTTTTTGGCAATTGTATTTTTCGTAGCCGAACGATATTCGGTATCAGCCTGGATACACCCAAGCTGGAAGGTATTGCTACTCTTTTTTTTGAGTGTCTCCTTTTTAACGCATCGCCTGGTAGAGACTGGTTTACAGGACAATCAGGAGCGATTTATACCACTCTATATGGCTGCAACCGTGGCCCGTCTGATACTGGGACTGGCCCTGGTTGGTTTTTTTCTGTTCAACCACATTGAACAGCGCAGAACCTTTATTTTGGACTTTCTTGTACTATATATATGTTATACAGGCTTTGAGATTTGGACCGTTACTCGTAACTTGCGACGCGATTCGTAAAATGGATCTGTCACATCATATGATGCGTTCGACTATTAAGAAAGTTTTGTTAGCAACGGCTCTCATTCTGAGTTCGTTAGTAGGTGCACAAGCACAAGAGCATGACCACGAGGGTGAAGCGCATGCCAAACAGGAAGGCGAAGCACACGCCACGAATAAGAAATTCGATGTGGGGTCGATGATCATGCACCACATTAAAGACGATCACGGTTGGGAGTTCGCCCACGGTGTTACGCTGCCATTACCCGTCATTCTGTATTCTAAAGATCGTGGTCTGGAAGTCTTTTCTTCGGCAAACTTAGCCCACGAAGCTACTTACAATGGCTACAAGAATGTACACGGCAAAATTCACAGGGTCAATGAAGCGGGCGAGGTTGATCACGAAGCGAAAGTCTATAACTTCTCGATCACTAAGAACGTAGCGTCGTTGTTATTGAGCGCTGTTATTATGTTGCTTGTTTTCTCGGCAGTTAGCCGGGGTTATGCAAAAAATAAGGGCAAAGCTCCCAGTGGAATTCAGTCGTTTCTGGAACCGATCATCCTGTTCGTTCGGGACGAAATTGCTAAGCCAAGCATTGGGCCTAAGTACACCAAATATCTGCCCTACCTATTGACGTTGTTCTTCTTCATTCTGGTGAACAACCTCCTCGGTCTGCTGCCCGGTGCGGCTAACCTGACAGGTAACATTACGGTTACGCTGGTTCTGGCGGTTATCACCTTCCTGATCGTTACGTTCAGTGGTAACAAGCATTACTGGATGCACATCCTGAAGCCAACGGGTGTTCCGGTCGCGTTGCTGCCGATCATGATCCCGGTCGAGATCGTTGGTGTGTTCATGAAGCCTTTGTCACTCATGATCCGGTTATTCGCCAACATCACGGCGGGTCACATCATCATCCTGAGTTTGCTGGGCCTTATTTTTATGGCCAACAACATGGGTGGCATGGGAACGAGCGTGGCCATTAGCCCCGTCGTTCTGTTCTTCACATTGTTCCTGAACCTGATCGAATTGCTGGTCGCGTTTCTGCAGGCGTTCATTTTCACGCTGCTCACCGCCATGTATATCGGTAGTGCCGTAGAAGACCACCACGAGGCTGATCATGGTATCGGTTTCGAAGGCACAACGTCGGAGTTAGGGTAAGGTTACCGCCTGCGGTAATGGTTTCTTTCTGAAGGGCCGCTACTGTCAATCAATTTGCAATCTTTTGTTTTACTAATAAATACGTTTGATTACTATGTTCGCAATGTTGTTTTCTCTGCTGTTAGAAGCTACGGGTAGTGTTTCAGTTATGGGTGCTGCTATTGGCGCTGGTTTAGCGGCTATCGGTGCTGGTCTTGGTATCGGTAAAATCGGTGGTAGCGCTATGGAAGGTATCGCTCGTCAGCCAGAAGCGGCTGGGCGTATCCAAACGGCCATGCTGATCATCGCGGCTCTTATCGAAGCCGTGGCTCTGTTCGCAGCTGTAATTTGTCTGCTTGTTGCTACCGCTGCTTAATTCAGCCCTGGCAGACACCAAATTCGAGTAGGCTGGTTGCATTAGGCACCGGCATCCCTGCTCACCTGATTTCTAGGAAACGTTCGCCCGTTTGGGATTGCCGGCAGGCGAACGTTCTCTAACAAAAGATTGACTCAATCCAAACTTATTCGACTTATACATAATTCACACGCATGGACTTACTTACCCCCGATTTAGGTCTTTTATTCTGGCAGGTAGTTGTTTTCCTTGGCCTGTTTCTCATCCTTCGTGCTTTTGCCTGGAAACCCATTACAGAAAGCCTGAGTGAACGCGAAAATAATATTCAAAGCGCGCTTGATCTGGCCGAAAAAACCCGGCTCGAAATGACAGCTCTGAAAGCAGACAACGAAAAACTGCTGGCCCAGGCTCGCGTTGAGCGGGATACTATCCTGCGTGGTGCTAAAGAAGCTGCCGATAAAATGATCGCCGATTCTCGCGATAAAGCCTCTGCCGAAGGGCAACGGATTCTGGAGCAAGCGCGCGAATCGATGAATAACGAGCGTCAGGCGTTAATCGCCCAAATGAAAAAAGAAGTCGTTACACTTTCCCTCGACATTGCTGAAAAAGTTCTTCGTAAAGAGCTTGCCGACAAATCGTCGCAGGAGAAGTTGGTAACAGATCTGGTCTCTAATTCACGCTTAAACTAATCCGACTATGGCTATTGATACAGTAGCTTCCCGCTACGCCAAGTCGTTGTTGGATCTGGCGCAGGAACAAGGCCTGACCGAGACGATGTATAAGGACATGCAGTTCTTCAAAAACACGGTAGACCAAAGCCGTCCGCTGATGTTGATGCTAAAGAACCCAATCGTTCGTGCTGAGAAAAAAAGTGCTGTCATCAAAGCGGCTTTTACCAATCGGGTAAACCCGGTTACGATGGCGTTTTTTGAGATTATTGCCAAGAAAAATCGGGAAGGTATCATGGATGCCGTTGCCGAGCAGTTCATCAAGCAGTACAATAAATTGAAGAGTATTGAGCGGGCTACCGTCATAACGACAGTGCCACTGACAGATTCCCAACGGGAGAAATTCAAGGCAATGGTTCTTCAATCGACAGGTGGTAAAACAGTTGAGCTGGAAGAAAAGCTGGATTCAAACCTGATTGGTGGTTATGTGTTGCGCTTAGGTGATCGGCAGGTCGACGGGTCAATTCGTAACCAGTTGAATGAGTTACGGTTGAAGTTCTTGAATTAATAAGTAGCTCAGACTACTCAAGGTATAGTAAAATAGCCGGTTTCTCTCGAGAGAAACCGGCTATTTTACTATAGATGCTTACTGGTTTACCACCACTTTTCATAACCTGGCGTTGGTTTCCAAGTCGACTTTGGCTCGAAATGATGCCATAAAATTGCAGAGACCGCACGTAAAAGAACGAATCCTTCGTTAGTGCGCTCCCAGGTTTCATCTTTCTGATTTTTGGTCATAACGCAGTAGACGTATTCACCATGTGGGCCATGTACAAACGCAACTTCCGAACGGGACTGGTTGACCGCCCCATTCTTACAAGCCGTTTTTATCTCGGGCGGAATTTGGGATAAACCGTCATTGTCCCAAAATTGACGTCCCAGATTTCTATACATTTCTTCACTGGCATCGGGACTAACCGCTCGGCCTTGTCGAATGTAGGTCATCAGGTCTGCCATTTCACGTGGGGTCGTTTGTCCCCATCCATATTGGGTTCGGTTGGCTTCGCGGCCCGGAGTTCGGGAGTTGACCCGTGTCTGGTGAAACCCGTTGGCGTCGAGCCAGGCATTGATTGCTGAGCCTCCCCCCGCAAGCGCCTGACACCAGAGGCTGCCCGTGTTATCGCTCACGGTTTCCATAAGCATGACCACCTCATTGAGCGGTATCTTGGCCCCGTCTTTCAAAGAACCAACAATCCCGTCATCATAATGAAGCGAGTCTTTATAAACGATTGGCTCCCCATACTTCAGTTCGCCTTTATGAATCTTATCGAACAGGCCACATTGAATAGGGACTTTAATTGTACTGGCAGTCGGGAATAGGGTGTCGGCGTTGATGGCGACGGTTTTTCCAGTTCGTAAATTATGAACATAAATGCCGACATCGCCCCGAAAACCAGCCAGGGCCGAACGGAGTTGCCGTTCGAGTATGGCATCAGGCTTTGACGATTGACCGTTGGTGAGATGAGTGATTGTGGCGAAGAGCAGGCAAAAAAATAGTAAGCGCATCAGGTATATATGGGTTTGACTAATTTAACATGGGTTCGGATAAATAGCTCGCGTTCATAAAACCGGATCGTATCGAGACGCTTCTGGTTGGTCGTCACTTCGAGATTGACAAAGTTTTCCTGTAGAGCCAACGTGTTCAGTGCCGCTACGAGTTGTTGGCCAATACCCTGACTTCGAACCTCGGGCCGAACGAACAACTCCTGGATTTCGCCTACTTTACCCGCGTGATGTAGCAAGTACTGTACATGGCAACTGACAAAACCGACTGCAACGCCAGCGCGTTCGGCTACCAGATAGTGGACGTCTGGATTGAAAAAGTTGTGCTGGAAAACGGCGTTGAATGCATCCACATCCAAAATGCTATCTTCCAGTAAACAGATGAAGTCATAAAGAACGGGAGCGTCCTGCTCGGTGGCGGACCGGATATGTACAGACGATGGTAAAGTAGATTGGGTGAGCACTATGATTTGTATCGATAGACATTTTAGCGTAACCAGAAGCGATCAAGTTCGTCATTTTTGTCTTGCTACTACTACGATCATGCATAAAATTATTGCTTTTGTTTGCCTGGGTTTAGTCGTGGCTTGTTCGGGACGAAAGTCGGAAACTAACGATACACAAACGAACAGCCCAACGATGGAAACACAATCATCTGATTCAACCGCCTATGCCGAAGACCGGCTTTTTTTGCAGAAACACCATCCCGATCTGGTTGAACTACAGCTTGGTGAAGCACATGCGCTTGTGTGTCCGGCCTATCAGGGTCGGGTAATGACCAGTAGTGCTGATGGTAAAGCCAGTTACGGCTGGATCAACTACGACCTGATTAAGTCGGGCAAATTGCTGCCACACATGAATGCCTTCGGGGGCGAAGACCGGTTCTGGCTGGGCCCCGAGGGCGGTCAGTTCGCTCTGTATTTTAAGAAAGGGGATCCGTTTGATGCTGCGCATTGGCAGACCCCAGCGGCTATTGATTCCGAGCCGTTTAAGTTGATGAATAGAACGGAAACGTCCGCCACGTTTTCCCGCGATGTGTCACTGACAAATTATAGCGGAACCCGTTTCGATATAGGTATCGAGCGAACCGTCCGATTGTTGGACAAAACAGCCCTCGATAAGCTATTGTCTATAAAAACGGATTCGCTTAAGGTCGTTGGCATTCAATCCGATAATGTGATCATGAACAAGGGTAAACAGGCCTGGACGGCCGAAACGGGTATGCCCTCCATCTGGATTTTGGGAATGATGAATGCGTCCCCCAAGGCAACGATTATTGTGCCATTTCGGCCGGGAGCGGGGCAGCCCATCAATGACGCCTATTTTGGTAAAGTACCGTCTGATCGACTGCGCGCAGGGAAAACGTCGGCGTTATTTACGGCCGATGCCGGGTACCGGAGTAAGATTGGCGTATCGCCCGCCCGCGCCACCAACTGGCTGGGCAGTTACGATCCGAAGACAGAAACGTTGACGCTGGTAAACTACGACTTCGACCCAAAAGACCGCCAATACGTCAATTCGGCCTGGGCACAGCAAAAAGAACCGTTTGCGGGCGATGTTATCAATGCCTATAATGATGGGTCCATGAAACCCGGTCAGTCACAAATGGGGACCTTTTATGAACTGGAATCCTCGTCGCCAGCGGCAAACGCGGCACCCGGCCTTAAGCGGCAGCACCGGCATACGACTATTCATGTTCAGGGAGATCGAAACCAGTTAAACAAACTGGCTACTCAGTTCCTGGCGACCGATTTGTCAAACTTATAAACAGACATCAGGGAATGTATTTTGCCATGACTGTAAATGAGCTAAAATTTCTGCAACGCGTCTGACTCGAAAATATGCTTGCCCGTCAATCCCTGTTGAGCCGTTGTGATCATGGCCGTTGCAACTTTGGCGGCATCGATGCCTCTGTATTTAGCCGGAATAAGGGGTTTGAATAAGCGCATAGCGCCCTCCGCCAACCGCTCGCCCAGCCGGTTCTCTCCCCGGTTGCCGATCAGAAGAGAGGGTCTGTAAATGAGTAGAGTTGGGTAGTTTAGGCGGGCCAGATCACGCTCGACTTCGCCCTTTACCCGATTGTAGAAGAAGGATGATTCCGGGTCGGCACCCATCGACGTAACGATGGCAAATTGCTGAGCCCCATTGTCAAGACCCAGCCGGGCAATTTCCAGCGGATATTTATAATCCACTTTCTGGAAGGCATCCTTTGAACCCGCCTTCTTCATGGTTGTACCCAGACAGCAAAAAATGTCGTCTGCCTGTGTCAATAATCCATTTGGGTGGTCAAATTCGAATTGTATTTCCTGCAAACGAGGGTGTTGCCAGGGCAATGATTTGCGGACAAGAACTTTAATATTGGTGTAAATCGGCGAATTGATAAGCTGCCTGGTTAAAAGATTGCCGATCAGTCCCGTTGCGCCCAGGATTAAGGCTGTTTTTTGGGTAGGTATAGTCATGTTTAAAAGAGGGTATTTTTGCTAAATTAGGCACTTCATCGAAAAGAAAGTATCCATCACCAATTTCTATTTTATGCGTTTAATTGGTTTCTGCGCAACTGGATTGTTATTTTTTCTGACAGTTATTTTATTTGTTTCCTTTCGACCTTCCGATGATGAATTCATCCAACGACTAGTAGAACAATTTCGTGTTTATAGTGGACAGCATCCTACCGAAAAAGTTTATATTCATATCGACCGGGACACGTACCTTATTGGCGAAACGATCTGGTTAAAAGGCTATATTTTTGACGGGAAAACTCACGAAGCCGACACGCTCAGCAAGGTTTTATACGTCGATCTGGTCGATCTGAAAGCCCGGCGAATTCGGTTGCGAACGCAGTTTAGGACCACCAATAGTTACGCACCAGGCCAGCTTCTGTTGCCCGATTCGCTAGCTTCGGGTTCCTATCAACTTCGTGGCTATACAAACTTCATGCGGAATTACCCGGATGACTTTTTCTTTACCAAAACGGTGACCATTCTGCGAGCCGATGAGCCAGGCTCGGCATCACGAAACTCGAGCGTAATGCCTAAACCCGATGTGCAGTTTCTGCCCGAAGGCGGGCATCTGGTCGATGGGCTGACGAGTCGTGTTGCGTTTAAAGTGGTTAACTCGGGCGGGGCGGGGCTTGCCGTGAAGGGATTTGTGCTGGACGCTAAAAAAGATACGGTTATTGGATTTACAACTACTCATTTAGGAATGGGTTATCTGATGTTCAAACCGGAGTCAAAGCAAGTTTATACGGCCTTCGTATCCCTCGCCGACGGAACGCTTGCCAGTTACCCAATGCCCGCTGTGCAGGAACAGGGCGTGGTGATGCAGGTCGAAAACCTGACCAATAAAGACAATGTGCTGGTGTACCTGATGAACAACAAAACGGTAGTCGATTCCTCGGCTACGCTGACACTTGTGGCCCAGGCGCGCGGGCAGATTATTCAGGCGGCCAAAGTGCCTTTATCCCGAAAAACGGCGATGATCCGATTGCCCCGCTCTACTTTCCCGGAGGGCATTGCCCAGCTAACGGTATTTGATGAAAACCACAAGCCGGTTTGTGAACGGCTTGTATACATCAATAAAAATGAGCAGCTGAATGTTGACGTAGTTGCCGATAAAGCCGTCTACAAAAACCGTGAACAGGTCAATTTAACCATTACGACTAGAAACGCCGACGGCAAGCCAACTCCGGCGAATTTGTCGCTGGCGGCCGTTGATGCCAGACTCGCACCGGAAGCCGATTCGAATGGGGCAACGATTCGATCGCACCTGTTGCTGTCGTCCGATTTGACCGGTACGATCGAACAGCCCGATGCGTACTTTAACCCAGCTAATAGGGATCGGTGGCTGCAACTGGATTTGTTGTTGTTGACCCAGGGCTGGCGTCGGTTTGCCTGGACTGATGTGCTGGCCGGAACCGTACCACCCCTTAAATACCCAATCGAAAGGGGCTTGTCCTTAACAGGGCGGGTAGTGCGCCCGAATCAGAAAGACATTGGCGGAAAAGTTAAGCTGACGTTTATCATCGCCAAAAAAGACAGCACCCGTGATGTGCTCGTGGGCGAGACCGATGCGTCTGGCAATTATGTGGCCTATGATCTGGATTTTACCGATACCACAACTGTGTTGATTCAGGGCTTGAAAGGCAATGCTAATCGAAATCTGGTCATCACCCTGGATCAACTTCTGATGCCAACTGTTACGCTTATTCAGGCCCCATATAATCCGATGGAATTCCGGGCCGATGAGCTCACTGAGTTCATTAGGAGAACGAAAGAAAACCAGGAAATCGAACGTCAGCTAAAGCGGAATGGCGAGGTGCTGCTACAGGCTGTCACGGTGAAAGCGAAAAAAACGGAGGAGCGCGACTCGAGGGTTATTTATGGCACACCCGACGCGACGGTCAAGTTCGATCAAATGAACACGTCCGGGCGGCTGACTATTCTGGATGTAATTCAGGGGAAAATTGCGGGTGTACAGGTAACGGGAAATGGCTTTAATGCCAGAGTGCAGATTCGTGGAGCTGCTAACTTCAATGGGCCGGTAGAGCCTCTATTTATATTGGATGGAATGCCCATGGATTTACAGGCAATTATGGGTATTTCAGTGCAGGATGTCGACCGGGTTGATGTGCTGAAAGGAGCATCGGCGGCTATTTACGGCTCCAGGGCCTCGGGGGGCGTTATTTCCATTCTGACCAAACGAGGAAAGGCCGACTATGATTTATCAAAAGAGGTAGTGCCGGGTACATTGCTTGCCAAACTGCCTGGCTATGCGCCCGTTCGCGAATTTTATGCCCCCCGCTACGATGTCAAGAAGCCGGAACACGTCAGGCCCGATTACCGAACGACGTTGTTCTGGGCACCTATGATTCAAACGGACGCCGAAGGGAAAGCAACCGTTTCTTTCTTTACGTCGGATGCTAAAACAGAGCTGCGCATTCGGGTTGAAGGAGCCACGTTTGCCGGAAGGGCGGGGGTGGGGAAACGTAAACTACGGGTGGAGTAAAAAAAAGAGTCGGCTAGCCGACTCTTTTTTAATTTGAATACGAAGGAACTACTTAAGCCCCCAGGATCTGCATTTTGATGGGGTCCCAACTGACGGCTTTCTTTTGCGCAAAGCTCATGTTGCCGCACTGTGTTGGACCGCAGGCCCGAAGACCGAACGTGGCATCTTCAATATTGGGCGCGTTTGTCCGCACCGAATTGAAGAAGTTTACGAAGTGCTCATAGCGGTCGCCTTTATAGTCTTTAGGAAACGCGTATTTGAACTCTTTCGGGCCTTCCAGCTCTGGGTGTGGCGGATAGAGTTTGTTGTATTCCTTCACGTACAGTTCTTTCTGGTCTTTCGGGAAGTTGTCAATAGACATACCCGGTGCCTTCGGAAATTTGTTCCGGTGAACGGTCAGGCTGTCGAAACCCAGGGATAAATCGCCTTCGGTACCCACAATCCGAACGAGGTAATTGCCCCCGCCACCATCAACGAAATTAGAACGGGTGGTCAGGTTGAACTCAGGATGCTCGGCTGTTTTAGGGTAATCGTAAATACTCAGCTGAATATCAGGTACGTCGCGGCCATCTTTCCAGTAGCGAGTTCCGCCACTGGAATAGACGCGGTTTGGCCCCTTTGAACCGGTGATGCAGTGCAGCGAGGTGAGCAGGTGAACGTAAAGGTCACCGGCAATCCCGGTTCCATAATCCTGATAATTGCGCCACCGGAAAAAACGGAGCGGGTCCCACGGCCGTTTGGGGGCGCTGCCCAGATACGTATCCCAATCAACGGTTTGCGGAGAGGCATCGGGTGGAATCGAATACTGCCAGGCACCCATGGCACTGTGGCGGTCGTAAATCGCTTCGGCAAAGACAAGCTCTCCAATATCACCGGCCTTCATCAGTTCACGCGCTTTGGCGATCAGGAGCGAGCTGGCAAACTGGCTACCCACCTGAAAAACCTTGCCCGTTTCTTTGGAAACTTTTATAAGTTTATGGCCATCTTCGACCTTCTGAACCATCGGCTTTTCGCAATACACGTGTTTGCCTTTGTGCATGGCGTCAGACGATATTTTTTCGTGCCAGTGATCCGTTGTTGCGTTGATCACGGCGTCGATATCTTTCCGTTCGAGGATTTCGCGATAATCCTTTGTGACCGGTAGCTGATCCCCCCACAGCTCTTTTGCCCGGCGCAGACGTCCATCATATAGATCGCAGGCCGCCACCATTTCGATACCGTCGACCATCAGCGCCGTTTGCGTGTCGCCAATGCCCATTCCACCGGTACCAATGAGTGCAATACGAACTTTATCATTGGCCGCCGTACTCGAATGGCTTCGAACTAAATTAAGGTACTGGGGGATGCCTGCCGAGGTGGTTTCAGCCAGAGCTGCTGGTGCTGTAGCAACCGCTGTTCCAGCCAGACCAAGGGTCTTCAAAAACGACCGCCGGGAATTACCTTCCGGCGCAGTTGATGAAGCCACTCGTTTTTTATCGTTCATAACAAAATCGGATTGGGGATTGGAAAACCACTTAA
The DNA here is from genome assembly GCF_054776595.1 of Spirosoma horti. Classification (NCBI taxonomy): domain Bacteria; kingdom Pseudomonadati; phylum Bacteroidota; class Cytophagia; order Cytophagales; family Cytophagaceae; genus Spirosoma; species Spirosoma horti. The sequence continues at coordinate 150,784 of NZ_BAAHBQ010000008.1, forward strand.
AAATAAGCGAATTTGTAATATTAATTAAAAAGTCCGCTCAAACCATTTTCTCCCCTTGTGACCTGTTAAAATTCGTTGTAGAATTAGCGATTATTCCTAAAACTCTATGAACCTACACGCTATCTTACGCACAGGCATGCTGGTCTGTCTCCTGGGGTCGGCCTTTGCCCAGCCCACCCCGTTTCCAACCATCGGCCAGATTGTGCGGGTCGATCCGCGTCTGGATAAACTTATTCCAGCCGACGCCAAAGTCGAAGTGCTGGCGAGTGGCTTTGTCTGGACAGAAGGGCCCATTTGGATTAAGGACCAGACCTGTCTGCTTTTTTCCGATGTACCACAGAACACAATTTTCAAGTGGACCGAAAAGGATGGCGTTATCCCGTTTTTGAAGCCATCGGGCTACACGGGAGTCGGTCCTTACAGTGAAGAACCTGGTTCAAATGGCCTGACGCTCGACCGGCAGGGGCGACTTATTGCATGTGAGCACGGCGACCGACGTGTAACGGCCATGGCGCTGGATGGGAGTGGAGGGAAACGCACGTTGGCCGATAATTTCAATGGCAAGCGGTTCAACAGCCCTAACGATGTGGTGGCCCATTCCAATGGAAGCTATTACTTCACCGATCCACCGTATGGGATGCCCAAAAAGGAAAAAGATCCCGGAAAGGAAACGGACGGCTGGGGTGTTTACCGGATTGGCCCCGAGCGGGCGGGCGTACCGGGTCCCGTTTCGATCGTTGTCAGTGACCTCACTCGCCCCAATGGCATAGCGCTTTCGCCCGATGAGAAAACGTTATATGTGGCCCAGTCCGATCCACTCCGTCCCGTTGTTATGGCATATCCGTTGCAGGCCGATGGTGCCGTGGGGAAAGGGCGCGTCATTTTCGGGGCCGATGGCATGAAGAAGTTGGGCCTCGACGGTGGCTTCGACGGCATGAAAGTGGATCGAAATGGGAATTTATGGGTAACTGGTGGCGGTGGCGTATTGGTGTTGTCGGCAGCGGGTGAATGCCTGGGCCAGATTAAAATTGGCGCTGCTACGGCCAACTGTGCCTGGGGCGACGACGGCTCAACCCTGTACATTACCGCCGATATGTATCTCTGCCGGATTCGAACGTCGGCCAGAGGCTGGTGATATAAAAGGATGAAGTAGGAATGATTCATGATGGGTAAACGCATGGACAGCAGCCATAAGCCACTAGTCATAATTTATCATTCATAATTCATCATTGACCACTGAACTCGTCGTTATTAAACTAACTTTGTGTAGAGTACGTAGCTTGATTGAAAGAAGTTTATTCTCATGTTAGAGAATCGGAAGTGGGTCATTATCGGCGTTTTTTGCCTGGTTGGATTAACGTATCTGGCCCGATTGTTTTATTTGCAGGTATTGGACGATACCTACTCGCTGGGGGCGTCGAAGAATTCGATTAAGCGGGTGGTCGAAATTCCCTATCGGGGGCAGGTGTACGACCGAAATAACCAACTCATCGTATACAACACACCGGTATACGACCTGTATGTCACACCCAAGCAGGTTCGAATTCCGGATACGCTGGCTTTTTGCCGCATGATGAACATGGATCTGTCCGAGTTTGACAGCATCATGGGACTGGCCAAGAATTACTCGCCCGTTAAACCGTCGTTATTTCTGCGACAGCTTTCCAAGGAAGATTTTGCCCGGATTCAGGATGCACTGGTCGATTACCGGGGCTTCGAGCCCGTTATCAGTTCCATGCGCACGTATCCGGCCCATACGCTGTCCAACGCACTGGGCTACGTGAGTGAAATCAGTAAAAAGCAACTCGAAAATCAGGATATTCTCTACTACCGGCAGGGCGACTATATTGGTCATAATGGGCTGGAGGAACAATATGAAGAGCAGTTGCGCGGCAAACGGGGCGTTAAGTTCATGATGCAGAATGTCCGGGGCGTTAACAAAGGCTCCTGGAAAAATGGCGAATTCGACACGCTGGCCGTAGCCGGACAAAACCTGATTACGGGCATTGACGTCGAGGTGCAGAAATATGCCGATAGCCTGATGCAGAATAAAGTAGGGGCTGTGCTGGCAGTAGAACCAGCAACGGGCGAAGTGCTGGTGTCGGTGTCGGCGCCCACCTATGACCCTAACCTGTTGTCGAGCCGGTTTTTCTCTAAAAACTACCGGGCACTGATCAAAAACCCCTATAAGCCACTGATCAACCGGCCCGTTATGGCAAGTTACCGCCCCGGTTCAACGTTTAAGTTGATTCAGGCCTTGATTGCCCAGCAACAGGGGTCCCTTTTGCCAACGACGGTTTACGGACATGCTGGTTCACCCATGCGCTGCCACTGTCGCGGGGGTAATAATCTGCGCGGAGCGGTTCAGAATTCCTGCAATCCCTATTTCTATTATGTATTCCGGAAGTTTCTCTACTTCAACGGCGAGCACAACACTTTCAAAGCATCGGCGATTGGCTTACGGCAGTGGCACGATATGGCCGAGAAATTCGGGATCGCCGACCGGCTGGGTATCGACCTGCCAACCGAACGAAAGGGTAATCTGCCAACTCCTGAATACTACGACAAGGCGTATGGTGGTTCGTTACGATGGAAGTTTTCGAACGTTTATTCATTAAGCATTGGCGAAGGTGAGTTGCTGATCAGCCCTCTGAAACTGGTTAATCTGGCCGCAACCATTGCCAACCGGGGCTGGTACATTACACCCCACTTTATCAAAGGTTTCGACAAGCCCGGCGTTGGCGTGCCGGACGAGTATCGTAAACGCCACGAAACAGGCATCGACTATAAATATTACTTACCCGTCATTGACGGCATGCGGGGTGCCGTTGCTCATGGCACGGTAACACCGTTGGCAAACATTGACGGTATTGACCTGTGTGGTAAAACGGGTACGTCGCAAAACAATAAGTTCGGGCATAAGTTCGACCATTCTATTTTCATCGGGTTTGCCCCTATGAACGACCCGAAAATTGCGGTAGCCGTATTCGTCGAAAATGCAGGTTGGGGTGGTAAAGCGGCCGCATCGGTAGCAGCACTGGTCGCCGAACGCTACCTAAAGCGGAAAACGGAGGCCAAGAAACTGGACGAGCAGGTGAAAGCGTCCAACTACCTGCCGCCGGTTAGTGGCCTTCCGGTCTACAAAAAGCCCGTTGCGCCCAAAAAAGATACAACAGGCCAGAAACCGGCTGCCCCCAAACCTTTGATGACCACCACCAAATCCCGGCCGGTCGTAGCCGCTATTTTGAATTGAAAGAAGCCGAGGGTTTGAGGTTTGTGGTTCGTAGTTTACAGTTGCGCGTCAGACCCACGTACGTCGGCAAACCACAAACTGTAAATCACAAACTGTACACTTCAAACCGTACGCCAAAAACCGTAAACCACATTGGCCCGTAATAACGACCCTTTTTCACAAAACATTGACTGGCTTACGTTGCTGCTTTATTTTGGCTGTGTAACGATGGGCTGGCTGAATGTCTATGCCGCTGTGTATAGTCCGGAAGATCATACCAGCTTGTTCGACATGACTACCAATGCCGGAAAGCAGATGATGTGGATTGGTACGACTGTAATCCTGATTATTTGTATTCTGGTCGTCAATCATACTTTTTTTGACACTTTTGCCTTTGTCTTCTATGGCTTCATGATCCTGGTGTTGATCCTGGTTCTCTTTGCCGGATCCAACATCAATGGGTCGAGGTCGTGGTTTAAGTTTGGCGCTGTTTCCATTCAGCCAGCCGAGTTTGCGAAGGTGGCTACGGCCCTGGCGCTGGCTAAATATATGGATGTGCCGGGCATTAACCTGGCCAAACGGAAAGACCTGATGTTTATTGGCGGTATCATTGTGCTGCCCTGTATTCTTATTCTGGCGTCGAACGAAACCGGCTCAACGCTGGTGTTTGCCTCGTTCGTGATCATGCTCTATCGGGAGGGCCTACCCAGTTGGATTCCCGCCGTTGGTATTACGGCGGCTGCATTGTTTGTGCTGGCGCTGGTCTTCCCAAAGCTGTATATTTTTATTGGCATCGGCGTGTTGCTCGCGTTGGTTATTTTGCTTATGCCTCGCTACAACCGCACCCTGCCTAATTTACTGGCGATGGGGCTGGTTGGCATCGTCATGATCGGGTATGTCACAGGCGTTGATTTCTTCGTGAATAACGTCTTGCAGAAACACCAGCGCAACCGGATTAAAGTGCTGGTCGACCCGAAAATTGATCCACTTGGTGTCGGCTGGAATGTAACCCAGGCCAAGATTGCCATTGGGTCCGGGCGGCTTCAGGGAAAGGGATTTCTGGAAGGAACGCAAACCAAGTTCGACTTTGTACCGGAACAGAGCACTGACTTCATTTTCTGCACCATTGGTGAAGAGCATGGCTTCGTGGGCGCGTTTGTGGTTATTGCGCTGTTTATCGGGCTGATTTCCCGCATCGTTGTTTTGGCTGAAAAACAACGAACGAAATTTGCCCGCGTCTATGGCTACTGTGTGGCGGGTATCATCTTCTTCCATGTGATGGTCAATATCGGTATGACCATCGGGCTAATGCCGGTTATTGGAATTCCCCTGCCATTTTTCAGCTATGGAGGCTCCTCCCTCTGGTCATTTTCCATCCTGCTGTTCATTTTTCTCAAACTCGACTCCCGCCGAACGGCCCTAACGAGGAGGTAATCATACGCTTAATTAGCTAACTAAGCGTATGATTACCAGCTACTAAACCGGCCCAGGCAATAGCAACAGGGACTTTCTGCCAGCAGGCGACGAGTCGGATTTATTCCTGATAGGGAGCTTATTTCTATAGGTTTAGCCCCGGTGAATATAGGGGCTTTATATGACCAGTAACCGCTGCTTCTTGTCGTTGAATTTTATCCAAACGCCATCGTCTCCATTGCTGTGTTACTTTAAATCCGCTGATAGACAGTCGTTAAGCGACTGGCTTTTGTAGGGTTAGGCGTTTTTGGGTTATCGGCATAATTCAAGATCCACGTCATAGTGTTACCTTGAAAGCTAACATCATATGTAGACGGTGGAACTTCTTTCATTGCCATAGTGACGACTATTTTTTCACCGTTGGCAGTCCATTTACCTTTTGCACTCATGTCTTCGATCGTTTTTTTCATGGCACCACAAGCATCGGGGACATTGCTTTTCATTTGACCATCGCTTAAGAATGTGTAGGTAATATCTTTCATGCAGGGCATGGATTTGTTAAGGGTGGCATTAAGATCCGTTGTTTTGCCGTTGGCCTCAACCATGTTTAAGGATGTACGTTTCCAAGTGCCAGTAATGTTAACCCCAGAAGGTGACGAAACAGGGCGGAAGGCTGTTCCGACTAAAGTAATAAGTGCAATGAGAATGAATGAATGACGCATAGTAAACATTTTTTGATTTAGTGGTTGCAAGCTAGATCGCTGTTCTTCAAAAGGTATTATTCTTTGAGTGAACGGCGATCAGCCTGAGTGAACGGTTGTTTCAGCTTAATTCAACCCTTAGTCTTTCGCCGGATAGGCAATTACCTAAACTGTTTCATTTGGTTTGGCAACGGCGTATGCTAGCTGACTTAGAGCCGGAAATCCTGTCAACGCAACTAAACAAAAACAGCGATAGGCGGATGCAATAAGACGTGGTGTTGCGGTATGGATAATTCTGGCGCGATGAGCCCACCTTGAAGGCTGGATAAGCCTGGATATGGCTACAGCATTTCCAACGATTTGTTAGTTTTTGTATGTAATTATTATACATTATCTTTGGACAGTGCCGAAATTTGGCCCTTTCTCTATGAGTCGTCCGCTCCGTTGTTTAGCAATCAGGAATGCAACCCTCCTGATAAAACTCATTTCCAGACAGAAGGGCAAGCATTTCCTGTTGCTGATGATAAGCGGCCTGCTACTGGGAAACTGCCAGTCAAAAACGCAGCCTAAGGTATACAAGATTGGGTTTTCCCAATGCACGGGGGGCGATGAGTGGCGGAAGACGATGCTCAACGATATGAAACGGAATCTGACGTTTCATCCCAACTATACACTCCTTTACGAAGATGCCGGTAATAGTACAACACGGCAGATTAGTCAGATCCAATCGCTGGTGGATCGGGAGATCGACTTGCTGATTATTTCGCCTAACGAAACGACCCCATTTACCAAGGTTATCGAAGCCGTTTTCAAAAAAGGAATACCCGTTATTCTGCTGGATCGAAAGATTGACACCGAGTCTTATAACGCCTACATTGGCGGTGACAATGTCGAGATTGGCCGACTGGCAGGTACCTTTATTGGCAATTACCTGAAAGGGCGAGGGCGCGTTGTCGAGGTGTGGGGATTGCCCAGTTCGTCGCCTGCACAGGAGCGGCATCGGGGCTTTCGGGAGGAGCTACAGAAATTTCCGAACATACGGGTCGTCAAGGAATTAAATGGGCAATGGGAGCGGGATACCGTCCGGCAGGTCGTAGCGTCTGATCTGAACGCGTTGAAAGAAGCGGATGTCCTGTTTGCGCATAACGACGTGATGGCGCTTGGGGCCTACGAAGTCTGGAAACAAAACGGCCTTCAGCACCAACTGGATTTTGTGGGAATCGATGCGCTCCCCGGCCCAAGTGCGGGTATGCAGGCGATCACGAATGGCCTGTTAAAAGCTAGTTTTTTATACCCGACCGGCGGTGAAGAAGCCATTGAAACGGCCACCCGAATTCTCGAAGGAAAATCCGTCAAGCGGGAGCAGATCCTGAACTCGATTCAGGTAGACGCGTCAAATATTCGGGCGCTTAAGGCACAAAGCGATAAACTGCTGGCTCAACAGGCTGATATTGAGCGGCAGAGCCAGCGTATCGAAGAACTCACGGAGACATATACATCTCAGAAAAACACGCTTTATTTCACGCTAGCCAGTTTGCTGGTCGTTATCTTACTGGGTAGCTGGGCCTTATACCTCTTCCGATCAAAGCAGGTGGCTTACCGTACGCTCGAAAATCAGAATGATGAGATTCGGGAGCAGAAGGATAAAATTGAAGCCGTATCGCAGCAGGCTCGTCTGGCCACGGAGGAAAAACTTCGGTTCTACTCCTATATCTCCCACGAATTCAACACGCCCCTGAGCCTGATTCTGACGCCTGCCGAAGATTTGTTGAGCAAAAGAACGGTGAGCACCCATGAGCTGAAAAGCAATCTGACGTTGATTCAGAAAAATGCGTACCGCCTGTTGCGGCTCATCGATCAAATGCTGGATCTGCGAAAAACGGATGCCGGTAAACAACGGCTGCACACGGCGGAACAGGACCTGATTGCCTTTATTGACGATATCGTTCAGGATTTTAAACGGAAGGCCGACAAACAACGCATCGATCTTCAGTTTATCCCCACAAAAGCTAGTCTACCTGTTTGGTTTGATAGCGAAAAGTTAGACAAAGTGATTGTCAACCTGCTGTCGAATGCGTTTAAATACACGCCCAAAGGGGGGCTCATTCATCTTCGGCTGGATGTGGTGAACCAGCAGGTACGGATTCAGGTGCAGGACAATGGCGAAGGCATGACGCCTGATGAACAGGCACATGCTTTCGACTTGTTTTATAGTGGAACCCGGCCGTTCAACCTCTCGAAAGGGCTGGGACTCGCCCTGTCGATGGAGTTTATTCAACTGCACCAGGGTGAAATCAGTGTACAGTCCGAAAAGGATAAAGGAACCCTATTCACTATTCTGCTGCCGCTGGGTAACGCCCATCTGGCCCCCGAAGAAATGGATGGTTCGGTATCACGAAACTCGCTCAATCCGGGTAGTTCAGCCCCAACGCGACTATTGGCTGATCTGGATGAAGACGAGGCTGCGGCCCCTGTTGATCTATCGGCCGGGCACTCGGGCACCCTCCTGGTTGTAGAAGATAACGATGATTTGCGAACGTTTCTCACGGCCCGTCTGGCTCATGAATTCGATATTGTGGCGGAAAATACAGGAGAGAGCGGTTGGGAACGGGCACTTGAACTCATTCCGGATTTAATTGTCAGTGATGTGATGCTGCCGGGAATGGACGGTTTACAACTCACGCAACGGGTCAAGGCCGACCTGCGAACATCCCATATTCCCGTTTTATTGTTGACTGCCAAGGGACAGATGGAGCAGCGAATTGAGGGAACCCGGGCTGGTGCTGATGCCTACATTACGAAGCCGTTTAATACGGCTTATCTGCTCGAAGTTATCCGCACCACCCTGGCCAATCGCGAAAAGTGGCAACGGCGGTACGCATCTGATTTTCTGGCGCAATCGACCGGAGGCAATCGGCAGGACAAGAAGTTCCTTAATGAACTGACGGGCCTCATCGAACAGGGTCTGACCGACGCGACCTTTAGCGTTGAACGGCTCAGTCGCGATATGGGGCTCTCGCGGGTGCAGCTTTATCGAAAAGTACAGGCGCTGCTCGCTATGAACGTAATTGATTACATCGCCGAGATTCGCCTGAAAAAAGCCAGACGGCTGCTGTCGGAAAGCACAAAGTCAATGGCCGAAATTGCCTACGAAACGGGCTTTAGTTCACCGGCTTACTTCACCACGTTTTTCAAGCAACACACGCAGAAAACACCCTCCGAGTACCGGAAATCACCGACGGGTGTGTAAGGGAGTTTTGGTTTACGTTTTTTGATATTCAGCGGGCGGCCGCAAAAGCCAGCCCGCTGATAGGTAGTTTGCCTGCCAAAATGAGAAACCCAAACGATTAGGCGATTTGTACTTTGATTTAATTCCGCTCAATCACCAATGAGGTTGGTGGCCTCGGGCTGCTTATACAGGTACGCTTAAGTTAGTAAGTTTCGTATTCGTAGGTCTGCACAACTCCGTCTACGGTAACAATCTTCAACAATAACCCATTTGAATCATACTCATATTGGTAGCCGCTTACAATCAGATTATTGCTGTTAAAAGCGGTAAAGGAATCGTTCCGTTTAGTCCCTATGATCAATCCATAAAAAGGATTGGGTTTGTTGTCATATTGGTAGACTGTCGTTACCGGGGCAGCGTGGTTATCACTTTGTTCTACCTTGACAATATTAGCTCCGCTATACGTATATTGATCTACCCACTGATTGTTGTCGGATGCCCTAGTGTGTAGCACTTTAACCGGAAACTTAGCGCCATTATATTCAAACCGTAACACCTCCAATAAATTTGGACTTCTGGATCGATCTTTCGTTATGGCCACTATTCTCATAACACTGATGTTGCCATTTAGATCATACGCATAGGTGTTGTTGAAGTCAGGACGCCATAAACGAACGACCCCAGATGCCGTATTGACTAAATCCCAAGATTCAGAAAAGATGGTTTCTAGTCTTCCCTGGGCATCATAATTCAGGACAGTTCTGGAAGAATCACCAATAGGAGCAGGGGAGTTTGATTCAAGTCCTGACACATAGCTGACCAAACGACCATTGCTATTATAGTTATACCTTTCAGTTGTAGTACTAATGTAGGTCGTATATGGATCAGTAGATGTGGTTCTGACTGTCTTAATCCTAAACCGTTGCGCTTGAGGAATTCGGTGGTCTTCGCAGGAAGTAACGACCAGCAATAGCGTCCATACACTAATCCAGCTAATAAAGTTGGGTTTCATTGGAAAGATAGTTAAAAATTAACTAAGAAGTTTGATTACTAAAGGGCTCTAGGTAAGCCTAATCACGCATTATGGAGGCCTTACCTTTTTTCCTTTGAAGGTTGATAGGAGCAAGGAACAAAAGGTAAGTGGTCACGGTAAAAATTTTAGTCGTTATATCAAATTGTATATGAACCCCAACCGTGAAGCGTATTTCTTAGGATAGTTTCATAACATGAAATTAGTAGCTGCTGCAAAAACCAGCTCGCTGATCGGTAGCCGACTTGCCAACATGTATTTTTGGGACGAGGAGACTGAACAGGTATATGAAGTCTATTATTGCATTAATTTTCGGGTAGGTTAACGTGTCGATGATTGTATAACAGGATCGCATGAGAGATTTTACAACTCAGATTAGCAACATATCTTCGAGAGAAGACTTTACAAGGTTCCTAGGCGCTCTACTTGAAGATCTTCAATCAGACCGATCTGCTTGGGAGAATAATACTTTGGATGAGTATCTAAACGGCATTAAAAGTTGGACTGAAGAAGTGGACGGCTATTATATCAATATGGGTAAGCCAATTTTAGAAAACGTTAATTGGCGTGTGTTTGCCGAAATTCTAACAGCCGCAACTATGTACGAATAAGCTTATTGCCTAACGTAATGCCACTTATACAACAAGTTTTTTCTAGAATATAGGAATGAAATAAGAGCAAGATCATTCAAGATCTCACTCGCTTATGTAGGGGTTGGAACTATAGCACTCTTCGCAATCGGAAATAAAAATTTCAATCAACATGAGCTAATTTCTGGAATCATTTCAATTATAAATATCACCACTATGCCTGTATGTTTTTTAGGCTTTGGTATTTTATACGGAGGTGGTAAAGAAGCTTGGCTAATTGTTCTCGTAGTTCAGTTAATTGTATTTTTACTATTCTGGTATTTGTTGTATAACTATTTGATAAGAAAATCTAGATAATTATAAGTTAGTTACATTAACACAAGTGTAATTACACAACTGTTCGCCCGAGACTGCAACGCCTGGCTATTGATCGCGGCAGTCAGGCGTTGCACTTCTCCTTGTTAGTAAATTCTAACGTATCATATTTAGAAGCGTTTTTCTTGTCTTAGCAAATAATAAAAGTTAGTAAACATATCTTTATCAACCTTTTATTTAGTATTTACAACCTTTCAATAGTTTGTTGAGTCTTTAGTCAAACACAAATTCGGCTATGAAAACATTAGTCTTCTTCCTAACATCTACTACTTGTCTATTTGCTCAGGGTAAAGTGTCGATTGCGCCAACCTACTGGTTTAATTATGGCAATTACTCTTATCAGACTCACTCAATTTATGATGGGTCAAATGCCAAATCATCTGGTTATAGCTTGGGCTCATCAGCCGGATTAACAGTCCATTATAACTTTAATCAGAAGTGGAATCTCTCAGTAGGGGTACTTTACAACAGAGCTACATCGCACTTAAAAACGCCACAGAGCGACAATATTCAATTAAACTCGGAGTATATTCAACTCCCTGTTTTGATCAATTATAGACTCTCAAATCGACGCTTATCCCCCTATTTTTCCGTAGGAACGATTTTTGAAAAAAATAAGTCGGCTAGTAATGACCCCCTTAAAACCAACGCTGTTATGGGAGTTGGAGTTGATTATAAAATTAGCTCTAAACTATCCTGGATTATTCAACCGACAGCAAGTTATCTGATAAACAAGCCGGATAATACGGCTTTCTATCAATTCAGTAAATACAACTCTTATAAAGTTGGACTACAAACTCAGCTTGTTGTTCATTTTTAAATGAGTTTACAAAATCGTTAACACTATGGTCTCTTGAAAGTACGATGCTTGACTACTTCGATTCGTGTTCAAGTATCGTACTTTCGAGAGACCTGTTGTATGCCTACTAGTATTCACTCTATTCCGGAGAAGCCAATGTAAAGGGCAACGCTATTTTTAGAAATAGTATTTACTTGATCTATTATTAATCAGCTGCAGAAGCCCTGACAATGCCTGAACGATCTTCTAAAATTAGTGGGGCGTCAGTAGCTTATTCCGCTATTCGTTCGCGACGTATGCCACAAGAACTGTAATTTTCTTTAGTATGATAAATGCGTTATTCTGGCTTTATACAAGTGGAAAAGTCACTTCGTTGATTTACGTTTCCTTAGGAACCACCACAAAGCTATGGCAAGAACAATGAGTAACAGGATTGGCAAAATCAGACTGCCTTTGTAGATCACTCCATAATAATCGCCTTGAGCTGGTTGAGTTTGTTTAATCGTGTTCATTCTATCTAAGGATGGATAGGTATAGCTTAATTAAGTCTAGTGCTGTATAAGAGACTTTTTTGCCAGATTTACCCCAGACCAACAACATACGCGCCGTAGTAGCCGTGGTGGCTGATGCTGACCGGTATGGTTGCTGAGTCACCGATAGTCAGAACGGGAACGCCAAGGCGGTCTTTGTCTATATGAATTTCGTGTTCAGACGCCTGGAACAACGCCGAGCTGTGTTGCCTGAGCGTCTGTCGAATAAGATCGTGATGTTCCCCATAATTCGTTGTATCAAAGGGAATAATGACCTGGCTATAGGGTGGAGATGTGTTGGCCGCGAAGGCTACCGTAGCGATGTATCGGGATGTGATAAGTGACCGGGTTTGGTATCTTTCCTCATGGAAGACACACCCTTCGGTTGCTTCCTCCGCCGATTCGTTGAGCGAACAGGCTATCTTCACCGGTGCGAAAACCCGGTTCTTCGTTTTTCGAACGGCTAGTTTATACGTACTTTCCTTCATGCTCCACAACCGCCAGACCATACGGTCAGGATCAGTCGCTTCGTGGATAAGATGCTGTTCGTGGGGCGTAAATAGTTTATTCAGGTAACCTTTCCGGCGCCAGTTGCTTTCCTGGCTGGCCTGCCTTAAATCGACAATATCATTGCCGATCATAGTTTCTCGGCCAGTTTCTGAGTAATAATATCGATGGATGAACCAACGGTCAGCATCTGCTCCATGGCTTCATTATCGATCACAATATTGAATTCTTCTTCAACATCCAGGGCAATGTCGACCAGGTTAGCCGAGTTTATTTTCAAGTCATTCAGAAAGTCAGTAGTCTCCGTGACGTGGGCAAACGCCTGTTCGTCCTGAACGTACGGTTTGACAATTCTCTTAAGCGTATCGATTAGTTCGTCTTTGGTTTGCATACTTTTTATTTACGGCTGAAACTTCGTTAAAATAACACATGCGTTTACGTCACCAAAACCAAAGTTAGCCTTGGCAATCACATTAATATCTTTTTTGATTAGCTGATGTGGAATTTTCTCCGGTTCAATGAGGGCCGCGATAGCAGGATGCAGGTCTTCGCAGTTGATAGATGGATAGATAAAGCCCTGTTGCAATTCCAGCACAGCGGCCACACACTCGATGCTGCCTGCCGCGCTCAGGCAATGCCCCACCATGGATTTGAGCGAGTTGATGTACGGGAAGTCAGCCCCTGTTCGGCCCAGGGCATCACACCACGCACTCACTTCGGATGAATCTTTACTGGTGGCGGTCAGATGGCCGTCAATCAAATCAACCGCTTCGGGGCGGACATTGGCGGCTGCCAATGCCTGCTGAATACACCGTTTTACGGCCGACGAATTCGGAGCGGTCATGGAACCTCCGCCCCGCTGTCCTCCCGAATTCAAATGACCACCCAGCACTTCGGCATAAATAAGGGCATTCCGTTCCAGAGCCGACTCTAGTGACTCCAACACCAGCGCGCCAGCTCCACTACCGGGAACAAATCCGCTGGCTGTGGCGCTCAATGGCCTCGATGCCCGTTCGGGTGTATCGTTGAACTGATAGGGCATGACACGCATGGCATCGAAGCCGCCCCATATGTAAGGACCATGATCGCTACAGCTACCGGCCAGCACCCGTTTTGCCTGACCGCTGGCAATGCGCTCATAGCCAAGCAATAAGGCTTCCGTTCCCGTGGCGCAAGCCGATGAATTGGCGGTTAACTGGTTGCCACAGCCGATCATACCTCCCAGATAAGCGCTGACACCACTGGTCATTGTCTGAACAACGACCGTACTCCCCAATCGCCTGACCTGCCCGTCATCGACCTTATAAATAGACTCTCTGAACTTGTCGATGCCTAAAATGCCGGTTCCGAACACAATGCTCGTATCCCAGTCAGGTTCTTCGCTGGCAATAGGAAGGCCCGCGTTCTGCCAGGCTTCCATTCCTGCAATGACACCATAAACAATGCCACTACTGTTGAGCTGACGGAGTTGCAACTCGGTAAAATACTGTTTTTTGATAGCCTCTGTAACGGGCGGAATACCACCAATCTGACACGAGAATACAAGGTCAGCTAGGTTCTGCTGAAACGCAATGCCGCTCTGCCCCGCCTGGATCGCGTCCAAAAAAGCAGGGATACCCACCGCGTTGGGAGCGGCCACCCCCAGACCCGTAATGACAACTCGTTTACGCATGATCGGTTGGTTTCATCATCCCCGAAATAGTACCACGGCAAACCAGTTCACCTCGGCTGTTTACCATCTCGACTTTACATTTTAACTTATGAAATCGGAAATATTCTTTTGTTGACCGAACAATCACGGTTTCGTTGGGAAAAACGGGCTTATAAAAGTCAATTTGTGTACTCGTCATGGCAATCCCAATATCGGCGGTCTGTGTTTGATCCAGCAAAAAAATGCCAAGACAAACGACACCGATCTGCGCCATGACCTCCGTCAGAATGACACCAGGGGTTACGGGTGACTGCTTGAAATGGCCTTCATAAAAAAAAGAATCTTCTGGAAATGTATAACTACCTTCTACGCCATTTTCATCGACATGGTGCAGCGTATCGACAAACAGAAAGGGTTTTGTATAAGGGAGTTTTCGCTGAATATCGATAAAGTTCTGCACAGGGTATCCGTTTATTGAAGGTGTTCTCCGCCGTTTACCGGAATGACGGCACCGTTGATCCAGGCAGCCTCATCTTTACACAACAGATAAACCACGTTAGCCACATCGTCGGGAGTAGTTAATCGTGAAAAAGGATTTCGTTGCAGACTATGGCTTTTCAGAGCATCGGCACCTGGGATAAGTCGTAAAGACGCTGTATCGGTAACGCCCGCCATGAGGCAGTTGGCCCGAATGCCAAACGGAGCCATTTCCAGAGCAATACTTCTGGATATGGCTTCCAGGGCCGCTTTGGCCGCCGAAACGGCTGCGTAATTAGCCCAGGCTTTCTGGCTGCCCTCGCTGGTGAAACTAATGACGCGCGCGTCGGCGGCAAATAAATTTGCCGAGAAAAGGGCCTTCGTCCAGTCGTACAAGCTGATCGCCATGGCGTCGATCGTCAATTGAAAGTCATCATGCTGAAGCTGCCGCTGATCGGGTGATACCATGGGTTTTAAATTTCCTTTGGCAAGGCTATGCACCAGCGCTCTGACTTTCCCATCTTTGCCCAAAGCGTCAGTCATGGCGTCGATAACGCTCGTTCGCTTTTCGGGATTGGTCGCGTCAAGGTTGTATTGTCTCAGCAAAATTCCCTCGGCTTCCAGGTCCGAAAAGGCATGCTCAACATCGGGTAAATCAGTTTTCCGGGTTCGGTGCACGAGGCAAAGGTTCATGCCTTGTCTGGCCAGTTTTCTGGCTGTCGCCAGTCCTAACCCCGTACTACCGCCCAGAATAATCGCCCAATAGTGTCTGTCTGTAAATTCGTTTACCACTGTAACAAAACGCGCTGCGCTGTAAATCCGGGACCAAAACTTAGCATAAGCCCATAATCGCCTACGGCGAGGGGCTTCTCCATAAAGCGCTCCAGCACATAAAGCACGGTAGCGCTCGACATATTTCCATAAAGCCTCAACACCTCTTTCGTATCATCGATGTTCTTACCCAGTTTACCGAATAATTCCTGAATGACGTCGACGATTTTTCGTCCGCCAGGGTGAAAAATAAGGTGGGCAATGTCACTGATGACCAGTCCATTTTTCGCCAGGAAGGGGTGGACAATCGCCGGAAAATGGGCGGCAATATTATCCGTAACGGTTTTATCAAGCACCATTTGCAACCCACTGTTTGTCAGGTTGAAGCCCATCATATGCGTGGCGTCGTAGAAGTGGTACATTTCTTCCGAAACGACTTCCGGTCCGCTGTCATCATCGTGCGATGAGAGAAGTACGCAGGCCGCGCCATCGCCAAAGATAGCCGCACTGACGATGTTGGCCATCGAGAAATCATCCAGTTGAAACGTAGCCGTGGGCGACTCGACCGCAAGCAGAGCTGCCCGTTTTCCCGGATTCGCCTTCAAAAAGTTCTTCGCGTAAATAATACCCGAAACGCCTGCCACACAGCCCATTTCCGTAACCGGCAATCGAACGATGTCCTGTTTCATCTGGAGGCTATTGATCAGATACGCATCCAGCGACGGAATCATGATGCCGGTGCAGCTTACCGTGATGAGGTAGTCGATATCGGTCGTTTTCCAGTTTACTTTAGCCAGGGCTTTGGTTAGGGCATCTTCCCCCAATTTGATGCACTCGCGGCTATAAATAGCATTTTTTTCTTCGAAAGACGTTTCTGCAAACACTTCCGTTGGACTCATAATGGAGTACCGCCGATCGACAGCCGCGTTTTCGAAGATCTTCTTTACTTTCCGTTGAAACCGGCTCTCTTGCCCGTTCAGCCAGGTATCCAGAAATGGTAAAATATCACTCGTATCCCGCCAGTGTTGGGGCAATGATTTCGCAACGGCCGCTATTCGTACACTCATATGTTTTTGATAATCCATTGATAGCGGAAAGCCCATCGCCAGGTAACCCGATAGGTTTTTAACCGTAATTGTTTCGAAAAAGATACTAACTCCGGCTTTTTGAACCCGCGCAAAATGGACGTCAAGCCATCTTCCCGGGACATGTCATTGAGCCGAAAAACGAAGCAAATGAGTTGGAATAATCGGTAAGCTAATGCCGAACGCTGCAAATCGTTGACGACGACACCAAGTTTAGCTTTTTTTGTGAACAGACCCATCAAGTACAGAATTTCTTTGTCACTAAAATGGTGCAGGGTCAGGGTGCACAAGGCGATATCGTAATCGACCGTCGCAAAAGCAGCGTCAAATATGTTCTGCACGGCATACGATATGGCTGGGTAACCCGTCGAACAAGCGCGTGCGTGATTAATGGTGTACGCATTGGCATCGATCCCCAGGATTTGAACCGTGATTCCTTCCTGCCTGGCAAAATCGGCCACCGCCCGACACATGTCCCCGTTGCCGCAGCCCACATCGACTACCGAGAGAACGTTCTCTTTGGGCCAGTGATTGATCAGTTCTTTTATTCCGTTCAGCGTAATGCTATTGCCGCCCAGCCATTGGTTAATGACCGCAATTTTATCCAACGCGTCGCGCAACACATCGCCTTCTAACGAAAAGTCATCCATAATTTCCTCTTTGGATGTGCGCTGTGCGGTACTTAAAAACATCAGATTAGGTTTAGTGAAGATTAAGTAAGCTAGTTGCCGAAACCGGTTGTTGATCAATCAACAAAGGCTGACCGTGCGTTTGTTTAATAATAAGGGGTAACAGGCCAGGGGCCAGGTGCAGGCCTTTTAGCAGAGCAGACGTGATTCCTGCTGAAGTCAGAATCGACTGCACAATGCGCCCAGTCAGGAGACGCCCTTTGAATTCCGCCGACCAGGCTGCGGCATACTGCTTCTCCAGTGATAATCGACTGGTTATCTGTCCGTTGAAGAATTTAATAAGCAGTTCAGAAGCCAGCTTGGCGCTATGAATAGCCATCGCCATACCGTTGCCACAAAGCGGATGGATCAATCCGGCCGTATCACCACACATGAGCATGTGGTTTTCGACGGGCTCTTTTCTGGAAAACGAAATCTGGCTGATGGTTAGCGGCTTATCGAATAAAGGGGTGGCTTCAGCAAAAAACTCACGAAGACGCGGATTTTTAGCCAGCACCTCTTTCTGAAAAGCGTCGATGTTCCTGAATGATTTGAAGCTTTGGTAATTCGTCAGGTAACAGGCATTAACGACCCCATTTTCAACCTGAGACAGCCCACAATAGCCACCGTTAAAATTATGCAGAGCCACCTGATCATTCGGAAGGCTGGCGCGGTAGTGCGCTTTTACACCTAGCCAGGGCGATTCCTGTTGGAAAAACGCTCGTTGCAGTTGCTTGTCTAACTGGGAGCGCTTTCCATAAGCACCAATAACGATTGGAGCTGTGTAGGTCTTTTTTGCTGATGTCGTGGCGGTAAATACTTCTTTCGCAAAGACTACATCTGTTACATCCGCCCGCTGTTCAATAACAACGCCTGCCCGGCGGGCAATAGTGGCTAAAAAGTGGTCGAGCGCGTATCGACTAATCCCAAATCCGCCTAAGGGCAACCTGCTCTCAATCGTTTTCCCATTAACGGTACTTAACAAAAAACGGTTAATGCGGGCTGGTGATAATTCGCCAATCTCAATGCCAAGGTGTTGCAGGTAGGGGAGTACTTCATTGGAGACATATTCTCCGCACACCTTGTGTTGAGGATAAGCGTGTTTTTCCAGCACTATGACGCGCAAGTCAGATTTGGCTAAATGAATAGCTGCCGTTAAGCCTGCCAGGCCCCCACCAATAATTAGTACATCTGCATCATATATCATTTCTGGCGGCATCATTGCAGATAAAACGAGCGTGATATGAAATAGGTTTTAATTTTTAAATGAGTTGTTCGAGTGATTAGACAAGGTTGGTTTTCTCGCTGAAAATTTCCTGAAACAAAATCGAAATATCGTGTATCAAAACTAGAAGTGATCTTGCTATAGTTAAGATAAGTTATTGTAAATCAATGTATTATTTGCTTGGATTTATATTGAAAGTATTTGAACGATTCCCGAAACCCTGCCTTTTAACGATCCGTTAGTTTTGCGTCGAAGTTACTCGCAAAATCGTCCGCTTTACGTTAGTCATGAGTCAGAAACAACGAATCTTTTTTTGGTCAATTACCGCTGCCCTGGGCGGTTTTCTCTTTGGCTTCGACACGGCCGTTATTTCTGGAGTCGAACAGTCGCTGCAATCGTTGTGGCAGCTCAACGTGTGGGAGCATGGACTCACTGTTTCCATTGCCCTCATCGGTACCGTACTAGGCTCCATGCTGGGTGGCATACCAACCCAGAAGTTAGGACGCAAAAAAACGCTGTTCTGGATTGCAATTTTATACTTATTAGCCTCTATCGGAACGGCACTATCGACTGAATGGAGCGTCTTTCTTGTTTTTCGTTTTCTGGGTGGACTGGGCGTTGGCGCTTCGTCGGTAGCCGCGCCTATGTACATAACGGAAATTTCACCCGCGAAGTCTCGGGGCAAATTGGTTGGCCTTTTTCAGTTTAATGTCGTACTCGGTATTCTGATTGCTTACCTGTCGAACTACCTGTTGCAGGGTATTGGCGAGGAGTCGTGGCGCTGGATGCTGGGCGTGCAGGCGTTGCCCTCGCTGATCTTCCTGATTGCTGTGTTGAACATTCCCGAGAGCCCGCGCTGGTTGCTGCTCGAAAAAGGGAACCGGTCCGGCGATTCGGTGGCCGAGGCCCGCGCCGTATTGAACATGATCGACCCCGCCACCGCCGAGCAAACGCTGGCTGATATTCAGGCTAGCCATCAGTCCACGAAGGCGTCGAATGGCTTGTTTTCGGGTAATTACAAAACACCGGTGATGCTGGCTGTGCTGTTCGCCGTTTTCAATCAGGTATCGGGTATCAATGCCATTATTTATTATGCCCCACGAATTTTTGAAATGACGGGATTGGGTAAAAGTTCGGCGCTTCTATCATCCACCGGTATTGGGGTTATCAACCTTATTTTTACCATGATTTCGATGAACCTGATTGATCGGTATGGTCGGCGGACTCTGATGAAAATTGGCTCTGTAGGCTTAATTGTGACGCTGGGGTTGGTGGCTAGGGCTTTCTATGTAGAAGACTTCAGCGGTATGACTGTGCCTCTGTTGCTGTTTGGCTACATTGCCTTCTTCGGCTTTTCTCAGGGGGCGGTGATTTGGGTATTCATCTCCGAAATATTTCCGAATGAAGTACGCTCCAGCGGGCAGGCGCTGGGGAGTTTCACACACTGGTTGATGGCGGCCATCATCACCTTCACGTTTCCGTATCTGTCTGAGCACTTTGGGGGAGGAAATACGTTTCTCTTCTTCACGATAATGATGGTTCTCCAACTCCTGTTTGTTGTCCGGCTCATGCCCGAAACGAAAGGCACCAGTCTGGAGCAGATTGAAAAAACATTCGTGGTTCATTAGTTTTTAACACTCACTTCTCTCGCTTATGAAATCTACAATAACCTGTTTCGGCGAAATTTTATGGGACGTTCTGCCAACTAGCAAACAGCCCGGTGGGGCACCCATGAATGTAGCCGCCGATCTGCGCAACTTTGGTCTTAACGCTCAAATCATCAGTCGGGTCGGTAATGACGATCTGGGCCGTGAGCTTCTCGAATTTCTTGACCAGAAAGGATTGCCGCTCAAGCTGGTTCAGGTAGGCCAGACGCACCTTACGGGCGTGGCTAAAGCCAATATATCGGATTCGAACGAGGTGACCTATAAAATTGTCCAGCCCGTAGCCTGGGATTATATTCAGCTTGAACCGGAGCTTCTCGATGTCGTTCGGAACAGCGATTTCTTCGTATATGGTAGTTTAGCTGCCCGTAGTCCGCAAACGCATGAAACATTGATGGCCTTGTTGGCCGTTGCTCCCCGGAAAGTATTCGACGTAAACCTGCGGGCCCCCCATTATAGCCGGGCTACGGTGGAGGAATTGCTCCGTCAGGCCACCATTGTCAAACTGAATGAACACGAGCTGGTCGAGCTTGCGAGCTGGTACGGCGACGAAAACGATCTGCATCGGGCCATGCATCAGTTGCACAGTCACTTCAAGCTCGATAAACTCATCGTAACGCTGGGGGAGCACGGAGCTGTGCTCTTGGATCAGGCAGGCCTGCATAGCCAGGTTGGTTTTCCTGTCGAGGTGGCCGATACTATTGGCAGTGGCGACGCCTTTCTGGCCGCTTTTCTCTACCAGACCATCCAGGGAGCGTCTGCTCAGAAAACACTGGAGTTTGCCTGTGCTACAGGGTCTTACGTAGCTACGCAACATGGCGCGACACCGGCCTTCTCGGAGGAGACAATTGTGAACAATATACTGTCTACTTCCATGATTTAATTTATTGATGCCTTTTGTGTAAAGCCGTACCACGGTTTTCATTTATACGCCAACGAATCGGAGTGCGGTTCTTAGCGGAAGGCTAGCCTTGTGCCTAATCTTTTTCATTTCAAGTTATTCCACCTAAATCAATTTACTTATGAACCAGAAAAATTACCTGTTTACTTTCGCTATGCTGTTACTTACCCTGCAGCTGGCGCTGGCCCAACGCACCCTTACAGGAAGCGTTCTGGATGCCAAAAACAAGGGAGAGCTTCCGGGAGCCAGTATTGTGATTCCGGGAACGACAACGGGTACGGTATCCGATGCTACTGGAAAGTTCAGCCTGTCAGTGCCGCAAAATGCTACCAGTATAACGGTATCATTTATTGGGTATGCCGCGCAGCAAGTGTCCATTGTCAACACGAACAATGTCACCGTATTACTGGCCGAGGGGGGGCAACTTGCCGAAGTAGTCGTGTTGGGTTATACGACATCCCGAAAACAGGATTTAACGGGAGCGGTGGCCATCGTTGATGTCGCTGCGACTAAAAATACCAGTTCGGGAAATCCCATGCAAGCCTTGCAGGGGCGGGTGCCGGGCCTGTACATCGAGAAGTCGGGAACACCATCGGGCGAAGCCAGCCGTATTTTGATTCGCGGAGCTAACACGCTTGGCAATACCGATCCACTTTATATAATTGACGGTGTTCCAACGAAGGTTTCTCAGGTATTCCAAAGCCTGAATCCATCCGCTATTCAGTCGATTCAGGTACTGAAAGATGCTTCTTCGGCCTCTATTTACGGGTCTCGTGCATCCAATGGGGTCATTATTGTGACTACCAAGAACGGATATAATACGGACGGGAAGCTGAATGTTCAGTTCAATACCAGCATTTCGGCACAGTCTGAAAAATCCCAGCGGTTCAAAATGTTAAATTCCGTTGATCGGGGGCGGGCCTTATGGCAGGCATCGGTCAATGATGGCGTTGATCCAACGGATGGCTTTGGCCAGATTTATAATTTTGACTGGAACAAGGATTATAAAAACCCGAAGCTCACGAGCGTTACAGTCCAACCCTTTGTCGGGGGTGATCCAAATGTTCCGTCCGGCGATACTGACTGGCAGAGCGTTATGTACAAAACGGGTATCGTTACCAATAACGACCTGACCATTTCGGGAGGAACAAAATCATCTTCGCTACTGGTTAACATGGGCTACCTGAACAATACGGGTATGCTGCGTTACACGGGTTACAACCGGGTTACGGGCCGCATCAATGGCCTGACCAGCAAATTCGACGGCCGGTTCAAAATTGGTGTGAATCTGCAACTGTCATCGTCGAGGGAAACCCCCGTTGCTACTGATCTTGGCGGTGCACCGACACCCGGCCTGGCCGTTACCCTCGCTCCAACCATTCCTGTTTACACCAAAACAGGTGACTATGCCGGGCCAATTGGCGCGGGCTATTCGGATCGCAACAATCCACTGTACATGCAGTATATCAACCGCTGGGATAAAATTAACCGGACGATTGTTTTTGGTAACGTCTTCACGGAGATCGAACCAATTAGAGGTCTGGTATTTCGGTCATCTCTGGGCATGAACAGCACAAATTATGGCAACAAGAATATCGAACAGTCGTTCCAGAACGGATTTATTGCCCGGTCATTAAACAGTCTGACGCTCAATACAAGCCAGTTTATGAGCCTCACCTGGACCAATACGCTGCGCTATAATTTTGACCTGGGGGCCCATCGATTCAATGTACTGGCCGGTGTCGAAGCGATTAAAGACAACCAGAACGATGTGATCTCGTATCGGGAAAACTTTGCCGTGCAAACCGAGGATTTCTTTGTGTTAAGTGCCGCTTCGGGGAATGCCAGCAGCAACGGCAGTTCGACCGGGAGCCGGCTGTTATCGCAATTTGCCCGGATCGACTACGGGTTTGGTGATCGTTATCTAGCGGCACTGACCTTGCGCCGGGATGGTTCCTCGCGCTTCGGGGAGAACAATCGGTATGGTTTCTTCCCCGCTGCGTCGGTTGGCTGGCGTATTGACAAAGAAAACTTTATGCAGGGGGTAAAAGCCATTAGCAACCTCAAACTGCGGGCGGGTGTCGGACGGATTGGTAATCAGGATATTGGTGATCTGGCCCGCTTTGGCTTATTTGAACCGCGCTACGGATTGCTGGCATCACAGGTACCCAACGGCCACCAGAGTTTCTTTGATCAGTTTGCAAACGTAGGTACAGCCTACGACCTTAATGGGGCGAACTCGGGTACATTGCCATCCGGATTTGTGCAAACGCAGGGTGAAAATACGGCCCTCAAATGGGAAACAACCGACGAGCTAAACGTTGGACTGGATTTTGCCTTTCTGAACGGCAGCCTGGCTGGTTCATTTGACTACTTCACCCGTCGGACCAGCGATATTCTGATTAAACCGCCCGTTGCATCGGCGGTAGGTGAAGGCCAGTTACGATATGTGAACGGCGCCACCAAGACTAACAAAGGTTTCGAGCTTTCGCTGGCTTATACCGGCAAACCAATTGGCGACTTTACATACAGCGTCTCAACGAATTTTGCCCGATTCCGCGATAAAATAACCGTGCTGCCCGAAGAGGTTCGCTCAGCTTATGCTGGTAACGCCGTTACAACGATCATCGGCCACTCGCAACTGGATTTGTTCGGTTACCGAACAGACGGCCTTTTTCAGAGCCAGGAAGAGGTAAATAAGGCGGCCACTCAACCCGGCGCGGCTCCGGGCCGAATTCGGTACCGTGACCTCAACGGTGATGGTAAAATTGATGCGCTCGATCAGGAGTTTTTTGGCACTACGTTGCCTGGCCTCGAATATGGCCTACGAATCAATCTTGGCTACAAGAATTTTGATTTCTCCATATTTGGCTCGGGCATTACGGGTCGGACAGGTTTCGATACGTATACGTATTACAACAACTTCATCCGGGGTCGTGATAACATAGGGCCGGGCGTATTCAATGCCTGGACGCCCCAAAATACATCTTCAAGCATTCCGGCGCTGACGCTGGCCGATGCCAATAATGAAACCCGCACCTCGGATTATTTTAACGTCAACACCTCGTACTTCAAAATCCGGAATGTTCAGTTGGGGTATACGTTCCCTAAAGAGGGGATCGGCAAACTTGGGCTATCCGGCCTTCGGATGTATGGTATGGTAGAGAACGTTTTCTGGCTGAAAAGCAAAACCTTCCTGGGGCCAGATCCCGAACGGACAGATGTTAACTCGATTCCCGTACCCCGCACATTTACGTTCGGCTTAAATGTTTCTTTCTAAAAAAACAGAATCCACGAAGATGATGAAAAATAAAATTCTCCTTTCGTTCCTCCTTATGGCGGGTGGAAGCCTGTTTACTTCCTGTAAGGACTTTCTGACCTATCAGCCACAGGGAACCCTGTCGTCCGACAACATCAAAAGCGCTGACAATGCCGATGCGCTTGTAACGGCGGCTTATGCGGCCATTGGTAACGGCGAAATGATTGGCCCTATCGCCAGCATGTGGGTGTATGGCAGTGTCCGCTCCGACGACGCCTACAAAGGCGGTGGTGGCGTGGGCGACGTGCAGGATCTTAATCTGTACGAGCATTATAATCTGACGCAGCCCCAGCAGGGCGATGGGTGGATGCACCCGTACACCTGGGAAGAGTATTACCGGGTTATTTCCCGCGCCAACGTCGCACTTCGGTCAATTGATAACCTGACGGACGCCCAGTTCCCTTTGAAGAAGACGCGTACCGCCGAATTACGTTTCCTGCGTGGTCATGCTCATTTCATGCTGAAAATGCTGTTCAAGTACATTCCCTACGTTGACGAAACGCTGTCGAACGACCAGATTCTGGCCACATCTAACCGGGCTCTGACGAATGACCAGCTTTGGGATAAGATTGCGACAGATTTCCAGTTTGCCATGGATAACTTACCTCTGACGCAGACCCAGGTAGGCCGGGCCAATAAACTATCAGCGGCCGCGTATTTAGCCAAACTTCGGCTGTATCAGGCCTATGAACAGGATGACAACAACAAGGTTACCGCTATAAATAAAGATAAATTACAGCAGGTGGTTACCTTGACCGATATGGTCATCAGTTCGGGTAAATACAGTTTACAGCCTGATTTTGCTGAAAATTTCCTGCCCGAATTCGATAATGGCGTCGAATCTATCTTCGCGGTTCAATATTCGATCAATGACGGAACAACGGTGGGTCGACTCAATTTTGAAACTGGCCTGAACTATCCTCACGGGGCGTCGCAGTACGGTTGCTGCGGCTTCCATCAGCCGAGTCAGAACTTGGCCAATGCATTTGGTACGGATGCCAATGGCCTTCCCAAATTTGATACGTTTAATGACGGTATTATCGATTTCAAAACGGCTACCGTCGATCCCCGCGTTGATCACAGTATTGGTATCGATGGACATCCTTACAAGTACAATGCAGCATTGCCTTTCAGTAACAGTTGGATACGTGATGCAGGTACATATGGTTTTTTTCAGAGTATGAAAGAGCAGCAGCTGGCCACCAGTTCATCCTACAAGAAAAGTGGACCCTTTATTGGTAGCTCGAAAAATATCGATATTATCCGGTATGCCGATGTGTTACTCTGGCAGGCAGAAGCATATATCGAACTGGGGCAACATGCTCAGGCATTGCCACTGATCAATAAGATTCGAGCCAGAGCAGCGGCCAGTACCGGGCGTTTAAAAAAAGCCGATGGTACTAACCCCTCCAATTACCTCATTAAGCCCTATGATGCGGCAAACTGGACCCAGGCCTATGCCCGTAGAGCGCTCCAGTGGGAACGCCGGCTTGAGTTTGCGCTGGAAAGTCCCCGCTTCTTCGATCTGGTACGATGGGGTATTGCCGAGCCAACGCTGAACGCTTACCTGGCTAAAGAAATACCCCGACGGTCTTTTCTGAGCGGTGGTAAATTTACCGCAGGCCGTGATGAGTATTTGCCGATTCCACAACGGGAAATCAACTTTACAAAAGGCCTTTACAAACAAAATCCCGGCTTCTGATCAATCCATTAAGGAAAGTAATTCGGTACTTTATGGCCGGTAACACCGGGTTGGAACGGCAATGGCCGACCGACCGGCGCAACCCATCGGGGTCAACCCGGTGTTGCCGATATAATTCTCTACATTGTTTTCTAAACTAACTCACGTCTTTATCATGCGAAAGCTGCTCCTATACTCTTTCCTGCTGGCTTTACTAAGTCATATTTCCTATGGCCAGGCGAACCAGACGGTCCAGAAGCCTGAAGTATACCGGCCCCAATACCATTTTTCGCCCAAAGCACACTGGATGAATGACCCAAACGGGATGGTCTATTTGAACGGAACGTATCACCTGTTTTTTCAATACTACCCGGATGGTACAACCTGGGGACCTATGCACTGGGGACATGCCACCAGTAAAGATATGGTTCGCTGGCAGGAACAACCCATTGCCTTATATCCCGACAGTTTAGGGTTGATTTTTTCGGGTAGCGCGGTCGTGGACGTTGCCAATACCAGTGGCTTTGGCAAAAATGGGCAGACGCCCCTGGTCGCCATTTTTACGCATCATAACGCCAAGCTGGAGAAAGAAAAATCGGATAAGTTTCAATATCAAAGTCTGGCCTATAGCCTTGACGAAGGGAAAACGTGGACCAAATACGCTGGTAATCCCGTATTACCCAATCCTGGCATAACAGATTTTCGTGATCCTAAAGTGCGGTGGTTCGAGCCGCAGAAGAAGTGGATTATGACGCTGGCTACCAAAGATCGTGTTACCTTTTATTCGTCGCCAGACCTTAAACGCTGGACCAGGGAAAGTGATTTTGGCCATGATCTGGGTGCGCACGGGGGTGTATGGGAGTGTCCAGATTTGTTCCCATTGGAGCACAATGGCAAGAAGGCCTGGGTGTTGCTGGTGAGTGTCAACCCCGGCGGGCCCAATGGCGGTTCGGCGACGCAGTATTTTGTGGGCGATTTTGATGGCAAGGACTTTAAACCATATTCCACCAAAACCAAATGGATGGATTATGGTACAGACAATTATGCGGGTGTGACATTCGCCAACACGGGTGAACGGACTATTTTGATGGGATGGATGAGCAACTGGCAGTATGCTGGTGTTGTTCCTACCTCGCCTTGGCGTAGTGCCATGACCGTGCCCCGAACGCTCGGTTTGATCGACGTCAGCAAGGAACTATACCTTACGTCTACGCCCGTTAAAGAGCTGGACGCGCTTAATGGCCCGGCGGTTTCAATGAAGAATGTACCCGTGAAAGGGCAGGTTGACTTGACCGCTAAAACGAAAAATGATTCGGGCATAGCCAAACTGGATCTGACCACCCAAAATACCACTGATTTTTCCATTGTATTGGCCAATGACCTGGGCAATGAAGTCGTAATTGGCTATGATAAAGCAGCGAATAGCTACTACATCGACCGTAGTAAGTCGGGTAAAACAGATTTTGAGAAAGGATTTGGTAAGCGTCATACGGCCCCGCGTTTGTCGGTAGACGCCAACGTGTCGCTTACCCTTCTGATCGATGTGGCGTCTGTCGAGTTATTTGCCGATAACGGGCTCACTGTAATGACCGACATTTTCTTTCCCGAAAAGACGATGACAAAGTTAATTGTCAGATCGGCTGCCGGTATTACCGTTAGTACGTTGACCTACACGAAGCTGACTGCCGCCAGGCAGGCGGGCCTTTAATTCCTGCCTGTTGAGTAATTGTTGGGTTGTATGGGCTGATAGCCGCTATCGGGCCGCATCGACAACCTCCGTGATCCTGGTTTCGGCTGGCTGTTGGGCGTCGTTCTGCTGGCGGAGGTTTTTGGCTATTTCTGTAATCTGATCGCCTAATGGGCCCTGTTCTTCAATGGGGGCCTGGTCGTACATGATCTGCCTTTTTGGCTCCCAATAGAAAAGCTCTGTTTTGGCATCGTAGATGCCGATAGGCTCATAATTTTCCTGGGTGAGTAAATGCTGTAAAACTGTCTCTGCTTCTGCCTGTGTAGTCGTATATGTATGGTAGAACTGCTTCTTGAAGAGGTAAATAACGGAAAAACGATTCATGCTGTTAGAAAAGTAAGATGAAGTCAAAGAGGACACTCGTTTAGTCTAACGGCCTGCGTTAGTGAGGAGCAAACAGGTAGTTTTCTGGTTATCGTCAAGTAATCAATTAGCCGCTCACTAGCATTCTAATGAGCGGCTAATTGATTTTATTCGACCCTTAACACTATTCAGACTCCTGTTTAGCGACAAGGTAACTATGGGTTCAGGCGAAATGGCCTTCCATTATTGGTATAGTGCAACAAGTGCTTCTGATGTTTCAGTTAAAAGCAAAGGATGGGCAGTGAAGAGTTGTTGTTAAAAAATAGCTGCGTCAAAAGTGCCCTCAAGGGTGTATATTTTTCCATCCTGTTCATTTTTACTCGTTGCCGAGAAGGTGCCACTACACCGGGTTTGCGTGATCGTCTTGACAACAGCTTCACCTGTGCTGGGAATTAATAAACCATCTGTTCCCGCATAAACGGATGGTAAGGCATTGCTCTGGTACATAAAGTTGGCTTTTCCAGTTGTCAACAGCTGGCTTCCGCTGATGAATGGATAGGTGCCTGCCGTATTTCCCTGCAAACTCAGAACAAGGGAGTGTTTGTTGTCCGGACTCGTGATGACTACCTCATAACCAGTCCCACCCGTGCCAACTGCGTTGGTTGTTTCGAACTGGGTAACGACCTGCCCGTTTTGGCTTACTTTGATCGTTCCCGAACCTGGGCTGCCACTGCTTTGCGGATTATCGTTTTTCTGGCTACAGCCGGCTAATAGGATCAGCCCAATGACAAAGTAAACGAAAAAAGGATTCTTCATAATCGCTTGATTTAGAGTTGATTTAATTGCGCTGGAATTCGATGGTATGCCGTACGGACCCCTCTTTCTGTGCTTCATCGAATACCCAGGTCATGGTCGTGCCGCTTAGCTGTAGATCATATTCCGTACGGTGTCCCTTCCCATCCTGCAAGGCGAGTTTGTTACCGGTGGCTTCCCAGGAGGCTTTACCAGAGGGCATAAACTTCGTAGCCGCTTTCATAATCAGATTACCCAGCGGATTCTGACATCCCTTTACGGGAGTCATTTTCAATGTGCCATCGGCATTGAGCACCAAGCCCATATCTTCTTGGCAGCCGCCATAGAGCTCTTTGAAATGGCTGTAAATGTCTGTGACACCATTTTGGGCGGGGTCTACCCGATGAGCAATCATGCGCCACGAGCCGGCGACATCTGGCGGACTAACAGCATGCATTGGGAAACTGAAGGCCAGCATGAAGGATAAGGCACTACTAATGAAGCTTTTCATCGCATTAGGGAGGCTAAATTTGGTTGGCCAAATGTCACCAATCGCTATGCCCCTGTCCATAACCCTTTTCACCCATTGAGTAACCGGTTCAATGACCTTGTCGATTCATGAATACGCTCATGAACAGGCCTGTACGTCAGTGAATTGACGTACAGATCGCTGCCCCATCGTTTATGTTTTGCCGGTCAATTTTTCCGCTGGATAAACCATTTCAGGCTGACCCGAAAGGGTTATTGACAAACTACGTTCAATGTGTGTCCTTTGTTACTACATACCGTTCAGGTCCAACCTTCTCGCCCGTTAATTATGACGACTATTTCTATCTATGAAGATAACGACGACTTGCGGGCGTTGCTCAAGTTACTGATTGAGAGTGTTCCGGATTTTTCGGTCGTTGGCGCCTACAGCAATGGGCAACGGGTTATGGAGCAGGTGCGCCAGGATAAGCCGAATGTGGTACTGATGGATATTGATATGCCGGGTCGTAGTGGAATTGATTGCGTCCGATTAATCAAGGAAGTTAATGTCGACATCGCCGTATTGATGCACACCGTTTTTGAGGATGACGATCGGCTATTTGCCTGCCTGAGCAACGGAGCCGATGGCTATCTGCTTAAAAAAGACTCGTCGACTCAACTCCTGAATGCACTTCATGAGGTAATTGATGGGGGAGGGCCCATGTCGCCAGGTATCGCCCGGCGCGTGCTGAAAACCTTCCAGCAGGCACCCCAGCCCAATCGGCCAACCTATGCTATTACCGAGCGTGAACGGCAGATTTTAAAGTGGCTTGCCCAGGGTTACACGTATCGGATGATTGCTATTCATGGAACAATTTCTGTAGAAACGGTCCGTAGGCATTTAAAGAATATATACCATAAGCTCCATGTTCAATGCGGCACGGAAGCCGTAGCCAAAGCGATTGGCGAACGGATAATATAATGCGTAGCGTATAGATTGAGTCTATGGTTAATACCCGCTTTAAGAATAGTCCACGAGTCGGTAACCTATCGAGCCCTCTTATGAATCACCCTATTGATTAACAATGCGTCTATAGAGCTTATCCAACCCGGAAATGTTGGAAATTTATTGTGTTTTTAGTAGAAGAAATATGTTTTAGTCGATAGGTATTTTGCTTTACAAATAGGCCTATAAACCCGGCTAAAGGGCTTTATGAATAAGTGATTGTACGTATATATCAAATTATCGATAAATGTAACTTGTTAACTATTAACTTCTTTTAAGTTGGCACTTCGCCTACGATTAGTCTACTTTTGATAGGAAATGGCCTTTAAATGGTTCAGGATGCCTAAGGCCTTCCGGTAACTTCTCGATCGTTCGGTGATGCGTCAATGGTATGAAAAACGGCAGTAGGGCAAGGGTCAAATCGCTTTGGGCGATCCTGCTGGTTGCAGGTATGTCAGGAACTTCTGTCGCACAGAAAGCTTCTGATTTTTATCGCTTACCTACCCGGCCCAGCAGTGGAGTTGGTTTTAGAGTAGGCTTGAATTACTCTACACCATCCGTTACGGCAACTCCTGTACGACCCCCGTTTATTACGTCATATCTGAGTGGGGTAGAGCCTCAATTTGGCTATTACCTGGGAGGCTACTTATACAAAGACTTAACCCCTGATCGATTGACCTTCCGACTGGATGCCACTATCCAGATGAAGTCAGCCAGAGCGGCTTATAACGGTAAAACAGTATTTAATGCGTCCTATTACTATTTGGGAATAACGCCACTTATTGGCCTGCGCCTGACGGACAGGCTGACGATCTACACGGGTCTGGAGGGAAGCCTGCAGGTAGCCAGAGGGAAGTCGTGGGGCAAGGGATATCCTCTCGAACTGGGAGTAACTGCCCGACTTACGTACGACTTTGGTCGATTTGGGGCCGAGCTAGGCTACTTCAGAGGATTTACGAGAATAGACCGGTTCGAAATCGGCAGTATACCCGGTAGCCCCGCTACAAATGATATTTATAACCAGCATGTTCTGGTAGGACTCACCTATCGATTAGGCCAATAAATACGAACGATATGATTAAGTTTTTACTCCCTATCGTTATGCTGTCTGTACCATTTGCTGGTTATGCTCAGGATCAATCGGTTAGCGCACCATCTGACTCAGTTCAATATCCGTATAATCCTATTGCCAAAGCCCAACAACTCATTAAGGCCGGTGTTGGCTTACCGCTATTCCGCCAAAGCTCCGTATCGCCCCCTTTCAAGACTGTAGCGCTTGATGTTACCGTAGAGCATAAGATCAAAAATGGGCTTTCTCTGATTGGTGGACTGGAAACTCATTATTGCTTTAGCCAGTACGCCCAGTTATACACCATAGAGTTACCACTTGGCTTACGCTATTATTTCTCACTCGGTAAGCGAATGCGAAATCGACCTGATCCGCACAGTTTTTTTAGCTATTACATTGCCCTACAAACGCACAATGCCCTCTTTTCAAGTTTGTTCTACGATACACCGAATCCAGGTGCGCAACGATATTATCGGGGACGTTCGCTGAGTTATGACACCAATGTAGGCAAGTATGATGAAGCCTTTAACATGATGCAGCATGCTTATATTCAGGTTGGTTCGCAATTTCGGCTACCAAAAAGTACTTACCTGGATGTTAACGTAGTCGTTCCTGTTGCTCAACTGGTTTACACGAAATATGAGTTAACACTGGCAACCCCCGCTTACATCAATATTAAATATGGGGTCGCGTGGCAGAAGTGAGCAGTCTGGCATTCCCCGGGCGAGTATATACTGCCTGGATCACTATTTTGCCAAAACCATCTAGTTTAAATATATGAGAACGACTTCATTTTTGCCTCTTTTTAGCATAGCTATCGTTTTTTTTCTGCTCAGTCTGTCTGGTTGTGATATCAATGCTATTGGACCCTACTATAACCTGGGCAAGTTTCAAACCCGAATCATTGCCGAAAATAAAGTTTTGGCTCATCTGGCAAGTCGCTATGATAAGCTATCATCGACTGATTTTGAGAAGATTAGTTACACGTTCGATCAGTCAATTCCCGTTACCGACTCACGGCATGCTGTGTGGTACAGCAAAACAGATCAGGAACTAGAGCTTGAGGCTGACATAGGCAGCGGTAGTTGCGCGATCTGGAAAGGGATCAATAAAGATGTTTTGCGTCAACTGGCAATCAGCGGCAGGGGTCTGATCTATGCCGATTCACTCGGCCAATCAACAGGAACGAACTACCGGAACTGTGTTAGAAATTAGGGAAGCGACCCAGATGCGCTGGAATAAGGTAGTGAATTATGGTTGCCTGATGAGGAGTTTATGGGTGAGCTTTGCCTTTGATAGATTCAACTTAGTATAATCGTTATGTCGCTTCGGCTGTTTACAATTGGTTTGTTGCTCTGTTTTTGTTTCGTTGGCGTACAGGCTCAACCACTTAATACGTTATCGCCCCAGGAGAAGAAAGAAGGCTGGAAGCTGTTGTTTAATGGTCAGAATACCGCAGGTTGGCACAAATACGGCGCGAAAGGCGTAGGATCTTCCTGGCAAATTGAACAAGGGGCCTTAAAACTGAATGTACCCAACCGGGTTGGCAACAAAGCACCGGATGGGGGCGATCTGGTAACCGATCTAGCGATCTCCGGTGATTTTGAACTGGTTGCCGAATGGAAAGTAGAGCGGTTTACAAACAGTGGTATCTTTTTCTTCGTCCAGGAGGAACCCCAGTATAAAAATATTTTTGATACTGGGCTGGAACTCCAGGTGCTGGACGATGCCATCTATGAAGGAGCCAACGAAAACAAGCACCGCGCCGGCGATTTCTTCAGCGTGGCTAACGCCCGTGTTCGTGAACTACAGCCCGTTGGTAGCTGGAACAAGGTTCAGTTTACGCTGAAAAAGAACAAGCTAACCGTGTCCTTAAATGGCTACAGTATTCAGGAGCAGGATTTAAATAGTCCCGAGTGGAAGCAGCGTATAGCCGCCAGCAAGCTGAAAGACGCGCCCATTGGCAAAGGGAAATATACCGGGCGAATCGGCCTGCAGGACTGGGGAAGCACCGTCTGGTTCCGAAATATTAAGCTGCATTCGTTGTAGACCTTATTCCAGCCGCACCCACATCGTACCGGAAAGGGTTTCGCCAGGATTCAGAATGGTCAAACCATCTCCGTTGTTGAACGCATCGACATTGGCCGTAAGGGGTTCGATGGCGATGCTATCCCGCCGGGGTGGTGTATAGCAAACGAGATAATTAAGTTTGTTCTGGCCGGTTTGCTGACCAATAGTGAGTTTGAGTCCCGTTTTGAGAGAAGTCAGAATCGTTTCGGCAAACGGATTTGGAGCGTCAGACTTACTTGTTGGCTCAATGGCAAACGCCGTATCGAGTTGCTGCCCGTCTAGCTTTATCGTGCCACCTGACTCAAGCCCTTTTCTGCCTTCCGGAATCATATTGTCGTTGAGAACAATAGGGGCGCGGTTCGGCAACGACAAGCTCATCTGATCGACCGGCTCCTCTGACAAGGTAAAATACGGATGCCAGCCAAAGGCCGCCGGGCAACGTGTTGCGCCGGTGTTGAGGGCTGAATAACTGATCTCCAGGGCACACATACGGTCATCGTCTGCGTGGTCTCCGTAAGTCAGCTGATTTGCCTGTACGAGTTTATACGAAACCGTTAGCGCAAACGGGAATGGGTAGCCGATGGTATCGCCCTCATAGGTATAGCGAACAACCAATTGAGCGTACGTAGACGTGGTTTCCTGACTAACAACCGAAAACGGTCGACCATGAACGAACCCATGAATAGCGTTATCGCGTTTCTGCTCGTTCATTTTCAACGCGTAATCTGATCCCTCAAAATGATAAATTCCATGCCGGATGCGGCTGGGGAATGGATACAGCAAAGCACCGGCGTAGCCCTCATCACTAAAAAGTGCTTGTGGTGACTCGGGCGTCAACAACAGAGCAAATAGATCGTGTCCTTTTCGTAAGACCAACCGGCGGAGAATACCTCCATACTCTGGAATAATGGTAATGAACTCGCCTGTCTCTGTATGTTCGAGTATGTACTCCGTAAGTGGCTCAGTTCCGTCGGGCAGCGTGCCAAATGCCTGGGTTGTTATCTGAAAGGGCATAATATAAAAGATGCAGGTCAGTCAATTGGTAATCCTTCCGGCCCGTGTATTGTTTGATGTTGGTCTCAAAAAAGCAGCCAAAGCACAAAAAAACTACATTTCGCCTTCCACACCCAAGCCAAAAAGTGCAAAATCATATCGGACGGGATCGGATGGATCGAACTGGCGGAGAGTTTCGGTTAGCTCAAGAGCGGCCTTCCAATCGGTTTGGGGACGGGAAAGCAATGTCAACTGACGAGCTACCCGGTTGACGTGTACATCAATTGGTATGACTAACTGATCGGGGCGCAGGCGTGTCCAGATCCCGAAGTCGACCCCACGATCATCCTGCCGCACCATCCAGCGCAAAAACATCAGGAGCCGCTTGCAGGCCGAATTCCGCGCTGGAGTAGCAATGTGTTTGCGTGTACGTTCGGGGAAAAAATCGGTGAGCCCACAGAACCGGTCATGAAAGACAATCAGGGAACGTTCGACCGTACATGGCTCCGGCTGGTAATGGGTTGTTTCTGTCGATAATTTCCATGCCGTATTAGGCAGGAAAGCATCTTCCAACGAGTCATTTTCCTGATAATACTGTCTGAAAAAATGAAGAAAATACAGCGCATCGGTTGCGTTGAACGTACGGTGTTTGAACGTCAAAAAACGCTTTAGATCGCTTTCCTGGTGGTTACGAATGAAATCGTAGGGAGCCCCATCCATTGACTCCACTAATTCGGTTGTCTTTTTGAGAATAACCGGGCGCTGGCCCCAGGCTAGTACGGCTGCCCAGAAACCCATAATTTCAATGTCCTGCTTTTGACTGAAGCGATGGGGAATGCTTATGGGATCGCGCTCAATAAAGGAAGGCCGATTGTATTGATCGGCCTTCGCATCTAAGAAGTCTTTTAAAGAAGAACTGTAGTGGAGTTCATTCGCCATCATTTACTTTTTCCTCCGCTGACAACCCAGGCGGCTGCTTTCGAAATGCCCGAAAAAATAGCCAGCAGGCCAGACATGACAAAAGTGAAGACCGCAATGAACGGATAGGCCAGGGTGAACATAATGCTGAATGTTAAATAGCCCGGCGAAGCTTTCATTTGTTCGTCGCGTTCACGGTGACGTCGGGCAATGCGTTCTTCTTTGGTTTCCATACTTGAGTTATCGGACAATGTAACTGACCTCAGCCCGAAAACGCCGATCCTGGGGCGAAAGTTTCGCAAAAGCCTGCGTCGATAATTTAATTAGAATCTTATCATTCACGCCCGTATTAGGCAACCGGCCAATTACTTTCACCCAGAGACTCTGGTTGTTGAATTCATTTCGTACCTGTACCAGCGTACCGATGGGAGCTGTCCGATGCAAGGCCAGATATTTTCCTGACCCGTCGTTCCCTTCGATCATCTCCGCCACGCCACTACTGGAAATGCGACGGCCGCGTGTTGGCATGGGTGCATCGTTTCCGGGGCGGGGTGGTTCAATCTCTTCGGCCGGTTTTTCCAGTGATTTATCAGAAGGTTTGTCAGCTGTTTTCTCAACGGGTTTCGTTGTGGGGCGGGTTTCGGGCTCCGTTGGTTTTGTTGCGGTCGGGGCGGGTAAGGCTGGGCGTTCGGTTTTTGGTTCGGCTGGTGTTGTCGATTTTGGTTCGGTTGGATGTGTTTCCGTCGGTCGGGTCGCTACATGCGGTGCTGCTTCGGTCTCAGTCCGCCGGGTAGGCAACTCGGTGGGTTTGGCGGGCGTCTCGGTTGGTTTGCTTGTCGTAGTTGGAGTGGTCGGTGCTGGCGATGAGGGCATACGATCCACGTACGCTTTTTCTGAAACAATCAGCGCCTGACCGATCAGTACATTGTTGCCGGGCAGGTTGTTCCATTTGCGCAGATCAGCCTGCGATACACCATATCGGCTGGCCAGGCTATACAGCGTTTGCCGGGGCTCTACCACATGTATACCCGCTTTTGCCGGATCGTCAGCTCTAATAATCTGTTTATCAGCTATCTTTTTGTTGATCGGCTTTTCGGTCTTCGTTTCGCTGGGCGCAGGCTTTTCTTTCGGCTCGACTACCGGATTGGTTTTCTCAACGACTTTGGCTTCTTTTTTCTCCGTTTTTTCCTGTTTCTTGATCGCTTTGTCGATTACCTTTTCCTCTTTCCGGCTTAGCGCGCCATCAGGAATAGGCACCCTGACTAGCTCGGCATATTTTACGGCATTGGCCAGCGTTGGGTTAGCCGCTTTTATCTCAGCTACTGATCGACCATATCGGCGGGCAATGGCATAAAGTGTCTGGCCCTCATCGACACGGTGAATAATATAGCGTTTACCATCTTTTTTTTCAACGCCGATGGAGTCGACAACCGTTGCCGTTGTGGATGGAGCTGGCCAGGCTTCAGCAGGATAGGATAGCATGCCGATTGCCAGCCATAAAGCCATATGAACAGGAATTTTTTTCATGGGTTATTATCAGCCGGGAGGTGGTCGAAGTTAGGCACAACGGCCAATTCTATAAACGGCATGGAGTTTAAAATTAGCGCAAAAATAGGTCTGTTTTTATGCAGAGCAGCTGGTAAATCACAATTCTTATCTAGGCTTAAAGAACGTTCTGGGTTTACTTTTTTTGCCATAGTTGCGACAAAAATACCTTTTTCTGCTGTTAAAAAACCTTAAAACTGAACCACCTGAACAGAAGCGGTCGTTTGCTGTTTAACTATGAAGGAGCAAGGAGTTAAAAGATGAGCGTTGCCGACGCGTTACTAGACAAATGTTGGTCAGGCCACACTCCTAACTCCCACCTTCTCACTCCTTACACTATTATGCAAAATTATTCGATACTTTGGGCCGATGATGAAATAGACCTTCTGAAACCCCACATCCTTTTTTTGAAAAATAAAGGGTATGACGTTACCTCGGTCAACAGTGGTGCCGATGCGCTCGATCAGGTTGAGCAGACCAACTATGACGTCGTATTTCTGGATGAAATGATGCCTGGTATGACAGGACTGGAAACGCTCTCGCAGATAAAGCAGATGCGCCCGAACCTGCCCGTGGTAATGATTA
The DNA here is from genome assembly GCF_054776595.1 of Spirosoma horti. Classification (NCBI taxonomy): domain Bacteria; kingdom Pseudomonadati; phylum Bacteroidota; class Cytophagia; order Cytophagales; family Cytophagaceae; genus Spirosoma; species Spirosoma horti. The sequence continues at coordinate 188,128 of NZ_BAAHBQ010000008.1, forward strand.
CCAAGAGTGAAGAGGAGCACATTATGGAAGAAGCGATCGGCTCCAAAATTGCTGATTACCTGATCAAGCCCCTCAATCCCAATCAAATTTTGTTGTCGGTTAAGAAAATCCTGGACAATAAGCGGCTCGTAACCGAACGCACAAATATTGGGTATCAGCAGGACTTTCGAAATATTTCTATGCAGTATAACGACCGCATGGATTTTGACGAATGGGTCGATGTCTATAAAAAGCTTATCTATTGGGAATTGGAACTCGATAGTTCGCAGGACAAAAGTATGTCGGAGGTTATGAACATGCAGAAGAGTGAGGCCAACTCTGAATTCTGCAAGTTCGTGATGGACAATTACGAAGACTGGCTGAATGAGCCAAAAATGGAGAGCCCCATTATGTCGCATCAACTGATGCGCAAAAAGGTGTTCCCATTGGTGGAGGCCGCTGGCAGTACAACTGCTTCAGGTGGTGCACCTTTGTTCTTTCTGCTGATCGACAACCTGCGGTATGATCAATGGAAAATTATCGAGCCTCTGCTGGCCGAATACTTTACCGTTGAAGAAGAGTCGTCTTACTATTCTATTTTGCCAACGACAACGGGGTTTGCCCGGAACGCCATTTTTTCGGGCATGATGCCCAGCGAAATGGAACGCAAGCACCCTGATTTATGGGTTAATGACGATAGTGAAGATGAAGGACTTAACAACCATGAAGAGGAGTTCCTGCGTCGGCAGCTCGAGCAAAGCCGCCTGAACATCAAGATGTCGTATCATAAGATTTTGAACGTCAACCAGGGAAAATCGCTTGTCGATAACTTCAATAACCTGTTGCAGAATCAACTGAACGTCGTCGTTTATAACTTCGTGGATATGCTGTCGCACGCCCGTACGGACATGGCCATGATTAAGGAACTGGCTCCCGATGAGTCGGCTTACCGGTCTATCACCCGGTCGTGGTTCTTGCACTCGCCCTTGCTGGAGTTTGTGCAGAAAATTGCAGCCAAGGGCGGTCGTCTGATTGTTACGACCGATCACGGAATGATTCGGGTGCAGAAGCCAGCCAAAATTGTTGGCTACCGCGAAACGAACACGAATTTGCGCTATAAGCAGGGTAAAAACCTTGGCTTTGATGACAATCACCTGTTTGTAGGTCGTAAACCGGAACGGTTATTTCTGCCAAAGCCACACGTATCAACTGCTTACGTGTTCACGCTGGAAGACTATTTCTTCGCGTATCCCAATAACTACAACTATTACGTTAACCACTATCGCAACACATTCCAGCATGGTGGGGTATCGCTCGAGGAAATGATTATTCCATTTTCTTATCTGAAGGCGAAATAGACACGTAACGTACTACATAAAAAGGGTGAATTTCACGTCTGGCCAGTAATGGCCAGACGTGAAATTCACCCTTTTTATGTGATCAGTAATTAGCAAAAATATCTTCCATCATGTAAGCATGCGTACCTAACCATTTTGCGGTCCCTTCCAGTTGGGTGAGTTCGATGGTCATGTCATTCCGAAAGTCGCTCAAACAGTATTTACTGATTGCTTGCTCAATGGTGTTGACGATATAAGCCGCGGCTTTCGCCAGAACGCCATCTACAATAATGATCTCAGGATTAAATAGACTAATGGCAATAGCCAGCCCTTTCCCCAGTTGAAAGCCGGTTTCATGCAGTACATCAATGGCATAGGAATCGCCATGATGCGCTGCGTTTATAATCTCGTCGATGTCGATCTGATCGACCTGATCCCGGAAAGAGGCCATTTTAGAGACTTGTCCTGCCAAAATATCCCGTTGTACCCGCTTAACCAGCGCCGATGCTGACGTAATGGTATTCAGGCAACCAATTTTACCACAGTAACAAAGCTCACCTTCTGGATCAACCTGAATATGGCCCAGTTCACCAGCGAAGCCACTGGCTCCCTGAAATACCTCGCCGTTTACCACGATGCCCAGTCCTACACCCCAGTCAATGTTAATGGCCAGCACCTGTTTTTTACCCTGGGCTCCCCCAAATCGGCTTTCACCCAGTACGGTTGCTTTGGTATCGTTAATCAGGTAAACGGGTTTGCTCAGTAGCTCCGATAACCCATGTGTTAATGATTCGCCCGTTTGCTGGAGATTCATATAGGTTAAATTTACACCCCGGCGCGCGTCGATCAGTCCCGGCATGGAAACACCTACCGCAATAACATCACTGGTACTGATGCCCGAATCGGCCAGTGCACTGGTGAAATAATGGGCCAGAGATGACAGAAAAGTTGGATTATCCTGAAGCCGTAAATCATAATCACCTCGAAAAATTATTTTCCGATAGATATTCATGAACAGGATTTTGGTGTCGTGCGTACTGACATCTAATACGGCCACATAGTTGTGTTGCGTATTCAGCCCAAACAGAACGGGTCGGCGCCCGTTGCTTCCGGTGGCTGTTCCAATAGGAGTTACCCATTGGGTATTAATGAGCTCTTCAACCAGACTCGTTACAGAGGGCACACTGCTGTGCAATGTCTTTGTGAGGTGAGCCAGGGTACAGGTCCCCTCTGCATATAGGTGTGCCAGTACTTTTCGCTGCTTTTGATTCTTTTTGTAATCAACGACTGACTGTTGACTGGTTACTTCTTCATCCAGGATATAAGATGTATTCATGGTAACGTATAATGGGAAATCGCTGCGGGAAGGAATTAGGAGCGGTAATATAACTTTTTAGTTCTAAAGCAATACTCCTCGCTGAACTACTTACACGATTAGCTGCTATAATTTTAAAAACTTAGCTATAATTCAGTAATTTTCGACATTAGTTTGCCATATATTATAAAAAAATTTACTAGAAGGTCATTGGTTATTATTATCCGGAACAAAAGCTTTCTATTGTTGAATGTATTTTTTGTCGGAAGTGGTGTTCTATCAGGTTTGGTTAAACGGATACAGCATACCCATTGCCAGAAAACCGACCAGCAGGAACATTCACCACTCCGTATTATTTTTATAGGCGAAATCCTTGCGCCAGTGGCTCCTTACATACCTGACGATAGGGGAGGCAACAACAACGGTAATAAGGACCAGTTTCAGGAAGTTTTTCGATAGCGGACCAATTGTTTTGCCAACCGAAGCGCCAGTATCCTTGGGACGCCAGTTCCTTTGGTCCGCTGTTCCGCCATGAAAGCCACCAACCGATAGAGACCCAGGCAGGCAAGTAGTTCGGAATGGACAGAGTGGCAAACGTCAGCGCAATGGGACCAATATGCTGTTCAGCCCGGTACAGTTCATCGTATGCCACTGCACTAAGGTGAAAGTTCGCCCTGTCTGACGCTGGAGTTATGCCATAACCAGAACTCCATAAACATCCTTGGTACTAAAAGACACGATCAACAATACCAGCTTTTCCAGTTCTCCCAGTAGTATCTTTTTCATGAATGCTTACATGATTTGATTAGATACACTATAGTAAATCAAATAAGGTGCCAGATTCGGGAAAGTGCCTTCTGCGTTCAATAAGCCAGATAAGGAAGGCACTCCTGTCCAGAAACGGACGATTCATTGTCCAATCATGGACATGGACAAGGTGGACGAGCGTAGTAAATAAACGCTGCCAAGCAGCTAGGCCGGGTAGTCCGTTGATTAAGTCCGTTCGTTAGACCATCATGTACTTACGGGCTTCAGCCCGTGCGTCAATTCAGCTAATACACAGGCTTTAGCCAGTAGGTACATCAGAACCGCCATTTTCTTCGGTATAACTTAGGCAGGTCTGCTTCGAACCAGGTGTAGGGGTCCTGATAAAACTGAAGAAAATCCGGGACGCTGGCCTGACTAGGGTAGGGGGCATAATAATGGGTGGGACTACGCGGGTCATTGCGCCAGACAAGCACATAGGCAAGCCTCATTTTTTCGGCCTTCAGGGCTTTCAGCAACGTACTCGTCCACCAGGTTGTATCGGGAATCGACTCCAACCCCGTTTCGGTAAAGGCAGCTAGTTTTCCCGATTTCTGAGCGTAATCAGAGACAATCTTTAATTTTTGGCTTCCGGCGGCTATATTGTAACGTCCATTCCGGCCGAAATCGGCATAATCGTCCATGCCCACTAAATCGACCCACGCATCGCCAGGATACCGGTCGAGATACTCTGCTTCTGTCTTAAAAAGGCAATCGGGCGAAAAGGCATAGATGAAATTATGGACCTCCAGGCTGTCTCTGAGGTAAGAGACCGTAAAACGCCACAGTGAGACAAAATCTTCCCGTTTGCAATGGGGCTTTCCCCACCAGAACCATCCACCGTCGAACTCATGATAGGGCCGGAAAATCAGCGGAGCCAGGGAGCCATCGTTGCCGTTCACAGAGTTCGCCAGTTCGCCAATCGTCCGCAGAATCTTTTTGTATTCCTGGTGGTGTGACCCACCGGGAACAAGCATAGACACGGCGGGAGCCGAAACGGAATCGACCCAGTAGAAGCCTCCTTTCGATGCGGGGTTGGAAAAATGCCAGGCTACTGTGGTGACACCTCCCCGATTGTAAGTATCTACAATTTGTTTACGAAGCGATGCTTTGGCTTTCTCAATAGCCTCGGCTGGCCGACCGGATAAACCACTGAAATCGACGCCTATAACGGCTGGATGAGAGCCACTTACCGATTTGACATCGGATCTGTTTTCATCGCCCGCCCAGCCGTGTCCATATTCGGTAGCGTGCTGATGACCAAACAGAATATGTTTCCGATCGATCTTTCGTAAATTATGGTATAGTGCTTTTGTTTCTTTTGTTGCCTTTGCATCAATTGGTTTATTCCGAAAATCATCGGCCAGGAGAGACTTACTACCGAGTAAACTTGTCAGGTAGAATAACGCAATGAGCTTAAGGGTAAGGGGCATTACAACTAAAATTTGCTGGCTTTACAAGGGGGCCTTCAGTCAATGTTTAGCAAAGTTAATTCACCGATACCTTTCGAAAGCGGAGACCAGGCCGATTTCTTTGCTGAAACGAAACAGGCAGAAAAGAGGATGCTAAAGAAGGCAATGAAACCAGGCAACAAAAACTATCCATATTTATAAATCGAGAACGAATTTTAGCATCATACAGCGTATTTATATTAAGAAACGTATCTATATTTGAGTATAAATACGGCTATAAATCTGACTTCCTGGTTTGAGTAGTTGCTGTGCCTTTGAAATGGCATCGGCAGCCAATTGTAATTCTGAATAAACTAAAATACGTACACCTTTACTTCCGCTACCAATATGCAAAAACAGGTACTCTATTTTAAAATTTTTGTCCTTACGCTCCTATCAACCCTTAGCTTCGCACAGAGTGTTGAGGTGAAAGGGCGCATTACGGGTGAGGGAGGAACGCCCATTTACGGCGCGAACGTAGTTGTGAAAGGAAGCCGACAAGGGGCTATCTCAGACGAAAAAGGGGATTATCGAATTCAGGTGCCTAAAGGATCTACCCTGACCGTAAGTTTTATTGGTTACGTAGCGAAAGATGTGGCTGTGGGCAATAATTCAACGCTAAACATATCCCTGGCTCCTCAGTCGTCAGTATTAAACGAGGTTGTGGTTACGGCGCTCGGGATTAAAAAGGAGCGTAAATCGCTTGGGTATTCCACGACCGAAGTAAAAGGGGAGGAGTTGACCCAGGCCCGTTCGGTCAACGTCGCTAACTCGCTGGTAGGTAAAGTAGCTGGCCTGAACATTACAGGAACGGCTTCGGGGCCTAGTGGGTCAAGCAGGATAACGATTCGAGGGAATGGCTCCATTGGTGGCAATAACCAACCCCTGATTGTTGTAGATGGTATCCCGATCAACAATGACAACCTCGGCTCCGTAGGTATGTGGGGCGGTTCGGATAAAGGAGATGGCATTTCCAGCCTTAACCCCGATGAAATTGAAACGATGAACGTGCTGAAAGGGGCTACGGCAGCGGCTCTGTATGGTTCCCGGGCATCTAACGGCGCTATTCTGGTTACGACAAAGGGTGGTAGGATTGGCAAAGGGATTGGTGTTGAAGTGAACAGTAATTTCGTTGCGGAAGACCTGCTGATCAAAAAATTCAAGGATTACCAGTACGAATACGGCGCTGGAAACAATGGTCAGAAACCGACCACCGTTCTCGAAGCAACAACGACTAACAGTTGGGGTGGCAAGCTGGATGGAACCAACGTTATTCAATATGATGGGGTGTCACGGCCTTACACGGCGCAACGGGATAACCTGACAAATTTCTACAAAACCGGGAGCACCTTTACCAACTCAATTGCCCTGAGTGGCGCCAGCGACAAAGTCACATACCGACTATCCATGAATGACCTGAACAATCATGGACTAATGCCGAACAACACATTGCACCGGAACAACTTTGCGTTGAATACCAATGCAACACTCGGGCCCAACCTGACGGTAGTCGCCAACGTGAAATACATAACCGAGAAAAACCACAATCGTCCCCGATTGTCGGACTCACCCGGTAATGCCAACTATACGCTCTTTACCATGCCGACCTCGCTTCCGATCTCAACCATGCGGGATAATGTCTTTGACAGCCAGGGCTATGAAAAGGTGTGGTCGGAGAATATCTATGTGCAGAATGCGTATTTCGCCACTAATCAGTACAAGCAGGACGACCAGAAAGACCGCGTCATTGCAGCTCTGGAGCCGACGTATACGATAAACAGTTGGTTATCATTAATGGGCCGACTAGGCTTCGATACGTATACCTATCGCAATACTGAAATCACACCGACCGGAACGGCCTATCAATTAAACGGGGGCTATAATACGAACCTGCGCAATTTTACGGAACGAAACGCCAGCCTGAATGCAACCATTAAGCATAGCATCACGTCCGATATCGGAATGAATTTATTGATCGGGGGCAACCTGATGAAGCAGGTTAACAAGCTGGATAACTACAGTGGAAACGGCTTTAATATTCCATTCTTTTACGATATATCCAACGTCAACCCGGATGCTCGAAGTATTACGTATAACTACATCGAGAAGCGCATTAACTCCGTTTATGCGTCAGCGGACTTTTCCTTCAAGAACTACTTATATCTGACATTGGGTGGTCGTAATGATTGGTTCTCAACCCTGGCAGCGGGTAAAAATAGCATCTTTTACCCATCTGTGGGGTCAAGTTTTGTGCTGTCGGAAGCAGTCAAAATGCCTGCAGCCATCAACTATGCGAAGATTCGCGGCTCGTGGGCGCAGGCTGGTGGCGACACGGACCCCTATAATCTGTCGTTGTATTACGGCTTGACAGGGGCGCACCTTGGGCAGCCGCTTGGGCAGATCAATGGAAGCCAGGTGCCTAATTCAAATCTTCAGCCGCTGACATCCACTACCTTCGAGCTAGGCTTTGAGGCTCGCCTTTTCAATAATCGCTTAGGCATCGACTTCGCTGTTTATAATCGCAAAACAACCAATGATATTGTAGCCGCTTCGATTTCGGGAACGTCTGGTTTCTCAACGGCGCTGTTCAATGTGGGTCAGATCAAAAATAATGGCGTTGAGCTTTTGTTGAATTACGGAGTCGTTAAGAGTAGTGCCTTTACCTGGGATGCTTCATTTAACATAGCCTACAACAAGAACCGGGTTGTTTCACTCTATGGTGATCTTCAGAACCTTCAGGTGGGCGACCCCGCCCGTTCGCAGGCGGCTTATGTTTTCCAGGAAATCAACCAGCCCTTTAGCTTAATCAAAGGCTTTGCATACAAGCGGGATGCGGGCGGTAATGTCATCTACGATGCCCAGGGATATCCGCTTAAAAGCGACCTGGTTTCGTACGGAACGGGCATTTCGCCCATCACGCTCGGCTTTACCAACTCATTCCGGTATAAGGGAATTGGCCTGAGCTTCCTGATCGATGGCAAATTTGGCGGGCATATTTACTCCGGTACCAATGCACTGGCTTACCGATACGGGTTGCAGTCCGGCACCTTGCCGGGCCGTGAAACAGGTATTGTTGGTGTAGGTGTTAACGAGAAAGGAGAGCCTAATGCGGTAAAGGTGCCGGCACAGCAGTATTATTCGTATCTCTACAATTTTGCTGAACCGTTTGTCTATAGTTCTGATTTCCTCAAACTTCGTCAGATCATTATCGACTATACCATTCCGGCGCGCCTGCTAAACAAGATGCCATTTAAGGCGGCATCCATCTCTATTGTGGGGCGTAATTTGGCTATCTTAATGAAGCATACGCCAAATATTGACCCAGAGTCGACGTATAACAACACCAACGCACAGGGATTGGAATTTGCGGGTACCCCATCGACCCGGTCAGTAGGTGTTAATCTCAATTTGAAATTCTAATCGTCCTCGCTCTAATTCCCGACAATTATGACTCGTACTATAGTGGTCTTGTTCACCCTGCTCACGGCGTTGGGTGCCTGCACAAAAGATTTTCAGCAAATAAATGTTAATCCCAATACGCCTAGCTCTGTGCCGCTTTCGTTTCTGTTGGCCCAGAGTCAACTGCAAATTGATGGGTCATCGCCTGATCCGGGGTATAAAACCTGGCGGGGTAATCTAATCTATTCCGGTCCAATGGTGCAGCAACTGGCCTCGACAAACTCCTATTATGTGGGCGACAAATATGTCTACAGCGTGGAGAACTGTGGTGCCTATTTTGCCGATTCGTACTCTAATTCCGTCAAGAATCTAGTCAATTTGATTGCGCTGGCTAAAGCCGATCCGGCAAACGTCAATGTGCTATCCATGGCGCGTATCCTGAAGGTATTTCAAATGCACCTGCTTACAGATATGTATGGCGATGTACCTTATTCGGAAGCTGGCCTGGGGTATTTAAATCAAGTATTTAGCCCAAAATATGACTTGCAGAAGGATATTTATGCCGACATGCTGAAGGAGTTGGATGAAGCAGGCAAAGCCCTGTCAACAAGCGCAACCGTTCCGAAATCGGCCGATTTTGCCTTTGGCGGTGACATTACCAAATGGAAAAAATTCGCGTATTCGCTGATGCTTCGGCTGGCGATGCGGATGCAGAAAGTTGATGCCACTACTGCACAGGCATGGACGAAGAAAGCCGTAGAGGGGGGCTTAATGACCAGCAACGACGATACATTTACGATCAAACATTCAACGGGGCCGACGTATAGTATCAACTCCAATTCGTATAACCTCAATATTTTTCCGTCGGGCGGCCGTAATATTCTGGCTGAAGATGCTGTGCTGTGGTCGAAAACGTTGATCGATATGATGAAGGCCCGCAAAGACCCTCGCGTAAATGTTATTGCGGCCATTTCGGGTGGCGACATGACCCCGGCTAAACAAAAGGGATTACCCAATGGCTACGACAACACAACGGGTACACCCTATAGCCTGGCAACGGTTGGCGATGCCAATGTGAAGAATTATTCCCGGCCCTCACCGCTGATGATCGGTGCTGAAGATCCGAACATTTTTCTGACGTATGCCGAAACCCGGTTCCTGCTGGCCGAAGCGATTGAGCGGGGCTGGGCGACCGGAACAGCCAAAGATGAATACGCTAAAGGTCAGGCCGCTGCTTTGTCGCAACTGGTTCTATACGACCCAACCGCGGCTATCACTAACACCGCCGACTACGTAGGTGCGAACCCGTATCCAACAGGAACACTGGCCGATAAACTGGAGCAGATCCATAGTGAAATGTTTATTCTGACGGCCACAACGATGAATTTTTATGAAGGCTGGGCAAACTACCGTCGCACGGGATTACCAAAACTTACCCCAACCAACTATCCGGGCAACGCAACCAATGGGCAGATTCCACGCCGGTTACGCTACCCACCCACCGAGGCCGCTGTAAACCCGAACTATGCCATCGCGAACGACCGGCAGGGAGGAGATTCGTTTATGGCCCGTATGTGGTGGGATAAACAGTAATCAAGTCTTTATAATTTTTAGGAAAAATGCCTCCCATCCTGGAGGCATTTTTCTTAGTATATTAGTGGGCTGTAGGGCCCGATCATTTTGTATACTGCATGAAACTGGTTTGTTTTTTTGTCGTGATTTCTTTTTTAGTTGGGTGTAAAAGCGGTTCGTCTGATTCGGTTTTTACGCTGCTAAGTTCCGATAAAACCCATATTGACTTCACCAATACAATTCAGGAAACCGAGAAAGACAACGTTCTGAATTACGAATATTTTTACAACGGCGGGGGAGTAGCCGCTGCCGATTTTAACAACGATGGCCTGATCGACTTGTATTTTACGGCTAACCAGGGAGAGGATAAGCTGTATATGAATGAAGGAAAACTAGCCTTCAAGGACATTACCAAAGAAGCCGGGATACGCTGGCAGGGCGAATGGAAAACGGGCGTAACCATAGTCGATATCAACAACGATGGCTGGCAGGATATCTACGTGTCTGTTTCGGCCAACATCGACAAACCAGAACTCCGCAGACACAAACTGTACATCAACAACAGGAACTTAACGTTTACGGACCGGGCAGCCGACTATGGGCTCGATCTGACGACGTATGCTACCCATGCCGCTTTTTTTGATTATGACAAGGATGGCGACCTCGATGTGTATCTGTTAAATCATAATGTAAAAGATTTCAAACGGTTCGATACCGATGCCGTTCATGCCATGCGTGATTCGCTGGCGGGGCACCGGCTGATGCGCAATGACAACGGAATGTTTCATGATGTAAGCGCTCAGGCTGGTATCAAGGGTAACCCTATTGGCTTTGGACTGGGTATTCATACGGCCGATCTGAACAATGACGGCTGGTTGGATATTTACGTCTCCAATGATTATCTGGAAGAAGATTACCTGTATCTCAACAACAAAAATGGAACGTTTACCGACGTTATCAAGCAGACGACCGGGCATGTGAGCTACTTCTCGATGGGAAACGATGTGGGCGATATCAATAATGATTTACTGCCTGATATTGTCACAATGGACATGCTTCCCGAAGACAATAAGCGCCAAAAACTGCTCTTTGGCCCCGATAAATACGAAGCCTATCTTTCTATGCTGCGCAACGGATTCCATCCGGAAGTGATGCGAAATATGCTGCAGCTCAATAACGGGGTTGATCGGGAAGGTAAGCCCACCTTTAGCGAAATTGGTCAATTGGCAGGCATCGCCAGCACCGATTGGAGCTGGTCGGCCCTGCTGGCAGATTATGATAACGATGGGTTCAAAGATCTGTTTGTGACTAATGGCTATTTGCGGGATTACACCAACAACGATTTCGTTAAATATTACGCTGATCAGGGACAGCAGGCGAACAAAAGTGTGCTGGAAGTGATCAGCCATATGCCATCTACCAAAACGCCCAATTACATCTTTCGAAACGAGCATAACCTCACGTTCTCCAATAAACAGAGTGATTGGGGCTTCACTACGCCAGTTATTTCAAATGGAGCCGTTTATGCCGATTTAGATAATGACGGCGACCTGGAAATTGTAACAAATAACATTAATGATAAGGCCTATGTATACCAGAACCAGACGGCCGAAATGTCGGGAAACCACTATATCGATATCGTCTTGAACGCCAAACAGGCAGCTCCATCAGCAACCGGAACAAAGGTGTACGTCTATAGTGGTGACTTACGGCAGTATCAGCAATATACGCCCACTCATGGCTTTCAGAGTAGCCTGATGACTCCAATGCATGTAGGTCTGGGTAATCATCAGGCAATTGATAGCCTAGTCGTTATCTGGCCCAATGGGATGGTGCAATCACTCAAAAACGTACCCGCTGATCAAAAGCTTACCATTAATTATACCCCTGCCTCATCGGTGGCTCAAGTCAATGCATCGCCGGTCGCTCCCTTGTTCGAACAAACCAATACGCTCGACTACACGCACCAGCAGGCAGAGCTGAATGACTTCAGCCGCCAGCTGTTGTTGCCTCACATGTATTCCTATGCAGGGCCTCGAATCGCCAAGGGTGATGTAAACCAGGATGGGCTCGAGGATATCTACATTGGCGGAGGCAAAGGACAGGCAGGGGAGCTGTTTACTCAGCAACGGGATGGGCGTTTTCTAAAGACTACACAGGCAGCTTTTAAACAGGATGCCCTTTGCACCGATACGGATGCAGCTTTTCTGGATGCTGATCGCGATGGAGACCTCGATCTCTACGTGACGAGTGGTGGTTATGAATACCTGCCAACTGATTTGTTGCTTCAGAATCGTCTGTACTTGAATGACGGAAAAGGAAACTTCAGTAAAGAGGCTGCCCGGCTGGACCCCAACGATTTTGCCGGAAATACGGTGGATGTGCTTGATTTTGATAAAGATGGTGACCCGGACCTGTTTGTTGGTGGGTCGGTTGTGCCTAACCAATACCCTCGCTACCAACCGAGCCGATTGTATCGCAATGAGAAGGGTAAATTCGTACCTGTAAAAACAGATGCGTTTACGGGATTAGGCCTGTTGACAGATGCCTGCATCATCGATTTCAATAAAGATGGATATGATGACATTGTGGCTGTTGGTGAGTGGACATCCATCATCCGTCTGCAAAATGATCATGGCGTTTTCAAGCAGGTTCATGATGACCTGGACCAGATCACCGGTTTTTGGCAAAGTATAAGCGGGGGTGATTTTGATAAGGATGGGGATGTGGATTTGATCATTGGAAACTACGGGCTCAACTGCCACTTTAAAGCATCACCAGCCCAGCCGCTCACCCTGTATACCGATGATTTCGACGGAAATGGCACGCTGGACCCCATTGTTTCCTATTACATTCAGGGAACAAGCTATCCGGCTTATAGCCGCGATGAACTGTTGGACCAATTAACGCCCCTCCGAAAAAAGTATACGTCTTATGCCTTGTATTCAGAGGCCACAACGGATGAAGTACTGAATGAATTTAAAGGAAAGACGCCGGTTAAAACAACGGTCAATGAGTTGGCCACGCTGTATCTGGTGAACGATAAAGGGCATTTTGACCGGCGAAAGCTGCCCATTCAGGCCCAGTTTGCTCCGGTCTATGCGATAGCGACGCAGGATCTTAACGGAGACGGGTATCTTGATTTACTGTTAGCTGGTAACCAAACACACGGGCGCGTCAGAACGGGAAATATCGACGCGAATTATGGTCAGGTTTACCTGAACGACAAAAGAGGGAGTTTTGTCTATATGCCCCAATACCAGTCCGGCTTATACCTGCGGGGAAACGCCCGGTCGTTGATGCTGGTTAATAACCAACTTATTGCCGGCATTAACAGCCAAAAAGTGCAGGTGTATAAAAAGATGAATTAGGGCAGGTATTACCCTTTCAACTCAATCACCTGGCCATCCTGGCAACGAAGCACACGGGCAGGGTATTTATGCAGAAGATCATAATTATGAGTGGCCATCAGAACGGCCGTACCAGCGTTGTTGATCGCTTGAAACACCTTCATAATTTGATCGGCAACGGTAGGGTCTAGGTTGCCGGTTGGCTCATCTGCAATAAGAATTTGCGGTTCATTGAGCATAGCGCGGGCCACGACGACCCGCTGCTGTTCACCACCCGAAAGCTGATGGGGCATTTTTTTCTGGGCCGTTCCCAAACCCACTTGCATCAGCACGTCGGCAATGCGGTTGTTCATGTCCGTTTTGTTGCTCCAGCCGGTTGCTTTGAGCACAAACTTCAAATTATCCTCGACGGAGCGGTCGAAAAACAACTGGAAATCCTGAAAGACGATGCCTATTTTCCGACGCAATTGGGGAATGTCCCGGGGCTTAAGCGCATCGAGCGAATAACCAGCGACAGTACCTTTTCCGTTTTGAAGCCAAAGGTCAGCGTATAACGTCTTCAGAAGCGACGTTTTACCACTTCCCGTTCGGCCAATAAGATAAGCAAAGTCGCCTTTGTTGATTTGAAAGGATACGTCGCCCAACACCAACTTCTTCCCCTGGTAGATGTCGGCATGATCGAGCGTAAGAACGGGTTCGGTAGAAAACATAGGCAAATTTTAGGTTTAGGGTATTCAGGACGGTTTGTGGGTAGTGGTTTGTAGTTGGCTGACGCGAAGCTACACATGCGTCAGCCAACTACAAACCACTACCCACAAACCGTAAAACCCGGTACCGTAAACTATTTTACTGGCAGATTCGCTTTTTCGTGGTCAGCCAGGAATTTAGCCAGACCGCTATCGGTAAGTGGGTGGCTGAGTAACATCTTCATAACGCTCAAGGGAGCCGTCATAATGTCGGCACCGATCTCAGCACATTGAATAACGTGCATTGGGTGACGTACGGAAGCTGCCAGTACTTCGGTTGTATAGCCATAGTTGGTGAAGATGGTCACGATCTGCTCGATCAATGCCATCCCGTCGGTTGAAATATCATCTAACCGGCCAACGAAAGGCGACACATAGGTAGCGCCTGCTTTAGCAGCCAGCAATGCCTGACCCGCCGAGAAAATCAGGGTGCAGTTGGTCCGAATGCCTTTTTCAGAAAAATATTTGATTGCCTTGATGCTGTCGCCACTCATTGGCACTTTTACCACGATATTTTCGTCGATATCCGCCAATTCTTCGCCTTCTTTGATCATCTCGTCGTAGGTGACGGAGATAACTTCAGCGCTAACATCGCTCTGTACGATTTCGCAGATTTGCTTGTAATGGCGCATTACGTTGTCTTTGCCCGTAATACCTTCTTTTGCCATCAGTGAAGGGTTGGTGGTAACCCCGTCGAGAATCCCCATATCCTGGGCTTCGCGAATGTCAGCCAGATTGGCTGTGTCAATGAAAAATTTCATGGTTAAACAATTAAACAGTTAAACAGTCGAGTCGTTAGTCAGTAAGGAGTTGGTAGCCGGATAAAATTGACTGCCTAAACGACCCTTCTAACTAATTACATTCGTCCCGTCCTGGATTTTGCAGACGTGAAGGTACGTATCTTTCCCCGTTCGGGCTTTATATTGTTTGGTAATCCGCTCGCTAAAATCGTTCAGCACGTTTTCCTGAACCAGATTGATCGTGCAACCTCCGAAACCCCCGCCCATCATGCGGGCGCCCAGTACACCCGGTTGCTGCCGGGCAATATCCACGAGTATATCCAATTCAGGGCAACTCACTTCATACCAATGACTTAGTCCTTCGTGGGAACCGTACATCAATTGGCCAAAAGTGGCTATATCATTGGCTTCAAGGGCCACAACACCGTCGAGTAATCGCTGGTTTTCCTGAACGACGTAGGCACATCGGCGATAAATCAACGGCTCGGCATCACGCAAATGCTGGTCAAGCATCGGCATGGTCACATCGCGCAGACTCCTGATTTCGGGGTAAAACGTTTGCAGGAATCGAACCCCCGCTTCGCACTGAGCCCGACGCGTGTTATACTCCGAGGTTACAAGCGAGTGCTTGACCTGCGAGTCGCACAGAACAATGCTTATGCCGTCCATCCGTAAGGGTGCATACGTATAGTCGAGAGACCGGCAATCGAGTTTAATTACGTGATCGGCTTTACCCATCATGCTGGCAAACATGTCCATGATGCCTACTTTGGCGCCCACAAACTCGTTTTCTGCCCGTTGGGATAGCTTCACCATGTCGACCCGGTCAATTCCTAGCTGAAAGAGTTCATTCAAGGCAAAACCTACTCCATTTTCGAGCGCTGCTGACGACGATAACCCCGATCCCATGGGAATCGTACCGCCAAACACACAGTTGAGCCCTCCTAAAGCATGACCCGCCAGCCGAAACTGGGCCACCACACCTAACAGATAATCGGCCCAGGTATGGGTAGACGTCAGGTTGTTCAACGAACCCTGGTAGGTTTTGTTAAGGTCGTGAGCAACGAAATGGAGTTCATTATCAGGACGTTGGCTTACAGCCAGATAGATGGCCTTGTCAATGGCTGCCGGGAGAACAAACCCTTCGTTATAATCGGTATGTTCGCCAATGAGATTAACGCGGCCGGGGGAGCAAATCAGGATAGGCTCGGCGTTGAAGGTTTGTCGGAAGGAATGGGTAAGCTGATCGAGTAGGTCCATGTTGGGTTTGGGAAATTTAGCGGTTTACTACAGCTAAATGCATAACCCGCTAAACAGCGTAACCGTCCCGAAAAACGATACCAGACTGGACGGAAACAAAAAATGGCAAACCAATGTCTCACCGCTACGACCACCTACCCTTGCTTCGGTCAAGACCTGGGGGATTCAGCAGGAGCTGGTAGCACCGATTTGCCGATGCAAAGTTAAGTAAATGTTAGTCAAACGACCAAATTTCGCCCGTACCTTTACGGTCAAATCTAGTAAGTATGAAGCGTTCAGTAGGATTAATTTTAGGTATCGTATTCAGTATCAGTGCGTGTAGCTCGTCAGATAAAAACGTTGAACAGGGCCGGATTTATTTAAAAGAAGGCAAATTCAGGGAGGCCGTGCAGGTATTGAACGAAGCAATTGAAGCCGACGCGTCCAATGTCGAGGCATTTAACTCACGGGGCGTCGCTTATTTTGAGTTAA
Organism: Spirosoma horti; assembly: GCF_054776595.1. Lineage (NCBI taxonomy): Bacteria > Pseudomonadati > Bacteroidota > Cytophagia > Cytophagales > Cytophagaceae > Spirosoma > Spirosoma horti. The sequence goes on from NZ_BAAHBQ010000008.1 coordinate 204,552, forward strand.
AGGAATATGCCAATGCGGCTCTTGATTATGATCAGGCCATTAAACTAAAGCCCGAATTTTACCGCCCTTATTACAATCGGGGATTATTGAAGGTAGCGCAAAATGACCAAACGGGGGCCTTGAAAGATTATTCCGATGCCATTCGGTTAGTCCCCGATACTAGTCGAACCACCGCGGCCGAACTGTTCCTGAACCGGGGGCAGTTGTTTGCTACCCAGGGCCAGATCCAACCGGCGCTTACTGATTTCTCAAAAGCCATTTCCTTGAACCCCAATAATGCGCTGGCGCTGTATAATCGGGGAAATTTGCGGTTTACAGAAAAAGATCTGCCAGGGGCCATCGCCGACTTTCAGCAGGCCATTCAGTCAGATCCGAAATTCGGGAAGGCATTTTATGGCCTGGGCATTGCCCAAATGATAAATAACGAGCGCGAGGCTGGTTGCCTGAGTCTTAAACAAGCGCAAAATCTGGGTTATGCCGATGCTGCCAATGCTGTCGCTGAATACTGTCCGTAAAAATATTGTAAACCAGTAAAGGATAGAAGCCCCGTAACGTTTCAAGTAAAATAGGTGCTTCAACTGCTTACGACTTTCAGGACTGACACGTTTCACCCGTTCATTTTATGAGAAAGACGATTTCAATCATCTTTGGCCTGTTATTTATTTTGTTTGCCGCTGTTCAATACAACGATCCTGACCCGGAAGTTTGGGTGCCCATTTACGGGCTGGCCGCCATTGCCTGTTTTATGGCTTACGCTGGTTTGGGTAAATGGTGGTTTTTCGTCGGAATGGCCGTTATGTACATTGTGGCCGCGGTTTACCAATGGCCACCTGTTTTTGAAGGGTTTATGTTTAGTGAAACAGGCATGCGGAGCATGAATATTGAAATGGCCCGTGAAGCCGGTGGACTAGCCATTTGTGCAATTATTATGGGCGTACTGGCTACTCTTGTCCGTCAACCAATACGCCGATGAAACTCATTGAATGTCCCCGTGATGCAATGCAGGGGCTGGCCCATTTTGTGCCGACAGATCTTAAAATTCAGTACCTGAATGCCTTGCTTCAAGTGGGCTTCGATACCCTCGATTTCGGTAGTTTTGTCTCGCCCAAAGCCATTCCACAACTGCGTGACACGGCTGAGGTACTGGCTGGTTTAGAGTTATCCGGTACCAAAACGAAGCTGCTGGCTATTGTGGCGAATGTTCGCGGGGCCGAACAAGCCGTAGCGTACGATCAGATTGACTATGTCGGCTTTCCACTGTCGGTATCAGAAACGTTTCAGCAGCGGAATACGAATAAGTCTATCAATCAGGCGTTTACTGAGGTAATGGCCATCCAGTCGCTGTGCAGTCAGCAAGGAAAAGAGTTGGTTGTTTATTTGTCGATGGGATTCGGCAATCCCTATGGCGACACTTATAGCCCCGATCTCGTTGGTAAATTGACAGCTCAACTCATTCAGGCAGGCGTTCGAATCATTGCTCCTTCCGATACGGTTGGGTCGTCTACGCCCGAGGCTATCGAAGGCCTGTTTACGTACCTGATCCATCAATTTCCACAGGTTGAGTTTGGGGCACATCTGCACGCCAGACCGGGCGATGGTCCGGCTAAAGTACAGGCGGCTGTGCGAGCGGGCGTTCAGCGTATAGACGGAGCCCTACGCGGTTTTGGCGGGTGCCCAATGGCAGCTGACACCCTCACCGGTAATTTGCCCACAGAAGAAATTGTCCAAACGCTGAACCAGCAGGGGATTAAACTTGCTCTCAATCAGGAAGCCTTTCAAAAAGCCCTTACGCTGTCTGCAGGCGTATTTTGACCTCCGTCAACTCACATAAACATCACCTGAATCTCCTCCTTGACGGCTTTAAGGGCGTCGGACGTGGGTTGCTTATCTTTTTGGATAATCCGCTCGAAAATTCGCTTGGAAAGTTCAAGGGCCGGAGCATCGGGACGCGTATCGCCCGAGGCCTGATTGACGAGTACCATTACGTCGTTCATCGCGGCCTGAATCTGATCCCAGGTAGCCTGGCTCATGTATACCTGTTGGGAAAGATTATGGTTGTACTCATCTCTGATTTCCTGTAATAATCGCTGCTGAAACTCCAGCACGGTTGTCGAACTGCCGCTTAGCCGCAGCAGTAAGTTATTGGGACTGATCCGCTCCAGAAACAGCACCATGCGTTCGTAGGCTTGCAGACGTATGGGCACAACGGTGTCGGTGTACCGGTTTTTAACGTCAAACCGATGGCGATCAGCTTCCCGCTCCAGCAACAGTTTCACGGTTAGGTACATGCCGTATAAGACTAAGCCAGCCGGCACAATTAACTTCAGGAAATCACTCAATAGGTCCATAAAGGCGAACATTGTTTAGCAGAAAACGGTAATTTTACATTATCCTGTTATCGGTTGCCAACTAATTTGTCGGTAACAGGTTCCAGTTTACTCACACACGACATGCTTGATAATCCTGTTCTTGTCAAACCCGAAGCGCGTCAGCAAATTCTGGACACGTTGCAGGCAAACAAAATTCCTGGTGACTATGGATTGCGGGTCGGCGTTCGGGGGGGCGGTTGTGGCTCATCCTGGTTGTTAGGGTTTGACTTACCGGGCCCCTCCGACGAAGTCTATAACGTGGAAGGCGTACAGGTCATTATTGATCGAAAACATTTACTCTATGTACTGGGGGCAGAAATCGGTTATGAACCAGGTGGTTTCACTGTCGAAAAGGCCTGAATGGTAGCTATTTATACAAATTCGGTAAAAAAACGGCAGGCAATTGTTGATTTCATAGTCGCTTAAGTATGGCTATTTTTAAAAATCTGGCACGATTTTAGGGCTATTCCGGCAAAAGCCAATAACTACGTTTTGTGAAACGCATTGAAGAACATATTTTTTTGCTGTTAGCTTTCCTGGCGGCAGCCATTTCTATCCTATGCTTTTTTGTGCTGGAGCAGAATGCGCCGGGGGCTACAGACGAACAATATGTGAGTGCTGTTCAACAACGGGTAAAAGAAGAATTACTGGTTAGCACGACCGAGCTGGATAGTGTGGCGGCTCTGCTGAAACGTAAAAAATCACCTACCTTTTCTGATTTAAGCATCACAACGAGATATCCCTATTTCGTGTTTCGGAACAAGCAGATCGTCTACTGGTCCGATCATCGGTTTATTCCCGATTTTGCCCGGCTAGCCTCTGTCACAGCGCCTAAACTGGTTGATTTCGACAAAGAACGATACATTGTCAGTCATAAGCGAGTTGCCAACGGAGTAGAAGATGTAGAAGTCTTCTCGCTGATTAATATTTATCGCTACTACCATAGTAACAACACTTACCTGCAATCCGGCTACAATCCAGATTTATTTTCGCTAGATCCCGTTGCGCTGTCCAACCAGCGTTTAAACACCTTTCAGGCGATCTATGATAATACGTCGGCCTTTCTTTTCTCCGTAGTGCCGCCCAGGGTCGATGCCTATCGGAATCATTCTACGCCTGTCAATACGGTTATTTTAGCCACATTGGCCGTAATCTTTCTGGGGCTCTATGTCATTCAACTGATGATTCGGTTGAACCAGAAGCGGAAATATGAGCTGGCCTTTATGTGGGTGGCGGCCTATTTACTTCTGCTGCGGACGGTCATGCTTTATTTTGGCGTGCCATTCTTGTTTTTTGAATCGGACCTCTTCAATCCAAAGTTTTATGCCTCTTCAATTCTGGTCCCTTCGTTGGGCGATTTATTGCTGAATGCCCTGGTTGTTGCTGCGCTGGCTTTTTACGGCGTTCGCCATTACTATCGCATGCGTAGCTATGCTTTTTTGCTGCACTTGCCCGCATGGGTGCAACTGCTCATCTCGGTTGGCTGTGTCGTGGCCAGTTATGGGGTCTTTACACTTTGTTACGTCGAGCTGAATAATATCTACGAGAAGTCGCAATTTACGCTCGACATTACCCTGAACATTCGATTTTCGTTTCTTAAAATCGTTTGCCTGCTCGTCTTTATTACCATCTCCTTCATCTATTTTTTGATCACGCATCTGCTGTCGAGTCTGTTTTTACGGTACAATCGGAGAAATGTTGGCCGAGGCACGTTGCTCATTCTGATCGGTACGCTCCTCAGTGGTGCACTTTGGTTTGTGCTGGAGTGGCCAATGAAGACCATATTTCTTCTCAATGGCGTCTACTTCCTGATCACCTTCCTCAGTGAATTCACAAAAACGCTTTATGCATTCCGGTATAAAACGTCGATCTACTTTTTTCTTGCTGCTTTTGTCTATGCCGTCATGACGGCTTATGTTGTGTATAACCAGGAGATTAAAAAGCAGCTCATCCACCAGCAGGAGTTTGCTACGCAACTGCTGGCTGAAAATGATGAGTTTGGGGAGTTTTTGATGAGTAAGGCGCAGGAGTCGATCCAGCGGGATGCTGATATTGGCCGGGCGTTACAGACCGACACGTTACTGGTAAGGGAGCGTATTCAGCAACGGATCAAAAGTTTGCACCTCGACAAGTATTTCGATAAATACGACATTGAAGTGTTTTCGTTTCGCGCCAATGGGCGGCCGCTCGATATTAGTTTGAATGCCGTCTCGTTAGCCACGTTTACAAACCGTTACAGACAACCTGGTTACCAGACGGAATACCCCGGTGTCTACTTCGTCAACGAAGTCAAGAATAAGTTTGTAAAGCAGTATTTATGCTTCATTTCCATTCGGCAGACAGGGCGGGAAACGTTGGCTGATCAACCTCGATTGGCGGCCAAGTCAGATACATTGGGCTATGTCGTGCTTGATCTTCGTTTGCGAAATGAGCGTCCCAAAAGCGTTTATCCGGAATTGCTGGTCGATACGAAATTTACGCAAAACCCCGATACACAGGCGTATAGCTACGCTTTCTTCAAGGAGTCTGATGCGGGTGTTCCCGCCCTGGGGCAGAAACTAAAACACCAGTTGCTGTATACGGGAGGCAGCTATAACTATGATCGAAAGTTCAATCTTGCGCTGCTGGATAATACGGCTTTGTTCGAAAGTGGTTTGTCCAGCAATGGTTATCAGCATGTTGCCCAGCGAGGTCAGAATGGCCGAATCGTGGTGGTGTCGTCGGCTGAGTATCCGTTTCGGAATATATTTTCCAATTTCTCGTTCCTATATCTCCTACTGGTTCTGTCGGTCATTGTCGTTATTCTGGGTTATGCCATTAATTACGGATTCTCTGAGTTTAGCATTAACTATTCGACGCGCATTCAGATACTTCTGAATGTTGCCTTTTTTCTGCCTCTGTTATTTGTCATCGTGATCATCGTCAATGTGATCAGTTCAAACTACATAGCCAATCAGGAAAGCACCTACATCAGTAATACACGCAATATTGCCGCCAATTTCCTGACCTATCTGGATGAGCACTTACACGCCCAGAAGCGTAGTAAAGCGTCTATGGAAGAGGAATTGAGCAAAATAGCCCGAGATGCCGATATTGACATTAACCTGTTTGATACCCAGGGCCGGTTGTATACCTCTACGCGTCCCCTTATTTATGAGAGCGGCTATCTGTCTAAGTACATCAATCCAGAGGCTTACATTCACATTATTGAAGATAAAGAGAACGAGCGGCTGTTGAACGAATCGCTGGGCACAAAGCAATACAGGACAGCTTATGCGGGTATCAAATCGTATGATGGACGCTTGCTTGGCGTGTTAAGTATTCCTTATTTTTATGCTCGCCCCGAACTCGACCGCCAGATTATCGAAGTTATCGCGTCGGCCCTGAGCATCTTCACCGCGCTGTTCCTGTTCTTTTTGATTTTGTCCTATTTTGCCTCGCATGTGTTGACAAAACCGCTTCGGTTGCTGACGCAAAAAATCAGAAAAACAAACCTCGAACGGCCAAACGATCCGGTTCACTGGCAGTCCGACGATGAGATTGGCTTGCTTATCCGGGAATATAACCGGATGCTGGTTAAGCTGGAGGAAAGTAAACAGGCGCTGGCTCAAACGGAGAAGCAATCGGCCTGGCGGGAGATGGCTAAGCAGGTAGCGCACGAAATTAAAAATCCGCTGACACCCATGAAGCTGACACTTCAGCACTTGCAGCGGATATTTCCAAATCCGAAGGAAGGATCGGGAGGAGCGGTTGATCCGGCCCGGCGTATTATTTTGCGAACGTTTGATTCGCTGCTCGACCAGATTGATAATCTCAGCGACATTGCTACCTCCTTTTCAGAGTTTGCAAAGATGCCATTGCCCAAAAGAGAAATTTTCGAGGTAACAGGCGTTTTTAATAAAACCGCAGACCTCTATGCAGATGATAAACGCATTTCGCTGCATCGGCAAATTTCCAACGGTCCCATTATGGCCATTGGCGATCGGCAGCTGATTGGCCGGATTCTAACCAATTTGCTCATTAATGCCATTCAATCGGTGCCACCGGGGCGTAAGCCCGAGATTAACCTCAAATTGTACACAAATGCCGACGCTGTACAAATTGAGATTCATGACAACGGAGCAGGCATACCTGAAGCGATAAGAACCAAAGTGTTTTTGCCGAATTTCAGTACCAAACGGGGTGGGTCGGGACTCGGTCTGGCTATTGCCAAACGGGGTGTCGAACACGCCGGTGGCACCATCTGGTTCGAAACCACCGAAAACGAGGGGACATCTTTTTTTGTTTCGCTCCCCCTAGCCGGTGTATTGGGCCCTTTGCTGGACGAAGCCGTTAACTACTAACCATTTCTTTAGAATCGAGTAACTGACAATAGGCAGCTGTTAAAGGCAAGTCTAGTCAATTTTAACGTGTTTCCAGTTCTCTCCTGACCGAATACGGTTGAGTTGTGTATGCGTGATGCCAAACTGCTTGGCGATCATTTTCAACCGGTTCTTTTCATTCAGTAAAAGCTTCTTGATAATGCGAACCTTGCTCTCCGTAAGTTTATAATTACGGGTCTGACGGGGTAACTGGCGATTTTTGAGACTAGGATTATTGCGATTGTGTTCAATCATTTCTTCTTTCGTCACCCAGCGCAGATTTTGGTGATAATTATTCTGCTTGTCGTGGTCAAGGTGTATAACGAATGTTTGCTCAGGCTGCTCGCGCTTGCTAAAATGTTCGGCCACCAGTTTATGTACATACCGGTTGAGTGTTTTTCCACCCGAACGGATATTTAACGACCGATACCCCTGAATAACGGAGCCTTTAATGAACTTGCTGGCCGTTGGGCTGGTGCTGGTACCCGAACGTGTGGCCGTTGCCGACTGAAAACTACGTAACCGGCCATAATTTGAGACCTCGTAATGAGGTGGGTTCTCAATCCCCTCAAACACAATGACTACCCACTTCTCATTCCAGAAACTTTGGCTCTCTTTGGCGTTCATGAACAAAGCAAATTTTACGCGTAGCTGTTAACTAACTAGTATTGAGTAGCAGACAGAACGGATCAAACAAACTGGTCGAATAAGCAAGATGGCTATCGAGCGCTTTGTTTCAAATAGACTGTTCTGGCTGTCCGATATTTTTTGTCGTTTACACGAGTATTGATTGATTCTTAACAAGAATAAAGTCAAATGGTTACCTGATTTTTAGGTTAAATCCGTGAAATAAAGATTCTGGACGCATAATCTGTATAAATATCCGGATCGGTAGCGTATTTATATTGACTGGATCCGAAACTGCTAAAGCGCTGTTTTAGTTAAGAATAGACCATAGACAAATGGGTAAATGCCCATCATGATGATGAATACAAACGCAAAGAGAACCGTAGTGGTTGGAGCAACAGAAAAAGCGGGCCGTTATGCCAATCTGGCAGCGTATAGTTTACTCCGCCATGGACATGATATTGAATTGATCGGTCGACAGGAGGGAAGCATTGAAGGGCACCCGATTCATATCGATCAGCCTCATTTTGAGGATATTGAAACCGTAACCATGTATGTGGGTCCGCAAAATCAGCCACCCCTGTATGAGTACATTAAAAGTCTGAAACCTAAACGGGTGATTTTTAATCCTGGCTCTGAAAATCCTGAATTCGAACGCCAGTTAAAGGCTGAAGGGATTGAGCCCATTGAAGCCTGTACGCTGGTTATGCTTTCTGTTGGAACGTATTAACTGGATGTAATCTACGTTGCAAGATACCAAGACGGTCGCGTTAGCGATTAAATGATTGTAGAAAAGTAAGTTCCGGAATGAGTTTGGGTCGCGTAGCGATCTAACTGTGCTTTTGTCTGATCGCTACGCGACCAATACTGACCCCAAAACCAACCTTGCTACAACTATTAAGTTCCTATGGGGCTATCTTGCAAGATAGACTAATTTACCACTTGATCAGTGCAGATGCCCAGGTAAAGCCGCTGCCGAAAGCGGCCAGGCAAACCAGATCGCCGGGCTTGATGCGTCCTTGTTCAAACGCTTCAGTCAGGGCAATGGGAATGGAGGCTGCTGTGGTATTGCCGTATTTTTGAATGTTATTGAATACTTTTTCGTCGGGCAGATTCATTTGTTGTTGTACATAGCCCGAAATACGAATATTGGCCTGATGCGGTACCAACAAAGCAAGGTCATCGGGCTGATAGCCATTAGCCGTCAAACTCTCGTTGATTACTTCCATGAACCGGACAACCGCGTGTTTGAAAACCGCGTTGCCATTCATCGTTACGTTGTAATGACCTTCTGCCAGCGTTGCTTCGGTGATCCACTGGCCATCTCGACTACTGCCTGGGTCCCGGATATACAGGTCTTCCGCATAGCGGCCATCGGCGTGGAGGTGCGTCGATAAAACCCGGTGTTCTGGATCCGTGGTAGCTTGCAGAACGGCAGCCCCGGCTCCATCGCCAAAAATAACCGCAACGCCCCGACCTTCATTACTTTTGTTGAGTAAGGATGATTGGATCTCGGAACCAACGACCAGGATGGTTTTGTACATCCCTGTTTTGATGAACTGGTCGGCAATAGAAAGTGCGTAAACAAAGCCAGAGCACTGATTGCGAATGTCAATGACGCCAATACCCTCTAATCCTAATTCGCGCTGCATTAGAAAGGCCGACCCCGGAAAGTAATAGTCGGGCGTAATGGTGGCGTAAACAATCAGGTCGACCGCTGAAGTGTCCAGCCCGGCCCGGTCAAGCGCCATACGCGATGCGGCCGTTGCCATGCTGGCGTTGGTGTCTTTTCCGTACGTAAAATAGCGCCGTTGTTTGATACCCGTCCGCTCCTGAATCCAGGCATCGGAGGTATCCATATATTGAGTTAAATCATCGTTCGTAACAATGTTATCAGGAACGTAAAAACCTAACCCTTTTATACTGGAATAAACTGTATTCATTCGATGATTGACATATAGTCCGTAAAAATAGCACTTTTTGTGGTGTCGTTTGCCGCAACAGTAGACGTGCCAGTTAGAACGGAATAGGAACGGCGTTTAAGCCGTGTGTAGCTCGAACGAATATTCTTCCATGATCAGGTTAGCGAGCAATTGGCGACAGGCCGCATCAACGGTTGCGCGGGCCTCTTCTTCAGTAGCCGCATCGACATTAAGACGGATGTGCTTGCCAATACGGACGTTGTCGATCGTGTCCATATGCAGGTTGTGAAGGCCCAGCTTAACGGCTTTCCCCTGAGGATCTAAAATTTCCGAGCGGGTCATTATGTTAATTTCAGCGATGTATTTCATTGTAAAGAGTGATAGAGTGATTGGATGATAGAGCGATTAAATAGCTGACGCACAACTTATTCAATCATCCAATCATTTTGAAAAAAGTGAAACAAGAATGTAAAGCAGAATAATTAATGGAATGGCTGCAAAGTGCAAAAATAGCAACAGCAGCGCGGATGCGATCAGAAAACTAAATTTAATCCGGTTTTCGGACCAGCCAAACGATTTGAACTTGAGGGCAAAAAGGGGAATTTCAGAGACGAGCATGAACGAAAAGGCAATCATCATACCCAGGGCTATGTCGTTTTTCCAAATGCCATCAAGTTGTGGCTGGTAGCGCTCCATGAGCGGAAATGCCCCCAGAAGCATAGCATTGGCCGGAACAGGTAACCCGATGAACGATTCGGACTGGCGGGTGTCGATGTTGAAATTAGCCAGCCGTAAAGCCGATAAAACGGCGATTAAAAAGGCTCCGTATGAGATTGCACCTAATCCTTGAAACCAGCACAGTTGAAAAACGATGGTGGCGGGTAAGGCGCCAAACGTAACCACATCGGCCAGTGAATCCAGTTCTTTGCCAAACGGCCCGGATACCTTGACCATGCGGGCAACGAAGCCGTCGCCAAAATCAAGAATGGCGGCCAGGCCAATCAACCAGGAAGCTGTATCCAGATGACCGCGAAGGGCCATTACCATACCGATACAACCACACAGCAGGTTGCCGCAGGTCATAGCGTTGGGAAGATGTTTTAGTAATGAAGCCAAGAGCGAATGATAAATGAGACGTGTAGCCTTACGATGCGTATATGAACTAAGTAAAGAACAACTTACTGTTGATCTTTACTCATCAGTCTACGATCATTTGACATACGGATTGGTTCGTTTTTCGGCGCCAATGGTGGTTGGCTCCATATGACCAGGATAAACGATATAATCGTCGGGTAAAGTAAAGAACTCGGTTCGAATGCTGTTAATGAGATCCGCATGGTTGCTATAGGGGAAATCCGTGCGCCCAATGCTTCCATTGAACAGGACATCCCCTCCAATGACATACCGTTCTGCATGATTGACAAACGCAACATGGCCCGGTGCATGACCTGGCACAAAGATGACATCTAAAACAATGTTACCAAACCGAAATTGATCCCCTTCTTTCAGGAAGGCATCGACAGTGGATGGTTCAAAGCCTCGCAGACCGTAAAGTGCACAACGGGTAGGTACGTCATTGAAAATAACCATATCTAGTTCGTGCAAGTAGGCCTTCACGTTGAACTTTCGCTTCACGTAGGCAACACCAAACACATGATCGAGGTGGGAATGGGTTAGCAGAATGTACTTGACCGTGAGTTTGTTAGTCTCTATAAATCGCCCTAATGCCTCTTTTTCTGCCTGTTCATAACAACCCGGATCAATAATAACCGCTTCGCCCGTTGCCTCATCGGCAATAACGTAGGTGTTTTCGTGAAAAGGTGAAAATTCGAAGATTTGAATCATGTCGTAAAGTGATCGGGCAAACGTTTCCGCATGCAGCTCATAGTGCCATCCTGAACCTGCAAACCCTGTGCGGAAATGCCCGCCTGGCTGCAGTATACTTACAAAAGTAGAAACACTGTTGGTTTTTTACGTAAATCCGGTACTTGTGTTTTCCATTCCCGTATGGTCATGGTGCGAATGAAGGCATCAGGTGCGGTTATGTTACAAGCTACACACAAGCGCGTATTCCCCTGGCAGTTGGCCAGTGTGTCGGCAAAAAGGGCGTCGTTGCGATAGGGCGTTTCCATGAAAATCTGAGTCTGTTGTCGTTGCTGGGCTTCTTTTTCGAGGAAACGCAGCGCCCGCGCCCGATCCTGCCGTTCGATGGGGAGATATCCATGAAAGACAAACGACTGGCCACTCATCCCCGAAGCCATCAGAGCCAGTAAAATAGACGATGGCCCAACCAACGGTTCGACCCGCCAGCCCAGCGTATGAGCCATACTGACCACCACAGAGCCGGGGTCTGCCACGCCCGGACAACCCGCTTCGGACATAACGCCCGCGTTTCGTTTGCGCTCCATCAACTCCTGAATCTGACGGCGGGTATCGGCTGGGGGGGTATCTTTATCGAGGTCGAAAAAGGTTGTTTCATCGATAACGCGGCTTGTTTTCAGACCACTGATAAAGCGTCGGCCCGACCGGGCGTTCTCGACAAAATAGGCGTCCGTTTTTTCAATCACTTCCCGCACATAGAGGGGCAATACTTTATCGGCCGTATCGTCGGCAAGGAGGGTGGGTATGAGGTATAAAGTTGGCATTTTTTATCCGGCCGAGTTGTGGGCCCGGTGACGAAGTTAGCTGTTTATAAATGTTAATAATGCGTCAATAAACTCGACGGGCTTTTCAGCCTGCACCCAGTGGCCTGCGCCCTGAATGGTTTGCACTCGGGAATTGGGAAAGAACCGTTTGATTTCCGGAAGGTCTTCATCCGTTATGTAAGGCGACTCGCTCCCGCGAATAAACAACGTGGGTGCCGTTACAATGCCGGGGTTGGTCAACTGTTCCCCAATGCCGTGCAACTCCCGTTCAATAACTGGAATGTTGATCCGCCAGTCGAAAACGCCCTGTTCATTACGGTACAGGTTTTTGAGCAGAAATTGCCGTACGGCCAGTATCGGTTCATAGGCTTGTAGAACAGCATCGGCTTCATTGCGGCTCTTGATACCCAGCAGATTGACGGCTTTCAGTCCACGTATGATTTCGGCATGGTGAATCGGGTAAAATTTGGGCGCAATATCCACCACGACGAGTTTCTCGAACGTGGGGGGCGGTCCGTCGTTACGGTAGGACATCGCGTATTGCATAACGGTTTTGCCGCCCATCGAGTGGCCAACCAGTATCGGCTTGTCTATACCATGGTCGGTCAAAAATTCACGCAGGTCGGCGGCCATACTCAGGTAGTCCTGGTCATCGGCCCGTGGTGACTGACCATGATTGCGCTGGTCGAGGAGAAAGACACGGTACCCTTTAGCGGCCAGGGTCTTGCTGTTGGTCAGCCAGTTATCTGATGACCCAAAAAGGCCATGCAGAATGAGAATGGCTGGCCCGGTTTCGCCCGTTTGGCGGAAGAATAATTTCATGAATCTAAAGAGTGAAAGAGTGAGAGGGTGAACGAGTGGCTATCTTCGTTGCCCCGCTCGTTCACCCTCTCACTCTTTAGTTTACGTACACAACCTTTTCCCGGGGCTCCACCAGTTCGCCAAACGCGTGTAGGTCAAAGCCATTTTCGCGGGCTACCCGCTCAAATTCTATTGTGCTATTCGGTTCGACAGCAATGAGCAACCCGCCCGACGTTTGTGGATCGGCCAGAATGTATTTCTGCGTTTCGGTTAGCGCACTGATTTTATGGCCGTAGCTATCCCAGTTACGAATGGTGCCACCGGGGAAACTTTTCTGAGCCAGATAATCCTCAATCATGGGCAGTTTCGGCACATCGTCAAAAGTAAGAACCGCACTTAGACCAGATCCTTCGGCCATTTCGGTGAGGTGGCCCAACAGGCCAAAGCCCGTTACATCGGTCAGGGATTTAACGTAGGGCAACTTGCCCAGAACAGCACCAAAGCTGTTGAGTTTGGCCATTTGGGTAGGAGCAATGTCGGCGTGTTCAGGCTTCAGGATGCCTTTTTTTTGAGCGGTTGTCAGAATACCGACACCAACCGGCTTGGTCAGATATAGTTTGCAGCCTTCCGTGGCAGTGTTATTCTGCTTCAGGTGATCGAGCCGAACCTTTCCCGTAACGGCCAGCCCGAAAATGGGTTCGGGCGAGTCGATGCTGTGTCCACCGGCCAGCGGAATGCCCGCTTCCCGGCAGATAGCGCGGGAGCCTTCCAGGACCTGCGCGGCTACCTCGGGCGGCAGTTTATCCAATGGCCAACCCAAAATAGCGATGGCCATAATGGGCTCGCCCCCCATAGCATATACATCGCTAATGGCATTGGCCGACGCTATTCGTCCGAAATCGAAAGCATCATCAACAATGGGCATAAAAAAGTCAGTAGTGCTGATGATCGCGTCTCCATTGCCCATATCCATTACGGCCGCATCGTCGCGGGAGTCGTTGCCGACCAGAAGCTGGGCCAGCGCGGACGGATTTCCTGAGTCAGGGGTAGCTTCCTGCGGGCCACTCGTTTGCCCATGCAGAATTCGATCCAGGATTTTAGGCGAAATTTTACACCCGCAGCCCGCTCCGTGGCTATACTGAGTTAGTTTAAAGGTAGTCGTTTCGATTGGCGTCATAACGGGACAAAACTAAGATAGAAATTCGGGAGTAAGGCCAGAAACCAGTCCTGTAAGTACATCACCAGGAGTTGAATGGTTCTCTTAGGCGTTTAAAGCTATCTAAGTGGTTGTGTGGACTTAACAATATGATAACAATAGGATATTGAATGTATCCACTCTTAAATAGGCTTATTCGTGGATTTTGGCCTATAAGCTTTCGATTGTTGGTACTTTTTTAAGAAGATGTACCTCGGAGATCAAAAAAAAGAAGCATATTTGTCTTTAAATTGATAACCTATTTGAGAAGGTAACATCTCATCGCGTACCAACTAAAAAAACACTTCTATGTCTAAAAAACTACTGCAATTTCGAATAGCTTTTATGCTGATCGGCAGTATTCTCCTGGCTGTGCTTGGTGGAAGCGTAGCCAAGGCGCAGGTAACAACTGCTGCGATTGACGGTCAGGTGACCGACGATAAAGGTGGCGCGTTACCTGGTGCTACAGTTATCGCTATCCATGAACCATCGGGTAGCCGTTATGGTACAACGACAAACGCATCAGGGCGCTATACGCTGCCAGGTGTGCGGGTAGGTGGACCATTTAAAGTGACCGCTACATTTGTCGGATTTAAGGATCAGGTCGTTGAAGGTGTTTTCACCAACCTCGGTACCTCTGCTGACGTTAGTTTTAAAATGGCAGATAACAGCACACAGTTATCGGAGATTGTTGTTTCGGGTAATCAAAATGGTATTATCAGTTCAAATCGTACGGGGGCTGCTACGTCGTATGGCCGGGCAACGATCAACACGATTCCAACAATTGGCCGTACGCTTGCCGATATTACCAAATACAATGCCTACGGAAACGGGCAGTCGTTTGGTGGCCAGGATCCCCGTTTCAACAACATTACCATTGATGGAGCCGTATTTAATAACGGTTTCGGCTTAGGTTCATCGGCTCAAGCTGGTGGTCGGACGGGTACAACGGCCGTATCGTTGGATGCGCTGGACGAAATTCAGTTGAACGTAGCGCCTTATGACGTTCGTCAAACCGGTTTCTCGGGTGCGGGCATCAATGCCGTAACGCGTTCAGGAACGAACGATTTCTCGGGTTCTGCCTATTATCTTTTCCAGAACAGCAGCTTAGCGGGTAAAAAGGCTGATGGCAGAGATCTGGCTCCAGTAACTATCGATAAAAAAACAACGGGTTTTCGCTTAGGCGGACCGATCATTAAAAACAAGTTGTTTTTCTTTGTAAACGTAGAGCAATTCAAAAGCAGCGTACCGGCGCTGGATTTTGTGGCTGATCGCGGACCTAACACTGCGGGGAACAAGTCTCGTGTAACAGCGGCTGACTTAGAAGATCTTAGTGCCTTTATGAAAACGAACTTCAATCGTGATCTGGGTGCTATCGACAACTTCAACAATCAGGTGAAAAGCACGAAGGGGCTGATTCGGCTTGACTATAACATCAATGATAATAATAAACTGTCGGTACGTTATTCTCACCACGATTCTAAGTCGGATCAGGCGATCAGCAACAGCAGCAGCAGCAACACAGCTGGTAATGGCAACCGTACCGGCTATGCCTCTACCGGATACGCGGGTAACCTGGCGTTGTCTCCACAAAATACAGGCTATCAAATTGCCGATAATACCCGGTCCATAGCCGCCGAATTAAACTCTACGTTTGGGGGTAAATTTGCCAATAAACTGGTTGCTACCTACAACAAACAGATTGAAGACCGGACGTATCTAACCAGTGTATTCCCGACGATCGATATTCTGAAAGATGGTACTACCTATACCTCCATTGGTTTTGATCCGTTTACGCCCAACAACAAGCTGAATTATTCGACACTGAACGTTACTGACAACTTCAGCTATTTTGCGGGTAAGCACACCCTTACATTTGGCTTAGCGTACGAGAAATACACGTCGAACAACGTATTCTTCCCGGCTTCCAACGGCGTGTATGTGTACAACTCGATCGACGATTTCAAAGCAGCAGCGCTTGCTTCTATAGCCAATCCGACATCAACGACATCGCCTGTTTCGGTCGCTCGCTATAACCTGCGCTATTCGCTGGTAAAAGGTGGTGCCGAACCCCTGCAAACATTGCACCGGACGACTTACAGCGCTTATGTGCAGGATGAGTTTCAGATCAACCCATCTTTCAAACTGACGGCTGGCGTTCGGGCGGATATTTTTGCCTATGATAACTCAACCGCGACCGCTTTTACCAACGAAAAAGTTGCTAGTCTCACCTACAAAGATGAGAATGGCGGTGATTACAAACTTAATACCGGCGCTTTTCCCAAAGCTCGCTTGCTCGTTTCTCCCCGTGTTGGATTCAACTGGGACGTGAAAGGGGATAAGATGACGCAGATTCGTGGTGGTAGCGGTTTGTTCGTGTCGCGTATTCCAGAAGTACTGGTATCTAACCAGTTGGGTAACAATGGTGTAAATACCGGTGTATTTAACATCCTGAACCAGAACATTCCGTTTGTTACTGATCCAAGTAAACTGCCCGCCGGTGTATTGCCGCCAATTACGTCAGACGTTCAAAGCTTGTCGGGATACGCCGTTAATGCGACTGATCCGAACCTGAAATACCCTACTGTTTGGAAAACCAACCTGGCTGTTGACCAACGGTTACCGTGGGGCTTAATCGGAACGGTGGAAGTGATCTATAACAAGACCATTCAGGCACTTCGGTATATTGATGCTAACCTGAAAGGACCAGATCGCCAATTGACCGGACCTGATACTCGGGGTCGTTTTCCTGGATCGGGTTTAACCGGAGCTGCTGTTAACGCAGCCCGTTACATTAATTCAACTAACACAAACGCTTTCGTTCTCAAGAATACGAACCAGGGTAGTTCCTACACCTTCACGGCTAAACTTGAGAAGCCAGCCAGCAATGGTTTCGGTGGCATGGTTGCTTACACATACGGTCTGTCGAGAGATTTGATGTCGGTTGGTAGCACGGTTGTTGGTAACACACCTACCGTTTACGGTCAGAACTACTTGACGCTGTCGTATGGCGATAATGATTTGCGTCACCGCATTATCGGGTACGTCAACTACCGCATCAATTATGGTGGTAAGTTTGGCGGATCTACGACCTTCACGCTCGGCGCTACGTCGACCAGTGGCTACAAACAATCGTACACATATGGTAGTGACCTGAACGGTGATGGTCAGATCAATGACCTGATTTATGTTCCGAAGACCGCATCTGAATTGACATTCTCTGCCCTTCAGGTAGGCTCTGGAGCTGCGGCTGTAACCTATTCGCCGGAGCAACAGCAGGCTGCTTTCGATTCGTACATCAATGGCAACGATTACCTGAAAACCCGTCGTGGTCAGTACGCTGAACGGAATGGTGGCTTTGCTCCCTGGTTGACTCGTTTTGACTTCTCGGCTATTCAGGAGTTTTATATCAAAACGGGCGCTAAAGGAACACGGCATAGTATCCAGTTCCGGGCTGATATCCTGAATGCGGGTAACCTGCTCAACAACAAATGGGGTGTAGGATGGATTCCTACAACGGCTAACCCATTGGCGCTGGTAGGCGTAAGTGCTGCTGGTTTGCCAACGTACCGACTGGCTACGCAATCGCTGAACAATCAGACAATCCTGCTGAAAGATTCATTTGTGAAGAGCATCACGATTGATAACGTTTGGCAGGCACAGCTTGGCGTTCGTTACTCATTCTAATACAATTGATTGACTACCTTGAAATCCCCCGCACAGCAATTGTGACGGGGGATTTTTTATTGAACGAAGCCTTCCCCTTATGAAAACAACCTGTCTTTTCTTACTGACTTTCCTGCTGACCTACACAGGAGACGCGCAAACATTAAACCGGTTTCGGGATAGCCAGACGGTCGATGCCTATTTCAACTATAAAGGAGATCATAAACGACCGCTCATTTTAGCCCATCGGGGTGGACCCGGATCATCAGATACCGAAAATTCAATTACCACATTCGATAAGACTGCCCAGGCGCTCCCGGATGCCATTATCGAAATGGACGTTCGCCTGACGCGCGACGGTGGCTATGTGCTGTTGCATGATCCTACTCTGGACCGGGAGTCGGATGCAACAGGCCCGGTCGCCGACAAAACGCTGGCTGAGTTAAAGACTGTTAGGCTCAAGACTCTGTCTGGTAAACTAACTAAGCAATCAATACCAACGTTTACAGACGTGCTCAAATGGAACAGGAACCGCTATATGCTGGCTCTTGACGTAAAGCCCGGTACGGATCCATTGCTGGTGATGGCCGAAGTAGAAAAGCACAACGCAGTGCATTCCGTTTTTGTCATTTGCTATTCAATGGCAGAAGCCCAGAAGGTTCGGGATCGGTACCCGTCGCTTTGGCTGGCGGTTGGGGTAAATGATATGGCTGGTTTGGAACGGCTCGAAAGTAGTCCACTAGCTGCCGGACGTTTAATTGCCCTGACGCCACAGAAACTTCAGCCGGTTTCTTTTTACGAACGGCTGCATAAACTAGGCATTTTAGCGTCTGTTGGGACTTACGGCCCCGGTCAGCTGGATGAAAAGCCACTGGCCGAAGCCACAACCGGTTATCAGGATTTAGCGAAGCAGGGTGGAGATATCATCACGACGGATCGCCCGCTGGAAGTGTCCGGCTTATTCTAATCACCTGTTCAGCATGCCATTCGCCCGACTTATATTCCTTTTCGCAACCCTGTTAATGACAACAACCGGTGTCGCACAGCAAGTGGGTAAGCCGCTTCCTGTCTGGCAACCCGGTTATCTGGATATTCACCACATTAACACGGGGCAGGGCAATGCGACCCTTATCGTATTCCCGGATGGAACAAACCTGCTAATTGATGCGGGAGCAATCAATAAACTGGACTGGCGAACGAATAAGCCACGCAACAATCCGGTCAAGCCCAATGCTTCCCGTCAGGCGGGTGAATGGATTGCCCGGTATGTGCGTCATGCGTTACGCTTTCAGGATAGGCCAGGTATCGATTACGCGGTCATTACCCATTTTCACGACGATCATATGGGATCGCCACTGAATGTGACAAAGAGAGGTAAGGGCGGATATGTGCTGACGGGTATCACCGAGGTGGGGGAATATGTGCCTATTCGCAGGATTATGGACCGTGGCTGGCCCGATTACACCTATCCGCGCCCCCTCGATGCAGATTCGATGGTCGCCAATTACCGTCGGTTTCTGGCCTGGCAAGTTCAGCACAACGGACTGGTTGTGGAAGCCGCCAATGCTGGAAAAAACGATCAGATTACATTACTCAAACAACCCAGAAAATATCCGGTCGAGGTTAGAAATTTAGCCGTCAATGGAAAGATCTGGACAGGAGAAGGAAACGCAACGCAAACACTTTTCCCTGATTTAACCACGTTAAAAGCGGCTGATTACCCAAACGAAAACATGTGTAGCATCGCCCTTCAGATTCGTTACGGGGCCTTTGCTTATTTTTCGGGTGGTGATATTCAGGGCGTACTTCAGTTTGGCGCACCAGCCTGGCACGATGTGGAAACGCCGATAGCCAAGGTAGTCGGGCCGGTAGATGTCCAATTGGTTGATCATCATGGCTACGCCGATTCGCAGAATGGTGCCCTGGTAGCGAGCCTACGCCCGCGTGTTTTTGTTATTCCGGCCTGGGCGTCTTCCCATCCAGGCCGCGATGTGCTTGAGCGTCTTTTCTCAGAACAGGTTTATACGGGTCCTCGCGATGTATTCGCTACGAATCTGCTTGAGGAAGCCAAAGCTCCCATCGGCGATTTGTTACCGAAGTTGAAAAGTCAATCGGGTCACGTGGTTATCCGGGTCGAGCCTGGTGGAAAATCGTACCACGTACTCATTTTAGATGATACGACCGAATCGTACACAGTGAAGGCTATTAACGGTCCATACCAGTCACGCTAACATTAGGGTAAACTCGTTGTGTCGTTAGCTAAACGTTTCTGCTTTAGCATATCCGTTCCGGCCTGGTAGCCCTGAACGATCATTCGGCCGATGTCGTCGGAAGTGAATTTCATCAGGTTGAGGTAGAGTGGCTCGGTGGGTCGTACGATTGTCAGGTTCAGGTCCCGGCCATTGAGGTGTTCCCGATTGGCAAACCGTTCGGCCCAGGCAATGTCGTTATTGACCAGTTGATTGACGGTAATGTCTTTCACACGATCCATCAGGTTCAACAGATTCCGGTAGTTGAATTTCTCGTTATAAATCTTTTTGGCATGGCAGGCTACACAGGCAATATCGGTGGCACCGTCCTCAATGGCAACGCGGAGGGGAGCGACTTCACGGAGGCCACCGTCCAGAAACGCGCGCCGATGATCGCCCCCGATTTGGACGGCTGGCATCAGAAAAGGCAATGAACTGCTGGCATACACGAAGTCCAGAAAATTCGGGTCATGGGCGTCGGCATAGAACATGTCGCCCTGTATGATATCGACGGCACCGACCTTAATCTTCACAGGACCGGTTTTGATCGCTTCCAGATCGACGTGATTTCGAATCAGGTTCTGAATAGGCGAGTTGTCCAGTAAGCCATCAAAACGGCTCATGATGGTGTTATAGCCCATCCGAAAACGGGATCGAATAACGGCGACATCGGCTGGTTTGGTAATGTTGCGAATCCAGAACTCAATCAAAAATTTACCCACTTTCACCCAGTCGACCTGGCCTGTTGCTGCCTGTTGCCGGGCGGCTTCATTGGCAATAAACGTAGCATTGAGGCTTCCCACCGAAATACCGTAGAGTTGATCGGGTACAAACCCGGATTCGAACAGGGCCATAACGGCTCCAACCTGAAAGGCCCCTTTTAAGGATCCTCCGCCCAGTACCAGGGCTCGTTGAGGGACAACTGCGGGTGTTGATATAGCTGCTTTGTGAGGAAGGGGGGGCGTTGGATTATCAATCATATACCGGTAGAAGGGGTTACGTGAGCAGCATACATGGGCGGAAAGTTGATGCTTTTCAGGTAATAAACAAAACGAATTAATAATAGCACAGTTACTAAGAGGATAGCTGGTTTTCTGAACGGCTTTTTCGGCATCTGAGCTTTCCTTACTATACTTGCCGTAAAAACAGGCACTAGCGCCGTTTATTCCGGTGAATGGATGTTCGTGCTGCTTCGTTGGCTACTTGGTAACTATCCTCGGTTGAATGCTGTTACCTGAATGCCGCTCACTCATAACTGAACTAATGCCTCTTACCGTCGCCGATATACAAGCCCCGATTGCTGCTGAAATGGAATTGTTTGAGCAGAAATTTAAGGGGCAAATGAAAAGCGATGTTATGCTGCTGGACCAAATCATGAATTATATCGTGAAGCGGAAAGGCAAGCAATTGCGTCCTATGTTTGTCTTCCTGATGGCGGGCGTTTGTGGCCCCATTTCAGAAGCTACGTACCGGGGTGCCTCCCTGATCGAGCTGTTGCATACCGCCACGCTTGTTCACGACGATGTGGTCGATGAATCCAATTACCGGCGTGGCTTCTTTTCAATCAATGCGCTTTGGAAAAACAAAGTGGCGGTGCTGGTTGGCGACTACCTGCTCTCGCGTGGTTTGTTGCTTTCTGTGGATAACAACGATTTCGACCTGCTCCGGATTGTCTCAACGGCTGTTCGTGAATTAAGCGAAGGAGAATTGTTGCAGCTCTATAAAGCCCGCCGGTTAGACATTACCGAAGATATCTACTACGAAATCATCCGACAGAAAACGGCCTCGCTCATTGCGGCCTGCTGTGCCGTTGGCGCTCGTTCTGTCGGCGCCGACAAAGAGCTCGTTGATCAGGCGCACAATTTCGGTGAAAAAGTAGGCATTGCTTTTCAGATCAAAGACGATTTGTTCGACTATGGAACCGCTGAGGTAGGAAAGCCACTGGGTATCGACATCAAGGAGAAGAAAATGACGCTTCCCCTGATCTATGCACTAAATAAAAGTGGTTTTCTGGAAAAGCGCCGGATCATCAACATCATCAAGAATGAAAGTGAAAAGCCCAAAAAAGTAAATGAGGTGATCGCTTTCGTCAAAAACTCGGGCGGTATCGAATACGCTACGGAGGCTATGAACCAGTATGTTGCCGAAGCACAAACGCTGCTGAATGCGTTTCCCGACTCGCCTTACCGGCAATCACTGCATCAGTTAGTTCAATATACCATCGACCGAAGTAAGTGAAAGAATGATGAATGACGTTGTAGTATTTATAATTCATCATTCATCATTCTTTTCTTCGTTTTCTCCCCGAACAGTCGGTGGAAATCAGGGCTCTCGGTGCGCATCCACTTGTCCCAGAATGTAAAATACAGGCCGTAGTTGAATCGAAACTGCGTGTGATGGAGGCTATGGTGCGTAGCGCCAATTAGCCAGCGCCCGAGCCAGTGCCGATTGAAGTCCTGGGGATAAACTTCGGTGTTCAGGTGGTTAATGGCACTTGAGAGCGTCATAATCATCAGAATCAGGCCCACCGCCGAAATGTGCAGAGGCAATATAAACGTTAGGGCTGGGATGATAATGGCTTGCAGTGTGCTCTCAATAGGATGAAACGAAAAGGCTGTCCAGGGTGAGGTTGTAATACTGTCGTGGTGGGTTTTGTGTACCCAGCGGTATACGCCCGGACGGTGCATCCAGCGATGAAGCCAGTAATAATAGGTTTCGTGGATAAACAGCACGATAGCGATACTGGCAGGGTACCAAAGTAAGGGATAGCTGTTGATATCCGTGTAAATGGCCGTATAACCGTTTTGGTAAGCCAGAATAACGGCTACAGCAATACCCGTAAAGATTAGGGACGTAATGGCTGACCAGCCAATTTCCCGCCAGTCCTGCCCCGCTTTTCTCGGCCGTGTTTGTACAGCCCGGTGGGCAAACTGGTCTTTCAGAGATACCTTGAATAACCACCAGAAACCCAGCGAGAACAGCACATATCGCCCGAAAACAGCGACGAAGAAAAGCAAAGCTGTTAGCCCAAACGTAGCTGGACTGTTAATGACAATCATAGAAAATGATGAAGAGATGTGAGATGTGCTAGTGAGTCAACCAGATCAACACAACAATGTTGGAAAAACAGCCCCTTGATACCTATTAGTAATCACAAAGGTTTCTGTTACTATTAAAATGACTTTACAAACGCTTCATTTAGTTAGTTCGCTGTCCCGTCAATTTGTTTGTACATTTGCCGTAAGTCCTGAATCATACAATAGAAACTGGCTTTATGCGCCTAATTTTTTCACTTCTGGTGGTGTCTGTACTCACCACAGCGTCCTTAGCTCAACAAAGAAAAACAGCAAGCACAACCGCTAAATCAAGTGCAACTGCCCAAACATTGGCCAGACCCAAACTAGTTGTTGGTATTGTCGTAGACCAGATGCGCTACGACTATTTATATCGCTACTATGACAAATTCAGTGCGGGTGGATTCCGGCGAATGATGGATGGCGGTTTCAACGCCCGTAATAATCATTATCATTATGCCGCAACGTATACGGGCCCGGGTCATGCTGCTATTTATACCGGCTCGGCTCCAGCGCTGAACGGTATTGTTGGCAATGATTTCTACGAACGCAACATCGGACGGTTAATGTACTGCGCCGAAGATACAACCGTTAGCACCGTTGGTAACACGGGCGTGGCAGGTAAAATGTCACCCCGGAACCTGTTGGTAACCACCATCGGTGACCAGCTCAAACTAGCAACCGACGGGCGCGCTAAAGTTATTGGGATTGCGCTGAAAGATAGGGGAGCTATTTTGCCCGCCGGGCACGCAGCCAATGCGGCTTACTGGTTCGATTCGAAAGATGGTAATTTTATCAGTAGCACATTTTATCAGAATGAACTGCCCAAATGGGTGCAGGCGTTCAATGCTCGCAAGCTGCCCGATCAGTTCATAAGCCAGAAATGGGAGGCATCTCTGCCCATGGACAAGTACACCGAGAGTACAGCTGACGATGAGCCCTATGAAACGGTACTAGCCGGAGAAACCAAATCTGTTTTCCCGCACACATTCGCCATTCAGGCGGGTGGGAGTAAATATGAACCCTTGCGCACGAGTCCTTTTGGTGACCAGATCACGAAGGAGTTTGCGCTGGCTGCGTTGAAAAATGAGCAACTGGGGCAACGGGGCGTTACAGATATGCTTTGCGTAAGCTTTTCGTCGCCTGATTACATTGGCCACGCCTTTGGGACACACGCCATTGAAACCGAAGATCAGTACATCCGGCTTGATCAGCAACTGGCTGAGTTGTTTAATCAGTTGGATGCCAGTGTAGGTAAGGGCCAATGGGTGGCTTTTTTATCGGCCGACCATGGTGTTGTCGACGCACCCGGTTTCCTGCAACAGAATCGAATTCCGGCAGGGGTGCGGGGCTATGGTGAAATTGGCGAAGCCGTGAAATCTACGCTCGAAAAAGCATATGGCCCAGGGCAATGGATGCTGTCGTATTTCAATCAGCAGATTTACCTCAATCATGCGTTGATGACGGAGAAAAAAATTGCCATGCAGGATGTGTATGAGTTGCTACGGGCGGTATTGCTCAAACAAAAAGCGGTGGTAAATGTCGTAAATTTACACAACCTGGGTGCTGAAGCACTGCCGAGCCTGCAGGAGAACCTGTTTCGGAATGTATACCATCCCAACCGTAGTGGCGATTTCTACGTGATGCAGCAACCCGGATGGCTCGAAGGCCGTAATAAGGGCACAACCCACGGCACCACATACGCTTACGATACGCACGTACCGTTCTTACTTTATGGCTGGGGCATCAAACCGGGCCAAACACTTCGCCGAACCCACGTTCATGACATTGCACCAACGATTACCGCGCTGCTTGGCCTGCTCGAACCCAGCGGCTGCATTGGCAACCCGGTGGAAGAAGCGATTAAATGATCGGGGCCGTTCGTGCGTATGATGTAGGATTTGCCTATCACAGGCATCCTACATCATACATTAAAAAGAAAGCTTACTTCCTTAAACCCAAAGTGCTTCATCTTCCCATCAACGCTGATGGCTAGTCGTCCGGTGGTATCTATGCCACAAATTGTACCCCTGAAATACTGGCCTTCGCTTTCAAACGTATGCTCCTCCTGATAGCGGTATAAAATCTGTAAATAACTAGTTTTAAGCGTATCGCGCTGACCAGCCCGTAGTTGCAGGTAACGTTGTTCCAGGGTCTCGCAGAGACGACTCAGTAGGCCGGGTAAATCGTAGGCATTCGGTAAAGGAGCCTGGCATTGCAACGAGGTCGCTGTTGAATAACCAAACTCCGTTTGATTCACGTTCAGCCCCATACCCACCACCGACCAGGCAATGTTATAGCCGTGTAGCGTATTTTCAATCAAAATGCCACCCAGTTTATGATCATCGACGTAGATATCGTTAGGCCATTTTATACGCAACGAATGGCCGATTAATGGTTGCAGCGCGTCGTAAATACCTAACGAAATGGCCATATTTAGCCAGAATTGATCCGTTGCCATCAAAAAAGAAGGACTCAGAATCAGCGAGAACGTCAGGTTTTGGCCGGGCTTTGCTTCCCACTGATTGCCACGTTGTCCACGACCGGCCGTTTGGTTATTGGTTATGACAACTAGTCCTTCATTTGGGGTCGAATGGGCAATCAAAGTAGCCGCTTCATCGTTAGTTGACTGACAGCTTGGCAGATATTGGATTATTTGTCCAATAAAAAGCGTTTTGGGATAGATTTTGTACAAAATATTGTATAGTTTAGTAGTAGAGAGTTAATGAATGGTACTGCGGGCTTCTAAACACCCATAGGCAATGTACCCGCTGATTAGCTTATCGTGCAATGTTAAACCGAAAGCATGAGAATTAACAAAAACAGTGAATTTACCGCCGAGCAGATACGTGACTTCGTTGTTCGGGGAATGCAGGAGAAAAAAGGACAGGATATTGTCGTAATGGACCTGCGGAAAGTTAAAAATGCTATTTGCGATTATTTTGTTCTTTGCTCGGGTACCTCCGACACACAAATTGACGCTATATCGACTTCCGTAGAGGAAGAAGTTTATAAAGCCAGTAAACAAGACCCTTGGCATAAAGAAGGAAAATTGAACCGGGAGTGGATTTTGCTTGATTACGTTGATGTTGTTGTTCACGTGTTCAAGAAAGACCGTCGCTCGTTCTATGATCTTGAACAACTTTGGGGCGATGCCGAGATTCACGTTATCGAAGATAATGATTTCGCAGTAGCATCTTAATGCCAGATAGTGAGCACATTACTGTTAAGCTATTGGTTTTAAGCAGCTTAAAACATAATTAGTGCTCATCTGGTTTTATGTAGAGTTAGCGTATAACAGGCTCGTTTTGGGCCGCTTGTGGGGCTGACAGACCGTTTGTCCTAACCATTTCGCAGTAGAAACAATCATTCGCGAAACGGTGTTACCCTTGAAATCCGTTAGTACAACCTGAGGAAATGGCAGAAAATAATAAAAATCCGTTAGTACCCCGTGGTGGGCCACGTAAGCCCAACTTTCAGGGCTGGATTGTTGCATTGCTGATTGCCGCCATTCTTGGCATTACATTCTTTAACCGAAGCTCAGCTACCCGCGACATTACGCAAAAGCGATTCGAGCGAATGGTGAAAGACCATGAGGTTGCGGAAGCTATTGTTGTCAATGACAAAATAGCCGAAGTAACCTTGACGCAGCAAGCCGCGCAAAGTCCAAAATACCGCAACTTATTTGCAGAAAAGCCGTATTTCGGCAATAACCAGGGACCGCATTTTCAGTTTCAGATTGCATCTGGCGAAACGTTCAAAAAAGACTTGGACTTGCTACAACAGGGCATGCCTGACAATGAAAAAATTGATCTCAAGTTCGAAACGCGAAGCGATTTTGGCAGCATCATCAGCACATGGGGCTTCCTTATTGTTATGATTCTGGCGATGTACTTTTTGCTCGGACGTATGTCGGGCGCTGGTGGTCCGGGTGGACAAATCTTTAATATCGGAAAATCGAAAGCAGCGCTATTTGATGCCGATAATAAGGTGAAAATTACCTTCAATGACGTTGCCGGGCTGGATGAAGCAAAAGAAGAGATTAAGGAAATTGTCGATTACCTGAAGAACCCAACCAAGTTCACCAAACTTGGGGCAAAAATTCCAAAAGGAGCTCTTTTGATTGGCCCTCCAGGTACAGGTAAAACCTTGTTGGCCAAGGCTGTGGCTGGCGAAGCTGGTGTTCCTTTCTTCTCTCTGTCAGGATCAGATTTCGTAGAAATGTTTGTTGGGGTGGGTGCCGCTCGGGTACGTGACTTATTCAAACAGGCGAAGGAAAAAGCTCCTTGTATCATCTTTATTGATGAAATTGATGCGGTTGGCCGTTCGCGGGGACGTGGTTCCATGCCAGGTGCCAATGACGAACGTGAAAATACGCTGAACTCCCTGCTGGTAGAAATGGATGGGTTTGCAACCGATTCAGGTATTATTATCCTGGCTGCTACAAACCGCCCTGATGTATTGGATCCTGCTTTGCAGCGTCCAGGCCGCTTCGACCGTCAGATCAGCATCGATAAACCAGATATCATTGGGCGGGAAGCAATTTTCCGGGTTCACCTGAAGCCAATCAAATTATCGGCCGACGTTGATCCGAAAGAACTGGCTGCTCAAACACCTGGTTTTGCCGGGGCAGAAATTGCCAACGTTTGCAACGAAGCTGCGCTGATTGCGGCCCGTAGCGACAAAGAGTCTGTCGATATGAAGGATTTCCAGGATGCGATGGATCGGGTGATCGGCGGTCTGGAAAAGAAAAACAAAATCATTTCGCCAGAGGAAAAAGAAATCGTTGCCTATCATGAAGCCGGCCACGCTGTAGCTGGCTGGTATCTCGAACATGCCGATCCGCTTGTAAAAGTGTCGATCGTACCACGGGGTGTAGCGGCTCTTGGTTACGCTCAGTATCTGCCACGTGAACAATATCTATATCGTACCGAACAGCTTATGGACGAAATGGGTATGGCACTAGGTGGCCGGGCGGCTGAGGACTTGATCTTTGGTAAAGTATCGACGGGTGCTCTAAGCGATCTGGAGCGTATCACCAAGTTGGCTTACAGTATGGTGACCATGTACGGCATGAACGACAAAATCGGGAATGTATCGTTTTACGATTCGAAGCAGTCGGATTATAATTTTAATAAGCCTTACTCTGAAGAAACGGCTAAACACATCGATGAAGAAGTTCGTAAAATCATCAGCGCGGCCTACGATCGGACGAAGAATCTGTTGAGCGAACATCGGGATGCCCTAGAAATTCTGGCTAAAGAGTTGCTTGAGAAAGAGATTCTGTACCAAAATGATTTGGTACGCCTGATCGGCAACCGTCCTTTCGAGCGGGAAACGGTTTACCAGGCTTACAAGAACAAAGGGGTAGCTGAAGAGGTGAAGGAAGATATAGGTTTGGATTCTAAACCTGCCGAAACGGAACCAGAATCGTTGCCGATATAAGCCAGTATAAATTGAAAGACATAAAAAAGGGACTCTTCTGGAAGAGTCCCTTTTTTATGCTATTTTTTGCCTAGTTCAATGACCTGCATGTCGAGGATTTTACCGGCATCGAGCGAAAACCGGATGGCCGTTCGAATTTTATGGAAACCTGTTTTGCCGGCAGCACCTGGATTGATAAACAGCAAATTATTTTTCGTAGAATCCCGCACAACTTTTAGAATATGGGAGTGGCCACACACAAATAAGTCGGGCGGATTAGCTGTCAACACCGGTCGTGTCGTTGGGTTATACGAAGGTGGGGTACCGCCAATATGCGTCATCCAGACATCCAGACCTTCAAGTGTGAAGCGTTGATTGGCGGGTAAGTCGGGCGATTCCTGGTCGATATTGCCACTCACGATTCGTAAGGGGCGGAAGGCTCGTAGCTGTTCCGCAACCGTTAGAAGACCCACGTCACCCGCGTGCCAAATCTCGTCGCAGGTCTCAAAATGGGTAAAAATCTGTGGGTCAAGATAACTGTGGGTATCTGATAAAAGACCTATTCGCGTCATATGGAAATGTGCATCTTAAGAAGCAAGAATCAATTCCTTCATTTCGCTTCGAATCTTCTTCTTGTCAATTTTACCAACGCTCGTCTTTGGAATTTCCGATACAAACAAAATTCGGTCGGGTACATACCATTTGTGTAACTCACCCCGCTGCACTTTAGCCTGCAAGTCAGTTTTTATACCTTCGGCAGTTAACGAATAACCCGGTTTCTGAATGATGAGTGCATGCGGGCGTTCGCCCCAGCGGTCATCGGGAAGGCCAATAACGGCTGATTCGGCTACACCGTCGACCTGTGATAAAACATCTTCCATATCCAACGAGGAGACCCATTCACCACCCGTTTTGATAACGTCTTTGGTACGGTCAGAAATGACAACCCAGTAATCTGCCGTGATGCTGGCGACATCACCTGTGTGAAGCCAGCCACCTTTCCAGAGTTCGGCACCGCGCTCGGGATCTTCATAATACCCCTGGGTAAGCCAGGGACCACGCGCCACGATTTCGCCGAGTGAATGCCCATCATGAGGAACAAAGTTTCCATCATCGTCCATCAACCGCATCTCAATAAAAGGCGAAATACGTCCGGCACGTGTTCGAAGTTCGATCTGCTCATCCGCCGAGAGTTCTTTTTCCTGCTCATTCAGATAGCCAACTGCCATTACCGGAGCCGTTTCTGACATACCGTAACCTGACATAACAGTGATTCCCAGATTCGTGGCGGCAATCGCCAGCCCTTTTGTCAACGCTGAACCGCCAATCAACACTTTCCACCGGCTAAGATTGGCGCGGAATTTTGGCGCAGCTGGACTACTGACCAGCATGTTCAGAATGGTTGGTACGCAGTGGGATAGTGTAACCCCTTCTGTAATCAGTAGTTTGAGCAATAGTTCGGGCTCGTAGCGGCCTGGATACACCTGCTTGGCCGACATCATGGTGGCCAGAAAGGGAAAGCCCCAGGCGTGCACATGGAACATTGGCGTAATGGGCATATACACGTCTGTAGAGCCCTTGAACGGCATGGCTTCGTAGCCGATGATATAGGTCAGCAGACCCATGGTATGCATGAATAACTGCCGATGAGAGAAGTAAACACCCTTCGGATTACCTGTCGTCCCAGTTGTGTAAAATGATGTAGCCCAGGTATTTTCATCAAAATCCGGGAATTCATACTGATCCGAAGCGCCTTTTAACAAAGATTCATATTCGCCCGAAAAACCGCTGGGTAGGCCCGTAAGCGGTGTGGTTTCAGAACCGCCAACATAAACCTTGTCACTCAGGACAATGAATTTTTCAACCGTTGTTAACTGATCTTTGATAGCCGCTAAGATGGGTAGGAAATCCTTGTGGATCAGCACAATCTTATCCTTCGCGTGATTCATGGTGTACAGAATCTGCGCGGGCGACAACCGAACGTTGACCGTATGCAGAATGGCCCCCATACTGGTAACACCGAAGAAACATTCGAGGTATCGGTGGCTATCCCAATCAAACACAGCAACCATATCACCCGGCTGGATGTCCAGTTCTGTCAGCACATTCGCCAATTGCCGGACACGCTGGTTAAACTGGATATAGTTCATCCGAAATAAGTCCCGATAAACAATTTCGCGTTGAGGTTCATATTTGAGCGACTGCGCCAGCATCGTTTTAATGAGCATGGGTGGCTCATGCGCTTCGGCAGTGCGTGGGATTAGTTTTGTCTGAATCATGATTAGTTAACGGTATTTACTCAAAGACAGATGAACCGAAGGTAGTATTGACTAATGGAAAGAAAAAATAGTAGAAAATAAAATAAGCCCGGCCACCACTTACTGGAGGACCGGGCTCAATCGGTAATAATTCTATTGGTATGTTTATCAGCCGTTTGTCACGGCAGTCAGTATTAGAGTAGTAAACCGGCAATGGTTGCTGACATATAGCTGGCCAGGGTTCCACAAATCAGCGCTTTGAAGCCGATTCGAGCCAGGTCGCTGCGCCGTTTGGGAGCCAGTTCGCCAATACCACCTACCTGAATGGCAATAGAGCTAAAATTAGCAAAGCCGCACAAGGCAAAGCTGACAATCGCGATTGTTTTGGGATCAAGCGTGCTCTTGATTTTTACCAGATCCAGGTACGCCACAAACTCGTTAACCACCATTTTAGTCCCCATCAGTGCCCCGGCGGCTTCAATATCTTTTCCTGGTACGCCCATTGCCCAGGCAAATAGTGAGAAGAGTTTACCCAGCAGGTAATTGATGCTTAGGTAGTCGATGCTGAACACATAATAGCCTAACCGGAACATGATGCTATCGATTAGGGCAATCAGTGCAATAAAGCCGATTAGCATGGCAATGACATTGAAGCCTACTTTAAGACCTTCGCTGGCTCCCGCTGCAATGGCGTCGAGCAGGTTGGCATAGATTTTCTTGATCTCTACTTTAACCGTTCCCTGCGTTTCCGAAACCTGCGTTTCGGGCATAACAATTTTACTGATAACCAACGCACCCGGCGCAGCCATGATGCTGGCGGCTAGCAGGTAGGGAGCCGGAACGCCAAGCGAGATGTAGACCGCCAGAACGCCACCCGCAATACAGGCAAATGAGCCAGTCATGCTGGCCAGCAGTTCGGAGTTTGTCATGCCGTTCAGGTAAGGCTTGATCATGATCTGTGCTTCAACCTGCCCCACAAAGGTACTGGCTACGTTGGAAAGCGCTTCGGCACCGCTTACGCCCATGAGCCACTTCATGGCCTTCGCCATTACAGCTACGACACGCTGCATGATGCCCAGGTGGTAGAAGATATTGACCAGCACCGCCACGAAAATGATGGTCGGAATAACTTTGAAGAAAAAGATAAAGCTGTTTTGAGGACCAAAAGCCTTTGAGAGTTCATCGGGTCTTACCAACGATGAAAAGACAAATTCAGCGCCTTTATTGGCTTTTTGTAAAAGCCGGTCAACGTAGTAGCCAAGTCCCTGAAAAATGTTTCGCCCGATATCCGTTTTCAGGACAAAAACCGCCAGACTAAACTGAAGTAGAAGGCCAACACCAACGGTACGATAATTGATTGCTTTTCGATTATCTGAAAGGGCATAAGCGATACCCAGAATTAAAACAATGCCTATCAGGCCAGTAAAACGCTCCATTCAGTAAAGATACAATTACAGTTAGGCTGGCGAAGATACAAAAAGAAGACATGGAACGCGCCCCAAAAAATATTCCTAAACGAAAACCGTCTGATTTAACGAAGAATATTCGTTAAATCAGACGGTTAGCCTGTTGTAGAATTTGCCTAAAGGATGCTTTTCAAATCCAGTTCGAATCCCGGCAAGGTCGTTTCGCCGGAAAGCAAACCAAGTCCGGCAACTTCCTGAATTACTTGATTAGGCCGGTAAATATAGGTTACCTGATTAGAGATGTCGATCAGCCAGCCTAATTGGCAGCCGTTAGCCATCCAGTCATCCATTTTCTCGAAGCAGTCTTTCAGGCGGTCAGACTGAGAGCGTAGTTCGAGAACAAAATCAGGACATATCGGTAAAATCTTACGACGTTGCTCAAGTGTGAGCGTGTCCCAGCGGCTTTGCATGATGGCAGAAACATCGGGTGACATTATCGACGTATCAGGCAGGCGAAAGGCCGTCGACGAATCGAAGAACTTTCCGAATTGTGTCTGCCGGTTCCATATGCCAAACGTGACACTCAACTCAAAATTGGTATTGCCGGTTTCTCCACCTGTGTTGGCCATTAGTACAATATCACCATTCTTACGGCGCTCAAATTTCAGGTCCGGATTATCCTGACAAAAACGAGTGAACTCGTCGTCGTTCATTCTTAAATCTTCCGGTAAATGCACCCGTATTGATTCCATATTGTACAAATGTAACTAATAGTCTTCACAAGTAATCTAATTTTATTAAATGATTACTTGTGAAGACTTCTGCAGAAAAGCGCGTTAATGCATGCGTAGTAATTAAATGTTCGCAATGGCCCGTTCGGCACCTTCCTGATACTCCTCTTCAATCTGGGCTACATCGGCGGGTTTAATTTCGGGATCGAACAGCCGGGCTTCCATTGCTTCTTTTTCCGTTATTTCAAAGAACCGCTGATGCATGTTGAAGGGTTGGTCACCCTCCGGGACTTCGCATTTCTTGAAATCTCCATCTTCCTTCAGTTCATAGGCATTGACGTTGTCGCGCAGGTTATCTTTCAGGATAAGGATAGCCTGCTGCTTCACCCGCTTGTCGGCCAAAATGAACAACGACTCGATACGTCGGTCAAAGCTCCGAACCATAACATCGGCGCTGCCGCCATAAACTTTCGGATCGCCGTTGTTATGAAAATAGTAGATGCGGGTGTGCTCCAGAAAATCGCCAACAATGGAGCGAACCGTGATATTTTCACTTAAACCAGCCCGGTGAGGGCGCAGGCAGCAGATGCTGCGGACGATCAGCCGAATGGGTACACCCGCCTGAGACGCCTTGTACAACTCGTCGATTACCTGCTTGTCTTCCAGCGAGTTGACCTTTATGCAAATGCCACTTAACAACCCGCGCTGAGCGTTGTCCGCTTCGACCCGAATCAGCCGAAGCAGCTGTTCCCGCATGTCACGCGGAGCCGTAATCAGATACTGATACTGATTGGGTACCGAGTGACCGGTGATGACATTGAAAAACTCCGAAATGTCATGGGTGTACGTCTCATTCGTTGTCAGCAGGCCGATATCGGTGTACAATTTCGACGTATCTTCATTGTAGTTGCCGGTGGCCATGTGGGCATAGCGGACAACGCGGCTCCCTTCATTCCGAACGACCAGCAGTAGCTTGGTATGGGTTTTAAACCGGCTGATGCCATAGATAACAAAGCATCCTGCTTTCTGCAATCGTTGCGCTTCCCGAATATTATTCTCTTCGTCGAAACGGGCTTTCACTTCGAACAGAACCGATACGTGCTTGCCGTTCTCGGCCGCTTTCAATAAGGCTTCCGTAATACGAGACCGTTTCGCCAGCCGATAAACGGTAATTTTTATAGCCAGTACGTTCGGGTCTTCAGCCGACTGTTCGAGCAGTTGAAGGACCGGTTCGAAATTATTGTAGGGATGGTGCAGTAACAGATCGCGCTGTTTGATCAACTCAAATATGTCATCTGTTTTATCGCGTCCCAATCCCAGCGGAGGTACGGGCGCATGCGGAACAGGCATCCCATCCTTAAACTCCGGGTTGCCGATGATTTGCCATAAAGACGAAAAATCGAGCAGCGTGTGCGATTCGAAAATGTTTAAATCATCGATTTCCCACCGCTTTTTGAGCAGATTCAGCATCCAGGGCGAACCTACCGACGACTGGCTATCGGCTCCACTGCCTTTAGTTTCAATTTCAACACGCGTTACACGGCCCAGACGCCGGTTTTTGATCTTCTGCCGAACTTCGTCGATGAAATCGACTTCATCGTCATCATTTTCATCGAGCGTAAAATCGCCGTTCCGCGTAATACGAAACAGGTTTACCGATTGAATTTCGACGTTTCTGTACAGTTTTTTGATGTTCTGTCGAACGATTTCTTCGATCGGAATGAAGACGATGGTGTCTTCGCGCTCGAACGAAATAAACCTGGGCAGGTTAGCCGGGATCTGGACAAAGGACAACCGTTGGCGGTCATCTTCGTCTTCGGCTCGTAAGCTTTTTACTTCCGCTTCATCGGGATTTTGCGTAACGACACCAAAAATGAGGACTTTAGCCAACAGGACCGGGAAGGTATGCGTGTAGTCATACAGCATGGGGGTCAATGTTGGATAGATAGCCCGGTCGAAGTAATTCGTCGCTTCTTCCTGCTCTTCGGGTGCCATACTGGCGTAGGTAACAAGTTGCAGCCCATTTTCGGCAAAAAGGGGTAGCAATTGCTCGGAGAAAACAGCTTGTTGCTCCTGAAAAAACTGATGCGCCGTTGTGTACAGGGCTTTCCGAAAAGGTACCTCACGCAAGCCCGAGTAATCGACCCGTTGCTTATGATAATCGAGGTAGTTGTACAAACTTCCCACACGAATCATAAAGAACTCGTCCAGGTTCGACGCCGAGATCGCCAGGAACTTCAGCCGTTCCATGAGTGTGCGGTTCTTTAACGGCGCCTGCACCATACGAGCCTGATCCAGAACGCGCTCATTGAATTTAAGCCAGCTTAGGTCACGGCTTAAATAATCACTCTGGTCAATGACATTGATAACTTTTTCGCTAACCTTCGCCAGCTTGTCTGTTCCCTGGGCAGGCGCATTGGCCGGACGGTTCGTAAAACGGGAAACCAAGTTACCCAATATGGTGCGGTTTGAGTTGAGGGAATAACGCATACTCGTTTGAAAGGTTGAAGTACAACAAAAAAGCGGACTAAAAAGCCCGCTTTATGTTATTTTTCGGTTAAACATCCACTCGGGCGTATTTTGCATTTCGTTCGATGAACTCGCGCCTTGGGGCCACTTCATCGCCCATCAGGGTTGAGAAGACGTGATCCGCATCGGCAGCCGACTCAACCGTTACGATTTTCAACGTTCGGCTATCGGGGTTCATGGTCGTACTCCAGAGCTGTTCGGCGTTCATTTCGCCCAGACCTTTGTATCGCTGAACACCCACGTTCTCTTCTTTACCACCAGCGGCCAGTTCTTTCACCGCAGCTTCGCGCTGTGCTTCTGTCCAGCAATAGCGCTCCTCTTTCCCTTTTTTAATCAGGTAGAGCGGAGGTTGCGCAATGTAAATGTAGCCGTTGTCGATCAGCGCCTTCATGTTGCGGTAGAAGAGCGTCAGGATCAGGGTCCGAATGTGGCTACCATCGACGTCGGCATCGGTCATGATAATGATTTTATGATACCGGAGTTTATCCAGGTTCATCACCGTCTCATCATCTTTCTTCTCAAGGCGTACACCGAGGGCAGTCCAGATGTTCTTGATCTCTTCGTTTTCGTAGATCCGGTGCTCCATGGCTTTCTCCACGTTCAGGATTTTACCGCGAAGAGGAAGAATCGCCTGAAACGCCCGGTTGCGGCCTTGCTTGGCCGTTCCGCCAGCCGAGTCACCCTCAACCAGATACAGCTCACATTTTTCAGGATCGGTATCGGAGCAGTCAGCCAGTTTGCCGGGAAGGCCCATGCCGCCCATGAAGTCCTTGCGCTCGGTCATGATGCGCTTGTAGGCCAGATCGGCCGCAATACGCGCCTGAGCAGACACGAGCACTTTCTTAACGATGCCCTTTGCTGTGTTCGGGTTTTCTTCCAGCCAGGTTTCCAGCAGATCGGCCATTGCCTGGCTCACCGCGCTGACTACTTCCTGGTTACCCAGTTTCGTTTTGGTCTGTCCTTCAAACTGAGGTTCGGCTACTTTAACCGAAATCACGGCGGTAAGACCCTTTCGGAAATCCTCACCACTAAAGGTCACCTTACCCGAATTTTTAGGCAATACACCGGGATTTTTGTCGGCGTAGTTTTTCAAAACGCGCGTTAAGGCAGAGCGGAAGCCCTGTACGTGTGTACCGCCTTCGTGGGTATTGATGTTGTTGACGTAAGAAAGGACGTTTTCACCCGCTTCATAGTTATACACCAGCGCCACCTGAACGGGGGTCGATCCTTTCGTATTTTCCATGTAGATGGGCTTCATGCCATCCAGGGATGGGCGGGTCTGATCGAGGTATTCGACAAACTCGACTAGTCCACCTTCCGAATAGAAATCGTCCTGACGCAAGGGTTGACCATTTTCGTCTAATTCCCGTAAATCGTTCAGGAAAACATGGATGCCTTTGTTCAGGTAAGCTAACTCACGCAGACGTCCTGCAATGGTATCGTACTTATAAACCGTGTCGGTGAAGATAGTCCCGTCGGGCTTAAAGTGCGTTCTCGTACCCGTATCCTCGGCATCGCCGATAACACGAACATCATATAGCGGAATGCCGATCTTGTACTCCTGTTCAAAAATCTTACCCTCGCGGTGAACTTCTACCCGCAGATCGGTCGACAGGGCATTTACGCAGGAGACGCCGACACCGTGCAGACCACCAGAGACTTTATAGGTATCCTTATCAAATTTACCACCCGCGTGCAGCATGGTCATCGCCATCTGAAGCGCCGAAACGCCCATCTTGGTATTGATACCCGTCGGGATACCCCGGCCGTTATCCTGCACCGTAATTGAATTATCGGGATTAATGTTTACCGTGATCTTGTCGCAGTAGCCTGCCAACGCTTCATCAATGGAGTTATCGACAACTTCCCAGATAAGGTGATGGAGACCACGTGTACCAACGTCGCCAATGTACATGGATGGACGTTTGCGTACGGCTTCCAGTCCTTCTAATACCTGGATATTATCGGCACCATAGTTGCCTAACGCGGTTTCGATGGGAGCGTCTTCTTCAATAAGTTCGTTGGTCATATCAGAATGGGAGCGTGTCAGAAATATGTTGTTTCAGGCCTTAAAAACAGGCTGTTCGTATGGGTCTAACAGATTGTAAAAATACAAATTTTTTTAGTCTTTTCCTACCCGTCTCCCTTAAGATTAGCTTAATATACGAAAAAATACTTCAATCAATAATGCGGTCAATAGTTAATGGCTCTGAGCAGGTTTTTGCGCCCTTTTAAGCCCCTCATCTAGTCAATGTTGCAACGCCGGCAAAACCCGGAAACGGCGATCGGTAACGGGGTAGCTGACGCGAAACCATTTCTGGAAAAAGTATCATTATGGCCAATAAAGTGGAAAGATTCCACCCGGTCATTTATACCCATAACTTAAACGGAGAAAGTAACAGTATCAGCGCTTTTATGCGGGTTAGCCGGAAAAAACAGGCACTAAAACAAAAGCCGGATCAGTACGATCCGGCCTGGTAGAAAAGCCGTCCAAAGGCAGTACTAATCTTCTGGATAGGGGATGTAAACAAAACCCGCAAAATCGCCGTGGACAACAAACAGGCAGCAATATTCATCCGGTTTTTTATAATTCTCTTTCCAGAGTTCGAGCGAGTCACTGCCGATGAGTTCACGTTGGATAAACTCGTCGACGAACGATGCTTTATAGTTCCAGATATTTTCCAGTTCGTTGGCGGCAATCAAAATCTGACCGATGGGCACATCACGACGCGAGGCTACGAAAACCGGGAATTCTGAAAAACCGCGTTTCCGGATTTGATAGGAGGCTTCTTTCAACTGGTCGGCCACCTTCACGAAATCCGACGAGATAATGCCCATCAGTTCTTTATTGACGTCGTATGAGTTCGCGTCATCGAGCAGGGTATTTTCGTTGCTGTGGTTGATCATGAGAAAAAGTTTATAGTTTCCGGTTTGTCGTTTGCGGTTTACCCTGAAGAGGATTTAGGGTAAACCGCAAACGACAAACGTTAAAATCGGGCGGCCAGCAAGAGGTCCAGATCTTTAAACCGCATGTTGAATTTGCGTGCGATATAGGCGTTGGTGAGCGTTCCCTTATGACTATAAACACCTTTCATAAACCAACGGTTCGCATACATCATCTGTTCGATGCCGCCCGTGGTCCCCGTCTCGAGTAGAAAGGGAAGAAAGATGTTGCTCAGCGCCATACTAGCCGTGTAAGCGACGCGTGCCGCGATATTGGGTACGCAGTAGTGGATAACCCCCATGTGTTTGAATGTAGGCTGCTTGTGGGTCGTCATACGGGACGTCTCAAAGTTGCCGCCCTGATCGATCGATACGTCGATGATAACCGAGTCGGGTTTCATTCGCCCAACCATTTCTTCGGTCACCACCACCGGGCTGAATGCGTCGTCGGCCCGCATAGCGCCAATCACGACATCGGCCCGCTGAATGGCTTCGGCCAGGGTGTCTGAGTCGATGATGGACGTATAAACGTGATGCCCAACGGCATACTTGAGCCGCTGAAGTTTGTACAGATGCTTATCGAATACTTTTACATCGGCCCCCATGCCAATGGCCGTACGTGTTGCATACTCGGTAACCGTTCCGGCGCCGAGCATCACTACTTTTGTGGGTGGCACACCCGTTATGCCGCCGAGAATAATGCCCCGACCATTATCGGCATTGCTCAGGTATTCTCCGGCAATAAGCATCACGGTGCTGCCCGCAATTTCGCTCATCGAACGAATTACCGGCAGGTTGCCGCCTTGGTCTTCAATGTATTCGTAGCCAAACGATGTTAAGTTCTTGCTATTGATTTTTTCGAAGTAAGCCCGGTCGTGCGTGGGTAAGTTCACGGCGGAGATAACCGTGCTGCCCGATTGAACATGCTCAAACTCCGCGTCGACCAGGGGCTCGACTTTAAGAATCAGGTTCGCTTCGTAGACTTCTTTGGGCGATCGGGCAATCTGAGCACCGGCTTCGCTGTATTCGGTATCTGAGAAATTAGCTTTCTCTCCCGCGCCCTGTTCAACGATCACGTTGTGCCCGTTTCGCACCAGAATCGCCACCGCTTCGGGTGTCAAGGCGATACGGTTTTCCTGAAGCGAGACTTCTTTAGGCAGACCGATGAGCAGGCTGTTCCGATTGGTCTTTACAGCCAGCGGAGATTCTTTCGGGTATAAGGCCGTTTGTTTGGCCAATTCCTCAAATCCAGTCACTTTATAAACGTTTGTAGTTTGTGGTTTGTCGCTGTTCGGGTTAGGAGACTGTAAACGTCAACCTACAAACTGTTAAACCAAATTTGTTTCAATTAGTCTATGGCCATTCGATTCTGCCGAAATATGAATCTGGTAATAAGTGACAGGCCATAGCGATGTAATGCGCTCCGGCCACTCAATAAAGCAATAATTACCGGAATCCATATACTCTTCCAGACCAATGTCCAGGGCTTCGGCTTCATTTCGAAGCCGGTAACAATCGAAGTGATAAACCGAGTGCCCTTCGTGGGTGGTGTATTCATTGACGATTGAAAAGGTTGGGCTTTGCACCAGACTAATGACGCCCAATGCTCGGCAAATAGCCTTGATGAGTGTCGTTTTACCCACGCCCATGTCGCCCTCGAATAGCCAGACCGACTGCTCTCTGCCATTGGCCAGTAATTGGCGGGCAACGGTGTCAAGTTTATCCAGGTGGTCAAGATGCAGGGTCATAGGCGTTTCAGAAATAAACCGCAAAGATATGGATTTTAGGTTGTCCATTTTCGTTGCCTGGGGTGACTTAATCGCCGATTTATTAGCGTATCATGCTGGGATCAATCCGTGGATTGGGGTCGGGAACGAAGAGGCAGGATATCGATTGCCTTATCTTTTGCGGCAAAGTAGCGGTAGGGAAGAACGGTGAACATGTTCTGCCCCTAGGTGTAAACCGACGTAGCGCCTAACCTTAGTTTCGACAGTAGCAACTGGGGGTGCTGTTGATGGACGCCCGCTTATTCACGTTAAACTCAGTATTAGCCCGGACGGATATTGAGTATGCTAAAAGCGGTCATTCCGGAAATAGGTATTATAACAAAAGAACGGGCTTTTCAAAAGCCCGTTCTTTTGTTATAATATGCTTAGTGAAGGTATATAAAGCCAAGAAAAAGAGTAAGCTGATTCTAATAATTTGAGCAGCCCGTCTGATAAACATCCGCTGAGGCAGAACCAGCCCCGATAACTTCGCGACCAGGATAATCTATGTAGATAGTAGCCGTGTAAGTATCATACTCCGAATCGGCGTTCGATGCAACAATACCTATTGAGGATACATTCTGCCCCTGGTTTATAATGAATGGCGTTCCGTTATTGATAGACATGCGCCAAACGTAGTAATAAGACTGAGTAGGAGGAAATCCGTCTTTCAGTAGTTGCAGGGTTCCAGACTGACAGGCTGATAGGTAGGTGGGGCCGCTTATGGTAAGGGTGTAGAAAGAAGCTGGTAGTTTTATTGCCATTCCATCATTTAATGCGATTGTAGATAAAAGCAGCGCGAAAGCGAATAATTTTTTCATAGTAATTTGGCTTTGGTGGAATATTATTTTTAAATAATTCAAATATATAATAAGATATTTTTGAGATTAGAGTTGTTTGAAATATTTATTGATCGGTATATGACTTTGTTTAGAAATTGTCATTAAGCTGATAACAAATTGCCTAATCTTGAATATGAAAAACCCCCTAGTTTACGAACTAGAGGGTTTTTTGCTTTTAATGTATTGTTTCGGCGATACAGTTACCTAAATTTCTTAGGTTAATTGTAGCTCGTCGATGACGCGTTGTACTTTGGCTTTTAACTGGGCGTAGGTGTCGTCGAAGGCTTCTTTGCTTTCGAGCGGCTCGACCACGCTGACATAAAACTTGATTTTGGGTTCTGTTCCCGATGGGCGGGCCGATACCTTAGTGCCGTCTTCCGTAAAGAATTGCAAAACGTTTGACGACTCAATACCCATTTTGCCGGCTTCAATGACCGACGTCTGACCGCTCTGGGGGTCCAGGCGTGTGAGCGCCTTATAATCGTCTACCCGAACCACGGCCGATCCGGCGATTGATTTGGGCGGATTGGCCCGGAAGTCGGCCATCATTTGTTGAATGGCGTCGGCTCCTTCCCGTCCTTTTTTGGTTAGCGATACCAGCGCTTCATAGTAGAAACCGTTTTCCTGGTACATAGCCATCAGCATATCGAACAGACTCTTGCCCTGATCTTTGGCGTAGGCGGTCAGTTCGGCAATGATGGCGCAGGAAGCAATGGCATCTTTATCGCGCACGAAATCGCCGATCAAATAGCCATAGCTTTCTTCGCCCCCGCCAATAAATTGTTCTTTTCCTTCCAGTTCCCGGATAACCTCGGCAATGTATTTAAAACCAGTCAGGGTGTTGTAGCAGTTTACACCGTACCGGGCGCACATCTTGTCGATGAGGTCGGTAGTTACGATGGTCTTGGCCACGAACTCTTTTCCTGTTAGTTTACCGGCATCTTTCCAGGCATTAAGCAGGTAATAAATAATCAGACTGGCCATCTGGTTACCATTCAGCAACTCAAATTCGCCATGATGATTACGGGCACCAGCGCCAACGCGGTCAGCATCGGGGTCAGTGGCCATAATGAGATCGGCGTTTAGTTTATTAGCCAGATCCAATGCCAGTTGCATGGCTGCGCGTTCTTCGGGATTTGGCGATTTCACGGTTGGAAAGTTGCCATCCGGCGTGGCCTGCTCTTCCACGATGTGAACATTGGTGAACCCCAGCGCGTCGAGTACGCGGGGCACCAGCGTAATACCCGTCCCGTGAATAGGCGTATAAACGATATTCAGATTAGCCTGCCGTTTGATAACATCTGGGTTAACGGCGTTCGATTTAACCCGTTCTACATAAGGTGCATCGATTTCTTCGTCGATCAGGTGAATTTTCTCGGGTACTCCATCAAACTTAATATCATCGACGGACGTGATCTTGTTCACTTCGGCAATAATGCCCTTGTCGTGGGGGGCCACCACCTGACCTCCATCGTTCCAGTACACTTTGTAGCCGTTGTATTCGGGCGGGTTGTGCGATGCCGTAACGACAATGCCGCTCTGACAGCCCAACTGGCGAATGGCAAAGCTCAGCTCAGGGGTGGGGCGCAGGCTGCTGAATAAGTACACTTTAATGCCGTTTGCCGAAAAAATATCGGCCACAAGACGGGCAAATTCCGGACTCATCCGACGGCTATCGTGTGCGATGGCGACACTAATATCTTCGCCGGGGAAGGCTGCATTAATGTAGTTGGAGAGTCCCTGTGTAGCGGCTCCAACCGTGTAGCGGTTCATGCGGTTTGAGCCTACACCCAAAACGCCCCGCAGGCCACCAGTGCCAAATTCAAGGTCTCGGTAGAACGAGTCGGTTAGCTCCGCGATGTTGCCGGAGTCGATCAGGTGCTGGATAGCTTCTTTGGAATCCGCATCGTAATTGCCGCTAAGCCATTGGTCAACGCGTTGCTGAGTAGGGGAATCAAGGGTTACTTCCATTGGTCAAGGATGATAATTTGAAGTTGGTTTAAACGCTAACCCGGTTAGCGTACTGGTTGTTAAGCGAACAGAATGGTTTGGCAATAGATAAAACTAGCTCTACCGTTGGGCGCAAGGTGCAAATACCCTTCAATCAAATAGCTAAATGGCACAGTATCAAAAAAGCTGATTCAAATCCGTTTGTCACTGCGTTTTTCGTCTAGGTAAGTCTGTGCATCGTTTTCCGGAGATTCTTGCCTGCACACAACGGTTCTCCCGGGTGATCAGTACTTTTATTCGCCAAAATTACAATTCCCCTTTCGCCAACCAAATCTGCATGATAGAATCATGAGTGGTTTCTACTAAATCTGTATCCTGCGACTCAACGCAGAGGCAATCCTGCCAGCCATCCGGCTTAGATGGCGTTCGACTGTCGAAAAAGGTTATCGCGTATTTTAGGGCCTCGGCCGTTTCGGCAAAACGCTATAGGGTCGACCAACTGGATGTTACCGGCGAATCGCCCTTTTTAAGTCAAGTCCAAGTTACTGCATTGCGTTAAAACAAAACAGCTGTGTGCCTGTTTTTAATGTGCGTACTAAGTGATAAACTTAATGAGCTATTTGGTAAGCTAACTTAAGCCGAATTAGCACTTATTTCAGTTATTGAAAATCCGTACCAGCTTATAGAGCGTTTATTTATTGTTCTGGATACAACGAGTTAAGAAGCAGGTTATCCAGATCCTGTTGGCGTAAAGCCACGCCATTAAATCTGATTTGGCTACCCTGAATCGGTTTGATGCCCGTATGAAACATAACCTGCGCTAAGGCTTTATCTTTCTTTTTGCGAACACTCGAAGGTTAAAAGTCGACGAATCAGGCAACAGGGTCGTTACAAAGTGCGTTCTACTTTTTAAGATACAACATTAAGTACTAATGCCGAATCAATTCCTTTTTTTAGTAGTAGACGATGATCAGTCGCTAATGGATATTCTGGGGCGGGCAGCGAAAGAGAGTTTTCCCGAGGCCACGTTCAAGCAGGTTAGCCGTTTCGATGAAGCAAAAGCGTACATTGAAGAACTTGACGGCAAAATTCCCCAAATCGTACTGCTCGATGTAGATTTACAGGATCGTGTTGATGGTCTGGACTTTCTGGCCCTCATCCGGGTTCATCCAAAAGGGCGTGCGTTGCCGGTTGTCGTTCTGTCGGCCAGTCACACACCCGAGTTGATTGAGCGGGCGTATAGTTTTGGGGCGTCTTCGTTTACGATCAAGCCGTTTACGTTTGACGAATGGAAGCGTTATTTGCTCCGGTTGCGCCTGTATTGGTATGAAACGGTTACACTGCCCGCTGTTCGGTATTATAAAAGTGATCTTGGCTAATTAGTGGTTGGCGGCTGGGTGTCAGGATAAGTATAGATTCCTCTTCATCCATACGCTAACGCAGCTGACTTAAGGACCTTGAGTGTGGAGCAG
Source organism: Spirosoma horti (assembly GCF_054776595.1). Taxonomy (NCBI): domain Bacteria; kingdom Pseudomonadati; phylum Bacteroidota; class Cytophagia; order Cytophagales; family Cytophagaceae; genus Spirosoma; species Spirosoma horti. The sequence continues at coordinate 248,782 of NZ_BAAHBQ010000008.1, forward strand.
CCAGCTACCAGAAAAATCATTCATATTGATATGGATGCGTTCTATGCATCCGTAGAGCAGCGGGATAATCCCGAACTTCGAAACCGTCCGCTGGCTGTGGGTGGTTCCCGTGAACGGGGCGTCGTTGCTGCAGCCAGTTATGAAGCTCGACAGTTTGGCGTCCGCTCGGCCATGGCATCGTCCATTGCCTTGCGAAAATGTCCTGATCTGCTTTTCGTAAAGCCGCGCTTCGATGTCTATAAAGCTGTTTCCAGCCAGATAAAGGCTATTTTTGCTCAGTTTACCGACCTTATTGAACCGCTTTCTCTGGATGAGGCCTATCTGGACGTGACGGAGCATCTACCCATTAATACATCAGCTACCCAAATTGCTCAGGTAATAAAGGATCAAATTAAGGAGCAGACCCAGTTGACGGCCTCGGCGGGCGTTTCGTACAATAAATTTCTGGCTAAACTGGCCTCGGATTACCGTAAACCCGATGGCTTGTATGTGATTAAACCCCATCAGGGGCTTGCCTTTGTTGAAGGACTGAAAGTGGGTCAGTTTCACGGGGTAGGCAGCGTGACGGCCAGCAAAATGAATAAGCTGGGCATTTTTACCGGGCTGGACTTACGCCAGCAAACAGAAGCGTTTCTGGTACGACACTTTGGTAAGGTTGGGCATCACTATTACTGCATTGCCCGAGCCATCGACCACCGGCCCGTACTGGCTAACCGGGTCCGTAAATCTGTTGGATCAGAAACTACGTTCGCCGAAGATTTACGGATACAGTCAGACCTGATCGATGCGTTGCAACCTTTGGCTGACAGCGTTTGGAGCTACTGTGAACGGACATCCATCCGGGGACGAACGATTACCCTAAAGGTGAAGTATGCTGATTTTACGCAAATCACACGCAGTCGCACGTCACCAGGGAGTATAGGAAATAAAGCGCACGTAAAGCAAGTAGCGCAGGAACTGCTGGACGCTATCTTCCCGCTACCTAAAGGCGTTCGGTTACTGGGGCTGTCTCTGTCTAATTTTCAGGATAATGATACACCTGCGAGCGGCCAATTATCCCTTGATTTGTAAGCGTCAGAAGAGATTTCGTGCGAATAAACCAGGTGCAGGAAGCATACCGCTTAACAAAAATGAGGTGCTTCCTGCTCCAAGATCAGCAAAAACGCCGTAATTGTTTTTTAGTTGATCTAACTGGTTAATAAGCCGTAAAAGAATAAAATGAGGTTCCCATTTAAATCCCATTCGACTTATAATTTACCTTATTTTGTTTAATAATGTACGTTATGGTAAACAAAATATAGGCTAAAATTAGTTAAAAGATACCAGATGGGGAGTCTTAAGAAATGAACGTCTGCTTTTCTCCGGAAAATGCAGGTAAGGTGAGTTAAGGCTCACTCGTAGTCAAATTTGGCAGCTTTTCAGAGGATACAAGCGTGGGGGCTATTTTGATCTCCCAAACACGTTTTTTATAATGACCAAGCAGTTGTTCAAAAGTTCGTATTGTCAGTAGGTTTTGTGTTTCCAGTTGCGTCTGACTCGATTTGTACTTCTTGTTCTTCATCATGTTCATCTTTGGGTTCGGAATACAGAGTCAAAGATAAATGTAAATACATCAAACAGAATACTTTAAGCCGATAAAATGATAATTGCCAGCAAATGAGTTGTGCCGCCACTACGACAATTGGAGGAATATTGGTTGGTTATTTGGATGATGGGCTATACTACTTACTTGATTTGAAACATAGGTAATAAGTACAAACCAAAGTCTAAAGCTTATTTGCCGTCTGTACAAATTACGCTTTGTAGGCATCACATATAGTTTACCTTTAGCCAGTCTACTCTACACCTAATTGGTTTTCGTTATGCGTAAACCTTTACTGATTACGTTATTGGTGGCCACTATTCTAACACCTGCTTGTTTAATAGGCTACCTTGACTCATTCATTTTAGTCCCTATATGCCTGAGTGTGCTTTTGTACCTTATGGTAAAGGATGCCCAAAAAAAATAAGCACCTTGCTATCAGCGTGACGTCTGTAGGAGGGAGCGTACGTTTATAGACGCTCGGCAGAAAAAACAGCGACAAAAATTATTGATTAGACTGCATCACGACGTCGTGCCGACATCGGCTACTGACATAGCTGGATGACACGACATGGTCACAGCACCCCAAACACCAACGACACCTTATCTGCTTTTAGTCGCCAATCGCTCCGGCGCTCCCGCATCGCTTTTGTATTTCGCGGCAACTGCCATGAAGGTGGGCCCAACCAATAGCGGGATAACGGGCACGCCCGTTATCCCGCTATTGGTACTGGTCGATTCATACAGCGATGGAATTAGGCCAGCATCTTTTTTAGATTGGTAATGCTGGTCGTGATGCTTTCGATGCCGCCGGGCGCCATGTCCTGTTCTACGAAGAAGTATTTTAGCCCGGCTACTTTGGCCGCCGAAAAAATCCGTTTGAAATCGACCATTCCGTTACCCACTTCCGTTATCGTTTTCTTATCGTCTTTAATGTCTTTGATGTGCCATAGCGGGAACCGGCCCGGCTGCTCATTGAACAACGCTACCGGATCTTTGCCCGCCTTGGTTGCCCAGGCAAGGTCTAGCTCCATCTTTACCAGTTCTTTGTCCGTTTGAGACAAGATCAGTTCATAAGGCGTTTTTCCGCCGTCGACGGGGTCGAATTCGGTGGCATGGTTGTGATAGGCAAAGCCAATGCCTGCTTTTTTGGCTGCTTCACCCGTTTTCTGGAAGACTTCGATCGATTTGTTGATATCGTCAACGGTGCCTACCGGCGTGCTGGAACAGACCAGGAATGCCAGTCCGCCTTCAACGGCTTCATCCACCAATTGCTGGTAGTTGTCGCGCAGGTTGAGCATGGGTGGCATTTTGGAAAAATCCATCGCGGGGCGAGCCGGGCGTTGGGCGTCGCCAGCGGGTGGCGTTCCGATACCCGCTGGTGCTGGTGGAGGTGTTGGACGAGGGCGGAATGGGGCGCCCCCGGCATGGTGTGCCCGCCAGGTCATGCCCAGATCAGTAACCAGTTTCCGGAACTCTTTCGCTGAATACCCATAATAGCCACCACGGGTATTGAAGGCCGATTCTATTTCTTTATAGCCCGCAGCCGCTACTTTCTGAAGTGTCCCTTTCGGGTCTTCATTCATTGGGCCGAAGAGCGTGAATAGCTGAATACCAATGGGGTAGGGGTTGGCCGTCGAAAAGAGGTCATGGGCATTCGTAAGCGTTGGTAAGACAAGGCCACTAAGTGTTAAAGCACCGGCGTCGCGGAGAAAATGTCGTCTGGTTGTCATGGTAAAAGGTAGTAGACTGTAAAATTGGTTTATAGACTAAACTCCATGAAGCGCTTAACCGGTTCATGAAACGGAGCAACTGACTAATCATTTATTTAGGACGCCCTCCCCCAGGAGCAGCGGCTGGTGCTGCCTGTGGCTGGCCACCCCCATCGCCTTCTCCTTTCACATCGTCGTTGCTCACCGAGCGACCCTTCCGGCGGGGCGCATCGAAGCTCATCTTGCCAATGCGGTAGGTGAAGGTCACTTTCAGGTTCTGATTGTAGAGATGGGTTACGTTTATCTGAGAAAGCAGGGGCGAATTAAGCGTGGTCCGCATCGTGACACCGCCACCAATGAAGTTCTCGGCCGCCAGACCGATGCTGCCGCGCTTGTTGGCAACGTCTTTTCTGACCCCCACCGAGTACATGTAAAAGCTGCCCATGGTGCCCTGCAACTGGGGCATGGGTCCCCGGAAGAAACTGAATACCTGCGCACTCCAACCGTTGTCGAGTTGCAACTGGCTCATCAGACGACCGCCAATGCTCATGCCGGAATTGCTGATGGTGATCGACTTCCCGTCGGCACCGGGCGTCAGACCCTGCATGTACACGTAGTAGCCGTCCAGTCCGCCGTTTACCGTCCATTTCGATGTGATGCTTGTATTGAAGAAGACGTTCGCCCCAACGGTACGCTGCACCCCGATGTTCTGATACGTGGTAATGATACTCCCGGCCAGCGTGTCGGAGGGGATCCGGATTTGCGAGATGGCGTTGTTGGTCAGCCGACCGAATACAGATGCGTTCAGGTACGTTTTCTTGATGGTTGAGCTTACACTCAGTTCGGCATTATCCGTCAGTTCGGGGCTCAGGTTCGGATTTCCCACCATAATCATCTGTGGGTTGGCGGCATTGACATTCGGGTTTAACTGTTGTAAGCCCGGCCGCTGAATCCGGCGGTTATAAGCTGCTTTGAGCGTGGTGCCGCCTTTCAAACTTTTCGATACATTGACGCTGGGGACCAAGTTGCTGTAGCTGGGAATGTTGAGCGGTGTGTTCTCGTTCGCCTTTGCCGATATACCTGTGTGTTCGTAGCGAGTACCAATCTTGAAGGTGTATTTGCTGGGCGTTACATACGTGTATGAAATGTACCCGGCTCCGATATTCTGATTGTACTTGAGCGAGCCCGATGGATTGGTTGGGTCGAAGGCCAGTTCGCCCGTGCTACCGCCAACCTGATACTGGTATCGGCTATCTACCTGACGCATAATGGCCTTGCCGCCAAATTCCAGCAACTGGTTTTTGCGAATAGGCGTTTGGTAATCGGTCTGAAAAGTGACTTCCTGGTTGGTGTTGTTGTTCAGGTTACGCTGGCGACCCGTCAGTTCGCCCGTTTGGCCCAGCAGATCGGCATAAAAATTATTGGTCAGGCCCGTGCGGCTGTATTGCGTAGAAATCGACCACTCCTGTTGCGGCTTAAAGGTGCGGATGTAATCCAGATTCATGTCGACCGAGTTAGACAGGTCTTTTCGATCCACATCCCGATTGGTCATGCTCAGCAACGATTCATTGGCATAGGTATTAGTTAGCTGATTCTGCTGCTGAACAAAATTGCGGGTACCATATCGGACGTTGGCCGACAGCGACTGATCTTTCGCCAGATCATAGTCGATGCCCAGCGTGTACTGCCCAAATACGGGTTTGTCGAAGGCCGTACCCGTCTGGCTTGTCCGCAGCGCTTGTCCACCGACCATCGTTGTCTGGTCCAGCGTGGAGGAAGCCCGGTTGTACATGGCCCTACCAAAACCACCCAGTGTCAGGCCCAGTTTGCCCTGACGATAGGAGCCATTTAGCCCAAGATTAGAGGCCCGCAAGCCCGCACCGGCGTCGACATTCAGCGTCAACCCATGTAGCGTATTCTTCTTAGTCACGATGTTGATGATACCCGCAGCGCCTTCGGCGTCGTATTTAGCCGACGGACTGGTGATCACCTCAACGGATTTGATCATGTCGGCGGGGAGTTGCTTGAGGGCATCGGCTACATTGGCCGCCACAATGGTGGAGGGTTTGTTGTTAATCAGGACGCGGATGTTCTGGCTACCGCGCAAGCTCACGTTGCCATCGAGGTCAACAGAAAGCATGGGCACCCGTTTCAGCACATCGGAAGCATCGCCCCCTTTGGCGGTTATATCTTTGTCGGCGTTGAAAACGAGCCGGTCAACTTTCTCCTCAATGAGCGCAGCCTGCCCCGTGACCACCACTTCGCCCAACGTCCGAACGTCGGCCGGTAGTTTGATCGAACCCAGGTTCAGATCCGTGCCTTTTGCCACGGTAATCTTCTGCGATTCGCGGGTTTTATAACCAATAAACGAGTATTGTAGCCGGTAATCGCCCGGCACTAGCTTGCTTATCACAAATTGACCTTTGGCATCCGACGTGGTTCCGTCGATGGGCTTGTTGGTGGCGACGTTGATAAGCGCAATCGTAGCAAACTCAACGGGCTTGCCCGAGGTCGAATCCACTAGGAGACCCGTTATTTTGCCGTTCCCTTTGGGGGTATCGTCCGCCACGCCGGTAAACTCTTTTCTACGTCGGTTGTCCTGGCCACCCATACCCGGAGGGCCGCCCGGTCCACCACCCGGAGGACCAAATTGTGCTTGTGCTGTCGGGGTCTCTGTCAAACCGCTCCATAGTGCTAAGGTGAGTAGCAGAAGCAAGAATTGTTTCATTGTCGTCGGGATTTGTCTAATTGACAGACCAAAACAACACCGATTCCTTCGCGCGTAAAAATGCAATAGACCGTTAGGGTATAAACGTCGACAGAGAGCCAGTTTTAACCGATGGAACGGGATTAGCAATACTGGCTGACCAGCAGGGGCCATCTATCGGTTGGAACGGGCTAACTATCGGTAAATTTGGGTCAACCAGCGATTGGCTGGTGAGGGGTTTAGAAATTGACGTAAACTTGCAGCTTCTCAATCAATTATGGCCGCAACACCATTTTCTCGCCGATACGTCCCGCTGCTGAGTCACGTGCTTGGTTGGGGTTTATTGGGTTATCTGCTTTTCTTTGCTCAGTCATTTAGTTCAGAGATTCGATTTCCGGATTTATTCTGGGTCCGACAGGGTATCTTCTTCTGCCTTATGGTCGGTACCTTCTATACAAACTCGCACCTGCTCGTGCCTCAATTATTGCTACGCGAGCAAACAGGTCGCTACCTGCTGGTGCTGGCTGGTGTAATCCTGTTTATTCTCCTCATCTTATGGGGTGTTGAAACCTGGTTTAACTTACCCGTACTGGTCCATCGGGCTTTTCATCCTGATGGAAAAGGACAGCCCAGGCTATATGGCTGGGTGATTCCAAACCTGTTCACTATTCTGCTGGTACTGGGCATCAGCACCAGCCTTACACTATTGCAGAAGTGGCAAACGGATGCCAACCTCAGGCTGTCGCTGGAACAGGCCAAAACAGCGTCTGAACTATCGTTCCTGAAAGCACAGATTAACCCGCACTTCTTTTTCAATACACTCAACAACATCTACGCGCTAACCCTGCTCGATGTCGAAACCGCCCGTGAAGCCTTACACCGGCTCTCGCGCATGATGCGCTACGTGCTGTACGATACGCAGGCCAATACAACCCTGCTTAGCAAAGAACTGGCGTTTGTGGGCGATTATATCCAGCTCATGCAACTCCGCCTTACCGAAAAGGTAACCGTTACCCTCGACTCCCCCGACCCACTGCACGACCGGCCCATTGCGCCGATGCTCTTGCTGCCTTTTGTGGAGAACGCCTTTAAACACGGGGTTAGCGCCCTGCATCCGAGCCAGATTCAGATCACCATCCAGCAGCGACAGAACCAGCTGTTGATGGATGTTCGAAACACCTTGTTTGCCGACAAAGCTCCCTCACTCGAAAAAGGCAACGGCATTGGGCTGACCAATACGCGTCGACGACTTGACCTGCTCTACCCCGATCAGTATGCGTTGCAGATCGATGAGCTAACCCCCGCCGGTGAATACCGGGTTCAGCTAACCCTCGACCTATCATGACTCTTTCCTGTATCGCCGTTGACGACGAACCGCTGGCCCTGGGTCTGGTCTGCGCATTTATTGAAAAAACCCCTTTTCTCCAGCTGACAGGCCGATACAGCAGTGCCGTCGAAGCCTTGCAGGGATTGTTGACGGGGCCACCTGTCCAGGTTATTTTTCTGGACATCCAGATGCCTGACCTGACGGGTCTGGAGTTGGCCAGGGTTCTGGAGCGGAGCAACCGGGGCACCAATATTACCCGCATTGTCTTTACAACGGCTTTCGACCAGTTTGCCCTCGATGGGTTTCGGGTCGATGCACTGGACTATCTACTCAAGCCGTTCAATTACGAGGAGTTTCTGCGGGCTGCCAGCAAAGCACGCCAGTATTTCGATTTGGTGCAACGAACCGAGATAGTTCCTTCGGCTCCACTACTGGCATCGGCCGCTGAACCGGTTGAAGACTACCTGTTCTTAAAAGTCGAATATCAGTTGGTACGTATTACCTATAATGACATTTTGTACATCGAAGGCCTGAAAGACTACGTGAAAGTATATCGCCACAGCGACCCCGATAAACCGGTGCTATCCTTAACGAGTTTGAAGAGTCTGGAAGAGAAACTTCCTGCAAATCAGTTCATGCGGGTGCATCGGTCGTTCATCGTCGCCCTGAACAGTATCTATGCCTTTACCCGAAATTCCGTGCAGATCGGGCCGGTAGTGATTCCCGTTAGTGATCAATATAAAGATGTTTTTGGCCAGTTCATTAGCCGGTGGCTGTAGGCGCAATAAGTTAACGAATAAAACAATTTGGCCCACAAAACGGTATAACTCGTACAGGCTCCATTATCGAATAGAGTAGAGCCGTGTAGCGTATGAATACAAATCGGCACTGGGTAGCTTTGCTAACCGAAGACGAAGATGATTTTGCTTATTGGCAATTTGGGTTCGCCACTTGGGCCAGTCACATACAGATAGAGTGGTTTGCCACTGGAGACGCCTTTTTTCGCCATCCCGACTTAACCACTTCCCCGCCTGCTGTGGTGGTATTGGATGGCTTGGTGCCGTCCAATGACGAGCCCCGCTGGCTGCGTCTGATTGCCGAACACGATTGTTGTAAGGGGTTGACGATCATTATGTTAGCAGACCATTTTGCCGATGGCGAGAAAGGGAAGTTTAAGGAATTGGGAGCCAGGGATTTTATTATAAAACCTGCTAGCCAACTGGAACTGAAAGAGGCCATATTATCCGTTAGTCAGTATGTTATGGCCAGCGCCTGATCTGTATCGCCCCTACTACTAACCCGTATTGACAACTAATGAAACTATCTTATGGAAACGATTTATAACTGGCTTCTTCAAAGCATGGGCAATGAGGGAAATGCCTATACTATTCTGAATTGTCAGCGGACCAACCGGACTCAGGGAGGAGAGTCTATACAGGTGATGGCCCGGCTCAAGGATTTCAGTATTGTCAATCTGCTTATTCATGGCGGGCAATTAACAGAACAAGAGGCCATCAAGCTGGGCAGAGAAAATCCTGGGTTCGAACAGTACACGTTTGCCGGTCAACACGCGGTGCTTGATTTTCTGCATACAGGTCAACCAGCTGACGCGCCACCGTCAGCAGAGAATAAGGCTGTACAAGTGCTCGTGTTTAAGCCAGCCGGTGAAGCAGGCGAACTTACCTTTCCTCCTGAACAGACCATTGATCAATAAGGATAAATGACTGAGCCAGTCGTTGGACCTGCGAAGTTGGTTGCTTAATGCCAACTCGCCAGGAGTGGTGTCGTACTGTCTGACTTTTCATAAACTACTAATCCACTACTGTTTTTCTGGTCTTTATGGACTAGAGCCTTACTTGGTTCATTCCTTGAATCAGGACGTTTCCTTATGGTTCTTGAGGACAGCTATGGCTCATGCGTTCAGTAGTGGCCGCGCCATAGCGATTTAACGTGAATAATGGGTTATTCTGGTTGAAATTCAGGTAGTTAAGTGCTGTAGGTACGGTATGTTTGTAGTCAAAGGGGGCCCGCTGACTCAGCGGGCCCCCTTTGACTACAAACATCAGATCGCTACGCGGCTGACCGTCGCTACGCGGCCATTATTCATGTTATTTCATGTGATTTTTCTGTTAATAAATTGGATAAAAAAGCTCTGCCATAATTTAAGCAGAAAATTATCTGGAAATAAGGTGGTTATAGATATTATTGTGCTCCACTGACTTGATCGGAGGGGGTAAGTTCAACAACTTGTCAGCCGGTCGAAGCCTATTTATTTATGATAAACTAATTCTACATGATGATTTCATTACCTGATTATGCCAGGAACAGACGCCTGAAATGGCTGCTGGCGGGCCTTTTTTTACTGGCCGTTCAACTAAGTTATGCACAGTCGATTATTACGGGGGCCGTAACGGATGCGGCTACGGGTGAAGGGCTGGCAGGTGCTACCGTCCAGGTTAAAGGAACCAACGTTGGGGCAACGAGCGATGCCAGTGGGAAGTACCAGATTTCGTTGCCTGCTACCGGCAAAGTGCTTGTTTTCTCGTTCATCGGTTATCAGCCTCTGGAAATTACGGTTGGGAGCCGGAGCATTGTGGATGCCAAACTGACCAGCTCCGACAATGCCCTCAGCGAAGTGATTGTGGTTGGGTATGGCGTACAGAACCGGCGCGACGTGACCACGGCCATCGGCTCGGTGAAAGCGCGGGATCTGGCTAATCAGCCCGTAGCCAGTTTCGATCAGGCCCTGGCTGCCAAAATTGCCGGGGTGCAGGTGACCCAAACGTCCGGTGCACCGGGTGCAGCACTCTCGGTTCGGGTTCGGGGAACGGGTTCCATTAGTGCCGGGAATGACCCGCTCTACGTAGTGGATGGCATTCCACTTTCGCGCGATACTAAATTCGCTACGGGTAGCACCAACACACAGTTTCCCGACAACCCGATCAACGTGCTCAGTACACTTAATACGGACGATATTGAAAGCATCGAAGTGCTGAAAGATGCGTCAGCGGCTGCCATTTACGGGTCGAGGGGATCCAATGGTGTTGTGCTGTTGACGACCAAACGGGGTAAAGAGGGAAAAACGGTGGTCAGTTACGACGCGTATGCCGGGGTTCAGCAAGTATCGAAAAAGATCGATCTGCTCGATGCGTATCAATATTCGCAGATAAGCTACGAAGCGAAAAACAATGCCTACATCGACCGAAATCCAACTGGAAAACCAACCGACTCAAACGATATTCGGAACAAGGGCGTGGGTGCGCCGAGTACGCTCATTCAACCCGAAATTGTGCCGTATCTGTCGGGTCAGCCTGGTTTGACCAATACCGACTGGCAGGATGCCATTTTTCGCTCGGCTGCTATTCAGAACCATACGTTGTCTATTTCTGGCGGCAAAGACAATGTTAAATTCTATGTATCGGGAAATTACATGAATCAGCGGGGTGTCGTGATCAGTTCGGGCTTTAAACGCTACAGTACCCGGGCCAATGTCGAAGTGAAAACCGGCCGGCTGACGACGGGGATCAACCTCAATCCAACCTATTCGTACCACGATCTGGTTAAGGCTGAAGGCCCTTATCTGGGCGAAGGCGTTGTGGGGCTGGCTTTACAGGCGGCTCCTATTTTCCCGGTCACCAACTCCGACGGAACGTATAATTTCGGTAATAATGGCTGGGGGTACGGTGCTACATCAATCCTGAATCCGGTAGCGATTGCCAATCAGGTGAGCGATAAACTGAGCCAGCTTCGAGTACTCGGCAACGTCTATGCGCAGTATGCCATTACGAAAGATTTGTCGTACCGGATTAGCCTGGGTGCCGATGTGAACAGTTTCCAGCGCGATTACTACCGGCCATCAACCCTAGAAATCCGGGATCGGAAAGGAGCTTCGGTGCCAACGGGTTTCTCGCGGGCGCAGAATTTTGTAGACTGGCTCGTTGAAAATACGTTGAACTATAATCATTCCTTCGGCTTGCATAACGTCTCGGCGCTGGCCGGTTTCTCCTCGCAGAAAGACCGTCGGGTAGCGAACGAGCTTACCGCCACCAACTTCCCGAATGATCTGGTCTATACGCTCAATGCCGGTCAGGTTTCATCGGGTAGTTCCGATGTTCAGGAGTGGTCACTGCTATCGTATATAGGCCGCGTTCAATATGATTATAACGGCAAATACCTGTTGTCGGCCGCTGTCCGGGCAGATGGGTCATCGCGGTTTGGTAAGGATAACCGCTGGGGCTACTTTCCATCTGTCTCGGCGGGCTGGAATCTATCACAGGAGTCATTCCTGAAACCTGTTTCGTGGTTGAGCGACCTGAAATTGCGCGCCAGCTACGGGCTAACGGGTAATTTCCAGATTCCAAACTACGGATCCATCAGTCTGCTTGGTTACCAGAACTATATTCTTGGCAACGAAACCATCGTGAGTGGCCTGGCTCCTGGAAATTCGGCCAATGATAAATTGAAGTGGGAAAAAACGGCCATGTTTGACATTGGATTTGACGTTAGTTTCCTTCGCAATCGCCTGAATCTGACGGTCGATTACTACAATGCCAATACATCGGACCTGCTGTTGAATGTACCCGTACCGCGTGCATCGGGTTTCAGTACGGAATTACAGAACATCGGTAAAGTGAATAACCAGGGTATCGAATTTACACTCGGTACGCGTCAAACATTTGGCCAGTTCCGCTGGGATGCCAGTGCCAATATTGCTGCTAACCGCAATAAGGTGAAAGCACTCGGACCCTCGGGTGATCCGATCATTGTAGCTGGTGGCGTGGCGGGTGCGCAGTTTATCACCCAGATCGGTCACCCGATCGGCGAATACTACACATATGTCAACGATGGCGTTTATAAAAATCAAGCCGAACTGGATGCCAACCCCGCTTTACACGTATCTACCGCCCGACCCGGCGATTTTAAATTTCGCGACGTTAGCGGGCCTAATGGGGTACCGGATGGTAAGTTCGATCTAAGCAACGACCGGACCGTGACGGGCAGCTATTTTCCGAAATACACGTTTGGATTTACGAACAATTTCGCCTACAAAGGTTTCGATTTGAGTTTTGCCATTCAGGGCGTTCAGGGTCATAAAATTCTTAACCTGCTGCGTCGCTACGTGTATAACATGGAGGGTAATGGCAACCTGTTCGTTGGCGCACTGGATCGCTGGCAGTCGCCCGATAATCCGGGTAACGGTCTGGTGAACCGCGCCAACCGGCTAGCGTCGGGTTCGAACGGAGAAATCTCGACCTGGCATATTGAAAGTGGGTCGTACGTTCGGATTCGTACGATTACCCTTGGCTATGCCTTGCCCACGTCTCTGCTCCAAAAAATACGGTTGACTCGGGCGCGCCTGTACGTGACAACCCAGAACCCGTTCACGTTTACCAAGTACCTGGGGTATAACCCAGAGGTAAACAGCCGCCCCGACAGTGCCCTCTCATCGGGTGAAGACTATGGGACTTATCCATTGCCCCGCACAACATCGGTCGGTCTCAACCTATCTTTTTAAGAAACAGCTATGAAAAAAATAACGTTAGCCGTGGCCCTGTTGGTTAGCCTGTCGGCTTGTCAGAAAGATTTTCTGGACCTAAAACCGTTGTCACAACCCAATGTAGATAACTTTTATAAAACCGCAAATGACTTCGGAAATGCGGTTAACGGGGCCTATGATGCCTTGCAGAGTTCAACGCAATACGGAGGTGATTACAATACGATTATCGAAACCCGGAGTGATAATGTGCTCGATAACGACCCATCTTCGGGTGCCGGACTTCGGTATAACATCGACCGGTTTATCGAGCCAACGACGAACTCCGTCCTGCGCGATACCTGGGGAAGCCTCTATACCGGAATCAATCGCTGCAACCTGATTCTGGACAAGATCGACGCGGTCACGATGGATGCGACCCTGAAGGCCCGATATAAAGGGGAAGCGCAGTTTATTCGGGCTCTGTCTTACTTCAACCTGGTTCGGTTGTGGGGCAAAGTGCCGCTCGTACTCAAGGCGGGTTCGACGACCGACGCCCGTTCGTATGTCCGAAATGAAGTGGCCGATATTTATACCGCCATCGAAAAAGACCTGACCGATGCGTCGGCGGGTTTGCCTGCCACCTACACCGGTGCCGATATTGGTCGGGCCACATCGGGTGCGGCTAAAGGGCTGCTGGGAAAGGTCTATGTAACAGAGAAGAAATACGATCTGGCCGTATCGACGCTGAAAGATGTTGTGAACGGAACGACTTTTAAGTTGCTGCCTAATGTGGCCGATGTATTTTCGGTTGCCAACAAGAACAACGCAGAAATTCTGTTCGCCGTCAAATTCAAAAAAGGGGGCTTACAGGGTGAAGGCCATGGTTCCTGGTATGGCACCAGCATTGGCGATAACATCGAACCGTCGTTGCGGGCGGCTTATTTGCCTGCTGATAAGCGACTTCCGCTGACGGTGCAGGTGCCCGTGCCAACCAGCATCAACGCCGTCCCCAGAAAGTTCTACGACGAACTGTCCGGAACAAACGATGTTGGCAATGACTTCCCGGTACTCCGTTTTGCGGATGTGTTACTGTTGTATGCCGAAGCCCTGAACGAAGTTGCTTACCAGGCTGACGGTGAAGCCTTCAGAACGCTGAACCTGGTTCGGACGCGGGCGGGGGTACCCAGCTATACGGGTGCTCAACTGGCGACGAAAGAGGCTTTCCGGACGGCCGTCATCAACGAACGGCGGCTGGAACTGGCCCTGGAAAACGACCGTTGGTTCGATCTCGTTCGTACGGGAACGGCGGTTGACGCCATCAAAGTGACGGGTATCACTATGCCTGCCTACCGAACGCTGTATCCTATTCCGCAATCAGAAATCGATACGTACAATAACAAGACTACGTTCGGGCAGAATCAGGGATATTGATTATCAGCTTTTTACTCCAACCCATCCCCTAAAAAAAGGGGATGCGCTCAAGTGAGTCCAAAGGATTATCAGAGTCTACCGACAACTTTTGCAAAATGAGATCAATTTCGAAAGGCTGTCAATAGTCTAAATAACTTTCCTAAATCAAGAGCCCTTCTTAGCCCCTCCCCTAAAAAAGGGGAGGGGTTGGGGTGGGGGAAACCTTACTTCTGACGCTCAGCCCAGGCATCCATTTTGCGTTCCAGCACATCCAGCGGCATACAGCCGTCTTTGAGAAACTCGTCGTGAAAGGCGGCCAGACTGAATTTGTCGCCCAGCTGCTTTTCGTATTTCGTGCGGAGTTCACGGATTTTTAAGGCGCCGATTTTGTACGATAAGGCTTGTGCCGGAATGGCCATGTATCGTTCTATCTCCGCAGTAGCGCCCTGTTCGGCAATGGGCTCGTTGTCCATCATGTATTTGATGGCCTCTTCGCGCGTCATGTGCTTCGTATGTAAGCCCACGTCGACGACCAGCCGAATGGCCCGGTGAATTTCATCGCCCAGCGCACCCATGTATTGATAGGGGTCCGTGTAAATACCCAGCTCTTTGCCCAGCGATTCACAGTAAAGTGCCCAGCCTTCGCCGTAGGCACCATACCACGCAAACCGCCGAAACTTAGGCAGGCTGGTATTTTCCTGTTGCAGGGATACCTGATAATGATGCCCCGGAATGGCTTCATGTAAAAACAGCGATTCCATACCCGACGTGACATTGAACTTGCTGGCATCCGGAATGGGTACGTAGAAAATCCCCGGCCGACTGCCATCAGCTGACGCCTGGTTGTACTCCGCGCTGGCCGAGGCTTCCCGGAATTTCTCGGTCTGCCGGATTTCGAATTCCGATTTAGGGGTGTTGATGAAGAGCTTTTTCAGATTCGGCTCAATTCGCGCCAGAATGGTATGAAAAGCGGCCAGAACCTCTTTTGGTTGTTTGTAGGGGTAGAACTTTTTGTCGGTTTTGAGATACGTGAAAAACTCGTCCAGCGTGCCTTTGAAGCCAACCTGTGTTTTTACCTTCTCCATCTCCCCCCGAATTCGGGCTACCTCTTTTAACCCAATGGCATAGATTTGATCGGGTGTGTCGTTGGTGGTGGTCCAGGTTCTGACCAGATAGTGGTAAAGCTCCGGGCCCTGTGGCAAGACATCGATACCCGACGTCGTGCGGGCTTTGGGCAGGTATTCGGTTTTTAAAAAAGTCCCCAACTTCTGGTAAGTCGGCACAATTTGTTTGGTGATGGCTTTCTTATACGAAGCCGTCAGCCGGTCTTTGTCGGCCGCGCTGAATGTTGATGGCAGCTTTTTGATCGGTCCATAAAATAGACTCTTCGTCGGATCACTCACAACCAGGTCGGTCATCTGCGGGATCATCTTGACAACCAGGCTTTTGGGTAATACCCGTCCAGTCGCCATTCCTTTTCGAAAGGCAGCAATGGCCGTATCGCCCCAGACAGTAAAGGCGGAAACGCGCTTGAGCCAGTCGTCGTAGTCCTTAACCGTTTTAAACGGTTGCGACCCTTCGCCACTGCCCAATTGGCCAAAAGCCAGCGTGAGACCTGTGAACTGGTTGAACGGTATTTCTTCCTGATGAAATGGGTATTGCTCCAGTTGCAGGGCTAATTCACGCTTGAGAATGTCGTAGGAAATCTTGTCTTCGTCGGATAGCTTTTCCCGATCAAATGAGTTTAGTTTCTCTAAGGTGCTGCTATAGAATGACTTGGTCTGGTTCAGAAACGCCTGCGAAATATCATTGGGCAACTGGTCATTGTACCGGTTGTCTCCCTGCTGGGTAGCCTCTACCGGAAACAGTTTCAACCGCTGCTCATAATAGTCGTCCAGAACGGTCGCAAAGTCCTTGTTTGCGGTGGTTGTCTGGTCGGTCTTCTTCGAAGTACAGCCAATCATGGTGGCGATAAGTAAGGGTAATAAAATACGTTGCATCATAAACGAATGGTCGGTTTGGTGCAGTAAGTTAAGGAATTTACGGAAGGACCTATTGCTGTTGCTGTGGTGTCGGTTAATGGGCTGTGATGTCGGTTATAAGTAACCGACAAGCGAGGCTTTAAGAAACTTATACCACACTAAAAAAGAAACGGGCATACCTCATACCAACTCAAACAACAGCGTGACCGCGCCCCCTAGCTCAATCTGGTCGCCGTGCTGAAGCGGGTAGCCCATTCCGGCAATATCGGCGCGTTCCATGCGGTTGTCCGGGTGGAAGATCTTTGTTTTGTTGCCACTGGCCGGTAGCCCGCCCGCATCGACAAGGAGCGAATACTGCCGCCGGGTAACCTCGTACCGAATGGTGGCATGAGAGCGGCTAACGGCTCCGTTATCGGCTCCTTTCCGGGGGTCAAAACCGGGGTCATCGTCGTTAAGAATTACGATGTCATTTGTCCGGATACGACCCGATGCCGTTTGTGTGGAGCGGCCCCGCCCAATGCAGAAACTGGTTTTTTGCGTAGGGTCCAGCACGTAATCGAGCAGTTCCGTCTGGCCGCTTAGGGCCACCACTCGTGCTAGTAAAGGAGCCCCCTGCGCTTTTGTGTTGTCTTGTACGATCAATCCCAGGTTGCCCTCCCGATAGGTTGTTTCGGGCAGCGCATCCGAATAAAACGCGTAGTCGAAACGCCAGTGGGTGGGTAGTTTTATATAATTGTCGGCGAGCTGACGACTCAACTCTTTTTGAAATTTACCGGGCTGGCTAGCCCATAAGGCAACCCGATCGATCTCCTCCTCCTCGGGACTGGTCGAAGCAATACATAGGGTCATACCTGTGGGAGCCGTTTCGGGCTCATTCTGGTACGGGCGCAACTTATCGACGATAAAGCGAAGCATCTGATCCCGGCGCTGGCCAGCGGGTGGTGGCCCTTGCAAAACGGATTTAGCCGGTTCTGGAATCGGTTGGTTAGTCTCTGCCGAATCAAGAGACTGAATCGCTGGCTTGGTTGCCGGCTCGGATGACGTGGGCGTGAAGCCGAACAGGTTTTTTATCGTGTCGAATAGGCTCATCGTTTGTAAAGTTATTGACTGTAAGGCGAATCAGAGCGGGGCACCCGTGCGATCCGCGTTATTAAAAGCTCCCCAGATACCCGCGTTGTTTCAGGATGGGGGCCACAACGGTGTTTGCCAGTTGGACGGCTTCGGCCGATGATTCGCCCAACTCGATACGGACACTAACGACCGTATGCGACTGTCCATTGGGTGTTGGGGCGAAAAATACGAACCAGCCGTCGTTCCGGCGAATCCCCTGCACAATGCGTTCGGGCGTGCCGGTTTTTCCTGCCACTCGGGCTACACTAATTTTACTTCGGCCCTCGGATGGGTTCGACTGATCGATCATGAATGACTCAAGCTGGTCGGCGTAGTTGGCCTGACGAGCCACCCGCTGGCCTGTTCCAATCGCTTGTGGTTTTCCTGCCTGCTCCAGTACATACCGCGATGGTTGCAGCACGCCTTTGTTGGCAATGGCCCCCGCCATGCGGGCCAGCGCAACCGGAGTAGAGGTGAGTTGTCCCTGTCCCCAGGCCAGCCCCGAGAACTCACTGCGGTACCGTTTGGGGTATTGCGTACTGCTGTATAAATTCCGGCGGACCACAAAAGAGGAGTCGCGCCAGTGTTTTCGAATCTGATCGCGCTCGGGGTCTGTGCGCGTATCTGAAAAAGAATAACCACCTACGAAGTCGACGTTCATGCCGGTGGCCAGATACAGATCCGCCATTTCATTGTCGAGTTTATGGTCGTTTGCCGTTCGGATAAAATAGACATTGCTTGAGCGGACAATGGCCTTCCGCATATCGACGGATTCATTGCAGGGTTCTGATTCGCGGGTGCCCCGGCGGATGATCTCGTCGCATGAAATGGAATAGCTAACCTCGGATGCCGATGCGCCAAGCTTGTTAAAAGCTGCCATGGCGGTCAGTATTTTAGCGGTTGAGCCGGGCGCCGTTGGGTAAGTCATGCCCAGGTCGCGCTCCGTAACCAGATAGGGCAATTTCTGCCGGTCGCGGTCGGCCATCTGCATCACATCGGGCGTTTGCAGGTTGGGAAGTGGGTGTAGCGCCGACGCCAGCACATCGCCCGAACTTGCATCGAGCACCACAACCGAAACACGCCGGTTCCGGAAATCGGACGTAGCCAATGCCTGCTGAATGGCCACCTGAAGTTCTGCATTGACACTCAGGTGCAGGTCGCGGTTTTTGGCTTTTCGTTCGGCAACTTCCCGACTATCCAGCCCAGCCCGCAGGGCGGGAGCCAGCTCACTGTAATCATACACGGACAAGGTACGCGTTTGCTGAACGGACGGGCTAAAACGGTCGGCCCGGTAATCGGTCGTAACGAGGTTCGTCTTGCGGGGGCGGCTATTGAAACCCCGCAACTCGCTGAGGTGCGTAGCCTCCGCATAATAGCCGTTGCTTTGCCCCCAGAAAAGTTGCGTGTTCAGATCACCAAGCCAGAAAAATAGCTGATTGCCAAAGGGATAATACCGCTGAAGTCGTTTTTTTGTCAGCCCGTCGACCGCGTCAGCGTCAAGGCCGCTTTGCTGGAGTTTGGCCGCTTGTTGCCGGATTAGTTCGGGTGAACTCGACGCCAGGACCAGGCCCGTTCGGTCGTAAATCGTGCCTGCCGCAAGCGCTCGCGTAAGTCGTTCGATGCGTGGGTTATAGCTGTACACAGGATCGCCATTGCGCGTTACCACCCGGGCCGGACGCACGATATAGGCACTACCCCGCCAGCCTACGATGGGCAGTAAGTGGACAATGAGCACAACGATACCCGCCAGAAATCCGGTGATACCCGCCATGAGAACGGCATCGTAATGGGTCGACAGGTATTCTCGCTGAGCGACTTCGCCCGGTCTGTGCGCGACGCTAAAAGCGGCACCCATCGCCGTTAAGTTGACGATAAGCGAAATCTTGCCGTAACTCAAAAACGGTACACTGATTCCTGTAAGGGGCAGCAACCCGATCGATCCGCCTGCGATAATCAGAAACTGAGTCCCCGTGGCAATAGCTATACCCGCGATCAGGAAAAAACTGAATGGCTGCCCCGCCCGGCGCGCATGAAGAAACAGCCGGTGGAGCAGTACGCCAAATAACAGGAATACGCAAACAACGCCCAGACCGCCCAATTCCTCGCCCAGGCTGGGCAGAATCATGTCGGTGTGAGCGGCCGGAATGGCGTTGGCGAATCCTTTTCCCAGTCCCTGCCCGGTCCAGCCCCCAGCCGCCAGCGCCCAGTAGCCGTGCGCCAGGTGGTCGCCCCCATACACATCGTTGTTCCAGGGGTTGAGCCACATGGCTTTCCGGTCGGCCAGCCGATCGCCCACAAAAGGCAATTGATCGCCAAAGGCAAACATGGCCATAACCAGCAACAGCAATACGGGTGCTTCGGCCAGCAAAGCGATCCAGCCTGTGCCGGTTTTGGAGCGGGCATCGCCTTTCCAGAACATGTACCCGATGACGGCTATCAGACAGAGCAGCGTGGCTATAGCGCCTGGCAAAAGCCATAACGCGACGCCATAACCAACAGCCGTAGCCAGGGTAAGTGGAAGGTTTCCCCGGGCAATGCTATAGAAGAGCAGGAACGTGAAACACACCACCAGCGCCGGACCCATATCGCCCAGCAGCAGATAGAGCAACATGAGCAGACCGGCTCCGGCCAGTGCGCCAAAACTGACGGCAAACCGCCAGCGTAAATCGGGAAGTTGCCGCAGTTGCTGTTCGTTGGCCGCGAAGAACCCGGCGAAAAACAAAAGCAATAGGTATTTCGTGATCTCGCTTGGCTGAAACGCTAAGCCCAGCAGCGACAGGTTCACACGTACTCCGCTGCCTTCGGGACCCGACCCGATGAGCAATGTCAGCGCTGCCAGACCTGCCGCTAACACCAACCATGTCCAGCCCGACAGCCGGACCGAAGTCCGGTTTCGTAACGTAAAGAGCCAGTCGTAGCGCCAGGTAGCGTAGAAACGACCTACGTTCAGCTGGGATACGATCGTCATGCCAACTAATCCGACAAGGATGCCCTGTACCGTTTGCCCGGCAAAAAGGGTGTCCTGCAACGGGTCCTGTATGGCCAGTAAAGTAAGTACCGACAAGCCCGTGAGGAGCATCAGGATCGGTAACAGAAAAGGATCGGGATGAAAGCGCCGAACGGACCAGACTGCATTAACCACCCAGAAAGCCAGCAGAAATCCTGCGACAATTCCCCAGAATTGCCAGGTGAACGTGGTCGGTGTTCGGATGGTAAGCGCGTGGTCGGTTTTTAGCTGCCCGTAAACGGTCGATCCAATGAGCCGAAGCTGGTGCGGTCGGGCGGTAAAGTTAACGGTCTGATCGCTGGTTAGGTGAGGGGTGCCGCGTCGGCTACCAAACTCAAATCCTGGCTTCAGCGGGACAACGCTATAGCCCACCCCCGATTTCAGTCCGGCAAAGGTGAATCGGCCGTCGGTATCCGTTCGGGCGTACACGAACCGGTCCGGAAGCGTATCGGGCAGAGCCGTTGCCGGGTGTCGCTTGAGTTGGATCAGCACACCCGACAGGGGGCGGTCTTCCCGACTGACCCGCCCCGTAAATGAAACCGAACCGCTCCCGACCTGAACGATGGCCGGGTACGGTTTGGGGTTGGACAGTTCACGATTGTACAGCACCGAGTCGAAACCCATTTGCTGGCGTGACAACCGGAGTCGGCTCTGAAAGTCAGCACCGCCGATTCGACTGCGCCACGTTAGCGGAGCCATCACCGAAAACTGACGCTTATTGACCGCTCCCAGGTTATCGAGGGAGCTGTTTTGTGCAAGTTTGGCGGGCAGCGAATCCGCAACCAGATCAATATCCCGGCTATCGGTATAATAGTTGCCACTGCTCAGCAATTGTCGGATCGAGGATGATTTAACTCCTTTGTCAAGATTGAGCGACTGCCCGGCGGCATACGCCTGTCTGGCCTGGTCAAGGGTCGGCAGGAGGTTGGTGTATAGCCGGATAAAGAGCAGCAATAACATGATCGATGCGCCCGGCAAATACAAACGGTCAAGTGATTTCATTCAATAGTGCGTTACGGGTTAATTAGGTGCGTTTTACCAAACAGCAGGATGCTATTTGGTAAAATTGCATAATACATCATTGTCTGGTCGAGTCAGGTACTGCGGTTGAATCGGCTGGAGAAACCGGCGTCGGGTTCGTTGTCGTCGCCGACGGTGGTAACGTGATGAAGACTGTGTCATGTGCCGTTTCTTCTTCGATAGGCTCACTGAACGGCGCTGCTGTAGAATCGGTTGCGATCTCATCAGAACCCAGCGAATCCTTGTTGGTAAGCGTCGAATCAGGGAGCGTTCGAGCAGGTGATTCTTTATGGCGCATTTTATACAGTACGGCAAAGACGGCCAATACGACCACAAAAATTACCGCCAGGATGATTGGCCAGTTGGTTGAACTGCGTGGTGATTCTTCCTCTAAATCAGCCGGATACGCGTTAGCGGGCTCAGGCATGGATACTGGAGCAACCCGTGTTTGTGAACGGGGCACGACCGGTGCCTGACGACTCCCGGAACGGGTAGCCTGCAGCAATTCTACATTTGCCTGGCCCAGCAACAGCGCCAATTCTGTGACATCGCTCAGGCGTTCGGCCGGGTTTTTGAGCAGCGTCCAGTCCAGTAATGTTGTCAGGCTAGGAGGTAGGTATTGACCTTCCGGCAACGATAATGCAGGTGGTGGTGTGTGTAATACCTGGCTCATGAAGGTTGCAATTCCCGCCGTATCAGCCATTGAAAAGGGCACTTTCCCGGCCAGGCATTCGTAAAGTACGACCCCCAGCGAATAATAGTCTGTGGCTACATCAACGCCTTTGGGGTTGTCGAATTGCTCGGGTGAGGCATATTCGTAGGTCATCAACGACTGGCCCGTCATGGTTTGCGATTGCTCCCGAATGCGGGCTACCCCAAAATCGGTGAGCAGAAAATGCAGTTCGCCACTGGGCAAGGGTCGGTACAGAATGTTCTCCGGTTTAATGTCCCGGTGGATAATGCCCTGCGGGTGAATAGCGTGGAAGGCTTCGGACATCTGCAACCCGAGTCGGATGGTTGTGGCCACGGTGAGTTGCCCCTGTTCGTCGATGAGCGTCCGCAGGCTACCTCCTTCTACCCATTCCATGACGATGAAGGGCAGGGGCATATCCAGTTGTACCTCCCGTACCCGTACCACGTTTGGGTGGCGGATGCCAGTCATAATTTCGGATTCGACCCGAAACCGCCGAAGAGTTTCCGGGTCTGTATGCAGGGTGAAGTGTTTAATGGCGACCAGATCCCCTGATTCCAGATGGCGGGCCTTCAGAACGCGGGCGTTGGAGCGCCCCAGCTCACCGATAATTTCATATCCCGGGAAATGGGTATTTACACTGACAGTTGGCATTGATACCTTAGTTTAACGACTCGGTTGACGAAGCCAGTGAGTCTGAATTCTGGGGAATATCCGGCGACTCATACCGTAAAATTTTACACGTAACCTTCGTTCCCCGATCACTATCCGGAGCCGTCTGGATGGGTGATGAATTCGGCTCCACATTATTAAAATAGACGGTCTCTGTTTTATAGAGGCCGCCACCATCCTTGATGTATTTTATCTGAACGACCACATAGGTAAACCGTAAACGCGTTGGATTGCTTAACTGAAGCTGGAGCTGTTTGATGCCGCCAAACAGACCGACCTTGAAGTTTGTCGCCTTAACCGTAACGCTCTTGACGGCCATCAAGGCTTCCTGCCGGAGTCGTTCCAGTCGTTGTGCTTCTTCGGCCCGTTGCTGCGCCCGAATAGCGGCTGTGTCGGGATCTGCATTGGCGGCTACCAGCGTCGCACTATCTGCAGGCTGGTCAGCTACTGCCGAACTACCTATGCCTGTTCGATTGGTCGACTTTGCCGTTGGTTTCGTTGTGGTGTAATATACGCCAGCCAGGATCAGCAGCACGAAAGCAAGGAACGCGATGATTTTTGACGTCCCTATGCCTTTAGACGAGTGCAATTCCTTCACGGGTAAAGCGTCTCGGGGCTTCACGGGTTCCGGCGGTTGTTGATGCGTTAAGGTACGTGACGCCAAAACGGGCGCCGGAACTGAGACTGGCTGCTCCGAACGGCTAGCCCGACCAGCCTGTAAATAGGCGAGTTCTGCTTGTTTCAGTAGCCATGTCAATTCATCGGGATCACTCAACCGCTCAGCCGCCTTCTTTTTTAAAAGCCCTTCCAGCAAAGGAGTAAACGGCCCCAGCGACTGCCCATTGGCGGCAACCGTTAAAACGGGAGGAGCCTCGGAAAGCACCTTGTTCATGAAAGTGACGATGCCGGAATGATCGCCCAGGGCAAAGGGTACTTTACCCGTCAGGCATTCGTAGAGCACAACCCCCAGTGAATAATAATCGGTAGCCACCCCCACATTTTTTGGGTCGTTGAACTGCTCGGGTGACGCATATTCATACGTCATCAGCGACTGGCCCGTCAACGTAGTCGACTGCTCATGGAGCCGGGCCACGCCAAAGTCGGTGAGCAGAAAATGCAACTCACCACTTGGTAACGGGCGATAGAGAATGTTGTCTGGTTTGACATCCCGGTGAACGATGCCCTGCGTATGAATCGCCCGAAAAGCGCCCGCCATTTGCAGCCCCAACCGAATGGTCGTTGGCACATCCAGATGATCCTGCGCTTTGAGAAGGTCGCATACGCTACCGCCCTCGATCAATTCCATCACGATATACGGTAGCTCGGCCTCCAGTTGCACCTCCCGCACCTTGACGATGTTTGGATGGGCAATACTGGTCATAATGGCCGATTCGCGCTGGAACCTTCGGAGTGTTTCGGCATCCGTGTTCAGCGCGAAGTGTTTGATCGCAACCAGATCGCCCGTATCCAGATGGCGGGCTTTCAGAATGCGGGCGTTGCTACGGCCTAATTCACTCAGTATTTCGTATCCGGGAAACTGGGTGTTAAATCGAACGGTAGCCATCAGGGACGAGTTGGTTTAGACGCAACAGGTTGCTTAAGCGCAACCGACTGCTTTTGTACAGAAATTGAAATTACGGTGTTCAGGCAGGTATCCTGCCGAACGGCGGCCCGAACCGGAAGGTCGACCTGGCTGAAATACACCCTGTTTAATTGAAGTCTGGCGTCTCCGGCTGTTTCAATCCCCGTTTTAAACCCGCTGAAAACCACATTTTCCAGCGTAACGGCACCCCGTCGGTCAACGCGCAGGGCAAGCTGTGCATGGGCTGAATCAAGCGGCATAATAACCGTTTGCGGGCTGCTGCCAATGACCGCGAGTAATGAGTCTGTTAGTACCAACGGCTGGTCGATACGGATCGTATCGTCGGTGAGTAGTAGCCGATGGTCCGGATTTCGGTTCGCCACTTCGATCAGCGAATCCAATCGGGAACGGTTTGTTGACAGCAGAAAGGTGGTATCACCTGATGAAGAACCCATCGCACTAAGGCTATCGCTCGTTGGGTAGGTGTTGCCCGATGGCCAGGACTGATACCAGACGATACCCGCCACCAGGAGTGCCAGCAAGGCGAACAGCATGACCCAGCGCCCCGTTGATGATCGTTTGGCTGGCGTCGTTTCGGCCGTCGGTTGGGGTTGAGCCGATGGCGAGACGGCCGCCGGCGAAGGGTGGCGGGGAGCGGCCAGGGTGGAGGTTGCCCGCTGTTCGGCGATAGGTGATTCTTCGCCCTTTGTCGTATGCTGGGCCAGCACAACCGTTATGTTATCATTGCCACCCTGATGATTTGCTACCCGGATCAATTCTGAAAGCTGTTCCTCCACTGAGATAGCCCGGTTCAGGATCGCCTTGATCTGGGCCTGCGTGATCATATCGGTCAGGCCATCGCTGCACAGCAGCAGTTGATCGCCGGGCAGAAAGTCTGTTTCGTCGGCGTCCAGGAAATCAGGATCATCGACCCGGTGCGTGGTGGAGCCGACTTCGCGCAGGATCTCGTTTCGGCGCGGGTGGCTCATGGCTTCGGCTTCGGTGAGTTCGTTGGCATCTTCCCGAACGCCCACCATCGAGTGGTCGCGGGTGAGCTTGACCAAATTGCCCTGCCGGTAGCGGTACAGACGCGTGTCGCCTACGTGAACGAAATAGAGCTTGCCCGTGTGGCTATCGGCCAGAGCCGCCGTCAATACGCAGCACATCTGGCTTAGCCGAGGATCTTTGAGCCGTTCGTCGTTGATCTGGTTATTGGCAAAAACGACGGCTTCGCGCAGCATGGACAACGGATCGCCATTCGGCGTAGCCATATAGCGTTCAATCGACTCTCGGGCAATGGCAGCCGCCCGGTCACCACCGGCATAGCCGCCCACACCATCGATCACGACCAGTAAGGCGCTGGCTTCCGACCAGAGTGGCGTGCAGATAAATGTGTCCTGATTATCCTTGCGCCGTTGGCCCACATCGGTTTTTCCCGCGATGAGTAAGTTATTCATTATCAGGTAAGTCAGAAGTAATGTTTGTGGTTAGCAGAGGCCTTCCACAAACTGAATTAGCGAGGTAAGTCCTGAACGTGTCTGATAACTAAAAAACAGACGAACAGGAAGAGTACTAAAACAAGCAGAACGTCGATCATGGCTTACGTGTTGCTTTGGAAAGTAAGTGTTACCATGCTGTTGAGCAGGATCTGGGCTTTTGCAGGTAATTCAAACCAAGTCGGGTTCGCCGGTTCACTGCGTGGAATGAGCTGCTCATTGACGCGGGTTTCGTTACGGCTGAATGAAGCTATCTGAAACGATTGGGTAGATTCAGTATATCGAATCCGGGCGTGCGGATTCGACACATAGGGGGATTCGAGCAGTAAGTAATTCGGGAAATGCTGGTTGTCGGTGTCTTTCCGGGCAACCACAATTTCCCGGTCGCGCATCGGATAGGTGTCCTCTTTGTTCTGCTCGGCAATGTAGTAGCTGATGTGGGCTAATCCTGCACCAAGACTACGGGGAAGGGCTGGAGCCGCTAGGTTAGTAGCCCTCGCGACTGCTGCACTTTTGGCCTGGCTGGGCGTGTTGAGGGGTGTATCGAAATTGAATTTTACGACAAACGCTCCCGGCTCACGAAAATCAATGTGATGGAACGTGTTCAGATCGACATCTACCTTCTCGTAGCGGTTCGTTTGTTTAACCCGACGGGTAACGTTTATTTTCTCGGCTGGCGCATTGGCTTGCCCATTGCCGGGCAAAATGCCGGTCAGTGCTCCAATTACTTTGACATCACCTGGATTGATTTCTTCTCCGCCAAACTCCCGGCCTGCCCCAAACTTAAAAAACCAACTCGATGCAACCGGCGACACGCGCCCATATGCGCTCCTATAGGATTCAATGATGGCTTTGAATGACTGAACCGCTTCATTGACCACCACCGGAAACGCATTCTGGCGATCTTCATACGTATCGGGGTGCAGAATAATCAGAAAGTGTGCATTGAACAGCAGGCTCGTCCCGACTGATTCGCGCTGGATGGAGTCTTCGAAACTGGCGATGAGTTCGTCAAGAATACGTTTGTTGGTAACGACAGGAGCCGTTTTTGTATCGGTCTGGCTGGGCGGAATGATAAGGTTACTTAGCTTACCGAGCCAGCCACCGGGCTGATTGGCCATGTATGAACTGTTTAGGGAGGATTTTCACTCCTATAAACGTTAACTACACCGGCTTTCGTTGGTTTGATCTGCGGTATTTTTAGTTTTTGGAATAAACCAATGCATAAGCTGTTTTGATGCGGAACGAATTAACCAGTCCATTCATCAAGGTTGCGGATTCCTGGATACGTACAGGATTCCGTTCTGATCTCCGCAAAAGGCGAAGTTTTTTAATCTGCCACAGAGTGGCGCGGATGCCGTTACATAAAGACGGGACTTACTGTCTACGTATAAACTGGTGATCTGGTGGTCATTCGGCAGAGTTAACAAACGACCCGTGGAAGTTTTGATGCCTACTGATTCTACGTAGTTTGACGTCGTTGAACCGGGCGAAACGGGGGTAAGCAAATAATCAATGCTGTACTCCGTTTTTGAGGGCGTCGTAACCACATTACGGGCCACCTTTATCTCAAATTCTGGGCGTCTATTGATATATTGCTTCCAGGTAGTTCCCTGATCGAGACTATATTGAAAAGGATTGATTGCGTAAGCCACCATAGAATCAAGAGCGACGCCCGACTCAGTACCAAATACTAATAAGGTATCCTGTTTTACGGTAAAGCCAAATAGTCCCCTGTCCGATTTGAAGGTTGTCTGCCACGTTTTGCCTCTGTCTTTGGTCTGGTAAATGGTGAAGGCGGTGGCGATGACTAACGTCTGGTCAAGATCGCCGGAAACGGCTTCAATTGCTCGGGCTTCCGGGGCTTTGATCGCGTACCAATCAGCATAGTCTGGCAGAACAGTATCCTCTGACTCTTTATGACAGGCCACGAGCGATAGCAGGAGAAGACTAACTAGATACTTTTTCATAACGTTGGAGAATCAATCAGGTTTTTCGTTTCGAGTAGATACAACTCGCTACAAAAAACTAGTTTATCGTAGCGAAAATGCAAAATATTTAGTTGTCATTTTTACTTTATTTTAACGCCTGTAGCTACACTCAATAAGTTTAATAAGTTTGCTTACTTTAGTTTTATGCCCCGTTAATTAGCAGGTTATAAGTAATTAGTTAGCCGTAAGTATTTTTATTGTTACTCGAGAAAAAACGACGACATGAAAACTAGTTTGATTTTGATCGCTCTCCTGCTGGCTGCTGACGTCAGTTTTTCTCAGCTAACTCGTCCTGCGATTGATCTAAATAAAGATCCTGTTTTTGTGAACGTAGTCACCCGCAGGATTCACTACCCAGCCCAGCCCGCTCGTAGAGCCATTTACGGCCGCTACTACGCTGGTTTTACGATCGATCAGGCCGGTCACATGCGGGATATTTCTGTATTGTATCCGAAAATGAGCAGACAGACTAGCAAACTCTATGGCTTTGAGGGCGAAATCTTGGCTGGTTTAAAGCATATGCCTCCTCTTAATCCGGGTTTAGCCGGGCACTATCTGCTTCCCGTTGCTTTCTGTTTTACCCATTATTCAGAAGGGGCCACACCCATTGTGCCTACCAATGTTTTACCGCTTGGCTACGAAGTAGGCGACCGGACTTTGCTCAATGAAACGAAAATTTTTGCCAGTAGTCCTAGCTCAACACGTGATCTGAATGGCTTTCCTCCAAGTAGGCAAATCGGTCAATAAGGCGAAGGCGAATAAACCAATTTACACCCGCACATAAATTTTACGGCGGTCGAGGAGCCAGCCGACGCTCCAGCAAACCAGCATGAATGAGAGGGCAAACAGGAGCGAGCCCACAGGCCCCGGCGCCAGCTTTTGATACAGACTACTGTTGATCCACGAAAACAGACTTCCCCCTGATGCCACCGGAATCATGTAGAGGGCAATGACCAATAACTCGGAGAGGAGGTAAATGAACAGGGGATTCTTACCGGGAATGACAAAGAACCGGGTCCAGTTGGCGTTGTTCCACTGTCGAATCTCGATCATGTAGATTAAGGTTGCCATAATCGCCAGATCGAGGCCGGTGGTTAGTAGTACAAACGAACTGGTCCACAGTTTTTTGTTGATGGGAAAAACCAGGTTCCAGCAGAGCGCGGCAAAAATCAGGGCGCTGCCAACGAGTAGGAGTTTCGCCACACTCTCGTAGTTTTTGCCTTTATGTTGCACAAACTGACCCGCGTAGTAGCCAATGACCACATTCACAATGGCGGGTAGCGTGCTTAGTAACCCTTCCGGATCAAAAGCGATGCCTTCGCCATGGTACAGGTGGGCATCGCCAATCAGAAATCGATCCAGTTTTAATACCGCATTCCCCGCCAGACTTAATGGATCGGCGGGATCGCCCCAACCGAGCAGCATGAGCCAGTAGCCCACTAAAAAGACAACGCTTAGCCAAATAACCGTTCGGAACGACAGGAAATAAACCAGTAACGACGCAAGGCCATAGCAGACGGCGATTCGTTGTAAAACGCCCCAAATGCGGGTTTCGCTGATGGGGAAGCCCGTTACATCGCCTGATTCGCTGAGCCGGGAAAAAGGGAACCAGTACATCAAATAGCCCAGCAGGAAAATCAGCGCTGTCCGTTTACCAATCTTCGTGAGTACGGCGGCTGTACCCACCGAACTGTGCTTTTTCATAGCAAAGCTCATGGCGTTGCCAACCGCAAACAAGAAAGACGGGAAAACCAGATCGGTGGGAGTAAAGCCATGCCAGTGTGCGTGCAACAGCGGGGAAAAGGGGGTGGCGCCACTTCCCGGCGTATTTACGACAATCATGAAGCAAATCGTCATCCCTCGGAATACGTCCAGAGATAGAAAGCGCGTGTTTGTATCGGTCATTATGAATTGGCTGGCTTACTGGTTGATCGTTACCGTTTGCCCAGCCCGGCCTGTGGTATTGAATACTTTAAATTTAACGGGGCCACTGCTGGCAACGGGCTCCGTATAGACCGGGCTTTGGGCCGTTGGTTCCGAGCCATCCGTCGTGTACCGGATCGTCAATCCGGGAAATTGAACATTGGCAGCTACCTTGCCATTGATCACTTTTGCACCAACCGGGGGAATACGATAGTCATAGCCGCCTGCATAAACATCCAGGCGGGGAAGCTCGCGCTTGCCTACTTTACTGATGAATTCAGACCAGGCCTGATTATATAGTTGATCGCTTTTTGCTTCATTTGTCTCCATTGCCCAGGCGGGGTCTTTGGCCCAGGACCGTTCGGCTACCGCCAATAGTTTAGGGAACATCTTGTATTCAAATTGCTGCGGTGTCCGGTTCGTTTCTGACCAAAGGGGCGCTTCAATGCCCACAATATTGGCTTTCCCTTTGGCCGTCAGCATTTCCCGGCTTTTGATAAGAGACGGGCTGATGCGGTTGCCCGTATTGTCGTCTTTCAGGTTCCTGAGGTAATCGTACGGAATGAAATAGAAGGGTTTGTCGATGTCCACATAGCCCCCCCAATACTGGCCGGGCTCCTGCGACAGTTGGTTGTATGCCAGGTCCAGATACATATGGGTGACACCGGTAAGGATCACTTTATAGCCCGCATTGGCCATGCGGTAAGCGAGATCTTCGGCGCCTGATCCGGGACTATTTTTCCAGACATTTACCCGGAAGTTTTCGTTTGCAAAGGTTTCGTTCGGCACCCACGTTACACGGCCATTCTGCTTTACTTTCTTGAGCCCGATTTCTTCCCAGCCGGAAAGAAACAGCTTACGGGTTTTGAGCAATTGATTGACTTTCCCGAAATAGTAATACCATAAGTCATCGGTGTTTTTGACCGACGAATTGCTGGCCATCAACTTCTGAACGGAAGGCGACTTTTCCCAAACGCCACCGGGTACTTCATCACCGCCAAAATGAATCGTTTGCAGGGGCGCCCCTGCCTCTTTGTACATACCTCGCAAGTCATCGACCACGCGCTCCAAAAAGGTGTAAGCCGACGGAAGTGATACATCGATCACGTTATCATCCCAGCCCTGCACCGACCGATAAACCGATTTGTCGGCTATGTCCTGCAATAAATACCGTTCTGCTTCGGTCTTGTTACCCGCTTTCATGAATCGCTGGTAGCGCGCATTCATCGCTTTGATGGCTGCCCGTGCGTGGCCCGGCGATTCGATTTCGGGAATTACGACGATATGACGGTCATGAGCGTATTTCAGAATCTCGATAAAGTCAGCTTTGCTGTAGAAGCCCGTACCAGAAGGGTTTGATAGGTCAGCACCGGAGCCATAGGAAGGGATTAGGCTCTTGGTCGGGTCGGTGGTGTGGGCTCGTTTGGCACCAATATCGGTCAGTTCGGGTAAGGAGGGCATTTCTACCCGCCAGCCTTCGTCTTCGCTAAAGTGAAAATGGAAGGTGTTGAGTTTGTATAACGCCATTGCATCCAGCACTTTAAGGACCTCTGATTTTGGCTGGAAATTTCGGGCCATGTCCATCATGAACGCCCGGTAAGGAAAGCGGGGCGCATCGGTTACATCCAGCCCCGGCACGCTGACCGACCCGGCCTTACCAGCTAGTGCATCCGCCGGAAGCAGCGTCTGCAGCGACTGAATTCCATAGAAAACACCCGCACCCGACGAGGCCGTCAGCACGACGCCATCCGAGCCAACGTGCAACGAATACCCTTCGGCCGCGAGTGATGGGTTTTTGCGGAGTGTAATCGTTTTCCCACTTCCCTGCGCCTGGACGGCTGGTTTTTTGCCAATGACAGCTTTCAGGCTGTTGGCCAGATAATCAGCTTCTCGATCAAATGCCTTATCGGCGATAATCACGACCTGATTGTCCAGCAAAAAGGGGGCTCCTTTCTCCTGATACGAAACAGGCGTTGGGAATATTTTTTGAAGTTTATCGTCAGCAATGGCCTTGATTTTCGCATTCTGATCAAAAATCTTTTCGGTCAGCATTCGATCGGATTTCTCGTAGATCGTCCCTGATTTTATCGCTACGTCAACGGGATAGGCTTGCTCCGGGTTCTTGTCCAGTACCAGATAAAAGCCAACCGGGAAGTCGGTTTTGTTGCGGATTTTTCCGGCCAGAACCTGTATGGTTGTCGACTTACCGGGTTCCAGTTTCGTGAACTTCGGCCCTGGGCTGATGTAGTGTAAATCGCCATTGAAGAGTTTTACCTGAGCCACTGAAGCATCCAGACTACTGGGATTGCCGCCATTAAAAAACAGTTTCCAGCCAGTTGCGGGCAGGTCTTCGCTGCCCGTATTGGTAAGCGTCAGCATAGACAGGGAACGTCCTTTGTTTTGATAATTGTTGTCGGCTAGTTCCAGCGTGATCCTTAACGGCTTCGAGGCATTCGTTTGCGTCGGCGTTTCACGGGTCTGAGTTTGAGAGCAATTGATGAATAAGGGTAAGCTAACTAAGAGCAACAAAAAGGAATACGTTCTCATTTTTCTGGAACAGAAGGTGAAAGCAACGGAAGAAGGGTTACGATTTTTAGGTAACGGGTTGTGGTTGGCTGGTTTGTGGTTGGCTGATTTGTGGTTTGTAGCGCGTCAGCAACACTCGTGCGCCAGCCAACCACAAACCACAAACCAGCCAACCACAAACTGAATGACTTACAAAAGTCCCTTCTTCATTTCTTTCACGGCATGGTCGGCCGCGCGGGCCGTGATGGCCATGAAGGTGAGCGAGGGGTTTTGGGTGGAGGTTGAGGTCATGCAGGCTCCATCCGTTACGAATACGTTTTTGCAGGTATGAAGTTGGTTCCACTTGTTGAGCATGGATGTTTTAGGATCTTTCCCCATGCGAACACCGCCCATTTCGTGAATGTCGAGGCCCGGAGCTTTATCTGGTTTGTCGTGCGTTCTGATGTTTGTGAAACCAGCCACGGTCAGCATTTCTGTCATCTGCTCATGAAAGTCGACGATCATCTTCTCGTCATTGTCATCGTATCCGACCGAGATTTTTAGCTGTGGAATTCCCCAGGCATCGGTCAGGGTGGAGTCGAGCGCAACGTAATTGCTTTCTTTCGGAATCGTTTCGCCCATCATGTGCGAACTTACACGCCAGTTACCATATTTAGGCTGCATCAGGCTTGTCTTCAGGTCTTCGCCCATAGCCGAGGTATCGACGCTGGTGGCCCGGCTGGAGCCAAAGCCTGCTGCGTAACCGCGCAGGAAGTCGGTTTCCTGTTTGGCCACATTGCGGAAGCGGGGAATGTAGCTGCCATTGGGGCGAATGCCTTCCGTCGTTGTGTCCTGAAAACCTTCGTGTTCGGCCGAGATCGTTGTGCGGAAGTTATGAAACGCTACATATTTGCCAAGCAGTCCATTATCATTGCCCAATCCATTCGGGAAACGTCTGGATTTGGAATTCAATAGAATCAGGTTGGTATTCAGGCAGGCTGCATTCAGGAAAATGATCTTGGCATAATACTCGGTCACTTCCTTCGTATGGGCATCAACCACGCGAACGCCCGACGCCTTGCCGAGCTTTTCGTCGTAAATGATCGAATGCACGACCGAATCGGGGCGCAGGGTCATTTTGCCGGTTTTCGCAGCCCAGGGTAGTGTAGAAGAGTTGCTGCTGAAATAACCACCGTAAGGACAGCCCCGCTGGCATAAGGACCGATTCTGGCACTGGGCACGGCCCTGCTGGTAGTGGATGGGCTGAGGTTTGGTCAGGTGGGCACAGCGGCCGATGATAACGGGCCGGGTGCCGTTATACCGTTTCGCCATCTGGTCCGTAAAGTGTTTTTCTACGCAGGATTGCTCGTGGGGAGGCAGAAATTCACCATCGGGCAAGGCCGCCAGGCCATCTTTGTTACCCGAGATACCCGCAAACTTTTCTACATAACTGTACCAGGGAGCGATATCGGCGTAGCGAATGGGCCAGTCTACGGCAAACCCGTCGCGGGCGGGACCGTCAAAGTCATAATCTGACCAGCGTTGGGTTCCCCGCGCCCACATAAGTGATTTGCCGCCCACATGGTAGCCCCGAATCCAGTCGAAAGGTTTTTCCTGTACGTATGGATGTTCGGCATCTTTGACGAAAAAATGCGTGGCGTCTTCTCTATTGGCGTAGCACCGGCTGGCAACCGGATTTGCGTCGATGTATTCTTTCGATAATTGGCCGAGGTGCGCGAACTCCCAGGGCTGCATCATGGTAGTGGGATAATCGGTAATGTGCTTGACATCCCGGCCGCGCTCCAGAACGAGAGTGCGTAATCCTTTGCCAGTCAGTTCTTTGGCCGCCCAGCCGCCACTAATTCCCGAACCAACCACAATGGCGTCGAAGGTGCGGTCTTTAACCGAATCTATAGTTAAAAAAGACATGCAATAACGTGAATAAGGGTATGTAAGAAACGAATAATTACACTATTTACTGCCGTTTACGGCCAATTTGGAAACGGGAACACAACCATGATAAAAGCCAGGAGCCATGTTGAACTTCTCGACATTAACGAGGTAGTATTCGGAGTTCATGTAACCCTGAATGGTTAATTTTTTGATCATGTCGACGAACGCTTTGCCCGTTGGATCTGCTGATGCACTTACTTTGGTCAGCACATCCATGCGTTGCGTAGCATCGCCAGCCGAAAAGGGCTTATTATACGCTTGTTGGGCCGTGGAGTCTGTTAGGGCAAGTCCCTGCTGGAGCGTTGTTTGAGCTTGTTCGCCATAACAATCATTAATCATTCGCATGGCGAATTTGTGTACGTTAAGCGATTTGGCACCGGGAGTCGTCGTTTCGGGAATAAAGGTTTCCACAATGTCGGCTAAAAGGGTTTCGTTATCGACGGATAAGGTAGAAACGTTCCCTAGTGAATCGGGCGTCCAGCCAGCGGCCCAGGCGGGTAAGCTGACCAGCCCACCGATTGTCATGGCTAAGTTCTTTAATACAGAACGTCTTTGCATAATTAGAGTACGTAAGAGTCGGCGTTTTACGAGCGAAGGTTCCTAAACAAAAGGTAGTAATTACCCGGAATAGTTTAATTAGTCATTACTCAAAGATACTATATTAAACGAAGCGGATTAGTAAATAATTTTACTAACTGAAGCCATATAAAGAAAAGCGCCGTGTTCCCTTCGAGAGGGGCACGGCGTGGACATGTATTGGTTTAGTGATTTGCTAATAGGTTGATTACGAATATATTAATTAGGTGCTGATTGCTTAGCCTTCTTTGTAATGCCTGACATCCAGCAGAGTAACCGTTTCGTACCAATACGTTTTAAGATTACTCAGATACGTTTTCCAGTCGGTATAGCTGAACGGCTTGAGCGTAAATGAGGAGGCTCCAAATGAATAGGCCCGTTCAACCAGCGTAGGCGTCTTGCTGGCCGATAGCATAACCACGGGCAGTATGCGTCCTTTAGGATGCGCTCTCAACAACGCCAGGAAATCCAGTCCGTCGACTTTATCCTGCAAATCAATATCCAGTAAGACTATTTTGGGGCCTTTACCCTCCAGCTCTTCAATATATGTTTTAGCATCTTCAAAACTGCTCACATGAATGAAAGAAGCTTCCGGAAAGCTGCTTACAGAAGCTCTCTGTAAAACCTCCGCAATCAATGGGTCGTCGTCTACTAATAAAATTGGAAATTGCTGCGACATGAATTTTTTAAGGCAGTTTCTACTGCTAAACTTGCGATGCGTGAAGTACTTGGATGCAAAACCAAGTAAAAGGATTAACTAAACGGGTATTGTTTTTGGAAAAATAGATACATTTACGTTCTATGAAATTGCCAATCGTCCGTACTATGGAGCCATGCCCATGATACGGGGACGCAAAGGCGATACAGAATCAAAAGAATGTATGAATTCAACGCTAAGCTTATTCTATCTGATTAATTAGAAACGCGCAAACAATACGTTCTGCTGATTATAACGTTCTAACACGGTCTAACTCCTGCTAAAAGTCGTTTTTCAGGATAGAATTTACATGCCAAAGGTAACATCTGTTACGTAAATATCATCGTCGAGTTGCGAATTTACCCCTCTGTTACCCTTCGATTTACCCAAAAAAGGGGCTCATTCCATCGCCCGATTATTTTTTAACTCCCTGAACGAACAACGTGTCATTCGTGACTACCTGGTAACTTGACTTAAGTACTGCCAAACGTAAGATTAAGGCATTGGTGCAACGGTCTGTTCGCTATAGTGGGCCTGTATTTCTTCCGCTAAGGTGAGAATTCGGTTTCGAAGCATATCGGGTTGTTCGATCGTTGCTGATTTGCCGTACATAAGCAGCCATCGGGCCAAGCCTTCTACATAGGGTGTCTGGAAATGGATCCGGACATAGTCGCCTAAATCGTCCTCACGCTGATAGCCAAACGTATGCTTCTCCCGATGTAAAAATCGGGTTGTGGCTTTGCGAAATAAAACGGTTACGGCCACGGTGGGCATGTCGGTTGTGCCCATTCGATCCAGGTATTCCTGAAGCGTTAGCCGATTCCGTCGCGAATAGAACTCGCCTGAATTCGTGAGCGTCCGAATGCGATCGACGCGGAAATCGCGGTAGTCCTGGCGTGTTCGGCAGAATGCAATGAGGTGCCAGCCCATGTTGTAATGGTAAAGGCCTACCGGCTCAACGTCGCGTCGGGTTTCGGCATCGTTATACTGTGAATGATACTGGAGCGTTAGCACCTGATGGCGGGCAATGGCCTGTTGTATGTCGTTGAGCAACTCGTCGGAATAGGGGCTTTGAGTGGGCGGTTTTGCCACATCAATGTGGGCGTCGAGGTCGTCCAGATGTTCCTGATCGGTGCGTTTGAGAACCGACTTTATCTTGAAAAGCGCTGATTCAAACTTTGTTTTAACGGATTGGTCGGCCCATTTTTCTACTAACTTGCCTCCCATTAGCAGGGCACTGGCTTCGGCGGTCGTAAACATCACGGGTGGCAAGTGATAATCCGTCAGAAAATACCCGACACCCGCTTCCGCACCAATCGGGACCCCGGCTTCTTCCAATGATCGAATGTCGCGATAAACGGTTCGCAGGCTGATGCCGAAACGGTTGGCCAGTTCCTGTGCCCGAACAACGCGCTTGGTTTGCAGATGAATCAGGATGGCGGTCAGGCGGTCAAGGCGGTTCATAGCAGCAAAAGAAAGAAGTCGGATGCAATTTACACCCCTTCGCGTGAACAAGTCGGCATTTTTTTGTGTAAAAGAAAGGATAACCGTTTGACAGACATGAACGAAACCCCTATCAAAAATAATACCCACAGGCATCGTTTCGAGTTAGAAACAGATGGGAAGCTCTCCATCGTGGAATACCAGCAGGTCGATGATGAAACCCTCGCGCTGACCCATACCGAAGTCGATCCCAGTCTGGAAGGGCACGGTATCGGCTCAAAATTAGTGGAAGGTGTCCTGCAATACATTGAGCAGCACGACCAGAAAATCGTGCCGCTCTGTCCATTCGTCAGCGTTTTTCTAAAGCGCCATCCCGACTGGAATAGATTGGTGTCAACAGCTTATTCGGTCAACGATTTTTGATACGCACGTGCCCCGCCTTTTACTTTTAGTAATGCTGGTTAGCTGGGCGAATGCAGCCGCGTTTGCCCAGCTAACCGCCTATCGGGTATTTTTTGGTATCACAACCCGGCAGCCCCATCAGGTCGTGCTGCGCCAGTGGCGCCAGGGCGGTCAAACCCGCTACCTGACGCTGAACCCGCAAACCCTCGAAACGGCCATTGTCAATCTGCCAGTGAGCCAGGTGAAGGCTTTATCCTGGCCCGCTACGCTGCAAATGGTGAATCAGACGCCCTATGGCCGGGCCTTGGGCATGGAGCAGCAGCGGGATACTCATTTACAGGATGCCGGTATTGAACGAACGGACACGACCGAACGGGGTTTCAGTCTCACAATTGACCTTTGTCCATCGACCAAGCCCCTGACGCGGTCGGTATTCGAGCAATTGATCGGTGCCTTTGAGCCGGAAGAGAAACCCATTCCGGTAACGATTACGATCACCGGCCTCTGGATGGAGAACCATGCCCAGGATTTGGCTTATCTGAAAAACCTGGTTGATCGGGGCGATCTGGCCATTACGTGGGTCAATCACTCGTTTCATCACCGCTACAACCCACAGTTGCCCTTGCCGATCAACTTTATGCTCGAAGCCGCGACCAACATCAACGATGAGGTTTTACTGAATGAGCAGGCCATGCTGAAGAATGGGTTGAAACCCTCTATTTTCTTTCGATTTCCGGGGCTGGTTTCCGACAAAGGGGTCTTTGATCGGATTTTGGCGTTTGGTCTGCTGCCCATCGGCAGTGATGCCTGGCTAGCTAAAAATCAGCAACCCCGACAAGGGAGTCTGGTGCTGATCCATGCCAATGGAAATGAACCGGTGGGTATCGCTGATTTCATCACGCTCATCCGGAAAAAGTCTTCCTTTATCCGCAACAAAACGTGGCTGCTCTATGATCTTCCCGAAAGCGTAGCCAGTGAGAAATAATGAGTTGAATTGCTATCTTGACTGACAACGTGCGGTTTTCGTTTCTGAATTGGCAGGCCAAACCACTAGATGAAATGGCTGATGAAGTTTTGCAACAGCCACGGCACTTATATAATAGGAATAAATAAGTTGATTTACTCCAGAACTCTACGTTTCCGTTCATCAGCAGTGGGCAACTGGCAAACCTGACGTACTCCAAAAACATATCGATACCTTGCGAAAACATCATACAGACAATCCCGTATAGGTCTGGGCACAATTTGCAGCCAAGAACAGTATGGCCAAAGGCCGCCTAGACGATTGCATAGTCGTACGACAGCATCTGATTTGATCCATATTTTATCCTCTTCCGCTAGAACAATGCTATCAACAGGCTTATCACTAATGGTTTCCCAAAGGGCTTGACCTACTTTAAATGCGAGGAAGCAAACGAGAAGTAAGCTTTGGCATCTCGCTGAATAACGAACTGTACAAACGAGTTGCAGAAACCACAGACGTCATCAAAAACAATGATTGTTTTCATTCTGTCAACGGGCTAGTTTGCCTTTACCACACAAATGAGATGCATTCTTTGAAAATCCCCTTAACGTAATCTGAGTGGCTGTTGCAAAACTTTAAAGGAACGCTGCCAAGTGCCCTGATGGAAGCTTCATTCAACTGGTGTCGACTTAAGCAGCAGCCATAGCCATAGAGCAACATCTGCTTTCTGCCATTTTAGTTAAAAAATCTAAAATACTGGTACACTTTCCATCCATTTTAATCAAGCCAGCATCTCAGAATAGAAATAAACATCGTCTGATGAAACGTTATGTATTACTATTTGGCTTGTTTCTACCTCTGTTAGCCTCTGCTCAAACAGTTTTTGATCAGCATCAGCAGGATTTGCTCGGAAAGGGACATTTAACGGTCGGAGTCGAGGTCGGACAGGGATATCGGGGCGGGGGGTATCCAATCATAACTCATATAGCACCTCGTATTCAATACTTTATCCTAGATGGGTGGTCAGTAGCAGTGGAAGGTCGTTATTTACAGAGTAATGTATTAAGGTATGTGCCTAATAAAGCAGACTATAAATTCTTGGGGGGAGGCCTATCCACTCGTTATTACTTTCTTCGTGGTAAACGGGTAGCCATCTTTGCCCAGTTAGGAACTGTCTACGGCCGAAATGATTTTAATCCCATGCCACCTAACCCATACAGCCAATCCGTGTACTCGACTAATTGGCAAACCAACGCCGGATTGGGCGTACACTATCGAATCAGTAAGCGATGGGCTCTCGAAGCCATGGGTAGCCGAAGCTGGCTGAATACCCCATTATTAGGTCTTCAAGGGTATACCCCTGACCCTAATTTTAATCGTTGGCAGTTCAGCGTTGGTATCAGTTATCGGCTAAAATAGGCGAACGACTAAGCCTAAAAGTTATAAGTTTCGCAAGCCCATGGGTGGCCTTAGGCTTGCGAAATTGAAGCTGAAAATTGATCAACAAAATAGACTTCTGCACTCGCCCGGCGGACCATGCGGGTGCAGAAGTCTTACACACTATTGAGAAGTCCAGAAAAGGGGTCGTTATGGGCTACTTTTTTCACCGAAAACAAAGGGTTGAACTTAACATATCAATGCCCTTCCGACTTTTGCAACAGCCGCCTGAGTTATACCACTGAACTGAGAAAATTCATACAACAAGCTTGAGAACGCCGTTTACCCACAACAATGTACTTAACAAAGAAATCAAATGACTATTCGCTTCCTGCTTCTCCTGATAGTACTCCTCGTTGGAACAGGAGCCAGAGTGGCTACTAAAGAAACGACATTAGTCTGGTCACGAGCCATAGTTAATGAGGATTCACTTAAGAAAAAACAACCTCAACCGCTTCAACGTAATCAAAGGCGAGCCATTAACCAGGCTAAGCCAGTCTGGGAACGGATTGGTAAGGTTTTACTGCACATAGTGATTGTTCTGACTGCAATCGCTCTGTTGTTGATATTAGTTGTCTTTGTTCTTACGTAAGGAATAGGTAAATGATTGATTATGACTATGTAAGCTTTGTAAAAGCTTATAGGTTTAACTAGGGTAACCTTTTCTCCATCTCCTCAATTTTTTGCCGTAGCTGCCGAACTTCGCCAATCAGCGTCTGCATATCGTTATCGGACTGTTCCTGATCATCTTCAACAAAGAAGTTGGCCACGTAGCCGGTAAACGTACCGAACAGGCCCACACCGGCAATCATCAGGACAGCCGCAATTAGGCGACCAAAACTCGTAACCGGAAAACGGTCGCCATACCCAACGGTTGTAATGGTCACAAACGCCCACCAAAGCGCATCCGACGGAGTTTTGATATTGGCATCCGGCACACGTTCGACGTAAAGAATGGCGATGGCGCCGAAAATCATCAACAGCACGGAGCTGAGTAAAACGACAGCCAGCGTACCATTGGCCCTGTCGCGGAAGAGGTAATGCAGAAAGTCACGGATAGACCGGAACGAACGCACCATGCGCAGGATTCGGATAACCCGAACTAACTGACCCAGTCTGAACCAGTCGAGGGCGGGAATGCTGGCCAGTAAATCAATCCAGCCCCATTGCAGAAACTTCCATTTATCGTCGGCCTGATACAATCTTAAGAAAAAGTCATACAAAAAGTAAACGCAAATGCCGGTATCGATCTGGTCGAGCAATTGCCGGTTCTGCTCGTACATGGGCACCAGCTCCCGAATCAGCAGGGCGATGACAACGTATACCGACAAGACCAGCATGATGAGTTGATGCAGGGTTAGCTTTGGCGGACCATTTGGCTTCATCGTTTGTCCAACGGACGAGGTTTAGGTGGGTGAACCGGCGAAATTCGATCTCCTTTTCTCACCCATCGCCAGATGTCGACGGGGAGTGCCGGGTAGATCGATACGCCAAGGCTGTAGTAACTTCCGTTGAAATTCTGGTCAATATCGGTCTGAAAAACGGAAATACGATACCCGATCTGCGCCGAGAGGCCCACCCAGCGCGTGGCTTTCCACTGGGCATAAGCACCTATCTGAAGAGGAGCGAAAAAACTCCGGTGCGTTCGGTCGATTGGGTTGTCCTTCGCCAGATCTCGCGGCAGGGCATAAGCAATACCACCGCCAACGTCGACTGGCACGCTAATCATCCAGCGCCGGTTGTTGGTCATGTTCCACCAGTACTGAATGTTCATAAACCACAAATCAGTACGGGTATAATAATTGAGATTGATTCGCTGGGCGGCATTCCGTCGCCAGTCGATCAGGCGTAGATACGTTGCATAACCGATCCAATAATAGCCCAGCGTTAGTTGGTGGCGTTTAGCGCCGTAGGTAATGCCCGCATTGACTCCCCAAACGTTTACATGCTGGCGTTCCAGAAATGAGTCCCTGAAGTCGAGGTTAAAGGCGGGCCGGATGGTTGAACGAGCCGAACGAACAGTATCCTCCGGCGTCAGGGAATCGGACCGGACTGTCAGGAGTGAGTAGGCAAGTAGGCAAACAGCAATCATAATATACTACTAACCCAAAACCCGCCCAAGAGGTTAGAAAGGAGGTATGATGCAGGATATAGTATGCGTAAGGTAAAAATAGCTATAGCCTACACCGAGTGTCTTTTTAGTTTGCGGCCCGCAGTAAGTAGCCTACGCCCATTGCCGTATGGATTAATTTATGGTCGAAATCACGGTCAATCTTCTTTCGTAAAAAGTTAATATACACTTCTACTTTGTTCGTGCTGCTGATAGGCGTGTTGTCCCAGACTTTTTCCAGAATCTGTGCTTTCGTAACAACCCGACCCGCGTTTTTAATTAAAAACTCAAGTAGTTGAAACTCACGGGCTGTCAGTTTTATTCGCTGATTGGCACGGTAAGCTACCTTCTCGGCGACATTAAGCTCCAGGTTATCGATGCTTAGGATAGACGGCGCATTAAAGCCACCTGTGCGTCGGCGGTGTAGCGCATAAATACGGGCCAGGAGCTCATCGGAGTCACAGGGTCTCACCATGTAATCATCAGCGCCGGCGTAGAGTCCTTTGGTTTTGTCGGCCGATTGGTCTGAATTAGAGAGCAGGAGGACTGGTGTTGAGTCATTCTCCTGCCTGAGTCGCCGGATAACATCCAGCCCATCCATGCGGGGTAACTCTGAGTCAAGGACAATCAGGTCAAAACGGGCATGAAGGCCCATGGCAAGTCCGGTATATCCATCTGATGCTATTTCGAGTGTATATTGGCGCTCGGCCAGGGTTCGATATAGAAACTCAAGGTAACTGGCGTCACTTTGAATAAGGAGAATTTTCATGTTCTCGTATACAGTTAATTGAAAATCAACCGTAAAGGTGTTACCCTGACTTTAAAGCCAGTTTAAAGCTTAATTAAAACTTCTTTAAAATTTCA
Source organism: Spirosoma horti (assembly GCF_054776595.1). Classification (NCBI taxonomy): domain Bacteria; kingdom Pseudomonadati; phylum Bacteroidota; class Cytophagia; order Cytophagales; family Cytophagaceae; genus Spirosoma; species Spirosoma horti. The sequence goes on from NZ_BAAHBQ010000008.1 coordinate 291,421, forward strand.
GCCGTATATATACTTCTTGTCAGACGATACGGGTTGGAGTTCGGGAAAATACAGGTTCTTATTGCTGAATTTGATGTTTGTAAGCCATACAGGCAACTAAATGGAGGTATGATCATTACCTGCATATTCCTTAAGGGAAATACTTATTTTTTTAAGAACTTATTAATAACGGTTTAACCACGCCTTAACAATCTGGTCTGTACTTGCCGCCCAAATCAGCCGGGTCTATTTCCGTCACTTTTTATTATGAATCGGTTTCGCTCATTAAATCAATTTGCTCTTTTATTACTTGTAGGCTGGTTGGCGGTTATTTCGCCTTTATTCGCCCAACAGCCAACTGCCGCGCCGGATACGATCCGGCAAAGCCTGCCTCAACTCGAACAGCTTTTTCTGGATCGTAACTTTCAGTTATTGGCCCAGCGTTATCAGATAGACATTGCCGATGCGGCTATCACGCAGGCTGGGTTACGGCCCAATCCAAATCTCTGGTTTCAGGGAAACCTGTATAATCCGAATACCGGAAAATTTCTGCAGTATGGGCCGCCCTCGCAGGTAGATAAAGATGCGGGGAACTATAACAGTGGCTACTACGCCGTTCAATTACAGCAAGTGATTTTATTGGCTGGCAAGCGGAGTAAGTTAATCGCGCTGGCCGAAAGTAATAAATCACTGGCCCGCCTGGCATTCAAAGACCTGATGCGTATATTGCATTATCAGCTCTATACAACCTACACGAACCTGTATTTCGACTTACAGGGGTTGCGCTTATTTGAGGATGAACTGGCCCGCCAGCAACGGCTGGTCGAATCGTACCGAATTGCTCTTCGAACCGGCGGGGTGGCGCCTTATGAAGTGACTCGGCTGGAGGTCGCTGTTCGCGATTTACAGGCCAACAGCGCCAATTACCGTACACAGATTGCGGATGAACAGGCTACACTTCGGATATTGCTGCGTCAGTCAGCAGCGACGTTTATTCTGCCGACTGAATTACCTGCCTTGAAAACAAGCCTGCCGCCGGTGGCAACGGCCATTGACTCCGCATTGACCAATCGACCGGATGTTGGTCTGTCGCAGGAGCAGATCAATAATGCAGAACGCAGCCTTGCGCTGGAAAAGGCCCGCCGGACGCCTGATTTGACGACGGGTATTTTATTTGAGAAATATGGAAATGCCTATAATAACTTTACGGGCTTTCAATTGGCCATGGATTTGCCAGTTCGCAACCGCAATCAGGGCGCCATCCGGTCGGCAGAAACAACCCTAAAAAGTGTAACGGGAGGACTGGAAAATCAGCAGACCATCGTGCAAAGCGACGTGCTGAATGCATTTGATAAACTAAATACATTCTATGGTCAGCTGAATACCCGACCCGACGGATATCTGGATCGAATTCAGAATATCTCGGTAGAGGCTACCAAAGCCTATAACGCCCGAACGATTGGTTTGCTTGATTACCTGGATAAAATCCGGACGTATCAGCAGGCACAACTGAATAATATTACCCTGCTTAATAATCTGTACAATACGCAGCAATTATTAAATTTCACGACCAATACCCGGTTCTTCTAGGTTATGAGAAAGACGTTAATACCCCTGCTGATTGGCCTGGGGCTGGCTGCCTGTGGCCACAAAAATGAAGAAACAGATAAAGTACCAACGTCTAGTGCCGATTCGAGCAGTAGTTACCTGACTGATTCCGTCCGGCTGATGAATCCTGAAGATGAACTGACCCTAAACGGAACCGTTACGTTCGATCAGGATAATGTGGTCCGGGTGTTTCCGCTGGTTAGTGGTAACGTTGAAAAAACAACGGTGACGTTAGGCGCTTATGTACAGAAAGGACAGGATCTGGCCCTGATCCGATCGGGCGATATTTCGACCTATACCAACGACTACCAATCGGATAAGTCAGATCTGGAAGTAGCTCAGCAGCAGTTGAAGAACGTATCAGCGCAGTATAAATCGGGCTTTGCTTCGGAAACTGACTTTTTAACCGCAAAAAACAATGTTAAAAAGGCGCAGGACGAGTTGAGTAAATCCGCGAATATTCTGCGCATATACGGCGGTAGTACGGCCGGAACCGGACAACCATATTTTTCGGTGAAAGCGCCTATTTCGGGCTACATCGTTGAAAAAAACGTGAATACCGGTCAGGATTTACGGGCCGACAATCAGGATCCGCTCTATACCATATCGAGTCTTCAGCAGATCTGGGTGCTGGCCAATGTGTATGAACAGGATATCCCGGAAATAAAACAGGGTCAGCCGGTTGATCTTCAGGTGTTGGCGTATCCTGATAAAACCTTCCGGGGCGTAATCAGTAACGTCAGCAGTGTACTCGATGAGCAGGCACGGGTGCTAAAGGTGCGCATCGTGCTGGACAATAAAGAGGGTTTGCTAAAGCCGGACATGTTTGCCACCATTCACGTGCACCTGCCAAATACCACTGCCGGTAAAGGGGGCGAATCACTGGCCGTTCCGCAAAAAGCTGTTGTCTTCGACCGTGACCATTATTATGTGATCGTCCAGACGGGGAAAGACAAATATGAAGTCCGGGAAGTGAATGTGATGAAAAATACGACGCGTTTTGCCTTCGTGAGGGGCGGAAACCTGAAGCCGGGTGATACTGTCGTTACAGAAGGAAGTCTGCTGTTATACAATGATTTAACGGATTAATTTCTGTCTTCCCATGAACAAGTTCATCCGTAGTATCATCACCTTTGCCCTGACAAATCGCTTTGCCGTATTCTTTGGCATTGGCCTGATCATTGTCGGGGGCGTGGCCGCCTTCATGAATACGCCCGTCGAAACATTTCCCGACGTGACGAACACCAATGTCATTGTGATTACCCAATGGCCCGGCCGCTCGGCCGAAGAAGTGGAGCGGTTTGTTACGCTGCCCCTCGAAACCGAACTCAATTCGGTGCCCCGCAAGAGTACGCTTCGCTCGGTTTCGCTGTTCGGTCTATCGGTTGTAACGATGATCTTTGAGGATGGCGTCGACAATTTTACGGCACAGACCAACGTGGCCAACCGCATTGCCAGCGTTGACCTGCCCGACGGCGTAAGTGCCGAAGTAGAGCCGCCCTACGGCCCGACGGGTGAGATCTACCGCTTCACGCTCGAAAGCAAGACGAAAGACATTACCGAGTTAAAAACCCTGCAGGATTGGGTTATCGAACGGCAGATCAAGAGCGTGCCGGGCATTGCCGATGTGGTTAGCTTTGGGGGAAAAGTCAAAACGATCGAGGTTAGCCTGAACCCGACGTTGTTGGCTAATTACGGGTTCACCGCCCTGGATGTAGATCAGGCCATTCAGCAAAGCAACATCAACGTTGGGGGCGATGTGATCAAGCAGGGAAACCAGGCGCTGGTGGTGCGCGGTATCGGGTTGCTGACGAAGCCCGACGATGTAGCGGGCATCATCATCGACAACGTAAACGGCGTACCGATCAAAGTGCGTGATGTGGCTACGGTAAAAGAAGCTTTTCAACCCCGATTGGGCATTGTCGGGCGCGATAAGCAGGACGACGTTGTGGAGTGTATTGTTGTGATGCGCAAGGGCGAAAACCCGAACGACGTCATTCCGGCCCTGAAAGCGAAAATTGACGAGCTGAATAGCCAGATTCTGCCTAAAGATGTCCGAATCAAAACATTCTACGACCGCACGACGCTGAATAATTATACCCTGCACACGGTGGGTGAAAACGTGTTGACGGGCATTTTCCTGGTCACGCTCATTCTGTTGATTTTCCTGGCCGACTGGCGTACAACCCTCACCGTTGCCATTGTTATTCCACTGGCGCTGCTGTTTGCCTTTATCTGTCTCCGGCTAAAAGGAATGACAGCCAATCTGTTGAGTATCGGTGCGTTAGATTTTGGTATCATCATTGACGGGGCCGTTGTGATGGTGGAAGGTTTATTTGTTATGCTGGCACATCGGGCCGAACAGATGGGCATGATGAAGTTCAATCGCCGGGCTAAATTAAGCTGGATCGCCCAGAATGCCACGGAGTTGGGTAAGTCGATCTTCACCTCGAAAATCATTATTATCACGGCCTTACTGCCGATTTTTACGTTCCAGAAAGTAGAAGGTAAACTGTTTAGCCCACTAGCCTGGACCATCGGTTTTGCCCTGATGGGCTCGCTCATTGTCAGCCTTACATTGATTCCGCTGTTGTGCAGCCTGTTGCTGAACAAGAATGTCCGCGAGCGGCACAATCCGGTTGTGTCGGGTGTCGAGAAGTTGTATGTGCCTGCGCTGAACTGGGCCATTCGCCAGCCAGCGTCTATTATGGCAATTGCCCTGGGTTCGCTGGGTTTTTCGATTTACCTATTCCTGTTTCATATCGGGTCGGAGTTTCTACCCCAGTTGAACGAAGGGTCCATTTATGTCCGGGCCAGCCTGCCTTATTCGGTATCGCTGGATGAGAGTTATGCCTATACGCGCAAGTTTAGGGCCATATTCGACGAGTTTCCGGAAGTTCGGGGTGTAATATCCCAGACGGGTCGGCCCAATGATGGGACGGATCCAACCGGGTTTTTCAATAATGAGTTTTTCGTGGATCTCTATCCGAAAGAAGATTGGAAGCGGGACATTACCAAAGAGGAATTGGTGACTCAGATGCAGCAGAAACTGGCCCGTTTTCGAGGTGTTTCCTTTAACTTCTCACAGCCTATTTCCGACAATGTGGAAGAAGCGGTTTCGGGTGTAAAAGGCTCGATGGCCATCAAGATCATCGGGCAGGATCTAAACGTGCTGGATAAGGAGGCAACGAAAGTATTCAACGTCATGAAAAATGTGCCGGGCGTTAGTGATCTCGGCGTATTCCGAAACCTGGGCCAGCCTGAATTTCGAATTCAGCTTGATCCTCAGAAGCTTGCCCGTTACAACGTGCCAACCGATGTGGCACAGTCGGTCATTGAAACAGCTATCGGCGGTAAAACCGTTACGCAATTTTATGAAGGCGAACGCCGGTTCGACATTAAAGTGCGCTATGATGAGCGGTTTCGGTACTCACCCGATTTGATTGAGAATTTAATGGTTCCTACCCGTTCAGGCTCTAAAATTCCACTGAAAGAGCTGGCCGATATTGGCACCCGGTCGGGTCCGGCGTTCGTATACCGGGAGAACAATGCCCGCTTTATTGCCATCAAATTTTCGGTGCGTAACCGTGACCTGGGCAGCACCATTGCCGATGCACAACAACGGGTAAAACAACAGGTGAAGTTGCCCGATGGTTTTCAGATGCGCTGGGCGGGTGAATTTGAGAACCAGACTCGTGCCGAGCGCCAACTGGCCATCGTTGTGCCCATCAGCATTACCATTATTTTCCTGATTCTGCTGTTTACGTTCGGTAGTGCGCTCGATGCGGCACTCATCATCCTGAACGTACCGTTTGCCCTGATCGGGGGCATGCTGGCGCTCTGGTTTACGGGTATCAACTTTAGTATCTCCGCCGGGGTAGGGTTTATTTGCCTGTTCGGCGTGTCGGTGCAGGATGGCGTTATTCTCATCAATCGCTTCAAAGAGAACCTGCACAATAAACTGCCCATTAGCGAAGCCATTCGGGAGGGTGCTCTCACGAGAGTGCGTCCCGTGGTGATGACGGCCCTCATGGCTTCTCTCGGCTTGTTACCCGCGGCCCTCTCGACCGGAATCGGCTCCGAAACCCAGAAACCACTGGCTACGGTTATGATTGGTGGACTGATGACCTGTACGGTGTTATCGCTGCTGATTCTGCCGGTCACGTATGAGCTCATTCATAGCCGTAGGGCGCGTAAAGAACTAGCCCGTAAAGAAGCTAAAACCGTTGATATGCCGCACCATTCGTAAGAAAGTAAGTAAAAAAGAGGGGTCAGGTTTGAGAACCTGACCCCTCTTTTTTATTTACTTCTTGCCATTACCCAGCCACAGAAGCCCGTCAAGAATAAGCTGGTCCTGGACTTTATTGCCGAAGGTAAACGACAATTCTTTATCGGTTTTATGGTCGTAATCAATGTCGTTGTGCCCCATGTTGACGTACAGCATTCGGTAGTTTTTGTTGGTCCAAACCACCGGATAATAGCCGCTATGCCATATTTCGTGGGGCTTGGGACCCGTACCCAGCGGAAAACTGCTTGGATCGATCGACAACAGGATCTTGATGGCCGGGTTTGTGCGCAGATCATTGGTCCATCGATACCATTCATTTGGAGAGGATTTGAAAGTAGCTGGCAGGTGCTTTGTGGCCGGGTGATTGCGATCTTCTACGCGTAAAACAGCGGACGTAGGATGCCAGGTGTTGCTGGCATACGAACCTGAACCCAAAAACTCATTATGATACCAATCCCAGTTTTGGGGGTAGGCCGACGGAGTGAGGGCAAAAGCCGCAAAGTGAAAACCCATCCAGGCTCCTCCATTCGCCATGTATTTTTCGAAGGCCTTGCGCTGCTCGGGTGCTTCTGGACGGGTATCCAGGAAAAGAACAACCTGGTAGTGCGACAGGAATTCAGTATTGAGATTGGTCCAGTTTGTGGTTGAATCGTACGTGAAATTGTATTTGGGCCCCATCCGGGCAAACCATTTATTGGCCTCGTGTACGTAGCTGATGTGAGCTTTATCGTTCCTGGCGGTGTAAAAGGCGATGACTTTAAAGGCTGGGTTTTTACTTTCGGCCGTCTGGATAGAACCAATGACGAGGAGAACGAATAGGGTAAACAGGAGGGCTTTCTTCGTAAACAGAAGCATTAGTGAAGTAGAGGCTGTCTAAAGTCTAAAATGGGCAATTCGCTCCTTCATGGCGCCATCAGGGCGGTGAAGACAATGAACGCCTTTTCGACAAAAGTTAAACCGTGCCTTCTTCTTACTTGCTTTTCCTGAGTTAATGTGAAAAACTAGGCTTCTGATGCCGGTTCGGGAACGTTCGGCTGTTTGGCTCGAAGTTGTTGGGTCGTTTTCCGGGAACCATCGTGGCTCCAGCCCGGCGGGCCGAAAATATAACCCAAAGCGACCTTTACCGATGGTGACTTTCGGATATCCTGACCGATGGCCACCCACTCATGAAAGGCAATTCGTACGGGATTATGTGAATTGATATTGGTTGTCAGCCCATAGGTAGGGCGGTTTTTCTCCAACACAAACGTGCCAAACAGCCGATCCCAGATAATGAGGACGCCTGCGTGATTTTTATCTAAATAATCGAGGTCCGAGCCATGATGTACCCGGTGATGCGAAGGCGTATTGAAAATGAATTCGATGGGGGCGGGAAACTTATTGATGTGCTCGGTATGAATCCAGAACTGATACAATAAACTAATGGACTGCATCGTCATGACGGCTACCGGCGAAAAGCCGACAAGGGGCAACCAGATCCAAAACACAAAGGCTCCCGACAGATTGCCCGTCCAGGTTTGTCGGAGGGCCGTACCCAGGTTGTACTTCATAGACGAATGATGCACTACGTGCGACGCCCAGAAATACCGACTGCTGTGACTGATCCGATGAAACCAGTAATAGCTAAAATCGTCGGCAAAGAATAGGACTGCCCAAGCCCACCACTGCGTCATGTCGACCGTAAATAACCGGAGCTGATAAACCAGCGAATAGGTGCCAAAGACAAGTGCTTTCCCCACAAAACCGACAATGACATTTCCGATACCCATACTCAGGCTACTGGCCGTATCTTTCGTATCGTAATAGTCTTTATGCTGAATGGCCGTTACAACTACTTCGGCAACAAGCAGCAGAACAAAGCCGGGAATTGCATATTGAATGAGATCTCTCATAATTTTTCTAACTATTGTTCAAGTTAGAAATTTATCAGTAAGTACACAATTAGCGTGCTTACCGAAAAGGTGAATAAACAAAACAACAGGGAGTTCATAGAACGATGATCAGTCTATGAACTCCCTGTTGTTTTGGTGCTAAAAAGATTATCGGTTCATCGAAATGAGAAACTCTTCATTGCTCCGGGTGCCTTTCATGTGGCCGAGCAGGAAATCCATGCCTTCCATCGCATTCATGTCGGCCATGTGTTTGCGCAGAATCCAGACTCGTTGCAGTGTTTCTTTATCCAGCAGCAGATCTTCCCGACGGGTACCCGATGCCATCACATCGATAGCCGGGTAAACCCGCTTGTTCGCCAGTTTGCGGTCGAGCTGGAGTTCCATGTTACCGGTACCTTTAAATTCTTCAAAGATAACCTCGTCCATTTTCGAACCCGTATCGATTAGGGCGGTGGCGATGATGGTCAATGAGCCGCCATTTTCAACATTCCGGGCCGCGCCAAAAAAGCGCTTCGGCCGATGGAGAGCGTTGGCATCCACACCACCCGACAGGATCTTACCCGAGGAGGGAACGACCGTGTTGTAAGCTCTTGCCAGACGCGTAATCGAATCCAGCAGAATCACTACATCGTGGCCACATTCGACCATCCGTTTGGCTTTCTCAAGTACCATACTCGACACTTTCACGTGACGGTCAGCCTGCTCATCAAACGTCGAGGAAATGACCTCAGCATTCACACTACGGGCCATATCCGTTACTTCTTCAGGGCGCTCGTCAATCAGCAACACGATCAGATACACCTCGGGGTGATTCTTAGTGATGGCGTTGGCGATCTCCTTTAACAGGACGGTCTTACCCGTTTTAGGCTGAGCGACAATCATGCCCCGTTGTCCCTTACCAATAGGTGCGAACAGATCCAGCACACGCGACGAATAATTATCGGGGCGATTGCTCAGATGAAGCTGTTCTTCGGGGAAAAGAGGAGTGAGGTATTCAAAAGGAATCCGATCACGAATCTCTTCTGTTGTCTTGCCGTTAACTGTTGAAACACGCAGCAGGGCAAAATATTTTTCGCCTTCCTTGGGTGGGCGGATGGCACCGCGTACCGTATCGCCGGTTTTCAAACCGAATAGTTTGATCTGCGATGGCGATACATATATATCATCAGGGCTGGCTAAGTAATTATAGTCGGCCGAGCGCAGAAAGCCGTAGCCGCCATCCTGCATGATTTCCAGAACACCTTCGTTATCGATAATACCATCGAATTCACGAATGTGCTGATTGTATTGACGACGGATGCGGTTCTGGTATTCCTGAGCCTCCCGTGAGGCCTGTGGAATCTGAGGCTGAGCCGGTTGATCCGTTTGACCTGCTTCCGATTGAGGTTGCTGCCCATCCTGGGTTTCGGTTGGTGCGCCTGCTGGCTGGACCTCCGCAAGCGTATCAGTGGCTGCGGTAGCGCTGGCCGTTTGCATATTGGCCGCGTTATCTTCGGTAACCACCGTTGGCGTCATGAACTCTTCGTCTGCCTGACCACCGTAATTAAGACCTGTCTCGTCCGTCACAACGCGTTGTGTACGTGGGCGCTGATCGCGACGCTGGTTAGTATCACGCGAGCCCTCCGTACGGTCACGGTTGGCATCGAATCGCGGGCGGGCGTCCCGTGGATTGGATGACGCACCATCTGAACGCTGATTACGCTGCTGGTTTAGATCCTGCCGTCCGGTACGATCGTTGCGATCATTACGGATAGTATTTGTCCGGAAATTGCGGTCGTTTGGTGTCGACGTACCATCGCTATCCGTCCTATTTCGGGTGGATTGACTAAATGGATTTGTTCGCTGGTTTGGTGCTGTCCGTTCGCGGTTTTCGCGGGGTTGACGTATCGTTTGTTGGTCATTTACCGCGTCAGCGACGGTTTCGGCGGGTGCACTGCCATTACCTGTCGGTGCTGGTGTTGACTCAATGGTTGGCGTGTTATTCTCTGGCGTGGCGCTGTTGTCAGCCGACACAGGGTTTTCGCTCACTGGAGAAGCGGGTGCTTCCACTGGCGCTACTGGTTCGGCAGTGGCCGTTGGTGGCGAAACAACGTCCCGATCCCGGCGGCTACGTAACCGAGGTTTCGCCGTATCTGGAGTTGTGATTATTGTATCGTTATCGGCAGGCAGAGCTACCGGATTTTCTGCCGGTTGATCAGCGGGGCTGTCTATGGCTACTGAACTAACGGGTTGTGCATCAGGCGTAGTAACCGCTTTAGTACGACGTCCGCGCTTGGGGGCTTCCTCTGCGGGGGCTGTTTCTTCGGCAGCCGGGCCTGGGCGCTCGGATTGCTGCTTTATAATTTCGTAAACTAGTTTTTCCTTAGTGAATTTGCCAATGTTACGAATCCCGAATTGCTCGGCAATGGGGTGAAGCTCCGAGAGAAGCTTCATGTCTAATTCTTCTTTCTTGAACATAAAGGTCAGGTTAGCAATAAACCTTGAAAGGACCGCTGTAGCGGTAATAATGAAAGTTGGGAGTTGTTATATGATTGAAATGGCCGTTTTGGCGGTCAAGTTGGCATGTTAATGGATGCCCGCGAGAAGGGTAATTGATTTAATAAACCAAGTTAACCTCAACAAATTCAAGTAATTACGTGATGAAATAAATCAAAAATATGAATTGGGGTGATCTGCTTAATCCAAACACAACCACCTGGTGGGGCCAGACGTGGAGGTTGTTAAAACGTTTGGAAAACGGAGGCCTGCCGTAGCTACAGATTGCTGCTTTGGTAGAAGCACTACCCGCCGACCAGATTGATGGTAGCAAAGGTAGTATTTTGTTCCGGTTTTACCAACATAACGTTAGAGGCTAATAAATGTTTCCATTTTTTTGATATTATTCGAAATTCGTTAAAATATAATCTGTCGTTAAAAAAGCTTAAAACGAGGCCGCACGACAAATTTTGTCGTCTAAACAAGCGTTGACTCTACCAGATACGAATGGAAACAGAACAGCCGCATACCATTTTTTCGACAGAATTGAACCTGGTTATCGACTGGGGTAATTCGAGCCTGAAAACGGGCTGGTTTCGGGGGCAGGAGCTGGTTGACGTTAACCGGTATGAATCGCCCGATGCACTAATGGCGGACTTTAGCAGGCGTCCCGCCAGACACGTACTGGTCTCGTCGACGAGTCGTCCCGGTAGTGATATTCGCCGTCAGTTAACGGAGCTGGGTTCCGATTTCTGGGTGTTGGACAGCCAAACGGCTGTACCCATACGTAAAGGCTATGACACACCAGCTACCCTGGGTGCCGACCGGGTGGCGGCTGCAGTGGGTGCCGTTACGCTGTTTCCGGATCAGGCTTGTCTGATACTTGATCTGGGTACTTGCCTGACGGCCGATCTTGTCGATCAGGACGCTGTTTTTCAGGGGGGGCTGATTTCTCCCGGACTGCGGATGCGTTTTCGAGCCATGCACGAGCAAACCGCCCGCCTTCCACTCGTAGAGCTACCTACGGAGGTCGATCAGTTCTGGCCTACGCTAACGGCGAAGAATACCATCCAGGCCATGCAGAGTGGCGTACTGAACGGATTGGCGTTTGAAATGAATGGTATAATTGAAAACTATCGTCGGGAACGACCGGGGATTGTGGTTCTGGTGTGCGGGGGTGATGCGTCTTCCTTTGAAAGTCGTCTTAAACCGCCGATATTTGTGGTACCTGAATTGGTTCTGATTGGGTTGAATCGAATTTTAAGCTATAATGTTGAGAATTTACAAGCGAATACGCCAGACGTTAACGCATAGTTTGCTGGCTGTTGCCGCGACATCGCCGATGGTATTGGCGCAGGGATTAGGTAACTCCCCTTATTCTGCCCAGGGCATTGGTGAACTATACAGCCCCGGTAATATAACAAACATGGGCATGGGTGATGTAGGCGTCAGTAACGCCAATCCATTCTATCTGAATTTGCAAAATCCCGCTTTGCTGGCTCGTCGGTCGCGTTTTACCGTATTTGAAGTCGGCTTGATGAGTCAATCGAAAACCATCAAGCAAAATATTAGTAACGATCTGAAGACCCAGAGTAATTTCGCTGGTAACCTGGGCTATCTGGCGTTGTCTTTCCCAGCCAACAGCCGCTGGAACATCTCATTGAACCTGAAACCATACACGTACGTCAATTATAATATTCAACGCGTGGAGGCTGTGCCCGGCACGGCTTATACGGCTGTATACAATTACACGGGTAAGGGAGGGTTGAACAAGGCGACATTTGCCAATGGATTCCGACTGACAAAAAATATCTACGCGGGTGTTGAGGCTTCTTTTCTATTTGGGAACATCACCAACTCGTCAGATGCACGGGCGGCACTTAGTAACTCCGGAGATATACTCGTAACTCATTTAAATAGAGCCAATTATAGTGATATTGTTTATAAATTAGGCGCTGCCTGGCGGCCCAAACTGAATGATACATGGACACTTAACGTTGGAGCTACCTACGACCCCAAAATACGGGTTAAGGCAACGCAAACGGACATCTATCAGCAGACAACCCTATCTGGACAGGCTATCGCAGCGCCTGATACGGCGCGTCTCAATTCCAATGCCCTATCAACATTGCCCCAGCAGATGCATTTTGGCGTAAGCATTGAAAAAGGAAACACGTTACTGATTGGCGTGGACGCTGGCTTTCAGAAATGGAGTGAATACCGTACCGCTGACAACAAACCGGGTAATCTTGCCGATGCCATGAATGTTGGGGCCGGGGTGGAGTATACGCCGAAGCCCACATCGAACCGCTACCGTGATTTAATTACCTATCGGGCTGGCTTTCAGTATAATAAACTTCCGTACCAGACGAATGGCTCACAACTTACTGACATAAATGGTAGCCTGGGTGTATCCATTCCTCTGGGCGCTTATTATGTCAATCACGTAACGCTCTCGCTGGTTGGTGGGCAGCGGGGCGCGCTGACCGGTACGCAAATCAAGGAGCAGTACGTCCGAATAGGCATTGGCTTCTCATTGAATGACGTTTGGTTCCGGAAAACAGTCATTGACTAATTGTCCGGTTACCCATTGCGACTAAATAGCCTTTCTCGCTGATGAAAAGCAGATGTACGTAGACCATTTTCTGCGGACATCTGCTTTTTGTCTGCTGCCCGGTAGTAAACATCGGCGAATAAGGACCATTTTTGGGAAAAAGATAGTTTATCTGACAGCATCAACGACTTAAATGGAAAAAGTAGAATCCAGAAAGAAAAGCAGATGTACCGAAGGGCTGAGCGCTGTTTTTTACTCAGTGTTCATTATTCTTCTGGTGCTATCTCTGGCGGCCTGCGAAGAAAAAAAGCAGGCAAAAAAAGTAAATCCTTACTCGGGGCCCATTGAAGAAATCAATGATGTCAAGCTGCTTTATAGCGAAGCGGCTAAGTTAAAAGTCAAGCTGACTACGGCTAAGCAGTTTCGATATACGAATGAAGATCGACGTTATCCTAAACCGGTCTATATCATTTTTTATAGCCCGGCAGGGGAGGAAATTACGACCATCCGATCCGACTCCGGCCGTTATGACAAGGCCAAAGACTTGTATATTGTCATGGGGAATGTGGTCGTCGTTAACAAGCAAAAGCAGGAAAAGCTACTCACGCCGGAGCTAAACTGGAAACCACAAACCAAAAAAGTGTTTACCGATAAACGAGTGACCATTTTAAGCCAGTTAACCGGAGAAAAACTCTACGGGATTGGACTGGACGCCAATCAGGACTTTAGTCAATATTCGATCCGAAAGCCAACGGGCATATTCAACATGGAAGGCGGAATTTGACCTGTGTCGGCTAGTACTTACTTTTTGCACTCATTCAGAATGGGTGTAACAGCTTTTACATTCGTTAATTTCGTTTCTCCTCCCCATTCATTATACATATAGGTAATTAACTCAGCCACTTCCAGATCACTAAGCTGAGGCTGTGCGGGCATTGGCCGATTATAGGCCTTGCCATTGACCACAATACGGTCCTGCTGGCCATACCTGATCAGACAGATCACCTTGTTTTTGTTCACTAAATAATCTGATCCGGCAATGGGCGGATACAGGGAGGCAACTCCCTGTCCCTTGTCCTGGTGGCAGTTGGCGCAGTTGTTCTTGAAAACCAGAATGCCCTCTGTAATGTACCGCTGCCGCTTAATTTCTTCGTCGGTTTGACACGACAGAATGGTAATAATGACAAAAAGAATACCGATAAACCCGCTCTGGCGTTTGTTCATTGTTTATACTCGGCTAGCAACCGATTCATGTCGGTCATTAATTTGTCGACGCCAGCTTCGGTAGTACCATCATAAATTCCCCGTATGTGTTTGGCTTTGTCGACCAGAATAAATGCACCACTATGAACAACGCCCCCCGGCGCTGTTGAATCGGCCTGAGCCGTTACCATATAACTGTTCTGGCCGATGTCATAGATTTTTTCGCGGTCGCCGGTAACAAACAACCACTGCTTACCCGTTACGCCCAGATTTTGCGCAAACTCCTTGAGCACCGGTACCGAATCGTGCGCCGGGTCGATGGTGTGCGACAGCAGCATTACGTCGGGGTTACCCTTGAACTTCTCATAGACCCGTTTCAATTGCACCTTCATTTTAGGGCAAATTGTCGGACAACTGGTGAAGAAGAAATCGGCTACGTAAATTTTGTTATCGACGGTTTTAGCCGTAACGGTATCGCCGTATTGACTGACAAACTTGAAATCTGGAATGGACTGGTAAACGGAATCGGTCACGGATTTACCATCAACTGTTTTAGTAACGGCTTCCCGCTGGCCCAAAATGGGTAGTTTACCGTCTGTTGACTTACAGGAAGCAAGCATACTAAGCAGGCCGGCGATGACGAGCCAATTGTTATTTCTTCCCCAGAAACTGGCGAGCTTGTTCAATACTGGTATTGACTTTTGTTTTGACATCGGAAATTTGGTCTTTCTGACCGTTTAAATAGCGTAATGCATCGTCGGAGGATAGTTTAGCGAGCGTATCACCGTTGTAATGACCCATCCAATCCATCATCAGGCTATCGGCAACATCCAGATTGCGGTGCAATCGACTGGCTTGTTCTTTTTCTTCATCGGTGCGGAGGGTGGCCGCTGCTGAGCCGCTGGCTTTAAGACTGTCGAGGGAAGCGATGCGATTTTTTAACTGTTTTCGCAACTTCATGATGTCATCGATCTTGGGCATCACTTCGTCGTGAATGGCAAACACTTCGTTTTCTGTTTCTTTAACCGTATCATCGTCGGAATGGCAAGCGCCCAAAAAAACAGAAAAAGTAAGGAGACTGGTAAGCAGAAATAGGCGTTTATGCATTACAAATAGGTGGTTTATTCGATAGTATGACGTACGTTGCGTCAGGTCAGTTGACGCAACGTACGTCATCGGGCCGTTGAAGCGGCTCGTTGTTTCAGAATTTCACGAGCGTTCTTAAGCGCACTGGCCGACGGATTCTTACCGCCAATCATCTGGGCGATCTCATTGACGCGCTCCTCCAGAGTTAATTTTTTTATACGACTGACCGTTTTAGCCGCTGAGTGATCTTTGTAAACAAAGTAGTGCGCTGTACCCTGACCAGCTATCTGATGGAGGTGCGTGATAGCTATAATCTGGTGGTTATGAGCCATATCACGCATCATGTTGCCCATTTTAATCGCAATTTCGCCCGATACACCCGCGTCGATTTCGTCGAAGACGATGGTAGGTAAAGAGCGTTTGCTGGCCAGTATGTATTTGATGGCCATCATCAGCCGCGAAAACTCACCTCCCGATGCCACGTTTTTTAACTGTTGGGGCTTAACGCCTTTATTTGCACTGAATAGGAACGAAATCGTATCGACACCCGTAGTCGTGGGCTTACCGGTTTCGGCATGAATTTTCAAGGAGGCATTGGGCATACCGAGATCATTCAGCAACTGGCCGATTTGGGTTTCTATAGGTTGCAAAACAGCATTTCGGGAAGTCGATAAGGCGCTAGCGCTGCTTTGAAGCTGGGCACGGGCCTCGTCGGTCTGGGCTTTTGCATCCGCCAGGGCATCATCCAGATTTAACACTTTGCTCACTTTCAGGCCAAGCTCATTCCGCAACGCAATCAGAGCCGCCACGTCTTTTGCCTGGTGTTTGGTCTGAAGTTGATACATCAGATTCAGCCGTTCGCGAATGGTTTCGGCGCGGGTATCATCGATATCAACACGATCCTGTTCAACACTGATTTCATCCGCCAAATCTCGCAATTCAATCAGGCTGCTCTGTGCCCGTTGCAGAAGTTGCTCGTACTGATTCGACAGTTTACTGATATAGGCCAGGTTACTGACGGTACCTTTCAAAAAATCAATGACTGACTGTTCCGTATTATCCAGGTATTCATACGCTACCTGAAGACGTTCCTTTATGTCTTCGGCGTTTTCAAGTATTGTCAATTCCTGTTCGAGTGATTCCTGCTCATCGGGCAGCAACTGTGCTTTTACCAGCTCTTCGTACAGGAAGTTATTGTAGTCGAACTCCTTACGCATAGCCGATGCTTCGGTCTGTAGCTGATCGTAATGTGATTTTTTTGCCCGATAGGTTTGATAATCGGCCCGGTAGGCGCGGAGTTGCCCCTCGTTTTGGGCGTAAGTGTCCACAATCTCTAACTGATATTCATTAGAGCCGAGCAAAACCGAATCGTGCTGCGAGTGAATGTCCATCATCTGGCTTGTGACACGCCGAAGCGTTTCCAGATTGACGGGCGTATCATTGACAAACGCACGTGACTTTCCACTCACGCCAATCTCGCGACGAACAATGCAGGAATCCGAATAATCCAGTTCCTCTTCTTCAAAGATTCGTTCGATCTGGTAGCCGGAAACTCCAATGGTGCCCTCGATGATACATTTCTGTTCGGGGTTATACAGCACGCGCGTATCGGCCCGATTGCCAAGTAGCAATCCGATAGCCCCTAATATAATTGACTTTCCGGCTCCTGTTTCGCCCGTAACGATGTTAAGTTCTCGGTCGGGCGAAAGTTCGAGTTCGTCAATTAACGCATAGTTTTTTATGAGTAAATGCGAAAGCAAAATCAGTGATGGTTAGCAGTAAATAGGTAACAGCGATAAAGGTAAATTTACTCCCTGATAACCCGTTACTGGATTAATTTCCGATAGTTTTCGGTCTTACCCGGATCCAGGTAAGAAAGTAAATCGAACGCTTGCTTTCGCTCCGTGGGCGTTCCTTCATACAGTATGTTGTATAGCTCCTGCGATTTAGCCTCGAAGAACGAACTGATCAGGACGGAGTTTGGCAACTGCAAACCAACCGTTCGGATGGTAGACAGCAAGGTAAGTACCTGTTTACGGGCCTGTACAGGGTTCGCAGCAAAAACATCCAGCCCTTGCCGATGATAGGTGTAGAGTCCATCCCGAAACGGAATCAGCTGTTGATTCTGCATATTTTCGATTAGCCAATACCGATTTCGGCGATCCCCCCCGTTTTGCCAGGCGCCATTGGCTGACCCTTGCTGGGCCAGGTTTGTAATCGTATAAGCCCGTTGTACATACGGATTGCCACCCTGCCTACTGAACGTGTCATAATCGACAGCCAGAATCACATTGGCATAAAAGGCCAGGAGGGAAGTCAAATCATCCGAAAACTGATTATCCCGGAAATAGACAGGCGTTGTCGGCAAATAAACGAAGTTGAAAGCCCGGTCAACATACGTAAAGGTGGTTGTTTCGTAGTTTGTACCATACACGGGTCGCGTAACCGTAATCTGGGCAGTGGCTTCAAATACCCCCTGTGTCAATGACTTTAGCAGGTTTATATTCAACGAGCAGTTTATGCGTTCCGAAACGCCAAACTGATCATTGCTCCAGCGCCGGTTATTCATGAATTCGGTTATAATCCCCTTCAATTGGTTTAAATAAGCAAAATCAGTTTTTTGTTGGGCAAATAACTGATCTGAATTGACGGTTACCTGGCAATTCAACTCCTGTGCCTGAACTGAACCAATCAGGCAACTCAACAGCAGGACGATTCGTATTGCTTTCATTATCTCTAGCCTTGTAGTCGCTATACGTCTGTTTATCAGAGCGATTTTATCACTAAACCTACCAAATCCTGTGCCACCTCATCTTTCGATTTTAACGCAAAGTCATGGATTTGTTCGTCTTTATCAATAACGGTGATTTTGTTGGTGTCGTGCCCAAAGCCCGCTCCGGAATCGCGAAGTGAATTTAACACAATCCAGTCTAAGTTTTTAGCGTAAAGTTTTTTCAACGCATTGTCGCGCTCATTATCCGTTTCCAGAGCAAAACCCATCATCAATTGACCAGGCCGTTTACGGGAGCCAAGCGTAGCGGCAATGTCCGTGGTCTTGGTTAGTTCAAGCGAAAAGAACGTTTCTTTCTTCTTTATTTTCCGATCAGCGGGGTGAGCAGGAGTATAATCGGCAACGGCCGCGCTCAACACCACAATGTCTGCATCGGAAAAGGCGGTTTCTGTAGCCTCGAACATTTCCTGGGCCGTTCGAACATTTACCCGCTGAATAGACGGATTTGGGAGGGGCAGTGTCGTTGGTCCACTCACCAGGACAACCGATGCACCAGCTTTAGAAAAAGCGTTGGCAATCGCATAGCCCATTTTGCCAGTTGAGTGGTTGCTGATGTATCGCACGGGGTCAATAGGTTCCTGCGTGGGGCCTGCCGTTATCAATACCCGCTTTCCAGACAACGTTGCTTGTTGAGGAACCTCTGCCCAAAAGTTATTGAGTTTCTCCAGAATGTTTTCCGGCTCAGCCAACCGGCCTTCGCCAATCAGGCCACTGGCCAGTTCGCCGTGTTCAGCCCGTATGATGTGATTACCGAATGAGTCGAGCCGACGCAGGTTGTCAGTCGTAGTCGGGTGGTGATACATATCAACGTCCATTGCCGGAGCAAAAAAGACGGGGCAACGGGCCGATAGGTAAATGGCTGATAATAAATCATCGCAAAGGCCTGTCGCGCAGCGGGCGAGTGTATGGGCCGATGCGGGTGCTATCACAAGCGCATCGGCCCATAAGCCAAGTTCGACATGATTGTTCCAAATGCCATCGCCAGGGCGATCATTAGGGGTATTCACAAAGGCGGATAGCACGGGCCTTTTTGACAAGGTGCTCAGCGTGAGGGGTGTTATAAACTGGTGGGCCGAATCGGTCATAACGACCTGCACGTCGGCCCCTGCTTTTATCAATAGTCGCACCAGCAACGCCGATTTGTAAGCTGAAATGCTACCTGTAACACCTAAAAGAATTCGCTTGCCCGCTACTGACATAGAAAGGGTTGATTGAAGAATCGCAACTAGTTGTGCGGTATGGCGTTAACGCCAGCCTACTAAAACACCAATGACCGCACAGCGTATACCGTGCGGTCATTGAAATGGGTATACCATGTGTATTACTGTTGAGCGTCGTCTTCGCTATAACGCCAGTAGACTTTGCCTTCCAGAAACTCATCCGTTGCAATGGAGGTTGGCTTCGGCATACGCTCGTAAAACTTCGAAATTTCGATTTGTTCGCGGTTTTCAAAAACTTCTTCGAGGTTGTCAACTGCCGAAACGAATTCCGACAATTTGTTACTTAACTCTTCTTTGTTTTTCGTTGCAATCTGACGAGCACGTTTCGAAATGATCGATACCGATTCGTACAGATTCCCGGTTTGGCCCGCGATTTTGTCGCTATTGCGGGTAATAATCGATGGATTTGTTGCCATAATGATTAAATCTCGGTATTTGGTTTATAGTATACGGTACTTGTATTGCCAGGGTTTTTCGCTGCAAAGCCTCAAACCGTATCCTGTGTTAATTGGCTGCCGTCACCTTTGCCGGGCGGTTGGCATCTTTTAAGCGTTCTTTTTCCTTTTCACGTTCCTGCTCCAGCTTATCCAGCCGTTCAATCTCTTTCTGGCTGGTTTCAAACATTTTCTCCGACTGCTTCAGGAATTGACTATTAGGGTATTTATCGATAAATGCCTGGTGATAACTGATGGCTTCCTGATAACGTTCCTTCTGTTTAGTTTCCAGGCTGTTTTGAGCCAGACTGAATTCGGCATCAACCTTTAGAAATGCCAGTTCTTCATTGTATTCTGAATCCGGAAACTCCTTTTGAAAGTTATTAATGGCAATAACGGATGACTTATAGGAGGCAATGTTAAAGCCGCTGGTTTTGTAATACAGTTTGGCTTTTTCGTAGGCCTTTCGTTCCAGCTTCCCGCGCAGTTCAAGAATCAGTTTGGTCGATTCATCTTTGTACTTGCTGTCGGGGTAGGCGTTAATAAAGTCCTGAAGAGCCGATGTCGCCGTTAAGGTATTTGACTGGTCAAGGTTAAACGAGGGCGTATCTTTATACAGCGAGTAAGCATACATATACATAGCTTCCTGAGCGTAGTCAGAACGGGCAAACGTTTCATAAAATTTCTTGAACAGCGTAGCACTAAGCAAATACTGCTGCTGCTGATATTGCGTGTAGGCGTAATAGAACTGAGCCATTTCCGACTCGGTGCTGCCTTTCAATACGGGAATTAACTCTTCGAATAGTAATCCTGCCCGGTACCAGTCTCCTTTTTTATAGTACTGTATGGCACCTTTGTACTTTTCGTCATCGCTCCCACTTTTCTGTAGTTTTGAAAACGGGCTACATGATCCAAGTAGAAACGCTACCCAAATCCCCAACAGAATCTTACCAATATGACGGTGTTGCATATGTTTGCAAAGATACAAAAAAAATAGAGGCTACACCGTTAAAACGACGATGTAGCCTGCTATAGTTCTTAAAATGAGTGTTGACCTGGTCTGTTTATGCTATTTTAACATAATAGGCCGACCTTATTGGTGGCGAACGAGCAATCGTTTGGTCGCCACTTTCTTGCCATCTATCGAGAGTTGGTATAAATAATAACCTGTATCCAGCAGACGGGTTCCAATCCGAACTCTATTGGCATTTCGTTCGAGTTCATATTCGGCAATGGGTGCTCCTAATACGTTTAACAGAACCAACTTTGCCTCACCCGCGCCAGTAAACTGATAATCCAGTTCAGCAACGTCGTCGGCAGGATTTGGATAGGCATTGGATACCCACAGTTTATCCGCTGTATATAACCTGTTTTCTGTCTTACCTTCCTGCACGGAAGCCGCTGGTCGGGCTGCACTTTCAACTGCTGGCGTATTGTCGATCGTTGTGGCTTTAGTACCTGAACGAGCCATCAACAGAGAGCGGTAATGCTCATTGATCGCGCTGTTTTTGTGCAGTGTCATTGACCGGTCAAGCCCGGACAACGTTGGGTTTGCGGCAATCGAAAAGCGTTGTGCCGGTAAGCCCGTCGTTGTTTTGCGTACGGATGAGGTACGACCCAGTTCGAGTCGGCTTCCTTTACGGGCGTCCGAATCTCGCTGGGCGACTTGCGCCTGAAGCGGGATCGTTGCCGTTAGCAAGCCCATCAATACACCAATAAGTATAGTTTGTTTCATGTAAGTCTACTTCATGTACGCATGTATTCACCACAAACCTATTCATCTTAAAAGACAAAGTCAACGGGCTATTGTCTAAAAAATTGTTAAATGAGTGAATTAATAGTTTCAATTGGTCAATTAATAGTCTTTTGAACCAATTTTTGAGCTAAAGGTTTAATTGTTCCTTTGTTTTTTAATGGTTTTCTAATTACCGGTTGTTCGGCTGGCGGCTTTTCAAGCCATAAAACCTGATTTTTTGTTGGCTTTTCAGCCTCGCGCCAGCGGAATCCATCCAGTTGTTGAACCTCTGGTGTTAATTCTTTCGGAGGTATGAGTTGTGAATCCGGATGGCCGTAAAATCGAATCTTCCCCACTTTATTATCATTAAATTCAATATTCATTCGGCTTGATTCAACGTGATTCAAACCAATCAATTTATTTTTTTCATCAACCGCGTAATAAAGGCTCTGTCCATTTCCTTCAACAAGAACCCGATCAAGCACAGTCTGCTCCTGATGCAAAACGGTTGTTGAAACAGGTGACCCACCTTTAGGAGTCAATAAGCGCTTAAGGGGCAGTTTTGTTGCAAGGGCTGAAACAGAATGCGGTGCACTACCCGCAGCGGTTGTCGTTGAGACGGGCAAATCGGCGCTGGTAACGGTTGTCGATACAATTTTTGTAGCAAAATAAGCCGTTACCGTTCTCCCCTTAATCTGGTTATAATTCTTGAGTGTATCCAGGGAAATAACGAATGATTTTGTCTTTAAAAACAGCGTGTGAATTTTGTTATTTTTCATCACGGCCCGCATTGAATCGGCTTCCATCTGGTATTTATTCTGACTCCAGACGATTGGTTTTTTATAGAAATAAATAGTCGAGTCGGCCGTGTCGTAAATGAGCGAATCACATTTGCTCTGAAGATCCGATTTGTACAGAAATACGTTTTTCTGACCTAGCAACCGACGCGTATTTGTTACTTTATTATCGAAAGAAAACAAGGTATCAGCCCGCAGGTAAAGAGTGTCCTTTGTCGTCTCATTTGCCAGACTTTTGGCTACCGGGTGGCCTGTCACCCGCGAAATGCCTGCTTTTCCGTTATAACGGACATGGTCACCCAGAATGATCGCCTGGCGGTCCTTGGCAACCATGATCACGTTTCCTTTGGCGATCCCCAACTCGGTAACATTGTCGTAATAAAGGCTATCGCCAGTGAGCCGGTATTTAGGCGTTTCGACCGTAGCCCGACGCTGGAAATTTGAAATACCCGTCGTTGTATTGTATTGACCCTCAATGGCCGTCAGCACCCCATCTTTATTGGTAATGCGGGTAGGACCCTGAAAAATTGCCATTCTGGTCAGAGAATTGTAGAGCAGTGAATCAGCCGTGAGGGTACCTTTGGGGTTTACCAGTCGAACGTTTTGGCGGAACGTGAACAGCTTGCTGCGGGTGTCATAATATCCCTCCCGACTGGTCAGTACATTTTCTTTGTCCACAATACGGCCGGGCGTTGGGTAATGGGCAATGCCCGACAGCATGTCGTAATCAAGGTGAGCGGTGGTAAGCGTCATTTTTCGGTCACGCATGCTCACGCGACCGCGCATGTTTGCCTGACGGACGTTGCCATAATAAAACATGGTATCCCCCTGAACCGTAATTGTATCGCCTTGTATGATCTTTACATGGCCATAGGCTTCGATTACGTTAGTGGTTGCGTTTTGAATGGCGAGGTCACAGAACATCAGGACCCCTTTTTGCCGAAACCTGACGTTGTTGTATATTTTACGAACAACCTGCCCTGGAACTGTCATACCCACCAGGCTGTCAGCACCGGGCAGTAGCTCAACTTTGTCGGCTGCATTCCCCGGTGCCACTGGGCGACCGGGCGAAGGAGGCCCAACCTGTGCCAGCGAATTAGCCGAAACAAGCCATGAACAGAGAAGAAGAAAAGCGGCAAAGAAACGAATCATACTGACAAAACTACGGCTTAGGGCCGACTCCATATGGTGGAAACGGAATTTTTAGGATTTATTAACGACAATCACCTGTTCGAATCAACGGATCAGGTACTGCTGGCCGTGAGTGGTGGATTGGATTCCGTCGTGATGGCGGAGCTTTTTCATCGAGTTAGTCAACCCTTTGCAATTGCCCACGTTAATTTTACGCTACGGGCCTCAGATTCCGACGGGGATGCCGTTTTTGTTGAAAACATGGCAAAACGTTATGGGGTTCCGTTTCATCTTGCTCGTTTCGATACAACGACGTTTGCGCAGGAACGAGGACTGTCTATTCAGATGGCGGCCCGTGAATTACGTTACACCTGGTTTGCTCAACTGCTTGCTACCTATTCGTACCCTTACGTCGCGACGGCGCATCACAAAAATGATGTACTTGAAACGCTTCTGCTCAATCTGACGCGTGGAACGGGTCTGGCGGGTTTGCATGGAATTCTGGCACGGCAAAACCAGATCGTTCGCCCACTGTTATTTGCGACACGTGGCCAACTGGCGACTTTTGTAAACGAAGCAGGTTTACTGTACCGGGAAGACAGCTCCAATGCGAATGATACCTACGCCCGCAATCGAGTTCGTCACCATGTAGTTCCCATCCTCAATGACCTCAATCCGGGTTTATGGCAAACTTTACCTCGAACTGTTGAGCGACTTCGATCAGCCGAAGTGCTCATGCGCGCCGAGCTCGACCGGTCCTGGCAGGCTGTTGCTGAAGTTCGGAATGAAGGCATATTGTTGCCAACCGAAAAATTGCTGGGCTTGCCCGAAGGAGCGTTTCGGTTGATGGAATGGTTGAAGCCAATGGGTTTTACAACCGAACAGGCACGGCAAGTCGCCGATATGCTGAACAAACCCACCGGCCAGATTATTCAGTCAGTTACGCATCGTATAGTGCGTGAACGAACGGGGCTGCTCATCGAAGCGTTACCGGAACAGGTCACTATTGACTTCCTGTTGACTGATTGGTCTGAAAAAGTACTAGAACTATCGAAAGGACGCACACTGACGGTTGACGTAATGGATAGGCCTGCCGGATTCATCCCTTCCCTAGACCCAGCTATCGCCAGTCTGGATGCTGATCAACTTACCTTTCCGCTCCATATTCGCCTGTGGGAACAGGGCGATAGACTGCGTCCGCTGGGGCTCAAAGGCCATAAATTAGTCAGTGACTTATTGAATGACCTAAAGCTAAGCCGCACAGAACGGGAGCAAACCGTTGTCCTGATTTCGGGTGGTGAGATTGCCTGGGTAGTGGGTCGGCGAATTGCTCATCGGTTCAGAATAACGGCTCAGACCCGGAAAATTGCCCAGTTTAGCTATAATAAGGAGTGGCCAAATCCCTTACTATAGGTCTAAAACAAGTAAATTGCTTTGTGTTTCAAGCAAGCCGAACCCATATTCGAAAAAGTTGGCATCTTATTTGATGAGATTTGAGCGAGCCCCAAGTTTTATTAACTCAATAACATCCATGAACCGAATTGTATGTGTCCTGCTACTGGCAGGGCTGGCCTTCTGGAGTCTGACTGCTCAGGCACAAAGTGCGCGACTACGAGCGGCAAATAAGCAATTTGATAATCTTAGTTATGTCAGCGCGGTGCGGGCCTACGAGGAGTTTCTGCGGACCGATAAAAAGAAGGACCCTGCCGAAACGCGGGATGCAATGATCAAACTTGGTTATTGTTACCGTAAACTGGAGGATACACGAAACGCCGAACGGGTCTATAGCGAACTAATAAAGTCGAATACGGACCTTGATAGCGAAGTATACCTGTATTATGCCCAATCGTTGGCTCAGAACGGCAAATATCGGGAGTCTCAGAAGATGTATAGTCAGTATGGCGAGAAGCAGAAAGAAGACTTGCGGGGGCGCCGTTTCACGGTCTCTTACATGGATATGAGCCGATTCTACCAGGATTCGTCGTCTTATCGTATATCAAGTTTGCCCATCAACTCGCGTCAGGCTGATTTCAGCCCCATGTATTATAAGAATGGTCTCGTTTTCGTGTCGGCCCGCGATGAGTCTGGCCCGGTGAAACGGGTGTTCAACTGGAACCAGACGCCGTTTCTGGACCTCTATTTCCACCCCGATACGAACCAACTGCGCGTTCCGGGCTCTGATTTGAACCGTTCGCCTAATTCGGCGGTGTTGGGCGGTGGGAGCGAAAATAAAGCGCAGGGACCCGAAATTACAGCGGAAAATACGCCCCTGACGAAAGCTGAAATATTTAGCCGTACCCTCAACACAAAATACCACGAAGGGCCGATGACGTTCACTAAAGACCAGAACTTCATTGTTTTTACCCGAAACAATTCCAGCAAAGGGAAATCGGGTAAAAGCTCGGACGGCGTAAAAAAATTGAAATTGTATTCTTCCGTTAACAAAAACGGGAAGTGGGTTGATATTCAGGATTTACCGTTCAATAGCAATGAATACTCGGTGGGTCACCCCGCTTTCTCGTTCGACAATACAAAAATGTATTTTGTGTCGGATATGCCGGGTGGATACGGCGGTACGGATATTTACGTCGTTGAGTTCAATAACGGCCAATGGGGTACGCCCGTTAATATGGGTAAAGAAATCAATACCGAAGGAAACGAGATGTTTCCGTTTGCCGCCGAGGGAGACAACCTCTATTTCTCTTCGGATGGGCACGAAGGGCTGGGTGGCTTAGATGTTTTTGTGGCCGAGCTTAAAGATGGCATTGCTTACAAAGGGGTTCAAAATGCCGGGGCACCGATCAACTCCGAAAAAGACGACTTTGGCTTTATCACAGACAAAAGCCGCACAACCGGCTACTTCAGTAGCAACCGTAAAAAAGGAATCAGTGATGATGATATTTATTCATTCCGGCGTACCTGCAAACAACTGAACATTTTGGTATATGACGCCAAAACGAGCACGCCCCTCGAAAATGCGGACGTTCGTATTTTGCGGAATGGTGTCAATCAGGAATTGCGGATTACCAATGCGAATGGTCGAACCGACTTATGCGTCGATTCCAATACGGAGTATGAGTTCAGGGCCATTAAAGAAGGCTATGCTATGAACAGCGTCCGGTTCTCAACCCTGACCCAGTCGCCCAAGCCGGTGCTGAATGTGTCGATCTATCTGGAGCGCTCAGAAAATACTGTTGTTAAGGGGGTAGTTAAAACCGAAGTGAACCAACAACCAGCAACGGGCGTGAAAGTGACGTTGCGAAATGACAAGGATAAATCGGAACAAACCGTTACGACAGGTCCCGATGGGGGATATGAGTTCGATATGAAACCGAATGCCCCGTATACAATTACGGCACAGAAAGACCGCTACGCCACGAAGAAAGCACAGTATAGCAAAACAAAACGCAAAGGTCAGGTGGTGACTGATTCGCTTGGTCTCTACGGGGTTGGTGATGTGTTTCAGTTGAAAAACATCTATTATGACCTGAATAAATTCTTCATTCGTGCTGATGCGGCTCACGAACTTGATCACGTCATGGCTATTCTGAAGGAATACCCTAAAATGCAAATCGAGTTGCGTTCGCACACGGATTCACGAGCTACGGATACGTACAACATTCGTCTGTCGGAGAATCGGGCCAGAGCTGCAATGGATTATCTGGTGTCGCGCGGTATTGCCGCTAATCGCTTAATGGCGCGTGGCTATGGCGAATCGGAAATTATTAACGGCTGTATCGACGGGGTCAATTGCTCGGAAAACGAACACCAGCAAAATCGCCGGACCGAATTCAAAATTGTAGCGGTGCAATAAGAAAAAACGAGCAGCTCAAAAAAAAGAAGACCCTGTCCGACGGGGTCTTCTTTTTTTTGAGCTGCTATGGGTCTTACTCCGATGTCTTGACGTGCTTTTTATGCATCGTTTTAGTGGTCGTAGTTGCTTTGGTGGGGGTCGATTTCTTCACAGTCGTTGTCATCGTTTTGCTCACTGGCTTATCTTGCGAGGGCGTACTGGCAAACACAGCATTTCCACAGAGAGCGGCTGCAACGCAGGCAGCCAGAATGGACTTTTTCATATAATTGAGAATGGTTTAAGGTAATAGCCCACCACCATGACGGGCCTTTGGGTTGAAAGGTCGGTCGATTTTGTTAAACGCCGATGAATGATAACTTAAAAAAAGGTTAAACTGTTATCACCCGAACCGTTACCGATAGCTGTCCAACATGCCGCATGGTGTGCTCGGCTGCGTGCGTTAACAAACCAATCAGTGTAGAAGGAAGTTGTGCCCGGCCCACACCACGAAAATCTGTTAACCTTTGCTCATCTATACGTTGCAGTTCACCCAGCGCCTGATCAACCTGTTTAACAAACTGATATACCAGCTCTTGAGCAAATACCGTCGCTTGATCCGATTTCCCTTCGGATGCCAGGGCGGTTAACTGGTCGGTTGACAAGGCTTCACTCCGAGCGTAAGTAAAAAGTCGGTCAAGAACGCCCGTTAAATGCTGTAAATGAAAGCCAACCGACGCCACACCGGCCGGGCGCGCCCATAGTAGCTGTTCTGGGAAGTTGTGCATGAGCGCGGTTACTTCTTCCCGAGCCTGCATTAAGGCATGGGCAATCGGCTGCACCAGTGGGGGCACATCGGAGAGAGGACCCCGCAGCCAAACTTCACGTGTTTCGAGAGACATAGTCGTCCGTTAAATTACAGTACCACCATCTGCGTAAAACAAACTACCCGTGCTGTAAGATGACGCATTTGACGCCAGAAACAGGGCCAACGGGCTAATTTCATCGGTTGTACCCATGCGGGCGATGGGCAGGCGGCTGGTGAAGTGATCGAGGATTTTTTCGTTCTGCCAGAGCGCCTGGCTGAATTTCGTTTTGATCAGGCCAGGGCAAATCGCGTTGACCCGAATGCCATCGACTCCCCATTCTTTAGCCAGTACCTTCGTTAGCATATTGAGCGACGCTTTGCTGACGCTGTACATGCCCAGGCCGGGGTCGGGCGTATGGCCGGCAATGCTGCTGATCATGATGATACTGCCTCCGCCACGGGCTTTCATGCTTGGATAGCAAAGTTTACTCAACTCGAAAGGTGCTTTGACATTGGCCTGCATGATCTTGTCAAAAGCAGCGCCATCGCAATCGAGGGAAGGGCCAAAGACCGGGTTGGAAGCCGCATTGTTGACCAGAATATCAAGGCCATCGTAGGTTTCGATACTTTTGCCCACCAACTGCTGAAGCTGGGCCATATCGCCCACATGAGCCGCTATGCCGGTTGCTTCGCCCCCTTGTGCTTTGATCTCGTTGGCAAGCGCATCGCAGGCATCCTGCTTGCGGCTGCTGATGATCACTTTCGCACCAAAGCGGGCGAATACACGGGCAATATCCTCACCGATGCCTTTGCTGGCACCCGTGATGAGGGCAACTTTGCCGGTCAGATCGAAAATAGCTTTTTCAGCACTAGTAACCTGTTGTGTTTCCATGGAATAATGGGTAAAGATAAAGGTCGTAAAGGGGTTGTAAAGACCGCAGATGATAACACTGCGCTCCTGTCAAATCCATTACGACCTTTATAGTGAAAACGTATTATTTTTCAAAAAAACAGACGGTACCGCCAACCCAGTCTTTGTTCTTATTGAAGTTGACACCAATCATTTCGCCCCGGCTCAAACGGCTAAGGTTCGTGATCAGTGTAGGTTTATCATCACCTTTTGGCCAGATAAACAGCATCCGGATTTCACACTTTACCAGCCCGTCGGGCGATTGAATGACAGGTTCGTATTTAACCTTCCGCTGAAGCAAATAACCGTCTCGCTGGTAGGCCGGAATGGCATCGAGGTCCGTAGCGGTAATGTTTAAGTTTACCCCGCTGCCGGCGAAAGAGAACAAGGGTTTCAGGACGTAATTCTCCAGATCGTTTGGGTAATTGCTCAGGTCTGACAGGTAGTAGCTGGCCGGCACATAAGGGCTTTTGAGCAGAGGTAGCGTGTATTTGCTAATTCGGAAAAACCAGTTCGGATGGCCAACCCACTCCACATCGACATCGTCGGTCAGGTGGAAGTCGCTGCGTAGCTCCGGGAAGTTTTGTAAATCATCGAAAATCAGCCGGTTATAAATCCGTTTGATGCGAATCTGACGCCCGTCTTTCTTATAATACAATGCCTTACCTTCTTTCCTTATTTTGGTCAGACAAACGGGGGCAACGCCCAGGTATTTCTCTGTCAGAAGAAAGTCGATGCGGGTTTTTTGTTTTTCGGGATAAATTTCCAGCAGAATCACCTCTTCCGGTTTGCAATCGCCCACAATCATCTGACGCAATCGTTCGATGTAATCAGCATTATTGTCAACCGTGAATAAATGGGAGAGAGTATCCGGAATGGGATAGAGTTCACGAAAGATACTGGCAATGAACACCTGAAATCCATATAGCGACGGAAAGCCCTGTAACTCAATTAGCTGCGGGGTAAGCTCCCCGTTGGCGTCGTGGCAAACGGCAAAATCGACGGCCATAAACTGCGTGTGGGAATCTTCATTCGGCACGCGTTGCTCGGCTGGAATGGCCTTATCGGTCCGAGTTTTAAAATCCTCACGGGTGATGACCGCAATAATATCATTGCAGGCGGCCACTAATTTGTCCGTCAGTACTTTAGGCACGAAAACGGGGGTTTCTGCTACGCGAAAATCCAGCTGGCCGGGGAAATCGGCGTCAATTTTATCCAAAAAAGCCCGGTAACTCTCCGGGCTAAAGGCTTGATTGTAAGCTTGGCGGACGTCTTTAATCATGAAAGTAGGTTTTGAAGAAGAACGCAGAAAAATGAATGGCCGTGAGTTTACGATAGTAAAACCACGGCCATCCTTATGTCTATTCCATGATTAGTTCTGGCGATAAAGCCCGAATGGCCTGCTGTAAGAAGCCCGGCAAAATGACAGATTCGGTCAGTGCGATCTTATCGGGGTCCTGCAAATAGGCCACCATGTCGTCGTACTTTTCCTGTCCGAAATTTGACACAATGTGATTGCGTTTCTCGGGCTGCATGAAGTACCGAAGCATTCCCTCATTATCCGCTTCGGGATGAAACTGCGTACCAATAATTTCGGGCGAGAAACGCATCGACATCACCGCCCGGTCGAGCAGCACGTGAGGTCTGATTTTCTCCAGGCACAAAATCTCCGCGCCCAGTTCATTCATCCGGTCGGCGTCTGGTTCAGTAATCTGGTAATCACGGGAGTCGACCGCATAGAATGGGTCGGGTAACCCTTCCAATAATTCTTCCGAGTCACCTTCTTCAGTTTTATGCACCGGGAAAATGCCGAACGACGTGGATTTGCGCCGACTCAGTAGACCCAGATTCAGGTGGCGCACCACCAGCTGGAACGAATGACAAATCAGAAATACGAATTTCTTGCGTTCGTTGGTCTGGTTCCAGGCAAATATCTGGTCGATTAACGTAAAGTAGCTCGCTTCCCAGGCGTCCGATGACGCCATTGGACTACCGGGCCCACCCGACGAAATATAGACATCGTAGCTTAAGTCAGGGATTTCGTTATTAGCCCGAACATCATATACGTCAAACTCCAGTTCCGTATTCAGGTCTGCCACCTGGTTACTCCCCTGGACATTTCGAATTGTATGTAAAATACAACGCATGCCTTCATTGGCATGGTTGTTATTCATATCAAGAACGGCAATTTTTACTAAGCTCATAGACTGTGTATTACGGCTAACTATTATTCATGGTGCCTCGAAAAAGAACTACCTGATGCCAAAAGAAGTTTCTTCGACAATGTAATTTACCACCTGTTTCAGATCGTTGGTTTGCTGGAAGACAGCCAATTGACGGTCGGCTCCCGTACCCATTTCCAGGATTTTCAGAACGTATTCGCACTCGGTCCGGCTGCCCAGTTCATCCACGACATCGTCGATAAACGTCAGTAATTCGTGAATTAACTGGTGGGTTGGTACTTCTTCCTGCTTCCCGAAATCGATCAGTTTGCCTTCAATACCATACCGGGCCGCTCGCCATTTATTTTCATTGATCAGGATTCGGCGGTAGGGGCGGAAGTTGAGATTCTGCTTGTGTAACTTATCAATTTTGGCAACTAAAGCCTGCATGATAGCCGCCAGACAAATGGTTTCATCGACTCGCATGGGTACGTCGCAGATCCGAA
Organism: Spirosoma horti; assembly: GCF_054776595.1. Lineage (NCBI taxonomy): Bacteria > Pseudomonadati > Bacteroidota > Cytophagia > Cytophagales > Cytophagaceae > Spirosoma > Spirosoma horti. The sequence continues at coordinate 322,790 of NZ_BAAHBQ010000008.1, forward strand.
ACTCAATGGTGTCGAAGAACGGATGCAGCCGGATGTCCCACCAGATTTTCTTGCCGTTATCGATACACCCTGTCTTGACCAGTAGCTCAATATATTCGTCATACTCAGCCGCCGACGAGAAATAATCAGGGATGCCCGTTCGGGGGAATTTATCGAATACTTTCGAGCGGTACGACTTGAAGCCCGTGTTGCGCCCTCGCCAGAATGGAGAGTTCGTCGACAGGGCGTAGATATGGGGCAGAAAATACCGGACAGCGTTCATAATCTGGATGCCCTCGTTGCGGCTTTCGATACCCACGTGGACGTGCAACCCAAAAATTAAGTTCGAGCGGGCTACATCACGCAGTTCTTCGATAAGCCGGTCATACCGTTCATTGGGTGTGATTAACTGTTCCTGCCAATCCGAAAAGGGGTGTGTACCGGCAGCCGCAATCTTAAGGTTCTGTTTCTCAGCCAACTCGATAATCATTTGCCGGAGATACGTCACTTCCTGACGGGCTTCCTGAATGTTTCTACAGATATTCGTTCCAACTTCCACAACCGCCTGGTGCATTTCGGCTTTTACGCGTTCGTGAAGAACTATCTGCCCACCGTCGACAATCTTCGACATATGCGAACGTAACTCGCCTGTGTTGGGGTCAATCGTTTGAAACTCTTCTTCAATACCAAGGGTGAAAACAGGCATACGGAGTATAGGTTAGTGTCAGGTTGGCTAGCGTAAAGGCTAAAACTATGGGATAAGATACATTTTTTTTGTAAACCTCATGCAGTGCCAATGGTTTTCTCTAAATAATTACACGCAGAACAGATATATCATGAGAAGTCAACGCGAAAAGAAGCTGATTACAAAATATTGGCTGTTTGGAGGCAGTGGAGCCATGCTCCTGGGTAGCGGATTGGCGGTACTTTTGCACGGGTCGAAACTCCGTGAAGTAAATGCCGACCCCTGGTTTTGGGTCAGCACAGGTGGTTTTGCACTTATTATGACGGGATTGGGTTTCATTGGCGATGCCAATCGTTTCCGAACCATGGCCGACGTATTGCAGGAGTTGGATAAGCGTGATAGTCGTTAGCCTAACGAATCTGTATGAGTTAGGTCTGACAAACGGGCGATCCGGTGACCAGCTCATACAGATTTTTTGAATTCAGGCTTACAGAATGGCTGAAACGCCCAAACGGAACATCCTTGAGACAGTTAAACAGTACGGAAGCCGACTGTCGCGGTTCATTCGTGGGCAGGTAAAATCAGACGAAGACGCCGAGGATATCTTGCAGGATGTCTGGTATCAGCTAACGAAAGTGGTCGATCTCGACGGCATCGAAAGCATGAGTGGCTGGCTTTTTCAGGTGGCCAGGAACCGGATTACCGATGCCTATCGAAAGAAAAAAGAAGATTCGTTGTCGGACCTGATGAGCGAGGAGGACGACGATGATTTTCGTTTCCGGGACATTCTGCTGGCTGACGCCGAAACGCCCGAAGACCAGTTTTTTAAGGATATATTCTGGGAAGAACTGATGAAGGCTCTTCATGAACTCCCCGAAAATCAGCGCACGGTATTTGTTCAGAATGAGCTGGAAGACCGGACTTTACAGGAAATTGCGGATCAAACGGGCGAAAATCTGAAAACCATTATTTCCCGAAAACGATACGCCATTCAGCACCTTCGGAAGCGGTTGCAACGACTATACGACGAACTTGATAACTTATAAGGCTATGAAAACTTCTCACAGACGGTTCCGATTCTTCATACCGCTGGGCATCTTGCTAGTGTTGCTGGTCATTTCGTACGTTGTATTCTGGCTCTGGAACACAGTTCTCGTCGCCGTTGTACCCGTCAAGCCGGTCACAATCTGGCAGGCTGCCGGTTTATTACTCTTATCCCGAATCTTGTTTGGCGGATTCAAATTTGGCCCGTCGGGCGGTCGCTATGGTAGCGGAGAAGGCTCACCGCCCTGGCGTAATCGATGGCGTCAGATGAGCGACGAAGATCGAAGCAAGTTCAAGCGGGAGTGGAGAAAACGCTGTGAAGATAAATCTGATACGTCCAATTGACGGACTTTCAATAAGCTAAGTAAGTGGTTATAAGCAATAACCTAAATCACTTTCGGTTCAATCCACAGTGCGGTGAAACAGCCGGTAATTAACAGTAACCATACCCAGTTTGGCACTTGAGTCGTCGTTGTTCGCGTCGTTCGCTCGCTTGTCGATTGGGCCAACGCATGGGCGGAAACAAATCGCCGAATGATTTCTTGTTCGGCTAAGGGCCTGGATTCAGTACGCGCGTCGACATACAGCGCCAGCGAGTCCTGGATAGATTGCCAGCCAGCCTGCCTGAATAACGAAGAGCCAGAGGCCGCGTGTTCGTTCATGGGTGACTTAACAAACGATACCGTATCCTGACCAATAGCTAAAAAAACTGGCAGATTGCCTGAGTTGCTGATCCGGACTTCCTGCTGCAACCCACTAAAAAGGGGCGCATCTACCTGAATCGTATTTTTGTCGGAGGGGGCCAGCCGTACCAGAACCGCTGTCCAGAGTTGGGAATAGGCCACGCTGTCGCCACTAAGCGACAACGGAAAAGTTTCACTTAACAGGCTTGCGCCAACGCGTCCGGCAAGCTTGCGCTGAATCGCCACCGGATAGCCTGTCACCGCAAACTGATTGATATTGTCCGCAAACCGATAGGAGAGCGCATTGAGACCATGACCGACCGGAACGACGGGCTCGCTCGACACCTTCCTGACCTGCCATTTGCTGCTTAGCGCCTGATTGATGATCCGAAAATCGCTTTCTGGGTTAGTAAAGTTGATGAACAAAACGGCTTTGCCGTCGGCAAGCGCTTTTTTTATAGAAGCAGTAGCCGCATTGGCAGGGTCAGTGATCAGCAGGTCAGGCGTTGTTTTATCGATCGTCTTTCCGACTTTATTAATGCGCACATTGCTGTTAATACCTTTCGACAGCGTTGTTACGACCTGTACCGTATGTCCTTGTTTTCCTAGCCAGCCCGCCAGCGTGTTGCTTTCAAAATCGGGGTTATCGAGTAAAAATTGTACGTTCAGTGGCTCCGTTGGCCGGGCAAAAAAACGAACCGTATCGAGCGTAGTCGTGCCCAGCGTTAGTTCAGCCTGGCTGCGGCCACGCACAAAAGCCGGAAACTGGAGCGAAAAAGAATTGTCGCCTTCGTGCACCGAAACGCTATCCAGCGTCCGATTACCAAACCGAAGACGCAGGAGTTGCTTTCCCGAGGAATAAACCCGACCCGTGACCCGCTGCATTTCACCCTGACGAACGATGCCCTTCCAATGAAGGCTCTCCAGTTGATCTGGCTGGGAATACGGAACCCAGTTAACCGACGAATGGCTGAGACTTGTCAGCGTTTCGATGGGGAAGCGCTGGCCAACCAATGTGACAGAATCATACTCGTTTTTCAGGTTCCGGCTGGTAAAGCTGTCCTGAATGTGTAAGCTGTCCTTGACCTGACGGGCAACGGCAGAAGGCACCTCGTCGCCGATTAACAACGCATGGCTGGAAGGGCGTTGACTTAGCCAGTGAAATTGCCCGAAATAGGCCGCTATAAGTAGCCACAGGGCGCTATTCAGCCCGACTTTAATCCATTTTCGACTGGTCGGTATGGATTGATTGCGGCTGATGAGCCAAAGTTGACCAACCAACAGGATCAGTAACGCCAGAGCGATACACCAATTAATAGGGCTGGTCCAGTTTATACTTGTTTGCATTCGGATGAGCAGATCGTCTGCCGGACTAATTAATGTGCCGCCAGAAAGCTTGTTGTAAGGCACGGTCACTGGCATATGACGGCCCCGTTCGTTCCGACGCTCCAGTCAGGCTGTATAATTTTGTTTTCAACTGCGTTTTCTCGGCGCTGGTCAGCGATTTGCCCCCGGCTAGTTTTTGCAGCGATGTCAGCATCGACCAGTTCTGAAGACCACTGTTGACCACGCCATTCGCCAACGCGTTGCCAAGTTGCTGCACGGCTTGCCGTTGTTGAGCATTGAGTTTGGGTATGTCCAGATAACCAAGCGCTTCGGCAACCAGCAACTCGATGCGCTGTTGGCTATAGGTCCGCTCCTGATTAAACGCCGTCGTTACGTTTTTCATTTCGCCCGTCAACCGGGTTTCTTTCTCCTTGGTTTGGGGCGGGTCAAAGCCGGTTTTCTTCACGTAAGACCGGGCTTTCTGCTGCGACATTTTCAGGTACTTGAGGGCTTCCTGCTCAAACGGCAGGGCTTTTTCGGGCTCGTATAATCGCAAATGCAGTTCCGACTGCCACATGTTTTCCAGGGCCATCTTTAGCAGCGACCGGGTCGATTGCTCGTGGAAGGTGTTCGTTTCAGCATTGTCGTGCGAGTGAACGTACTGCTCCATCAACGCGGCCACCGGGTCCTGATTATCGGCGGCCTGGGCAGCGGGGCTTCCGTGGTCATGGTGGTGTTCTTCTTCGTGGTGGGCCTCGGCATGTTCTTCGCCCTTATCGTGGTCATGAACAAATCCTTTAAGCGGGTCGCCGTCTTCGTCGGTGGGTTCAATGTGTCCGCCCCCGGCCGAGGTTTCGAATTCTTCGCCCAGAAACTGGCCATATCGGAGCCGAAGCACTTTCTGATCGAAGCCAATTTCGTTGGATTGACTTTTATAGGCATGGGTTACTTTAGACCCCATTTTCTTTCGGCTCGCCAGTAGCTTTTCGGTGTCGATAATGATCTGTCGCTGGCTTCGAAAGTACTCGGGCATAATGTTCACGGCCATCGTGGGCAACTCACTTTCCTCGACCTCGGTCGTATCTTTATAAACCAGAAAGTACGTGTCTGATTTTGTGTAATTTGGTTCGGGCTGGCGATTATCGAAAGCTGCCCAATAGTAATACAGTTCGTCGCCCGGGGCGAATTTCAGTTCATCAAGATCCAGGGTTTTGGTGAGTTTGGCGTCTTTGAAATTCGCCTGGCTCAGCGGTAATCGGACTTCTCTGAATTTAACGTTTTCCCCCGAACCCCGAGCAACAGTAGCGACAAGAAAGGTTTTCGATACCAAAAAATCATCCGATATCCGGGCACCGATTGTCAGCGTTTTTGGGTCTTTAATGGTATGAAAGCTGTATAGTTCTTTCGAATTCGGCTCGATCTTGGGGGCCAGATCGGGTTGGGCTTCGAGCCGATAAAAGTCTGATTGATAGATAACCGAATCCTTCTGCTGATCGGTGCGCCAGTAAGCTTTGATCGCATACAAGCCCGAATTGATCAGTTTATCCTGGTACGTATAGGCATCTCCGGTCTTTCGAAACAGAAGCTCTTTCCCCTGACTGCTTACAAGTTTTACCGACACCTGATTGGTCGAACTAAACTGGAGCTGCCAAGTCAGAACGGCACCCACAACGCTCGATGCGTTTAAATTCGCTGAGTTTATTTCCGGAAGTCGGGTATAAGCGGGCGGCTGAATGTGTAATCTGGCGGATTCAAAGGTTGGCGCAACCGGCTTGCTTTCAGATGTAAACGTGCCTGGTAAGCCCTGCTTTTTAGGGCTGTCTACGGCATTATTTTTTAACAAAGGATAACCGAAATAGACCGCCAGCGCGGCCCCTAAAAGCAGGCCGTATTGCCCAGCTTTTGTTAGGAAAACGATGGGTACGTGAACCGTTTGAATATGCGTATTCAGGCGGTCGAGCTGAAGTTGTTCGGCCAGATTAAGCTGGGGTTTTGTCAGGAGGGGTAAACTATATTCCACATCGCCAACCGTCTGGTGGATGAGCCGAATGGCCTGTGGCTTTTTATCCTGATAAAGCTTACTCAAAACGGCTCCCAGGCCAAAGCCAGCTACGCCAACAAGCAGCGACCAAACGGTCGATCCGGTAAACGTAGCCGTGATCAGATAGGCCGAGATAGCCAGCAGCACACACCGTAGGAGGGCGTTGGCGTAAAGTTGGTACGTGACCGACGAGACAAGGCGTTTCAGTTCGTTCATGCGTTTTTGGTCAAGGCAAGCCAGCGTTCAATGAGTAACAAAACGACGAGAAGCAGCAAAAGCGCATCCTGAACACCCGCCTGCTGCGCTGTTGTGGGTTTAGTTGACGAAATAAAGAGTGACTGGAGGTCTTGCTGGCTCAACGGTTGATGAGAGGAGACAAGGCCGTAATGATGCATTAATTGGGTGCCGAGCCATTCCGGTAACTGCCCTGTCGCTACCCGATCTGATGTTTGTGGAGTCAGTGATTCATTCGTGAAGACGACGTTGGCAGCCTGGGCCGCTGAGGCACTGCCAGACACAATGTAAAGGGTTTGTGTTGCGGGTTTTGCTGGTAGCTGATCGGTGAGTACCCAGGCATACGAGCGGTTCGGCTGTGGGGCTTCGTCGAGGGTTAGGTCAACGGCGTAAACGTCCGCCAGAGCACTGAGAGCGGCTTTTACGGTTTGTCGCTCCCGCTCATTCCGGTAGTTGAGCAGGACAACTATCGGTCCTGCGTTTACAGGGGCGGATTGGAACTTTACCGTTGGATCGAGCACTGGAACGCTGTTGAACTTGCCCGCCCGATTGATAAATAGTTTTCGGCCATTTTTGCCCATCAGATAGGGGCGAGGCTGGCTCGTTGAATCAATCACCGTGTGTAGGCGGAAGCGCGCCGGAACCGTAATGGCTGGTAACTTGGCCAGATCCTGACTGTTCGTGATATATAGATGAAGTTCAGTATTCTTGCTGTCGAGTTTATGAATGGCCGTTTGCATCTGTAACGGGTTCAAACGCGGGGCCTTTTGAAAACTATAAGGCTTGTCATCCATCGTGCTCAATCGTTCGTCGGCCCAGACGACCCGTTCCCCCTTTTTTTGTGCATCCGTCAGTTCAAACTTGAAGTTTTCCGAAACGGCCGGACTGGGTTGTACCAAGTGAAGTCGCTCAATGGTTGGGGGCTTCGTAAACCAGGCTAGAATGGGTTGAGCCAGTAAAAGAGCTAATACAATCAGTAACAAGCACCGACAAATGAGCAGTAAAATATTATCGAGTCGAAGTCCGCGACTTTGTTGCTGTTGCTTCTCGATAAGCCATTGTGTAGCCGCCCAGGGTAAGGGTTTCCCCTGCTTCTGGTGCCAGAAGTGAATAGCCACCGGAATAGCGACGGCTAGCGCACCCCACAATAAAAATGGCTCAACAAACTGCATTGTGGTTTATGGTATTGGGTTTGTGGTTTACGGGTAGTGGTTTGAGGTTAGCGCATCCGTGGCCTGTGTCTTCACGGGCCACATTCGCGTCAGCAATGGTTTCTTTTCGGCAGAGCGGGCTGTGAGGACACAGGCCACGGATGCACAAACCGTAAACCACAAACTATTAACCCTATTTCAACTCATTAAAAACTGTTTTAGCACAAGAGCAATTGGATCGCTTAGGCGAACGCGAATCAGACGGACATGAGGAATGCGCAAACTCTCCTCCAGTTTCGCCAGATAAGCGGTCGCCCGTTCCCGAACGATGTCCCGAATGGCATCGGCCTGTAATTCGATTTCTTTTCCCGTTTCCAGATCCTGGAATCGATAAAAGCCATTCATCGAGAAATTGATTTCCTCATCGCCCAATACCTGGAAAATGACGATTTCCCGACGTGGTCCGGCCACGCCCTGAATCAACTTGACCCACTCATCGTCTACCTGTAAAAAATCCGATGCGATAATCAATACTTCTGCCTGCTTGCGGCCGAATTCGGGGACAGATGGGCTGCGATTTTCCCAGGCACCCATGGCGGGCGTGGCTTCGAGCATGGCCACAATTTTCTGAAACGCCAGTTTTCCGGCCGGAACCAGTGTCTGAACAGTACCATTTTGCAGCCCATACAAGCTTAACTGATCGCCCTGTCGGTTAGTCAGATAAGCCAGCGACGCCAGGAGAATCCGGGCATACTGCAACCGGCTGACCTTTCCTTCGGTGTAGTTCATTGAACCCGACAAATCGATCAATAACCGAACTTGCTGGTTGCTCTCCGTCGCAGATTCCCGGACCAGGTAATGCCCGGACTTGGCGAATAGCTTCCAGTCGATTCGCTTCGGATCGTCGCCGGGCGTGTAATGCCGAAACTGCTCAAACTCAGTCCCAATTCCCGACCGTCGACTGGTCTGAATACCCAGCAACAATTCATCACTCACCAGTTTGCTGGCCAGCTGCAGGTTGTTGAGTTTTATGAGTTCGGTGATGAGCATGCAGTCTGGTAATTGGTATAGAGTTTATGGTTTGTAGTTACTAGTTTGTGGTTGCATCCATGGCGTTTGTCCTCACAGGCCACTTGCGCGTCAGCAACCTGTCTCCTTTCAGAAGAGTGACCTGTGAGGATACAGTCCATGGATGCACAAACCACAAACTAGTAACCTCAAACCGTATCCTACAAACCTCATTTAATCGTCATCAGTAATTCTTTGATCACCTGATCCGTGGTGATGCCTTCGGCTTCGGCGCGGAAGTTGAGGGCAATTCGGTGGCGAAGGATCGGGTAGGCCAGGGCCTGGATATCGTCGGGAATAACGGAGAAACGTTCATTTAGCACGGCCCTGGCCTTGGCACACAACACGAGTGCCTGCCCGGCGCGTGGCCCTGCGCCCCATTCGCCCCATTGCTTCACAAAAGCCGAGGGCGAGTCCTGCGGCCGTGACGCCCGCACCAGTCGGTTGATATAATCGATCAGTTCCTCGCTAATGTGTACTTCACGCGTGAGCTTCTGTAACTGGATAATATCCAGATCGGAAAGAATGGTTTGTAGGGTTGGCCGCGAGGTGCCCGTTGTGCTTTTCAGGACATCGAGCTCTTCCCGCTCCGATGGATAGCTGAGTTTGATGTAGAGCAGGAATCGATCCAATTGCGCTTCGGGAAGCGGGTATGTTCCGGCCTGTTCAATTGGGTTTTGCGTGGCAATGATCAGAAATGGCTTGGGCAGTTCGTAGTCATTGCCGCCATAGGTAACCTTGTACTCCTGCATGGCTTCGAGCATCGCTGCCTGCGTTTTGGGCGGAGTCCGGTTGATTTCGTCGGCCAGTACGACATTGGCAAAAATAGGTCCCCGGTTAAAAACAAACACCTTGTGGCCTGTCTCATGGTCATCGTCCAGAATTTCCGTGCCAACAATGTCGCCGGGCATTAGATCGGGCGTAAACTGAATGCGTTTGAATCGCATCGCCAGCGCATCGGACATCGTCTTGACCATCAGCGTTTTGGCGAGCCCCGGCACGCCTTCCAGCAGGCAGTGGCCACCGGCTAATAGCGAAATAAGCACTTCGCTAATGGCTTCCTGCTGGCCGATGATAACCTTTCCGATTTCCTGGCGTAGCTGCGGCAATTTGGCCACCAGCGCTTTATAATGAGTTAAGTCTGTTGATGAATCCAATGGTCTGTCTGTCAGGTTGTAGTTAGAGGGATGTGCGATGTATGATATAGAATGTATGTGTATTCTGAATGGACACTTGACTATACATCATACATCTTTTAAAAATTACGCCGTTAGCGCGTAGGTTACGATATTGACGCCAAACTTGGTATTGTCTTCGGCCAGAAACCGTTTATTTCGGAAATCATAGTCCCATTCGCAGCCATAATCTTTGTTGCTGTACAATACCCCGATGCGGCCGTTGACGGTGATGGCTTTCAGGTAATCGTGGACAAGGTCGTCGCCCCAGCCGTTCAGTTCGAACGACGTGGTTGGCGGTCCTTCTTCAAATTTGAAAAAACAGGTGTAGATAGGGTGGTTATTCGGAATCTTCTGTAACGCTTTAGGTCCGAATGTGCGGCCCATTTCCTGCTCGAAGGATTTGGCAAATAGCCCGTCGAGGTCGTGGTTACAATCATCGACAAATACGAAGCCGCCATTTTGGACATAGCGTTTGAAATGGTCGCGTTCCTGAGTTGAAAACTCGACTAATTTATGGCCGCTCAGGTAACAGAATGGACTTTTGAATAAATCGGGGCTACTCAATTGCACCACTTTTTCCTTCTGATCTACCGGTAACGTTGTGTACTCGACCAGTGAATGCAGCAGGTTGGATGGCATCCGTTGATCCGTGTCCCAATCGCCGGAGGTGTATTGAATACGGGTGAAAAAAAAAGGTTTCAAGTGCGTTTGTTGAGAAAGAAATTAAACCTGCACAAAGCTCAAAGGCTACTCTGGTCGCCGTTGATATTACTTTTACGGGTTACGATTACATTCATTTTAGAGCCTTTTTGATAAATTTCGGAAATGGACTGAAAAGGCGCGTTTTATGTTTAAAAATAGCGATTCTGCCGCTATTTTACCAGGTGTTTAGTGGTTTTTCCATCACGTAGTCATCCATCAGAAATCCCTCGCCAATGTCAATTGTTTCAGTATCTACAGTTGCGAAACCCATCCGTTCATAAAACTGAATGGCTTTATTATACTTATTTACGTTGAGTGATAAGCTTGAATTTGTCCGTTCAATCGCCAGCATCTCTACTTTATCGATGAGTAGCCTGCCGACACCCTTGCCCTGGCTGGCGGGCAGCAGGTATATCTTGTGAATTTTAGTTTTCGACTGATTCCTGTAATCAAACTCGTAGGAAATGAAACCCAGATACTCGTTGCTATCTGCTTTCTGAGCCAGTAGAAAAACATGATTCTTGTCCCTGATCTGCACCGTGAGCGAGTCAAGGCTATACATCATGTTCAGCATGTAGTCAATCTGCGCGGGCGATAAGATTTCTCCAAACGTAGAAGGCCAGGTCTTGTAAGCAATAGCCCGAATAATGGGTAAGTCCTGCTCGGTGGCTTCGGTAATCGTAATCATTTAATGCGTCAATAGAGAATTCGAGTATACTGGATAGTTAACCCCCAGTTTGCTTTTCTTACACCGCATCCGACAAACTCGTAAACGTAAACTCCCGAATCTTCATGGGCGGAATCAGGTAATTCTGGTCCGATTCCGTGCTGAGAACCCGCTCAGGTTTCCCTAATGCCTCCAGGTTGTTCAGCATAATGACCGGGCTTTCGTTGAATCGGAAATTCTTGACCGGGTGCTTGATCTTCCCATTTTCGATGTAAAAAGTCCCGTCGCGGGTGAGGCCGGTCAGCAAAATGGTTTGTGGGTCAACTTCCCGGATATACCAGAGTTTCGTGACCAGAATACCGCGTTGGGTGGTTTTAATCATGTCTTCCAGCGAAGCTGATCCACCCATCATAATGAAGTTGTTTGGAAACGGTGTAGCTTTTTTACCCTGCTTTTGGGCCCAATAGCGCGAGTAAGCCAGGTTTTTGACAACTCCCTTTTCAATCCACATCGTTTTTTCCTGCGGCCGTCCGTCGCCCGACCAGGGCGAAGCGGGTAAGTCAGGGTTGGTTGGGTCGGAGTAGATCGTGACGCGCTCGTCGACAATTTTGTCGCCCAACCGTGATTTGCCACCCGACTTGCTAAAGTAAGACCGGCCTTCGTCGGCTGAGCGGGCATCCATATTGTAAAAGATATTCTCGAGCAGAACGACAGCCGCTGTCGGTTCCAGTATAACCGTGTATTTCCCTGGTTCAATGGCCCGCGCTTCAGCCGACCCTTTTGCTTTCTGAATCGCGATTCGGGTGGCGGCCGCCGTATCTAACTTGGTGAAATCGCTGTAGCCGCGTGCTACATAACCTGAGCCCTTCCCGTCGTTCGTGCGGACCGTCAACGAGAAATTTACGTTGGTGCTTGGATAATAAGCAAACAGGCCTTTCGAGTTCATCATGGCTGAGTAACCATAATTATCCTGCAAAAAACCAGCGGCCGCCAGATTCTGCGCACGGGAAAGTTCGAGGCTCTTCGCCACAACTTCGGCGCGCGTATCAGGCGTAACGTTGGCTGTCGAATCGAAAAAGCCAGTCGACTTTTGGTATTGCTGTGGTCCCAGCACACCAACGTATTCAGGGTTTTCAGGAGCAAGTTTAGCCAGTTCTTCGGCCCGACGAACCACTTTTTCGAGCGATGCATCATCGAATTCATCAATCGTAGCAACACCGACTTTTTTACCAAAAGCCGATTGTACCTGTAGGTTCTGATTGACTAAAGAGCCACTAGTCGATACTTCGTTACGGGCGTAGCGCAGGTTCCCTCGCTCTTCAACGAGCAGGTTCACTTCGCATTCGTCGGCTTTCGAGTAACTGAGAACTTTAGTGAGCAGTGCTTTCGCTTCTGCTTCAGTAAGTGTAATAGCCATGTTTTGTCTGTGGTAGTCTGTTTACGGGTTACGGTATCCGGGACTCGGTTCGTGGTAAACGGTTTGTGGTTTGTAGTTTGTAGTTCGTAGCCTGTGTCCTCACAGGCCATGCATCCGAAAGAAAACACATTGCTAACTCGAAAGTAGTTTGTGAGGACACAGACCACGAACTACAAACCACAAACCGTTAACCACAAACTGCGAGCACCGAATTAAATCTTCCGGGCTGTATTGATCACATTGACGCCGTTGAAACGGGCCGTGCTGCTGCCGTGCGAAACGGCACTCGACTGGGAAGGCTGCCCTTTGCCGTCGAAGAACGACCCGCCAAGGCGATAATCACGTTCGTCGCAAACCTGCGCACACGAATTCCAAAATTCCTGCGTATTCGATTGATAAGCCACATCTTTCAACATGCCCGCAATCTGGCCGTCTTTGATTTCGTAGAACAACTGACCGCCAAACTGGAAATTATAGCGCTGCTGATCAATGGAGAAGGAACCATCGCCGATAATGTAGATGCCTTTTTTGACATCCTTGATCATTTCCTGGACGGACAGTGGCGTTTTGCCAGCCGCCAGCGATACATTGGCCATGCGTTGAAACTGCACCGAACTCCAGCTATCGGCGTAGCAACACCCCTGCGATTCTTTTTCGCCAATGATGTGAACCTGATCGCGGATGGCCTGGTAGTTCACCAGAGTACCATCTTTCACCAGGTCCCACTTTTTGGTTTTTACGCCCTCGTCGTCATAACCAACCGCGCCCAGTGACCCAACCTGGGTTTTGTCAGCGATCAAATTGACCTGCTTGCTGCCGTAGTTAAAGTTCTTGGACTGCCATTTGTCGAGGGTCGCAAAACTAGTGCCGGCAAAGTTGGCCTCGTAGCCCAATACGCGGTCGAGTTCGAGCGGGTGACCAACTGATTCGTGAATGGTGAGCCAGAGGTGCGATGGGTCGAGAACAAGATCGTATTTACCGGCTTCTACCGACTTGGCCGAGTGCTTGGCCCGCGCCTGTTTGGCGGCCGCCGTCACATCTTCCAGCATGTCGTAGCCCATATTGTAGCGGGTCGTAATGCCCGTTACTTTATCGGCCGGGTTCACTTGCAGGTAGTCGTACCCCATACCCATCGGTGCGCTCAGGGTATTGCGGGTCTCGAACTTACCCGTTTTGGGGTCGATGGCCGTCACGGTAAAGTTGGGCCAAATGCGGTGAATATCCTGATCGGCGTAAGTGCCGTCGGTGGAGGCAAAGTATTTTTGCTCGTTGACCATGAACATCACCGAGTTCACGTAATTGGCCCCATTTTGGAGAGCCGCACTGTTCACCGAAAGAAGCAGATCGACCTTTTCCTGAATGGGTACTTCAAACGCATTGCGTTTGATGGGTGCTTTCCAGGAAACTTCCCCGTACCCTTTTTGGGGAGCCAGTTGGACGGGTTCCTTCATCAGGCGGGCATTGGCTTTGGCGATGGCCACGGCTTTTTCGGCGGCTCTTGCCATATCGGCCTCATTTTTTGCATCGACAACGGCGGCAAATCCCCAGCAGCCATCGGCAATAACGCGGACGCCAACGCCATAGGATTCGGTGTTGACGATGTTCTGCACTTTGTCTTCCCGCGTAATGACGAACTGGTTCAGGTAACGGCCAATACGTACATCGGAGTAGGTGGCCCCTTTGCTTTTGGCCGCGTTGAGGGCAGCATCAGCTAAACGCTTCTTCTGAGAAACATCCATACCGACTTCCAGCAGGGCTTCAGGACTGACGGTGCGCGAAAAGGCGGGCAAACTAGGCAACAGGATACCAGCGGTTCCCATTCCTAAAAGCTGATTAAAATCTCGACGGTTCATGGTTGGAGTGTACTTTTAAAATGTTGTAACACAGAGACAACTCTGTGGATCTCTGCGAAATAACTAGTAGCCCTATACGGCATCCGACAAGCTCGTGAACGTAAAGTCCCGAATCTTCATCGGTGGTATCAGATTGCCACCCGCCCGAACCGGTTTGCCCAATGCTTCGACGTTGTTGAGCATAATGACCGGGCTTTCATTGAACCGGAAATTCTTGATCGGAAATTTGATCTTGCCATTCTCGATGTAGAACGTACCATCCCGCGTCAGGCCGGTGTAGAGCTGCGTTTGTGGATCGACCGCGCGGATGTACCAGAAACGGGTTACCAGAATACCTTTATCAGTACTCTTGATCAGATCGGCCAGCGACTGTGTTCCGCCCAGCATGATGAAGCCACCCGGAGCGGGAATGGGCGCAACGCCTTTTTTGTCAGCCCAGTAGCGTGAATAGAACATGTTCTTGACAACGCCATTCTCGATCCAGGTTCTTTTTTCCTGTGGAAGACCGTCGCCACCGCCCCCACCGAAACGGCCGCCCCCTCCGCCACCACCACCTCCGCCGAATGGCGATAAGGGAAGTTCTGCGTTCATGGGGTCGCTGATGATGTTGACACGTTCGTCGAAGAGTTTTTCGTTCAGACGCGTACCGCCACCTTTTTTGCTCAGGAAGCTCCGGCCTTCATCGGCCGACCGGGCATCCATACTACGCATCATGTTTTGCAGCAATTCAACGGAAGCCGTCGGTTCCAGAATGACGGTGTATTTGCCCGGTTCCAGGGCTCTTACACTGGCTGATGCCAGCGCCTTCTGCATGGCTACTTCAGTAGATGCTTTGGTACTCAGTTTGCTAACGTCCGTAACATCGGGGTTTGCGTAACCCGAACCAAGGCCATCAGCTGTACGGACGGTGATCGAGAAATCGACGTTAGTTGCGCGGTTATAGCCAAAAAGACCTTTGCTGTTTCCAAGGGCCGCAAAACCAGTTGAATCTTCCATATAGCCTGCGGCCGTCAAGTTTTTCTGGCGGCAGGGGTCCAGACTATCGAAAGCAGCCTTCGCCCGAAACTCAGGGTCGATTTTGGCGGTGTTTTCGGAGTATGTGCTGGTTTCCAGGTATTTTTGGGGCCCCAGCATGGGCATATATTCCGGGTTTTCGGGAGCGAGTTTGGCAATTTCCTCGGCCCGGCGAACAGTTTTTTCGAGCGATGCGTCGTCAAACTCGTTGATGGTCGATGTGCCGGAACGCTTGCCAAATACGGCCGTTACAGCCAGGGCCAGGTTATCGGATTCACCACTAGTCGAAACAGAGTTCCGGGCATAGCGAATGTTGCCTGTCCGGCCACCGGTTAAACTCACGCTCATTTCATCGGCTTTCGAGTAAGCCAACACCTTATCAATTATCTTTTTTGCTTCTTCTTTGGTTAAGATGGCCATCTTGTTGAGGGTTGATGATTGGTTGTGTTCGGTTTGCGGTATGTGGTTTGCGGTTTAGAGTTTACGGTTTGTGGTTTGTGGTTAGCCGACCGCACCGGGAACCGGCGTCAGCAATCGCATGCGTTAGCTAATCACAAACCGTAAACCACAAACCACATACCGGTTAAATTTTCCGGCCTGTGTTGATCACATTGACTCCATTGAAGCGGGTGGTGGCGCTGCCGTGTGAAACGGCACTGACCTGCGAGGGCTGACCTTTGCCATCGAAGAACGAACCGAAGGTGCGGTAATCGTCTTTGTCGCAAAGTTGAGCGCAGGAGTTCCAGAATTCCTGCGTATTCGATTGGTAAGCCACATCGTCAAGCATCCCGACGATTTCGCCATTCTTGATTTCGTAGAAAAGCTGACCGCCAAACTGGAAATTATAGCGTTGCTGGTCGATGGAGTACGAGCCGCGTCCGATAATGTAGATGCCTTTGTCGACCCCCTTGATCATGTCAAATACCGACCGTTTTTCGCTGCCTGCTTTTAGTGAAACGTTTGGCATTCGCTGAAATTGGACGGAATCCCAGTTGTCGGCGTAGCAACAGCCGTTCGATTCTTTTTCGCCCAGGATCGCCACCTGATCCCGAATGGCCTGGTAGTTTACCAGAATACCATCTTTAATCAAATCCCATTCTTTACAGGGAACGCCTTCATCGTCGTAGCCAACGGTTCCGAGGGTATGGGGTTGGGTTTTGTCGGCGACAATGTTGACCAGTTTGCTGCCGTAATTGAAATTCTTGGTCTTCCACTTGTCGAGGGTTGCAAAGCTGGTGCCTGCGTAGTTGGCTTCGTAGCCCAATACCCGGTCGAGCTCGGTGGGGTGACCAACTGATTCGTGAATGGTTAGGCCAAGGTGATTCGGATCGAGCACGAGGTCGTACTTGCCGGGCTGCACAGTCTTGGCCGTTAATTTCTCTTTTGCCTGCTTGGCGCCCAGAATGGCATCTTCCACCATATCGTAGGAATTCCGGTACCCAACAAGACCGTTCGGGGCAGCAATTTTTTCTGACGCCAGGCCATCCAGGTATTCGTAGCCCATACCCATTGGCGAACTGAGCGCGTCGCGGGTTTTAAACTTGCCAACGGCCCGGTCAACGGCCGATACCGTGAACGTTGGCCAGATGCGATGGACATCCTGATCGATGTAGGAGCCGTCGGTGGAGGCAAAGTATTTTTGCTCGTTGACAAAGAACAGGTTCGACGTAACGAAGGCTGCTCCATTTTTCATGGCCTCGCTGTTCACCTTCATGAGCAGATCGATCTTCTCCTGAACCGGAATCTCGAAGGCATTTTTCTTGATCGGCGTTTTCCAGGTTACTTCGCCAACGCCCTTTTGCGGAGCCAGCTGTACGGGTTCCGTTTGTAAGCGGGCATTGGCTTTGGCGATGGCTACAGCGGTTTCAGCACATTTGGCAATGGCTTGGGGAGTTACGTCACTGGTGGCTGCAAATCCCCAGGTGCCGTTGGCAATGACCCGAATGCCCACACCAAACGATTCTGCATTGGCAATGTTTTGAACTTTGGCCTCGCGGGTGAACACAAATTGCTGAAGGTAGCGACCAATACGAACGTCGGTGTAAGTAGCGCCCTTGCTTTTTGCGGCATTAAGGGCAATGTCGGCAAGTCGTTTTTTTGCAGCGTTGTCGATGCCAACGCCCCGGCCGCTTGCTTCAAGTAGGTACTCCGGCGACACAGTGTTTCCCAGAACGGGAATCGACGCTGTTAATAAACCGCCAATGCCTAAGCCAGACAACTGGATAAAGTCTCGTCTTTGCATGTACTAAAAAGAAGATGAGTGTTGATGATTGAGGCTAAACTGTTCTCTGAAAACACGAATATGGCTGAAAAAGCCGAATCAATTAATATACGAGTTGCTTTTTGTGACGAACGGTAAGCGGATACTCTGCATAATTCCCCAATATTATTCGGGAAAAGTGCTTAGAAACAGTTGATTCTTTAAAATGGGGATGGTTCAATAATTTTATTAAAATACAGACTTATACCATGCCTCATCACAGATTGAAGAAATGGGTCGACTCATGGCCGACCCATGTAAGGGAGAAATGAACGAATAAACGCATTGACTTGATTATGGTGTCAGTTTGAGAATCGCACCGCAGCCGCGGACGGTCGGCGACCCGGCTAGAACTGGATTTGTAAATAAGCTATGTCAGGAAATCATAAGCGTACGAGAGTCCGGGTGGCCGTGGCGGGTTGATTTGGGCTTAGTTCAAAGAAATTGTCGATCAATAACTTTTTATCGCTTTGTTCAATCCAGTAGTCCGTGAGTTGTGAAGAACTGGAGAGCCCATTCCGTACGCTGATACGGTTGTTGAGTAAGCTATATTGGTAGATTCCACTACCAAGTTTAGGAACCAGAAACCCACCCGGGTTGATCTCTTTGCCGCGCCTAACCAATAATGTATTGGGCAATGGGTTGCCCGACTGATCGAGGTTAAAAATCAGCGTGTCTTTTCCGGCGGTTTCTTCTACCCACACACCGGTCAGTGCATCGGGTGTAACTGTTTCTGATTTCGAACAGGCAATAAAGCCACACAGAAACGCTAGTGAATAGATAAGGAAGCGCATAAGCAGGTTTTTCTTTAGGATAACGTTCCGGATGAAAAAGTTGGAAACATAACCGTCATTTTTTTAACTGCTCAAACCAGCTTAACGACCGGCTCATGAATACAATCTCCGTAGGGACATGGTATCCCGTTTTCAGGGCGACCAAACTGAGCCTCGATGATCCACGCTGGCGCATAGCTGTGTAAGCCTGCTGCGAATTTAAGAAAGGAATGATCTCATCCTGTTCACTATGAATCAATTGAGTGGGCGTTTGGGTAGACCAGTTGGTCAGATCGTTATCGCTGAGCGCCTGCCTGAACGATGAGGATGGATTCAGGACATCGGCTCGAAATTCATCGGTACAAATTTTGTCAAAACTAGTGGTGATTGACCGGGCATTATCGAGCGACAACGCAATCTGTTCGGCGTAGGGCGACCGGAAGTAGTAGCTAATCGGTTTTTTTAAGCCATAAATGCGGTCATAACTCAGCGTCTCCCAGATGTAAATATAATTAGCTACCCCACCACCGACGGTCGTTTTCTGCGTCAGATAGTCGAAAAAAGCAGGCATGGCGTACGGGCCGGCTCCGCAACTCGATCCTGCCAACTTAATGTCATCCATATGAGCGTCTTCCAGCATTTTCTGGGCGGATAAGGTAGCAAAACCACCTTCCGAATAGCCGGTTAAAAATACCTTTTTTGTCCAGGCAATGTTTCTTGTGTTGACGAACTCTTTAGCTGCCAGTAACATATCGACGGTTGCCTGCGCCAGCGTTTGCCGATGTTCATAATTATGAGGGATCTTGTCGGTCAGGCCATAGCCAATGTAATCGGGGCAGGCAACGATATAGCCGTGGGTGGCAAAATAGAGCGGGTACGTAAAATCTGGTGAAGCAAAGTTATTCCCCGATGGCGCTTCGGCATCGGTATATGCCGTTGGGTGTTGGAAACTCAACAGGGGATATGCCTTTTTGGGCGTCGACAACTGACTGGGTACGTACACGATGCCCGAGGCCGTAATGGGTGTGCCATCATCGAGCGTCGTTTGATACGTAATTCGGTTGATACTTACTTCGTAATCAGCAGGTTGGTAGGCCAGCGAATCGTTATTTGTTGTCAGAAGCCTGAGAATGCTGTTGTTATAAAAAACGATTTGATTCGAACTGATCAATACGGGTTTCTTAACGATTGAGGTTGGGCCGCAGGCTGTAAAGAAAAAGAGAGAACTACAAAAAAAAAGGAACAGTACAGGTTTACTCATACGTTGGCTGGCGGGTAATTTCGTTCTGGCGTGCTATACACCTTTTATCAATGATCGTGCCGTGGCTGGTATGAAACTGGCCACGGCACGATCATTATAGAAATTTAATGTTACTATTTCTTGCCTTTTTTAGGCTTTTCTGGTTTGACTTCTTCCTTCTCAGCCTTTTTCGGTTTTTCTGCTTTGGGCTCTTTCTCCGCTTTTGGTGCTTTTACATCTTCTGACGGCGCAGGTGCCTGATGCGTCACCGAGTTGCGGACAAATGTACCCCAGGTTAGATTATCCTGGCCTTTCTTGGCTTTTTTCGCCCGGTCGATAGCCATCTTAGCAGCAGCCTCAACCACCCATTCGAAATTCTCCTGACCCACCGAATGGATATCCGCATCGGGGGCAGGGTTGCAGAAATCAATGGCAATGGGAATACCATCGCGTACGGCAAACTCAACCGTATTGAAGTCGTAACCAAGGCCGTGGTTTAGTTTCAGCACATAGTCGGTCATGGTTGCCAGCAGCTTTTTACCGGCATCGCCGGTGGTCTGCATCTGAGCCGCGTAGCGCAGGTGGTGCGGGTTACGGGGTTCGTAAGGCATAATCCGCACATCTTTTCCGCCAATGCAGTAGCACCGGAAATAGTCGGTGAAATCAATGGCTTCCTGGTACAGCATCACTAGTTGAGCTGTTTCGTCATACGCCTTGAACATCTGGTCGGGGTTGTCTACTTTATAGACACTCTTCCAGCCGCCACCTGCGTGGGGTTTCATGAAAGCCGGGAAACCAATATGGTTGAAAATACGATCCCAATCCATGTGTTGCAGGTTGCGGAACGAATTATGGTTGGTATCGTCGGGCCGCTCTTTTGACGGCAGCAGAATCGTTTTTGGAACGGGAACCCCCAACTGAACGGCCAATGCATTGTTAAAGAACTTCTCATCAGCGCTCCACCAGAAGGGGTTATTGATAACGGCCGTACCCGTTAGGGCTGCATTCTTAAGAAACGCTTTATAGAACGGCACATCCTGCGAAATCCGGTCGATAATTACGGCATAATCAGTTGGCACACTTTGTTCAACCTGATCAATACTAACAAACTCAGCCGGAAACTGGCTTTGCTTTTCATTGACGCGGTCCACAAATGCCTGTGGGAATGTATTTTCCTGGCCGAATAAGATGCCTATCTTGGTTTTCGTGCTCATAATAAGATAGTTAGAGGGAGCTTTTTAGTGTTGTCGATTAACGTGAATAAAATAGGTTCTGTTCAAACGGGCTATTGATGAGGTAAACATACCGATTTCTAGTTTGTTTGTCCTAGTCATGGGTTAATCACGCGCGAAGCTGACGCCAAAAAATGCCGGGCACCACTGTTTCTAGGTTTGATAAGTTGGATCAGGCTGAGTTATTTAGGGCAGATTCGCTATGGTATCGTTTCAAGAAACCGACATCACTTTACAGTAGTGTTTTCAGATGATGCTCTAAGTGAGCGACATAATCATTGATGAGCCACTCCAGCGTTTTGGGCTCCGTATTGATCTGGCTAAATTGAATCGGTTGGTTCAGGGTATCTTCCGGTATAACGCGGATGACGACTAAAATTTGCCTGTTGAGACTTTGCCAAAGAACCAGCAAATGTTCCAGCGGTACGTGTTGGTATTGGTTCACCCGTACCAACTCATCCTGATTGTAGGGCTGAACCAGATAAGAACCGTTGGCAAACTGGGCATCCGTAAACCGTTTCAGGTTATTGATGGCAGAGTCAATCAGATGCCCCAGGATTTCTTTCCTTGACCACTTTCCGGGTTGTTGACTCGTTATCTGAGCTTCTGGTAAGTGACGCAAACCAGTAGGTATCTGGTCAATATACGTGGTAAGACGGTCGAGGGCATCCATTGTAGGGAGGTTAAATCATGCTCAGATACCGGGGAAACTGGTCTTTCCAGACGGGCCAGTCGTGGTTACCCCAGGGCGTAACGTCTAATTGATGACGAATACCTTTTCGGCTGAGAATACCTGACAATCTGTAGTTTGAGTCTTTGCAGAAGTCATACTCCGAGGTTCCCAGCACGATATTCATGTGGTAGAACTCATTATTCTGGGCATTGGGCAGAAAGTCAGGCGGGTTATTGAGGTACACGTTTTCGTCATAATATCCACCCAGAAACGAACGGATATCGAAGGCCGCGCCCATTGTGAGTAAATGACCAACCTGTTCGGGGTGACGGAAGGCAAAATTAAGGGCATGATAACCCCCGAAGGAAGCGCCCGAAACACCAATTTTCTGAACGTTACACTCCCGTTGAACACTCGGCACGAACTCTTCGTGCAGAAAGCGGTCGTAGAGCACGTGATTCCAGATACGGGTGCCCGGATGCAGGTGTTTGGCATACCAGCTATCGCGATCGATGCTACTGATACAATACAACTTGATCTTGCCCGTCTCAACAAACCAGCGGGCTGTTTCGGTCAGCCCAAAGTCTTTATATTCATAATAGTGCCCCATGGAAGTTGGGAAAAGCACTACTGGATAACCCCAATTTCCATAAACCAGCATCTCGATGTCGCGCCCGAGGTGATGTGAATAGAATTTTCTATAATCTTCCTGCACAAGTATGTTTGTTTGATGAGATCAATGCAAATTTCGTATGAAAATAGCCGAAATCGCTAATGCTGACAAAAAACAGGTCGGTAAGAGTTGAAAAAATCTCAATTTTGTAATTCGTGATTGTACTTATCCTGACACTATTTTTCTTTATGGCTGACTTTTTACCGGCTCATACTTCTAATGAACGAACAACCGAAACGCTTCAGCAGGCTGATTCGTTGCAGTCTGTTCCGCTCAATCGAACGGTTCATTTAACTATCATTCTGCCGCCCAGCTACCAGACGACCAAGGTCGCCTATCCGGTGCTTTACCTCAACGATGGGCAGGATCTACCCCGTCTGCACATGACCGGTATTCTGGATTCGCTGTATCAGAAAATGGCAATTCGCCCATTTGTGCTGGTCGCTATTCATGCGGGCGACCGGATTCAGGAGTATGGCACGGCTGCCAGAGCTGATTATATGAACCGGGGCAGCAAGGCCGCCCTTTACACTGATTTTGTCTTAACGGAATTATTGCCCTATATCAAAAAGCATTATCGGATACGTACAGAACCCGGCCAGTCGGTGTTTGCCGGGTTTTCGCTGGGAGGCTTATCCGCCTTCGATATTGTCTTTCATCACCCCGAGCGGTTTAGTCGGGCAGGCGTCTTTTCTGGGTCATTCTGGTGGCGAAGTAAAAGTACGGCCGATGGCTATCGGGATGAAACCGACCGCATCATGCACGATCTGGTTCGGAAAGGAACCTACCATGCTAATCTGAAATTCTGGTTTGAAACCGGTACTGAGGACGAAACCAGCGACCGGAATAACAACGGCATCATTGATGCGATTGATGATACCACTGACTTGATGGACGAGTTGGTCAAAAAAGGTTACCAGCGCGATCAGACTATCCGCTACGTCGAACTAGAAGGGGGCAAGCACAATCAGGAAACCTGGAGCGCCATTATGCCCGATTTTTTGACCTGGGCATTCGCCATTAAGTAAGTCGCTAAACGTAATTACTTTCCCTTTCAGACTTTTCTTAATACATCAATTATGGATGGAATAAAGCTTCTGGCAGCGTTGGTTGTGCTTTTTTTATTGGCTTGCAAAAGTCCTGATGTAGAGGTGCCGGTGCGTGGAATAAACCCGCTCTCTGACCGCAAACTGGTTTGGAGCGATGAGTTCGATAAAGCAGGCTTGCCAGATTCAGCCAAATGGGGCTATGAAGTCGGAGGAAACGGTTGGGGTAATAATGAATTACAATATTACACCGCCCGACGCCCCGAAAACGCGCGCATCGAAAACGGGAAACTGATTATTGAAGCCCGAAAAGAAGACTATAAAGGACAGAAATATACGTCGGCTCGTCTGGTAACCCAGAACAAGGCCGCCTGGACCTACGGTCGAATAGAAGCCATGGCTAAACTACCAAAAGGACTAGGCACCTGGCCCGCTGTCTGGATGCTGGGCAAGAATATAGCAACGGCAGGATGGCCCAGGAGTGGTGAAATCGACATTATGGAGCACGTTGGCTTCGATGAAGGCGTTATTCACGGAACCGTACATACTGAAGCCTATAACCATGCTAAAAAGACCGAGAAAGGAAAGGCGGTGACAATTAATGACGTAACAGGTACCTTTCATTTATACGCCATTGAGTGGACGACCGACCAAATTGATTTCTTCGTCGATAATCAGAAATATTACACCGTTCAGAAATCAGCTTTAGGTACGAGCGAAGCCCAATGGCCGTTCGAACAACCGTTTTTTCTGATTCTAAACGTAGCTGTTGGCGGAAACTGGGGTGGCCAGAAAGGAGTGGACGAAACCATCTGGCCGCAACGCATGGAAGTCGATTATGTGCGGGTATATCAGTAGGGACATTGAATGATGAATGATAAGTAACTATAAAACCACTAACTACCCGTTTATCATTCATCATTCATTTACAGTTCTTTCAGGAATGCCATGGTATCGATGCCATCGGCGTAATCGGTTAAGCCCGGATGCTGCGTATTGCCAAAGGGAACGCTGCCGGGATACCAGCCTTTTGCAGAAGCAACCACCTGAATTTGATCAGCATGACGGGTTAGCCAGGCCGTTGCATCAGCCTGAGTCTGGTAAGTCTGAAAATATAACACTGAAATAGGGGAGACTAACGCGTCATTTTCTGTCAGCAACAAATAGCCATTATCCAGATGCGGAATGGCATTGATCAAATAAATCGACTTATTGTAGTCGTAATTATTCTGGTATTTATGGTTGTTCAGGTAAATGGATACTTGTGGCTCCAGGGTACGAAGTAAGGGGGTGAAATCATACCCTTCGGGCACCAGAATGGTAGAGACGTTGCGGCAGCCCAGCCCGTAATAATCAGAAATATCGTGACTGAGCTTTAAAAATTCGTCTTCATTTTCTTCTCCCATCAACAAGCCGACAGACGTGCGGTTTTTACGAATAATGTGCGGCTTTTTGGCGAAGTAATACTCAAAATAACGGGCTGTGTTGTTGCTACCCGTAGCGATATAAGCTTCCGCGGCATTTAACCGATCCGCTTCTTCGATCAATTCAGTAAAGGCAGGATTAATCTCTTTTAATTTTTGTATTAAATAATGGATTAGTACAAAATCTTGACTACTCAGCTTTGCCATTAACTTGTGACCGCTTGCCAGCACACAGAGCATATCGTGAAAACCGACGGCTGGTATGTTACCTGCCATAACGACGCCCACCTTGCGGGGTGTTTTAATGGGTTCATCACCGGCTTTATCGATGTACAAATTTACCCAGGCGGTGAGTTTATCTTGCACAAGGAACTCGTTGGCAATTGCCAGAATAGCGTTCAATGAGTTTTCGGAGGTGAACCAGTTATTTTTGTAATTGGCCTGTTGGGCGATTTGAGCAAGTTCGGATTGGGCGTTGGCCGAGCGCAGGAAATCGCCTAAGGCTACAAACGTTTGCAGTCGTTCTGATAAAAGCATGAATTGGATAAACAAATGGAATACTCCATCAACTAATGTAATGAAATATTAGTTTGTTGCCAACCTTTAAATAATTATATTTGTTGTTCAATTTAAGAGAACTAGTTTTTACTATATATAAATTATACTGCTCATGGCAATCATGATCACCGACGAGTGCATCAATTGTGGTGCCTGCGAACCCGAATGCCCCAATACAGCCATCTACGAAGGTGGAGTGGAATGGACCTGGGGAGGTGGAACTGAACTGGATGAAGTCGATTTCGGCGATGGCACGATCGTGAGCGGTAAAGCTCCGCAAGCCCCTGTCTCGAACGAATTCTATTATATTGTTGCCGACAAATGTACTGAGTGCATGGGTTTCCATGAAGAACCTCAGTGTGCGGCTGTTTGTCCGGTCGACTGTTGTGTTCCCGACCCCGACCATGTAGAAGAAGAGGAAACGCTGTTAGCAAAGAAAGCCTGGCTGCACGCCGAAGCGTAACCCAGCAAATACAGAAAATGCAATAAGGCCCAACCAGTCCGCTGGTTGGGCCTTATTGCATTTTAGCCATATATAGTCGTTGAATAGTCGGCTATTGTCCTTGAAAATAGTGTTTTCCAGAAGAATAAAATTTGGTTAATGTGGCATGTGGCAAAATATAATAAAAAAAATTATTATAGGGCAATTTAGTTAATTATCATGGAAATAATAGTACATTTTCAATTAAATTGACTTATTTTAAACTAAATGCATCATTATTTCGGGTTAACTATTGCGTAGGATAAATTATTAAACAAAATTTGCTTCGAAATAAGACCACAGAAACCGTTATCTACAACCGAATAAAGAGTATGAAAAAAACAATTTTACTTATTAGTTCTTTGTTTTTGGGTTTTGCCGCACAAGCGCAGGATACCACAGCCACGCCAGCACCCGGAAAATTCACTTTCTCCGGTTATATGGACACCTACTACTTCGGTAACTTCAACAATCCCAAGAGCCAGTCGAACTTAGGGTTAAACGGTCCTGGTGTCGTTGGTAATGCGCGTGCATTCGATCAGCGGGCCGGTCAATTCGGTATCGGTTTGATTCAGGCAAAAGCGATTTACTCAGCCAGCAAGGTTGATGCGGTCATGGATCTGACATTTGGCCCCTTCTCTGATTTGGGCAACTATGGTAACTATATTGGACCGCTTGGACCAGGGTCTACATCGCTGGCCATTAAGCAGGCCTATATCACCTATAAAGCGACCAGCAAGTTATCGTTCACCGCCGGTCAGTTCGGGACGCACATTGGGTATGAGGTTATCGATGCCCCGGTTAACTACAATTACTCCCTGTCTAACCTGTTTAACAACGGTCCCTTCTATCACATTGGCCTCAAAGCCCAGTATGCTTTCAGCGATCGCGCTTCGTTGATGGTTGGTCTGGTTAACAACGTCGATAACCTGAATGATAACAATAAAAAGAAAGGCTTTATCGGACAGTTCTTTTTTGCACCGGTTACGGGCTGGAATGTCTACCTGAACGCGATTATGTCGAACGAGGCCTCTCAGGCTGTTGATGCGGTTCCGACGGACAAAGCAATGTACCAATTGTTCGACCTGACCACAACCTATCAGGTAACGTCTAAATTCTTCCTAGGATTGAATGCAGCTACGGGATCGCAAAAGGGTGATTATCAGGGTGGTGGTGGTCCATCAACCTCCAAGAGCTGGGGCGGTGTGGCCGTGTACTCTAACTACGCGTTCACCGACAAGTTTGGCCTTGGCGTTCGCTACGAAACATTCGACAATAAAAACAATGTGCGCGCGCTGAAAGATGCGGCCGGTAATGGAGCCAGTGTTAATTCGATAACGGTAACGGGTAATATCACCGCGGCTGATGGCCATTTATTGTTGAAGCCTGAATTTCGGATCGATAGCTACTCGGCCAACAAATTTGAAAAGAACGACGGTTCGCTAACGACTTCCCAGGCTACCCTGGGTATGGCCGCCATCTTCAAGTTCTAATCAGTATAGCCTCATCTTCTTAACCTCAATGTTTTACTAGTACAACAAAAACCCCTCATGTATCATGCAAAAACCTAATTACATTCCTCTCGCCATTCTGCTGGTTATTAGCGTGGTGGCTGTTCTGATGCCTGCTGTTCCTACGCAAATCGTAACGGAAGGTATTAATTCTGGCGACACAGCCTGGATGCTCGTTGCTACCGCGCTGGTTTTGTTGATGACACCTGGTCTGGCCTATTTCTACGGCGGAATGGTAAACAACAAAAACGTGATCTCAACCATGCTGCAAAGCTTTGTTGCCATGGGTGTTATCAGTATTCTGTGGGTAGTTGTTGGATTCAGCCTTGCCTTTGGTACATCAATCGGTGGTTTTGTTGGTAACCCAATGGATCACTTCATGTTCAAAGGCGTGCTGGATGGCAAGCCCTGGTCGCTGGCGGCTTCGATTCCGTTGGTTGTCTTTGCTTTCTTCCAACTGAAATTCGCCGTTATCACGCCTGCCCTGGTAACGGGTTCGATGGCAGAGCGGATCAATTTCCGGTCGTATGTGCTGTTCATGATTCTGTTCAGCCTGTTCGTTTATGCGCCTTTGGCCCACATGACCTGGCACCCAGAAGGTATCCTGTTTAAATTAGGTGTTCTTGATTTTGCCGGCGGCACGGTTGTACACATGTCGGCTGGCTGGGCTGCCCTGGCGGGTGCTTTGTATCTGAAGCGCCGGAAGTCGCACCTCGAAGCAAGCTATTTCCCACCAGCAAACATTCCGTTCGTGTTGTTGGGTACAGGTCTGCTGTGGTTTGGCTGGTTCGGTTTCAATGCTGGTTCGGCGGTAGCGGCTTCGCCGTTAGCAGCTTCGGCTTTCGCGACAACCAACACGGCGGCTGCAGCTGCTGGTCTGGCCTGGGTTCTGTTCGATGCCGCTAAAGGCAAAAAAGTATCGGCGCTTGGTTTCTGTATCGGTGCCGTAGTTGGTCTGGTTGCTATCACACCAGCGGCTGGTTTTGTAACGATTCCGACGGCTATCTTTATCGGTACGGTTGGCGCTATGGTATCGAACTACGTAGCACACCTGCGCTCGAAATCGACGCTCGACGATACACTCGATGTATTCCCTTGCCACGGTGTTGGTGGTATGGTGGGTATGGTGATGACGGGTATTTTCGCTAGCAAAGGCATCAACTCAGCCGTTGTTGACGAAGGTCTGGCATTTGGTCAAACGAAACTGTTCATCACTCACATGATCGCTCTGGTTGGCGTATCGGTCTTTGCTTTTGTTATGTCATACGCATTGCTCAAAGTAACGGACCTGATTCTGCCACTGCGCGTAACGGAAGAAGACGAGAAGTCTGGTCTGGACGTCAGCCAGCACGACGAATTCCTTATCGAAGCATAAATCGCTTAGGGTGTATGCTGTAGTATGTATGACCAATAGTCGACGTCCTGTAGCATACACCTTATATCATACGTCTATCAACAGAGCCACAGGCACCCTGTCTGGCCTACAATGTCTGGCAGTTTTATCTGTGGTTTTGTTGTACTCATGGAGCCGTTCCCGCTTGGGGGCGGTCTCCTGCTTTTAGGGGGATACTAGATTGTCCTCATGCGGTTATTCTTGAGGTTATGTTCGACTTCTGCCAAACCCAAAGCTTCCAGTAGGGGTGGAAGGTACATGCCAAAGCGCCCACGCAATCCTTTCTTTAAGCCATACCAGCCGCCCACAGGGTTTTCTGTCGACCGCATCCTTTTCGGCTTTATACATCGTGTAATCTGATGTACCAGAGAGCGTTTTTAATTGCCAGGGGTTTTCTTTTGTTTCTGTCTCCGATGTAGTATAGGTGTAGTACTTGTTTAAGTGGCTGATTTTTAAACCAATGCCACCGCTACCAGCGCCAAAATGGCGGGGAGAGCCTGGACAAAAAAGATAGATCGCTGGGCCGTAAGTGCTCCATAAACCCCCGCGACGATCACGCATCCCAAAAAGAAATAAGCAACATTTGTACTCCAGGCCGCGTCGTCAATGAATAATGACCAGATAAGGCCAGCTGCCAGAAAACCATTATAGAGCCCCTGATTTGCCGCCAGCGATTTCGTTCTCTCGAATAAATCGGGCGGAAATGACTTGAACGTTTTGCGGCCCTGCGTAGTCCAGGCAAACATTTCCATCCATAGGATATAGATATGCTCAAGGGCAACCAGACTGACCAAAATTTCGGCGATTAGTTTCATAAAAGGGATTGTTAAAGCCCGTGAGGGACGTTTGTCTACCACCGGTGAACGACAGCGATAGCACGAAACCTAAAGGTCAAAAAAAAGCCGGTATCACTACCGGCCTGAGCAAAAAAATATCAGTGTGTTTCGAGCACTTCTTCAGGTTCATCTACGTCCATCAACCCCTCTGCATTCACGGCTGTCAGGTGTACCGCCCGCGTTTCGTTGATGAGTAGAGGGTCATATTTCGCCACCACCCGAACATAATTCTCCGTGAAGCCCTGCATAAGCCCATCGGCAATATCTTCTTCAAATAGGACGGTAGCCTTTCGGCCAACCTGGGAGTCATAAAATGCCCGTCGTTTCTTGTCCGACAGAATATGCAGCATCTTCGACCGCTCGGCCCGGACGTGGCCCGGTACCGTTGGCTTAATGTCGATCGCCAGCGTATTTGGTCGTTCGGAATAGGTAAATACGTGCAAATAAGAAATTGGCAGCTCGTTTAAGAAAAGATACGTTTCCTTGAACTCCGTGTCGGTTTCGCCAGGGTGACCGACAATTACATCGACACCAATGCAGGCATGGGGCATCAGCTCTTTTATTTTCTGCACACGATCAGCATACAGTTCGCGTTTATAGCGACGACGCATCAAGCCCAGCACACGGTTGCTGCCCGACTGAAGCGGAACGTGAAAATGCGGAACAAACCGCCTGGACTGGGCCACAAACGCAATTATTTCGTTGGTCAGCAGGTTAGGCTCAATACTGGAAATCCGGAACCGCTCGATGCCTTCGACTTCATCCAGGGCTTGTATTAACTCCAGAAAAGTTTCCTGACGCTCGTTATTAACGATACCAAAGTCGCCGATGTTAACACCTGTCAGCACAATCTCCTTCACGCCCCGCTCGGCAATTTCATGGGCCGCCCGGACCACGTTAGCTACCGTATCGGAGCGGCTTTTTCCACGCGCCAGCGGAATGGTACAGTAGGCACACGGATAATCACAACCGTCCTGCACTTTCAAAAAGGTGCGCGTGCGGTCGTTCAGGGAATAAGCTGCGTGATAGTCAATAGCTTCCTCAATGGGCGAGTTAAAGACCTGAGCTGGCTGACCCGAGGGCACCTTCACGAACGTTGGCATGATTTCGTGCAACCGGAATTTCTCAGCCGCGCCCAAAACCGCATCGACGCCCGGAATCTCCGAGATTTCTTTCGGTTTCAACTGCGCATAACAGCCCAGTATCGCAACGTAGCCATCGGGGTTTATTTTCTGTGCTTCGCGGACTATTTTCCGGCATTTTTTGTCGGCGTTGTCCGTCACGGAGCAGGTATTTATGATGAAGATATCGGGCTGCTGATTGAACTCCACACGTTCATACCCATGCTCTTCCATTAACCGGGCCAGCGTAGAGGTTTCCGAAAAGTTCAGTTTGCAACCGAGTGTATAAAAGGCGACTTTTTTCACAGTAAGTAATCTATCCTGTAAAATTACAAAAAAATGACGGGGTGGGTTCCTTTCGGATAAGATGCCGCGGTGACTGTGTACTTTTGTAGCACGTATGCATTTATTCTATCAACCCGACATCGTTCCGAACGAGGCTAGTCAACTCCTGACGGAAGAAGATTCGCGGCATGCCGTTAAAACACTTCGGCTCAGCGTTGGCGATTCCATTGCCGTGACGGATGGGCGTGGAAACCGATATTTGGCCGCTATTCAATCTGCCGATGCCCGGCGTTGTGCCTTTCGCACAATTGACACGCAGACCACTCCTCCGCGCCCGTTTTCTATCCGAATTTGTATCGCACCCACCAAGAATATTGACCGGATCGAATGGTTTATTGAGAAGGCGGTCGAAATAGGCATCGAGCGAATCAGCTTCTTTTTTGGGCAGCACTCCGAACGACGGGTACTGAAACTGGAACGTCTGGAAAAAATCGCCGTGGCGGCCATGAAGCAATCCCTGCAATCCTATCTGCCCACAATAGACGAGGCTCTGCCCTTCGGTGAATTCATAAAAACAGTGAGCGAAGAACAACGATTTATTGCTCATTTGCCCACCAATGAGCCGCCACAGAATTTAGTGAAGCGAGCCACCATCGCCGGGCAATACGCCGTTTTAATAGGGCCGGAGGGCGATTTTTCTGAAAAAGAGATACAACAGGCAATCGCGGCCGGTTTTCAATTGGTAACGCTCGGATCAAACCGACTACGGACCGAAACGGCAGGGCTGATGGCCTGCCACACCCTTACTGTATTGAACGAGGGTCTGAACCAGTGAGGTCCGCTTACGGGTATTGGATTTCTGAACCTCAGGCGGTTGCCTGCGGGAGGTTTGTTGTTGGTAAGTTGCGTCGGTAATCTGTTGGCGTATGCTGATAGTAGCGTTTAAATAGTTTATTCAAGTGGCACACATCGGTAAAACCAAGCCCGTCGGCAATTTGGGAGATCGTCAGCGTGTTTAGGTGTAGTTGCCTTTCCACTAGCTTCAGCTTATACCGAATTATATATTCCTGCAAGGATTCGCCAACCTCCTGCTTAAAAAGGGTGCTCAAGTGGCGTGGCGAGTAATGAAACACATCCGCTAATCGATCCAGCCGCAGCTGTTCGGGTTCCTGTATATGTTGACAGATATACAAAAACATTCGCTGAACCAGATCAGAAGAGGAGGAACCTGATTGGACTACGCCCAATTGATGACGGGTAAACTGGCGTTCGATTAAATTTAAGATGGCTATTACCAGTGCCCTACATATATGAGAGGAAGTCACTTCGCGGTAATTTGTCTGCTCCACCAGCAAGA
The DNA here is from genome assembly GCF_054776595.1 of Spirosoma horti. Classification (NCBI taxonomy): domain Bacteria; kingdom Pseudomonadati; phylum Bacteroidota; class Cytophagia; order Cytophagales; family Cytophagaceae; genus Spirosoma; species Spirosoma horti. The sequence goes on from NZ_BAAHBQ010000008.1 coordinate 354,695, forward strand.
TATCAAACAAAGCGTTCAAATGTTGTCGGTCGGTGGCGTCCATGTATATGTTGCCAACCAGACCATGAAATACAGGTAATGGCGGATCATGTCTGGATGTCAAACCACTAGTGGCACTGGCCGTTAAATCAGCCAGATAAAGTTCGGTGAATGACAGAAAACCGAAATTCGTTCGCGTATGTATGTCGAAGAAATGATTGTCTGACGGGCCAAGGAAGAAAACATCGCCAGTTTGATAAGGCAACCGATGCCCATTGATGACGTGATACCCGCTACCATTCCGGATACAAATTAGTTCGAAATGATTATGAGAATGAATCGGTAATGTCCATTGATTTATTTCCACCTGTTGAATACGGATGGGCTCATGCTGGATGCAGCGCTTCATGGGCTATGGGGTTAGCAGGGGAGAATACAATACGATCTTGCTACACCTATACCAACGAAAGACCAATTTGTACCTTTAAGTAAGAATTAATTAATTATTTATGTAAATGGCTGGTAATCAACAAAATGATTAATTCTATAATGCAGTAGATACTATAGAGGAACTCCAAAATAGTGTATCCTCCATTATTTTGGAGGTGGTTTTTGGAGTTGTCACAATCGGCTTAGTTTTACATGACAAACCCATTTTGTTGACGTAGGTTTGTCAATAATGACGAGCTGTCGACTTTCAAGGAGTCCATTAGCCATCAACTCGAGTCATATGCTTTTTCCCAACGATCTTACCTTATCACCTACACTACTCATTGTTGAAGATGAGTTCCTGATTGCCAACGACCTCCGGCGAATTCTGGAAAAAGCGGGTTACTGGGTTATTGGTATGGCTGGGTCGGTAGCAGAAGCCAGAGAAATCATTGTGGAGCAGCCCCCCGACATTGTGTTGCTGGATATTTTCCTTAATAGTGAACAAACCGGTATCGACCTGGCGTACTGGCTCGGCGTCCAAAACATACCGTTTGTTTTTCTGTCCGCCAACCTGACCGATACGGTATTGGAGGCCGCAAAAATTACGCAGCCTTCGGGCTTCCTCAATAAGCCCTTTCGGGAGAAAGATGTCTTGACAACACTGGAAATTGCCCGCTATCGTCATGCGCACAACGAAGAGGCTAAACTCAGAAAGCAACAGGCCATTCAGATTGCGGTCAACAATGCGATTGTTACCATTCAGGATCGGGATCAATTGTGTCTGGCCATTGCCAGTCAGATCGATAAACTCGTTCCGTTTTCCTTCTTGAATCTCCGCATTGGCCTGCCCGACGAAGCCTCTTTCTACTGGGTGATGCTTCGGAAAACGGCCCTGGGTACGTTTGCCCGCATTCCATTGGCAACCTTGCTGTCGGATGAGACGAGTGATGAACTGATGGTCAGACTGGATCAGGAAGCCCCCGATAAGCTCGATGAGCCGGGTATTTTTTCTGGTCAGGCTTTTGATCGGTTGTGCGAACGATACCTGACTGCCCGTTCCTGCCGGGATAATTTCGGCGTTCGCTCGCTGGCCCTGTTTCCGGTCAGACTGAACCGGAACTCCCTGACCAATATAAATATATCCAGTACGGTTGCCGATAATTTTACGCAGAAAGACTACGAGGCTGTCAGCCTCATTATTCCTCAGATTGCGCTGGCCCTGGATAATTTACTGGCCTATGAAGAGCTGGAAGCCAGTCGGCAAACAAAAGCAACGGAGTTGGCGATCGTAAACGCCTTTCGGAATGGCGAAGCGATCACCGATATTGTTCCGCAGGTAGCTAAGGCCATCAATGAACTGATGCCGTTCGATTTGCTGGCGATTTATCGGATTGGCCGGATCGTAGAATCCTCGGCCATTGATTGTACAGTACACAAAAAAGAAGGCGTTTTTATCCCGCTCACGGAAAAGGACCTGCTACCCGGCGCGATTACTGATCAGCCAGGGTGGAAACCATCCCTTGATGGAATGGAGGATTGGCTGATTGAACCAACCCTCAACGTTGGCCAGGCTTTTGAGGAAAGTCAGCAGCGAATGGCAGTAACACAGATGTATAGAAAAGCGCTTGCGCTGAAATCGTCCATGTATGTGCCAATATATATAAAAGGGCAGCCAATGGCATCACTGGTGCTGGCGAGCAAGTCGTCCTATGCGTTCACAAAAAAAGATCTGTGTATATTGGAAGATATAAGCAGTCAGATTGCCTTGGCCTTGGAAAATGTACTGGCTTTTGAGCGAATCAAAGTGCTGAGTGAACAACTGGAACAGGAGAAAACCTATTTGACTGAAGAGATTAAGACCAGCCATAATTTTGAGGAGATTGTGGGGGCCAGTAGCGCGCTGCAAACCGTTTTTGATAATGTTGCTCAGGTAGCGCCAACGGATTATACTGTGTTGATCATGGGCGAAACGGGAACAGGTAAGGAACTGATTGCCCGTGCTATACATAATGCGTCGACACGCCGGGATCGGGCAATGATTAAAGTGAACTGTGCTGCCTTGCCACCCCAACTTATTGAATCTGAATTATTTGGGCACGAACGCGGGAGCTACACGGGCGCTACAGAGAAACGGATCGGCAAATTCGAGCTGGCCAATGGTGGAACGTTATTTCTGGATGAAATTGGCGAGTTGCCACTCGAACTACAAGCTAAACTCCTGCGGGCAATTCAGGAGAAAGAAATTGAGCGTATTGGTGGGAAAGGTCCGATTCTGGTCGATGTTCGGATTATCGCGGCTACCAATCGGCACTTACAGCAGGAGGTTTCCGAGGGTCGTTTTCGATCCGATCTGTATTACCGGCTCAATGTTTTTCCGATTGTGGTGCCACCCCTGCGCGAACGACAGGATGACATTTCTCCCCTGGCCATGTATTTTCTGAAGAAAATCAGTAAAAAGCTGGGTAAACCCATTACCGGTATTAGTCATGAATCTCTGCAGCAACTGTTGAGCTATGCCTGGCCGGGCAACGTTCGCGAGCTGGAACATGTGTTGGAGCGGGCCGCTATTTTAGCGAAAAAAGCAACGCTGGAACTGGCCGAACCACTGCTGTCTGATCCGGCTTCGGACGTTGTAAACCCGCCACCAACGGTTGCCGTAGAGCCTTTGCAAAACACCATGAGGTCGGCCATCCTGGCAGCCCTTCACCGGTCGGGGAACCGGATTCGCGGACAGGGAGGAGCGGCCGAATTACTCAAAATCAAACCCACTACCCTGGAAGCCCGTATGAAAAAGCTAAACATCAAAACACGAAATTAGCGGCTAGATCGGAATGGGTAGCCGACTTAGACGGATAGTAAGGGGGACTGAGCCGGTTTTTTGGTCAGGTTGAACTGAAGGCTAATCTGAACGCCACTTTCCTGTCGAATGCTCAGGACGCCGTTGATCTGTTTGCTAAGCCCCTGAATCATCGTCAGGCCCAACGTGTTGCTGCGCTCGATCACAAAGCCAGCCGGTAAGCCAACGCCATCATCCGCGATGGTGAGTAAATAAGCGTGGCTGTCAATTTTATTCAGGCCAACAGCAATACTCCCTGACCGCTGGTGGGGAAAGGCATACTTCAGTGAATTCGTGACGGCTTCATTGATAATCAGCCCCAACGGAGTAGCCAGGTTGACATCCAGTTGTATGTTCGCAATGGTTAACCGTTCCTGTACATGGACCTGCTGATCGAAGGACTCAATGAGGTGCTCAACAATTTCGTGGATATATTCCTGCATATCTACCTGGCTCAGATTGTCTGACTGATAGAGTTTTTGATGGATAATCGCCATAGCATGAACTCTATTCTGACTTTCCCGAATAGCCGTTGAGGCCGTTGAATCGTGCAAAAAACCGGATTGTGCGTTCAGCATGCTGGTAATTATCTGGAGGTTATTTTTAACCCGATGATGGATCTCGCGGAGCATCCACTCTTTTTCGTCCAGAAGGTGGCTTAATGATTGGTTTTTTTGATTGATCTCCTCCTGCTGAGCCTGCAAGAGCCGATGACTACGTTGCTTTAATTGATACCGGTTATAACTAACACCCAGCAAACAAGCCAATAAGAGCGAACCGGCTATGATCGCATTACGCGTTGTTTCTCCCCGTTTCAATTCACTTTGCTGTAGTTTACTTTGCTTGGTCAGTAAGGCAATATCCTGCTCTTTTTTATGGGTGTCATACTGAATTTGCAGGCTGGCGATCTGCTTACTTTTTGCTTCATTAAAAATTGAATCATTTAGCGCTTTATGCAGGCGGAAATGAGTGATCGCCGGTATATAATTTCCTATAGCTGAATCCACTTTAAAAAGCATAAAATGAATATCTTTCAGGGTTGATAAAGCGTTTTCCTGTGGAGAAAAACGCAAGGCTTCCCGCAAATGAGAACCGGCTTTAGCGAACTCATTATGTTTTAAGTAAAAAGCGCCGATATCTTTTTGCGCCTGTTGTGACGCTTCAGAATTCATGTTGTTTCGGGCATACCAACTCAGGGTTTCTAAATAATACTTTTCGGCTAAAGAATAATTTTTTAATGCATCATAGCAGTAGGCTAAATTCTGGGCAACGCAGGCCTTCTGAATGAATGTATTAGTCGGTATTTCACGCACGAGATTTGTAATTAACTGCAGGGCTTCTCTTGGTTTTTTCTGCTTTATAAGGTCCTGGCTAATAACACCCCCGGCATGATATAAAGCGAAATTGGGAAGCCGCTCCTGTTTCCATTTTTCCAGGGATTTTTTATACCATTCGATCCCTTTTTTATAGTTGCCAACCTCTATATACATCTGGGCAAGGTCGCCGTAAAAAGACGCTGCAGACAAGGTGTCTTTAGTTTTGTTCATGCTTTCCACGCATAATATCGAATAAAGAAGCCCCTTGTTGAATTCACCTTTTACCCGGCCAACATTAGCGAGTAAGTTATACGTATAATGGAGTTTCGAATAATGAATAGATTTATAGCGGCTTACTACGTTTAGCAATTCAGTTTCAGCAAGGGCTATTTTGCCCTCATATAAGTCGGTAATAGCAATTTCCTGCAAGGCATTGATTTCCTTTTCCTGATTCTTCAGAGATTGGTAAATCAATAAGGCCTGCCTGAAATTTGCGAATACATTGTGATAATCATGGTCAATATTTCTGAGCCAGATTCCTAGTTTAATTCGGGTATTGGCTTCTGCTTCTTTATCACCCGTTCGGTTGCAGTCGGCGATCAGTTTTGCAAATCTGGCTTGTCCGGCAGCCATATTTCCCCCTTCCATCAACGCAATGACAAACATACATTCGGCTTCATGTTGGCCGCTTAAGAAATGTAGGGAGTCGCTCAATTTTCGGGCTTCCTGCAAATACGTCATCCCGCTGTCTAAATCGATTTTTGCCTCTCCGGGTTTAAAAATCTGGAACTTGCCCAATTCCAGTAAAATAGCTACTCGTTTTTGGTCGGGCTTGCTGTTTTTCAGGCGTGCCAGCAATTGATTTACCAGTTGCCGATTAATGTTTTGCCCAGCAGAATACAACGAGCAGAGCAGCAGGACGAACGTAACTATATACGTTTTGCCTTTTACAGAACATAGGAATCCCTGAAGGCTGTTCGTTGCTTTGGGTCGTTTCATTGAATTCTGTGTCATATAGAGTACGAAAAAAGGCTGACTGGCCCAATAATACCAAAAGCCCGTGCCAGTTTGTATGGCACGGGATCAGGTTTCGTATAGAATAGAAACAGAGCGCTTATTTAAGGTGCGCCCGCAGCATCCAGGCTATTTTCTCGTGTTTTTCCATCAGCCCGGTAATGTAATCGCTCGTCCCTGCGTCTTTATGGGCATCGGCAAACTCATTGATATTCCCCCGAAGAAATTCGATGATGCTTTCGTGGTCGCCTAATAGTTTCTTGATCTGGCTACGGCTATCGTTGCCCGATTCGTCCTGCTCGGTAAGGTGGGTGAGTTGCAAAAAGTTTTTCAGCGTAGCAGGCGCATAATGGCCCAGCTGCCGGATACGTTCGGCCACATCATCAACAATGTCGGCAGACTGTTTATAGAGGTCTTCGAAATAAAGATGGACCGAATGAAAATCTATCCCCTCCAGGTTCCAGTGGGCATTGAGCGTTTTGGTGTAAAGCACAAATTCATCAGCTAGCAATTTGGCCAGTTGGTGGGCGACAACTTCTCTGTTTTCGGCGGAAATACCAATCATTGTTTGCATACAGGTTACCGTTAAAAAATGTAAAAGAAATAAACCTTATTTACTCGATTCGATTCGTTCAGCCAGAAAGGCTGCTACTTCGGCCAGACGGTTTGAGAACCCCCATTCATTATCGTACCAGGCTGCCACAGATAATAGGTTGCCTTCTTTGGCCGTCAGGGGTAAATCAATAATTGACGAGTGTGGGTCGGCAACGATTCGCGAAGAAGCCCATTCCTCTTCCAGAACATCCATAACGCCTTTTAATGGTCCCTCTGCAGCGGCTCTGCGGAAGGCGTCATTGACTTCCTGAACAGTACACTCTTTTTCGGTGATGAGGTTCAGTTCGGCAATACTACCCGTTCGAGTTGGTACTCTGTATGCTTTGCCGGTAATTTTTAAATCTTTCCAGATAAACTGCAAAGCACGAGCCGCGCCGGAAGAAGAAGGAATGATGTTTTCGGCGGCCGCCCACGAATCGCGCCGGTCTTTCATTGGCTGGTCGGTAAGCGATTGCGTGTTGGTATAGGAGTGGACTGTGGAGAACAGCCCGTATTGGATACCGAAATTTTCCCGAATTACTTTGACCACCGCAGCCAGCGCATTGGTCGTACAGCTTCCCATACTAACGATGTGGTGGCTGGCCGGATCGAACGTTTCCAGGTTGATGCCTTTCAACAGCACCGCATCGCAGTCGGCCAGCGATTTGCTGGGGGCGCTGACCAGTACGTATTTGGCGCCCCGGTCAAGGTGCGCCTGGGCGCCAGCGCGGGTAGTAGCCCTACCAGTACAATCAACGACCAGGTCGACTCCCAGAGCAGCCCAGTCCGGTACTTCCTTCGCGGAATTAATATACGGAATCGTTCGCTCACCAATGGTCAACTGGCCTTCACTGCCTGAAACGGGCTCGGGCCAGCGACCGTAATTGGTATCGACGGCGAACAAGGCCGCCAACGTGGGCTCATCTCTGATATCAGAAATGGAAACCGGCACAAACAAATTGTGGTCTAAACCGACACGTAGAAATTGCCGTCCAATACGGCCGAATCCATACAAAGCAATCGTTGCCATACGAAATAGAAATAAGTGATTCTTTAACTGATGTACTAATCCGGCTGTTGCCAGATGTCTGTATAAACCTCGGGATGATGCCGAAACTGCGCATGCACATAAGGACATAAGGGAATAACCTTTAATCCATTTTCCCGAGCATAAGCGACCATTCTCTCCAATAACTGCCGGGCGAATCCCTTCCCTTCCTGCGCCGGATCAACTTCGGTATGATAGACCGTGAGGGCAGGGCCGGAAATACTGACGGCCATTTCGCCAATCCGAACCCCATCTTCGTATAAGTTGAAGGCACCGTGTTTCTTCTCATTAAGTTCCAGCCGTATGTCTGTCATCGTTAACGTAAGTAAGCGACTAAAGCGTTAATGAAGGTAACGATTTTTCGATTTTTGCTCTTGACGATTCGTATTGATCCGGTAGTTGCAAATGGGTTCCCAATTCCGCCAGCGGTTCATCTACGGTAAAGCCAGGGTTGTCCCTGGCGATTTCAAAAAGCACGCCCCCTGGTTCCCGAAAATAGAGAGAAAAGAAGTAATCGCGGTCTATTTTGGGCGTTATCTGTAACCCTTTGCTCAGCACTTTTTCACGATATTCCATCTGAATCGTATCATTGGCTACCCGAAACGCTACATGGTGATTCGTTCCGGCGGCATTGCGGCCTGTAGGACCATTGGGTGATGCCAGCAAATCCACAATAGCCGCATTCTCGACGGCATCCGTGGCAAACCGGTAGCGATTTCCTTCCTGAGCTACCAGCGAATAGCCGAAGATATCGGTCAGTATACCCGCTGTTTTTTCTATGTCGCTGAGAGTTAGTGTAACACTGTGAAATCCTTTTGTAGCTGTATCCTGCTTTATGCTTTCTGTTTCCCAGGCTATTCGGCTGTCTTCTTTTTGCGGAACAATGAGGGCAATGTTCAGGCCGTCGGGGTCGGTAAACGGCAGAAATTGTTCGCCAAACCGCTCGGTCTGTTCGCCAACCCGGACGGAGCTATGTTTCAATCGATCCGCCCAGAAATCAAGACTACCATTGGGGACTGAATAGCCTATTTCCGTAGCCATGCCAACTCCGGTTTTTCCGGGTCCAATTCCTTCCCAGGGGAAAAAGGTCAGAATCGTTCCGGGAGTCCCTTCTTCATTGCCATAGTAGAAATGATAGGTGCCGGGATCATCAAAATTAACCGTCTTTTTCACCATTCGTAAGCCCAGTACGCTGGTATAAAAATCATAGTTACGACGGGCGTCATTGGCAATGGCTGTGATGTGATGAAGGCCTAAAATTCGGTTTTCCATACCTGTTGGATTTTTGGGTTAAACTGTTTTTCTCCCTGTGTGTTTCGCCTGGTTTCTACTTGTGTAGATAGGTAAAGCGTAACGAACAGAGATGATTGAATGGGGTAAGATATCTTTCAGGAAAGGCTACTTCGAACTTAATGTACGGACTGCGTCGATAATGACAGCCGCCACCTGCTCCGGTTGCGCCAGCATGGCTACATGACTGGTTTTAAGCTCTGTGGTGGTTGCCTTGAGTTTTTTAGCCAGCGATCGTTCCAGATCGGGGTTGATCATTCGATCATTGCTGGCCACAATATACCAGGAGGGTTTTGTTTTCCAGGCCGCCTTGGAAACTTTTTCTTTAAGCGCCGGAAAGGCCTGAGGGCCCTGCGTGGCCAGAATCAATTTTTGTTCCGACTCCGGTAAGTCCTGCGCAAAATCCTCAAAAATTCCTTTGGGCGACATGCTGACAAAACCGTATGCATCCGGCCTGATTTCATCGTTACCCGGTGTTGAGGGCGCCGTTTGGACCAGTTCCAAAAACGATTGTCCTTCGTTTGGCGCGGCTGCGGCTACATAAACGAGCCCGGCAACCTTCTCATGATTTCCGGCTTCGGTAATAACCACCCCGCCCCACGAATGCCCAACCAGCAAAACAGGACCGTCCTGCAGCTCGATAGCCCGCTTCGTAGCCGCCACATCGTCGGCCAGCGAAGTAAGCGGAATTTGCACGGCGATAACCTGAAGGCCTTCGGCTGCCAGCAATGGAATAACTTTTGACCAACTTGACCCATCGGCCCAGGTTCCGTGGACGAGGACAATATTTTTTACAGCAACAGTTGATTGGGCATCAATACCTTCGGTTGTTGAGCGTGTCATATAAGTGAGAATTAAGGTGGTAGAATGACGCGATTTAATGATTACGCATTGGTTTTGGCTAGCTGAGGGTTTTCAACTCGGCTGCTGCCTGAACAAAGAGTGAACGTACCTGGAGCAATGGGGTCAGGCCATTCAGCGGCCTGAAATTGTGGATTATGCCCTTGTCGCAAACAGTGGTTACAGTAACGCCGGCTTCATCCAGCTTATGGCCATGGACTACTCCTTTGTTGCATCCACTTCAGATGTCCAGAAACGGTCAGGAGAGGAGCCGAGGCCGCTAAGACCATAGCAAACGTAAGGAGTGACTAGGCTATGGGAGCGGTACGAATCGACGATTATGCAGTAATTTGAGTGATTTCCTGAGTCCGCTATTGTGTAATTGGTGTCTGGCCAGCCGATAAATATGCCTTACTTCGTATATTAATGGTTTTTTAGGCCGAGTTACAGTCAGCTTTAACCTGAAATAAAACAGTCCGGCATGATTCATGAAGAATAGTCAGATTGTTGGTTTCTGGAAAACCAAAACCGGCTCTGTCTTCGTTTTACTAGTATCCTGATTTAACTTATGAGAACGGCTTTCACCCGCATGCTACTGATAGGACTCGTGTTGGTTCTTACCTTGTCCAGTACGTATGCGCAGTATGCGTACAAGATTGCCAAGCTGAAATACAATGGTGGGGGCGACTGGTACGCGAACAAGACCTCGTTGCCAAACCTGATCAAGTTTGCCAACGCCAATCTACGCATGAACATCTTCCCGGAGGAGGACATTGTTGAACCAGGCAGCCCTGATATTTTCGGTTACCCGTTTGTACACATGACTGGCCACGGGAATGTGACGTTCAGTGATGGCGATGTCCAGAACCTACGCAAGTATTTAATGTCGGGAGGCTTTCTGCATATCGATGATAACTATGGGCTCGACAAGTTTATTCGCCGGGAGATGAAGAAGGTGTTCCCCGAACTTAATTTTATCGAGTTGCCATTCAACCATCCTGTCTACCAGCAAAAATTTAAGTTTGCCAGCGGATTACCCAAAGTACACGAACACGATGCGAAAGCACCGCAAGGTTTTGGCCTCATCTATCAGGGGCGATTGGTGTGTTTTTACAGCTACGAATGCGATCTGGGCAACGGCTGGGAAGATCAGAGTGTATATAATGACCCTGAACCCGTTCGTCAGCAGGCATTGCGCATGGGTGCCAACCTGTTACAATACGCAACGACTACAAATTAATTAAAGTATTATTTAAGGAAGGCAAGCCAAAGCGCCTTAAATTTCGTTAGTTTTGTAGGAGTATTCTTATGTTACAGTAATCTTCACCCTTTAATAGTCATCATTGTGATTGTACTGGCCGCGTTCATTGGACACTGGTATTTGTCATTGTTCTGCCAAACGTTCTTCCTGCACCGCTATTCGGCTCATAAAATGTTCTCGATGAGCAAATTCTGGGAGCGGTTTTTCTATGCCTTAACCTACGTATCGCAAGGTTCGTCGTATTTGAGCCCACGGGCTTATGCGGTGCTACACCGGATGCACCACGCCTTCAGCGACACAGAAAGAGACCCTCACTCTCCGCATCATACCAAAAATATTTTCACCATGATGTGGAAGACAAAAGACATTTATAACGCCGTTCTTCACCGGAAGCAACCCATCGAACGGCAGTTTGACCGGAACTATCCTGAATGGAGCTTCATCGAAAAAGTAGGGGATTCCTGGGCGTCACGCGCTGGCTGGGCTGTTCTGTATAGCCTGTTCTACGTCTTTGCGTTTATTTATTTAGACATGCACTGGGCATTCTTCTTCTTGTTGCCTGTGCACTTCGTTATGGGACCCGTGCATGGCGCTATCATCAACTGGAGTGGTCACAAGTATGGCTATTCGAACTTCGACAATCAGGATCAATCGAAGAATTCCCTGATCCTAGATGTGGTTATGATGGGCGAACTGTTCCAGAACAACCACCACAAACGGCCAAATGCCGCTAATTTTGGCGCTAAATGGTTCGAGTTCGATCCTACCTTTCCCGTTATTGGCCTATTGCATAAACTGCACATCGTGCGGTTAAGACCATCCGCCGAAGCGAAGAAGGCTCAACATGAAGTAGGACATGATCGACTTGTTGAAGTTGAAGTCGAAAAAGAGGTAGAAGCTTAATGGCCCGTCAGACATAAAAAAAGCGCCGATTAATCGGCGCTTTTTTTATGTCTGACGAGTGAAAATCAGGTTGTTTAGTACTACAATAAATGGTCAGCGATATCCTGCCAGGTCTTCATGCGCCGGAATTGTTTGTCGTCACGGTTGTGGAGCGCATCGAAAAGTAGACCTTCTCCCTGGAACGTGTGCAGATTTCGCGGCAAGTCATCGATCAGGTAATCCGTGTTGAGCACGCTTTTGTCGCCCAGGAAAATGTAGTTATGCCAGGTGATTTCAGGGAAGTGTTCCTGAAGCCAGTCCCATTTTTCGCGCAGGGAGTTGGGAAATTCCTGAGCCGCCGATGCCACAAAAACGTCATACTTCTGCATCAGTTCGGCAATGACCTCCTTGGCGCCATCCATGACCGGAATATCCCGAAAGAAACCTGGTTCATAAACCCGTTCGGAGATTACTTTATATTCGTTTTCGTCGAATAGCTCGTGAAACGATTTCTTTTTCAGTTCATCAAGTGTGTACCGGGGCGTTTCACCTTCCAGATACAATTGAATAAATTTGGCGTGCGTATCGGCCATGACATCATCCATGTCAATGGCAATGCGTTGTTTCATAATTGTCTGACCGCCTGAGCGGCCCCGCTAGGATTTTTTGTTTCTGTTGTTTGGTCCGCTACTGCTTTTTGAGCAAGGGGAATGGTAAAATCATCGTTTAACAGTCAACTCATAAAAATCCTGGTTTAAACTGCTCCAGATAATCGGCTACACGACGCACGAACTGTCCGCCTAATGAACCATCGACAACGCGGTGATCATAAGAGTGAGACAGGAACATCAACTGCCGAATGCCGATAAAGTCGCCCTGTGGTGTTTCAATGACAGCGGGTTTTTTGACGATGGCGCCAAACGCCATAATCGCAACCTGTGGCTGGACAATAATGGGTGTTCCCATCAAGTTGCCGAAGGTGCCAATGTTCGAGATCGTGTAGGTCCCCCCGGCCAAATCGTCGGCAGTGAGTTTATTCTCGCGGGCGCGTTTGGTCAAGTCGTTGACTTTCTTGGTCAGGCCCGTGAGGTTGTACTGGTCGGCATCATGAATGACGGGGACGATCAGGTTACCACTTGGCAACGCGACTGCCATCCCGATGTTAATGGCTTTTTTGACGATGATCTTATCTCCTTCGACGGATACATTGATTAGTGGAAAATCTTTAATCGCCTTCACAATGGACTCGACCAGAATGGGTGTGTAGGTCAGGTTTTCGCCGGTTTGCTGCTTAAACTTGTCTTTTACCTTCGTCCGCCACTCCACCACGGGCGTCAAATCAGCTTCAACGAACGAACTCACGTGAGGAGAAATCTGCTTCGACTCTACCATCCGTTGCGCAATCATTTTCCGCATCCGGTCCATCTGAATAATATCGGCCTGGCCATTCATCGAGCCATTTGTTGACTTGGCTGGCTGTGTTGGGCCAGTTGGCTGGGGCACTGGCGCGGATTGAGCAGCCGACGAGGAGTGGTACTCTAGTTGTCGTTCAACGGACTTCGCAGGTTGAAGTCGGCCTTCAGCCCGATCAATTACGTACGCAAGAATGTCTTTTTTCGTAACTCTGTTCTCGGCACCCGAACCCGGAATACGGTCAAGCTCGTCGCGCGAAACGCTCTCTTCTTTGGCAATATTCAGAACCAGGGGAGAATAAAAACGATTGTCGAAAACGGGTGTATCACCCGCCAGTGTAGTAGCCGAGGTGGCTACAGCCTTTTCCGCGAACGCTGGCCGGGTACTCATGGCCATAATGCTAGCCTCCAGATCGTGGGCAGCCGCAGATGCTTCCAATTCGTCGGGTTCCTGAGGAGCCGGAACGTTGGCTACATCGCCTACGCCTACAGGCGTCTGATCGGCATTGGCTGGCTGTTCTACCGGTGGTGTCCCGCCTGAATTCGCGTCCTGGGTGATGGCCTCGTCAACCTCGATTCGGGCAATGGGTGCACCGACAGCAACAACGTCGCCATCGTTGACCAGGATTTCCTTTAAAATGCCATTGTGCGAAGCTGGCACTTCGGTATCCACTTTATCCGTGGCTACTTCCAGTACCGATTCATCGGTTTCAATACGATCGCCCGGCTGTTTGAGCCAGGTAATTACCGTACATTCCATTATACTTTCGCCCATTTTGGGCATGACCATGTCGATAAGTGTCATTTTGGCATGATGACCGGTTCGCCGGTGCGATTATGAATGATAAATGATAAATGCGCAGTATCGCATTCAATCAGTCATCATTCATCATTTATAATTAAGTAGTTCTTCCCGCAGCATATTTAAGAGATATGTTGTGGTCAGTTGAATGTTTTGATCGCGGTACTGGCCCAGTTTGAGTAGTCTGGTAACGGTTCGCTGGTCGGTGGCGCAGGCAATCCAGACCGTGCCGACGGGTTTTTCGGGTGTGCCGCCACCGGGGCCAGCAATGCCGCTTGTGGCAATGCCGATGTGGGTACCCAGCGCTTGACGAACACCCTCCGCCATTTGCCGGATGGTCTCTTCGCTGACGGCCCCGTGCTGTTCCAACGTTTCGGGTTTTACCCCAAGTTGAGCTACTTTAACGCTGTTGTTATAGCTAACGACGCTGCCCCAGAAATAAGCCGATGAGCCAGCTACTTTTGTGATTTGGGCCGACAGGTAGCCACCCGTACAGCTTTCGGCAGCAGCAAGTGTTAGTTTCTTTTCGATAAGTAACGAACCCACCACCGTTTCCAGTTCGTCGTTGTCAAAGCCATAAACGTTTTTCTGGATAAGAGGCATTACGCGGGCTACCTGCTCGGCTAACTCCTGATCCAGTCGGGTATTGTCGTCGCCGGTGGCTGTTAGCCGTAATTTCACTCCGCCAAAACTGGGTAAATACGCCAGCTTGATATGATCGGGTAGGGCATCCTCCCAGGCTTCGATGCGCTCGGCCAGAAAAGATTCGCCAATACCGACGGTTCGAATCATTTTGTGCTTGATAATGGGCGTTTTGAAGTGTTCCGTCAGCTTCGGTAAAATTCGGTTCGCCATGAGGTGTTTCATCTCGAACGGTACACCCGGCAGCGACACATAAACGCGCTGGTCGTGCTCGAACCACATGCCGGGGGCCGTGCCCCAGTCGTTCTGTATATAGACCGCATTGGCGGGTAAGTCGGCCTGAGCGCGGTTAAGGTCAGTCATTTCACGGCCTCGTTTCTCAAAGGAACCCGTTACCAGCGCCAGGGCCGTTTCGTTGCGCACCATGCCGACACCAAAATACGTACAGAGCGTTTTTTTTGTGATATCGTCTTTGGTCGGTCCCAGACCACCGGTAATAATAATGATATCGGCGCGCTGATGCGCTTCGTGGAGGCTTTCCAGAATGGCATCGGCCTGATCGCCAACCGATGTTTTACGAACCACACGAATACCGATGTTTGTTAATTCGGTTCCAATCCAGGCAGTGTTCGTGTCGGTGATTTGCCCAAACAATATTTCGTCGCCAATGGTAATTACTTCGGCGCGGACGGAGTTAGTCATGTTGACTGAGTAGTAAAGAAAGAATTAGGCAAAGCGTGACATTTGTGGGATCGAGTGGTCAATGTATCACAACAAATTTTTAGTGTCCACTTTACTTTCTCCATTCGGTGCTGTCAAAAGTACGAAAAAACGATTTAGGGCCATTGACGGTTATGAAATGGCAACCTGATTAATTCAATCCTATGATGAATAAAAAAGTTTTCGTAGCCGCCTTGCTGGCTCTTGTTATTAGCCAACGTGGTTTCGCTCAGGACTCGACCGGAACGAAAGCTGGCCCGCAGCAATCATCGGGAGGTATATTCGGTAAAGTGCTCAAAGCCGTTACAAATGCATCGGCTGGTACATCGGGCGGGCTGAGCAGCAGTGACATTGCCACGGGTTTGAAAGAAGCCCTTCAAATTGGGATCAGTAAGGGCTCCGATCAGGCATCGGCGCTGAACGGTTATTTTAAAAACCCGCTACTCAAGATTGCCTTCCCGCCCGAAGCACAAAAAGTAGCTTCGACACTCCGTCAAATAGGGTTGAGCAAGCAAGTCGATCAGTTCGAACTGTCGCTGAACCGGGCTGCCGAAGATGCGGCCAAAAAGGCGAAACCGGTATTTATCAAAGCCATCACGTCGATGACGATTCAGGATGCGGTCGGTATTTTGCGGGGCCAGAACGATGCGGCCACCCAGTACCTGCGCCGGACATCGGGCCAGCAACTCGTGACCGAGTTTACGCCCATCATTGACAGTACGCTCAAGAAAAACAACGCGACCAAGTATTACAGCGAACTGGTCAACACGTACAATAAAGTGCCATTTGTGCAGAAAGTAAACCCCGACCTGACCCAATACGCGACCAACAAAGCCGTCGATGGCCTATTTATCCTGGTCGCGCAGGAAGAACAAAAAATTCGGGAAAACCCCGCTGCCCGGGTGACTGATATTCTGAAGAAGGTATTTTCGAAGCAATAGAACGAAGCACGGCCATCAAGCCGTGCTTCGCAGTTATTACCCTTCCATAAAGGAGTCGTTATTGATATACTCAAGCTTGTTGTTCCAGACCAGCGCTATTTGCGTGGCCCGCTGGCGTACCTGGTCTGCCGCTTCGCCCGTAAAATTTTCAGACAGTGTAGCTGAAAACAACTGGAGCCACCGTTCGAAATGCTCGATGGTCAGCGTGTGTTTTTGATTGACGATCAGATGCGGGCGAAACGGATGACCATCATAGGCGTTGTTGCCTAAGATCAGAGATTCCCAAAACGCATACATTTTGGGTAAATGTTTCGACCAGTCGACCTGTGCTACATCGGTAAAAATGGGGCCAATGAGCGAGTCGACCTGTACTTTTTCATAAAATGAATCGACCAAAAAACGTACAGCTTCCGGTGAATCCAGCGTTCGGGTTGCCATTGTGATAATAACTATTTTGGAAATAACCCTAGCTTAACTAGAAAACGTTTCCTCATAGGCAGGTGCATGGAAGCCAAGCGTAACTATTTTTTCATCCAATTCGATGAGCGGACGACGAATAACGGAGGGCTTTTCGATCATCAACGATATAGCGCCTGCCGCGTTGGTGGGTTTCTCCTCATCCGGCAGCTTTTTCCAGGTCGTTCCTGCCCGGTTCACTAACTCCTCCCACGGCTTTTGCATCAACCAGCGTTCAATCGTTTTCTGGTCGATACCCGCTTTTTTATAATCGTGGAATTGATACGTTATCTTGTGTTCAGCCAGCCAGACACGGGCTTTCTTTACTGTATCGCAGTTGGGAATGGCATAAAGGGTGTACATAATGACGACTAGTTTGGGACGAAAATACCTAAAATGTCGTTTTTCGTAGTGACGAGGATGAATGTTTGTTCAGCTTCAGATTACGGGTTTCCGCCCGCACTATGTATTTTTGTCCCTATGAAAAAATCAGACATCCATTTTTCGGTTGAATTAGACAGCCAGAATATCCCCGAAAAAATATATTGGGAAGCCACCGATAATCCAAACGAAGGACTCAGCGATACACGGGCTATTGCCATTTCTCTTTGGGATCATTATCACAACAGTACGCTTAAAATTGACCTCTGGACAAAGGACATGGAGGTTATCGATATGAAGCGGTTCATGATCGAAATAATGAGTGGTATTGCGGATACGGCCCTTAATGCAACCGGCGATCAGCGTATGGCTGACGACATTGAGAAAACCTGCCAGGTGTTGAGCAAGCGACTGGATGAGGAAATAAAACAGCAAAAACAGCAGCAGCAATAGCAGATACCAGCCTGATAATATTGGTCGTTGATTTGCTAAGACATATTCGTAACGACTGTCCTTATTTATGAAGAAAATATTTCTGCTACTTCTGGTAGCTAATGTTGCGCTCGCCCAAAAGGCTGGTATTCAATTTAAAACGACTCCCATTGCGAGTGTATTTCAGGAAGCTCGTCGTGCCGGTAAGCCCGTATTCGTTGAAATTTTCTCGCCTACCTGCCACACCTGTCAGAGCTTCATTCCGACTCTTGCTGATGGTCGGGTTGGTAAATTCTACAATGCGAAGTTTCTGAGTACCAAGCTGGATATTGGTTTACCCGCTACGCAGGCCTTCCTGAATAGCCACCGGTTGTTTGTGCCCTCATTACCCTTGTTTCTCTATTTTGACCCCCAGCAGAACCTGGTCCACTTTGCCATGAGTAATAACACGACTGATGAAGTGATCCGGCACGGGACCAATGCGCTGGACCCGCAGGCACGGAGTCAGACTATGAAATCACGGTATCAGCAGGGCGAGCGGTCGGCGAATTTTCTGATCGACTATGCGATGTATGCCCGTGTTACGAAAGATACGGTAGCTAATATGGCGGCCATGAATGAGTATGCCCGCCAGCAATCGCCAGCCACTTACGCTAACCAAACTAACTGGTTAGCGCTACAAAAGCTGGTGCTGGACTTTGAAAATCCGATGTTTCAGTACATGCTTGGTCACCTGGATACGTACCGGAAAGCATATGGGGCCGAGCAAACATTTCAGGTCGCTGAAAATATACTCATGTCGTCTTTGTTTAGTGGGCGTGGAGCACAATTCCCGATTGCTAAAATCGTAGAGGTAAAGCAGGATCTGATTAAAATGGGTGTTGATCCGAAAGTAGCGGCCAACCGGACTTTATTGCCGGAAGTCAATGCGTATTTTCGGGCTCGTCAAACGGCTAGAGCCGTTGAACGGATGGACAATCAGGTCAATACAAACCAGTTGACGGTACCCGAATACATGTACATTTCCCGCTTGTTCAACCGGTCAAGCCCCGACGCTGTGGATGCGCCAACGGTGGTGAAGTGGGTAAACAAAGGGCTTGCGTTGAAACCAGGGCCTAAAGAGCAGGCTGACCTGTATTTTGAGCTAGCCGAAGCCTATCGTCGGGGTGGCAAAATGGCCGATGCTCAGAAAGCTGCCCAGAAATCGATGGAACTGGCGCAGGCAAGTCGGCTGGATACCCGCCGGAACGTTGAGCAGATGGGGAAACTGAAATAGTTTGTGGTTTGAAGTTCGTAGTTAATCGATCGATGGTCGGCTACGAACTTCAAACCACAAACTATTTTTGATACACCGGCCTGGTGAAAGGCGGTTGAAGGAGCAGATGAAATGAATTTTCGTCGCCGAGAGAAACCGCCCGGCGGAGGTCATTTTCTGCCTGGGGTAACTGACGAACCTGAATGCGGGCTAGAGCCCTCCAGCGATAGGCGTCGGGTTTTTCATCCCGAAAATGCCAGACTGCCTTGTCAAATTCCCGAAATGCCTGTTGGTGTTCTTCGGTATAATAATAAGCGATGCCCCGGTCCAGATAGCAATCAGCCAGGGTATTATCCCGATTGATGGCCTGGGTTAAATCATAAATGGCCGAATAATAATTCTCCTGTACCAGCTGACATTTCCCTCGGTAAGCATAGGCAAGCGCTGACTTGGGGTGTTGCCGGATAACCTCATCGAAGTACCGATGTGCTTCGATGAACTGTCGTTTCTCCACCAGGTCTATTCCCTTCTGAAATCGTTTTCGGTCTTTGTCGGCAGAGGTGTCATGGTCCATCAGGAAATACCGGATAGTCAGATACATCACAAACAGTAGACTTAACAGTACAACTTCCATAACCCAATCTGATTTTCTTCCTGCTTTGCTAAATTAATCGTTCAGGTGAATCTGAGCAAGTAAGTAGCTTAGATTAGTTCGTCTCTAATGGCCTTCGGTAAACTCTTTCTAACGAGCTCGTACGAATGATCGATCCACTCCTGAATATCGGCCGTTCGAACGTGCCCATTTAGGGTGATTGTGTTCCAATGCGTCTTGTTCATGTGGTAACCGGGCGTTACGGCATTATGTTCTTCCCGTAGTTGAACAGCTCGCTCCGGATCACATTTCAGGTTAATCGTTGTTGGCTGACTTTCGGTCGCCAACAACGCAAACATCTTACCGCCTATCTTAAAGACCAAGGCGTCGCCACCAAATGGAAACGACTCCGTGGCCCCGGGTTTACCAATACAATAGTCGCGCAGGGTTTCGGTATTCATCGAACACAGTGACGAACAGTGTAAACAATAATCGCCATCAGAAACATCAGTATCGAAATTCGATTGATGCCGTGCATCATCCGCAGGTTCGTACTGGTCGGATGGCTTGGATCTGGTTTACGGAATACCCGAAGAAAGTAAGCGAAAACGGGACCTATTTTTAGGTAATCGATGAATTTGTTCACAGTAGTTTGGTTTTTGGTTTTGGTCTGCATTTGGTTGATGCTGGTATTATTTTCCAGGCAGGTAGTCAACCGTAAGCCCAAAACTGGAAACAGATTATACAGTTTCTAGCGGAGGCTCCAGCCACCGGCTATCTTCCCGAATCAGCTCAATTAGTTCGTCAACGGCACGGTCGGCAGGAACCGATTTTTTGATAACATCCTGGCCTCGGTAAAGCGCAATCTTATCACGGCCAATACCGACATAACCATAGTCGGCATCCGCCATTTCACCCGGCCCATTCACGATACAGCCCATAATGCCGATTTTAACCCCTTTCAGGTGATCGGTACGCTGGCGTATTCTGGCCGTTGTTTCCTGTAAATCAAATAAGGTCCGGCCACAGGATGGGCAGGATATGTACTCCGTTTTGGTGATGCGCGTGCGGGCCGCCTGCAGGATACCGAAGGACAAACTGTTCAGCCGTTTTAAGGCATCGACGGATGTATCGGTGCTCGACAACATAATGCCATCGCCCAATCCGTCAATGAGCAGACCGCCCACATCTGTAGCCGCATAAAGGGGCAAGTCCTCTTCCGGAATGTCAGCATAGCTCCTTATAACAACAACGGGCGTTGTGATGGCGCGGTTCATCAACTCGACAATTAACCGACGCAGCTCCGGCATGGCGTGGGCATTCCCGGTCGAAACGAGCAGCACCACCGTTGTATCATTCGTCAGCGTGTTGACTAAATTATCCGATAGCTCCGGCAACGATACCCGAACAAAATTTAAACGGGCCTGCAAGGTCGCCTGACTCATGCGCGCCGACATATACTCCTCAGTGGTTAAGACCGGAAACGTATTGACCTGGTCCGACAGGGTTTGCCAGGCCGCGTAATCCAGAATCTGTTTCAGCCCGTTAGGCAACATGAACTGAGCGGGCATCGATCCTGTGTAGATGTAATCGGCCCCAAGGTCGTTCATCCGCCATTTGTCGGGTTCGGGCAAGTAAAAATGACCGATCGGGTGGAGAACATTGACGTCTGTAACCGGTACCTGACTGAAATCGGCAATGACACGCGGCACATTCTGACCACCGAAATTGACCACTTCATGGGTGATCCGGCGGCTGTATTGAAACGGATTGATTGGATACTTCGTGATGGCCGGAATGAGTGTACTGCTGGCCGCCCGGTTGGTATACCGATCAATCAGCGCCCTGGCTACGGGCGCTTCCCGTTCGGGTTCTTCGGTCAGGGATACACGGACCGTATCGCCAATGCCATCTTCGAGGAGTGTGCCAATGCCCAGTGCGGATTTAATCCGGCCGTCTTCGGCTTCGCCCGCTTCGGTCACGCCCAGATGCAGCGGATACGGTTTGAGGCCCTCTTCGTCCAGACGTTGTACCAGCAACCGGTAGGCCTGGACCATGACCTGTGGGTTGCTCGATTTCATGGACAGCGTAATGTTGTAATAATTCTCGGCCTCGCAGATACGGAGAAACTCCAGCGCCGACTCAACCATGCCAACGGGTGTATCGCCATAGCGACTCAGAATCCGGTCGGAAAGGGAGCCGTGGTTGGTGCCAATCCGCATGGCCGTCCCGTAGTCTTTACAAATACGAACAAGCGGCAGAAACTTGGCCCGGATCCGCTCGAGTTCAGCGGCATACGCGTCATCGGTATAGTCGATGAATTCAAAGCGTTTCCGGTCGGCATAGTTTCCGGGATTGATCCGGACCTTTTCGACAATGCGGGCGGCCAGTTCGGCGGCATTGGGCGTAAAGTGAATATCGGCTACCAGCGGTGTCGTGTAGCCCCTGGCCCGCAACCCTTTTCGTATATTTTCCAGATTCTGGGCCTCCTTTACGCTTGGTGCCGTAATGCGCACGTATTCACAACCTGCTTCGATCATCCGAATCGTCTGTTCGATAGAACCTTGCGTATCCATCGTGTCTACGGTCGTCATCGACTGAACACGAATGGGGTAATCGGAGCCCATTGGCACATCCCCAATCGTAACCGTGCTGGTCCGTCGGCGAATGTACTGAGTAAGGGAAGGCGTGTAAAGAACTGCGGAATCAGAGCGTTCCGGCGTACCGGTTACCGCTGGCAGAGAAGGTGAAAGCAACGAATCGAGCATACAAGTATCGGCTGGGCCGTTTGACCGGACAAAGGTACAGAAAAAGCAATTTCCGGTACCTAACCCGTTTGTTTTGAAAACGTAAGGGTAAAGATAAATGTTCGTTCTGTTGCGTATTATCTACAAAAGATAGAGTCGCTGATCGTGAGCCCATTGAGTAGTTTTTAGAAAACAAAACGAAGAATCGGTTCGTTAGAAAAGCAGACCTTCAGCCCGTCATCTCAGGGCCTGAAAGAAACTATACAACCTGGTCATTACGAAAAAATAGACATGAAAAATAAACTAATGAGTGCGTTTGCACTGGCGTTGCTGCTTTGTGTTGGTGCCTATGCCCAAGACACAACAGCGTTGAGCAAGAAGGAGATTCGGCAGCAGGAGCGTGCCGAACGGAAAGCGCGTGTAAAAGAAGATTTGAAAAATGCGGGCCAGAGTGTTGGCAATGCCGCTTCGGAAACGGGTCAATCAATCAAGGAAAAGGCCAAAGTAGCTGATGAGGCTGTGAGCAAGGGAGCCAAGAAAGTAGGCAGTACGGTCAATAAAGGATTGGACAAGGCTGAAAGTGCCATCGTTACGGAAGGGGATAAGTTGAAAGCCAAACGGGATTCAGCGCGTGCCGAAAAAGCTCGCCGGGATACGTTATAGAACTGGCTAAAACGAATCAAAGCCAATCCGTCACTTGTGGGAGATCGGTTGGCTTTGATAAATAGCTTGTTTTTTATTCCAGCTTAGCGCTCACACTGGCATATTTGCCCCGCCAATGTTTCCAGCGCTTGTGCGACCATAACCAGTCGGACGGATTTCGGCGAATGGAGGCTTCCAGCACATCCCGATAGCCTTCCATAATGGCGCCCAAAGGCAAATTCTCGTAAGGGGGTTCGGCAATGAGCCGGAAGGTTACTTCGTAGTAGCTCCGGCGCACACGAACGATGTCGAAGAAGAAAACGGCTAGTTTTCGACTCCGGGCCAGTCGCTCGGAGCCAGGATAGAAAGGAGAGTCCCGGTGTAAAAAATCAGTCCAGTAGGCTTGTTCAGGCACATCGGGCACCTGGTCGGAGATGAGGCCAATAATACGGGGAATATGCTTGCGCATGACCATTTGACGAGGCAATAGATTCATGGGCGTGGGAACCGGCCCCAAGTGCGACCGGATGTGAATCATTAGCTTCTCGAAAAATGGGTTGGTCAGGGGTTTATAGATACTATCGACGGGCATCTTGCTGAGGACCAGTGCTGCCGGAATCCATTCCCAGTTGGCCTGGTGCGAACTCATGCCGATAATGGTTTGGCCGGCTAAGATTCTCGACTGGATCAGATCGATGTTTGGAAAGTGAATGTGCTTCTGAAAAAACTCGGGGTTTAAACGGGGCTGTTTAATGGTTTCGACGATCAGATCAGCTAAATTTCGGTAGAAGCCCCGGGCAATGTGTTTAATCTCATCTGGCGATTTCTCGGGGAAAGAAAGTCTGAGATTTTCCAGGATAACGGCTCTGCGATAGCGAATTACGTGCAGCAGGAGAAAAGACAAAACATCGGAAATGCCATATAATACAGGAAGTGGCAAACGCGATAGCAGTCGAAAAAAGATCATTTGACGAATATAGGGCGAACGTAAGACAAAAGGCCCGTTTGCCAGGAAATTAAAAAAATACTAAACTCAGTTGAAAGTATCGCTTTTTTGCGTTACTTGTGAACGGATAGAACGTTAGCGTTATTGAAAACAGATCAACCAGCGCTTCAGGGACAAGATTTACTCATTGATCTGCATTATCTACCTTGTATCGACTTCTTTTCGGGGCTAATGCAGGTTGACCGGGTGCAGCTTGAAGCCCAGGAGCATTACCAGAAGCAAAGTTACAGAAATCGCTGCTACGTTCAGACAGCAAATAAAGTTGACGTCCTTACGGTACCGGTGCAACAGGGGACGCACCATCAGCCAATTCGTGATCTGCGGGTGGCAAATGACCAGCCCTGGCAGCAGCAGCACTGGCGATGTATACAGGGTGCTTACGGCAAAGCCCCTTTTTTTGAATACTTTGAGCTTGATTTTGAGCCTGTTTACCAAAAAAAATGGGCATTTTTGTTTGATTTGAATCTTGAGTTGCTGACAATTTGTCTGAAATTGATCCCTCTGAAGGTAAACCTGAACCTGACAGAATGGTACGAGAAAACTCCGCCGGTCGGCCTATTTGACGCCCGCTCGAAGTTAAATCCGCGAAATGAGCCGGAAACGTATGTATTCCATCAACCAGTTGTCTACCCGCAGAATTTTGGCCAAGAATTTGTACCAAACCTGAGTATAATAGACCTGTTGTTCTGCCAGGGACCGGCCACTTCGGACGTGTTATTGGCTGGCCTTCGGGAGTGAACAAATCCTTAAAACTCTTCGTTAGGCCTATAGTACGGTTACCTAAGGAGACCCTAAAACGAATGGAAGCAAAATTCTCAAACCGCGTTAAGGAAGTTATCACGCTGAGTCGGGAAGAAGCCTTGCGCTTAGGCCACGATTATATCGGCACAGAGCACCTGTTGCTGGGTATGATTCGTGAGGGTGAGGGTGTGGCGGTCGGGCTGCTGAAAAAACTTGGCATCTCGCTCGACGAACTCCGGGTTACGATCGAACAGGCAACGAAAGGAACAGCCACCAATAACGTGAAAAATCTGGCGAATATCCCGCTGACCCGTCAGTCGGAAAAAACGCTGAAAATCACCTACCTGGAAGCGAAGATCTTTAAGAGCCCGCTCATTGGAACGGAGCACCTGTTACTGTCGATTCTGCGCGATGAAGACAATGTCGCCACGCAGATTCTCAACAAGTTTAATGTTAATTACGAAGTCATTAAAGAGATGCTGGAATATCAATCAACGGGAAGCCGCCCCACTATGGCAAGCGATACCGACGATGACGACAATGACCGGGGGATGTTTGGTGGCAGCAGTAGTTCCAGCTCAGGAAAAGATCCTAAAGGCACCGAGAAATCGAGAACGCCCGTGCTGGATAACTTCGGCCGTGATCTGACCAAGCTTGCCGAAGTTGGCAAACTCGATCCAATTGTTGGTCGCGAAAAAGAAATTGAACGGGTCGCTCAGATTCTGAGCCGCCGGAAGAAAAATAACCCGATTCTGATTGGTGAGCCTGGCGTTGGTAAAACCGCCATTGCCGAAGGTCTTGCCCTGCGCATCGTGCAGAAGAAAGTATCGCGGGTATTATTTGGTAAGCGCGTTGTAACCCTTGACCTTGCTTCGCTGGTGGCTGGTACTAAATACCGGGGCCAGTTTGAAGAGCGCATGAAAGCCGTGATGAACGAGCTGGAAAAATCGCCGGAGGTTATCCTGTTCATCGATGAGTTACACACAATCGTTGGCGCCGGTGGTGCGTCTGGTTCGCTAGATGCATCGAACATGTTCAAACCAGCATTAGCGCGGGGCGACATTCAATGTATCGGTGCGACGACCCTCGATGAGTATCGCCAGTACATCGAGAAAGACGGCGCGTTGGCCCGTCGTTTCCAGATGGTGATGGTCGATGCAACGTCAATCGATGAGACTATCGAAATCCTGAATAACATCAAGGATAAATACGAAGATCACCACCACGTTAACTACACCAAAGAAGCCATCGAGGCAGCGGTGAAATTATCGGAACGGTACATCTCGGATCGCTTCCTGCCCGACAAAGCCATCGACGTGATGGACGAAGTAGGCGCTCGTGTACACATCTCGAACATCACGGTTCCCGAAGATATTCTGAAGCTCGAAGAGCAAATCGAGAATATCAAGAAGGAGAAAAACCAGGTTGTTAAGAGCCAGAAGTACGAAGAAGCGGCTCAGCTACGCGATAAGGAAAAACGCCTGATCGACCAACTCGACCGCGCGAAACAATTGTGGGAAGAAGATACCAAAAAACGCCGTTACACCGTCAACGAAGAAAACGTTGCCGAAGTCGTAGCGATGATGACGGGTATTCCGGTCACAAGCGTATCGAACGATGAAGGCAAGAAACTTGTCAACATGGGCGAAGAACTGAAAGGCCGGGTTATTGGTCAGCAGTCGGCCATCGACAAGCTGGTGAAAGCCATCCAACGGACGCGCGTCGGTCTGAAAGATCCCAAAAAACCAATCGGTTCGTTCATCTTCCTGGGCCCAACGGGTGTTGGTAAGACGGAGCTGGCCAAAGTGTTAGCGACTTATCTCTTCGATAAAGACGATGCGCTGGTACGGATCGACATGTCGGAATACATGGAGAAATTCAGTGTAAGCCGGTTAGTTGGAGCCCCTCCAGGCTACGTTGGTTACGAAGAAGGTGGTCAGTTGACCGAAAAAATTCGCCGGAAGCCATATAGTGTTGTCTTGCTGGACGAAATCGAAAAAGCGCACCCGGATGTGTTCAACATTCTGTTGCAGGTGCTTGACGATGGTATCCTGACAGATGGCCTGGGCCGTCGGGTTGATTTCCGGAACACGATCATCATCATGACCTCTAACATTGGGGTTCGTGACTTGAAAGACTTCGGTGCCGGTATTGGTTTCGCGACCAAGAAAAGTGCTGAAAGCCAGGATGAACTGATGAAGAGCACGATACAAAGTGCGCTTCGGAAAGCATTCTCGCCCGAGTTCCTGAACCGTCTCGACGATGTGATTGTGTTTAACTCGCTGCTTCGCGAAGATATTCACAAAATCATCGACCTGATGTTAGGCAAGCTGCTGGGCCGGGTTACCAACCTTGGCTACACTGTTGAGTTGACGGAGAAGGCGAAAGACTTCCTGGCAGAGAAAGGTTATGATCCACAATATGGTGCTCGTCCGCTAAGCCGTGCCATCCAGCGCTACCTCGAAGATCCCGTCGCAGAAGAGATTCTGAAAGGCGAATTGAAAGAGGGCGATGTGATTCTGGCCGACTATAGTGGCGAAGGCGAAGTGCTGACCATTACGGTGAAAAAGCCTGAAGTAGCTGTCGAATAGATTTAAGTAGTCGATATAAAAAGCGGCCTGACTGTTAAAGTCAGGCCGCTTTTGTTTGTAATGTGGACAAAATGCCTGTACTACAGGCTCTTCTGCTTCACCTGATCAATGTAGTATTGTGACGTACGCATGGCACTGGCCAGGATGGTCCAGGTTACGTTTTTATCTCCCTGTGTAACAAAAGGAGCGGCATCAACGACGAACAGATTTTTCACATCGTGCGCCTGCTGATACTTGTTAAGAGCTGACTTTTGCGGGTCGTTCCCCATACGAACGGTGCCTACTTCGTGAATAATTCGGCCGGGTGCGGCTAGGCCATAGCCATGCGCCGTATTGGGACCTGGTTTTGGACCCAACGCAATGCCACCCATTGAATGAATAATTTCTTCGAAAGTATCCTGCATGTGTTTGGCTTGCTTCACCTCGTAGTCCGACCATTTGTAGTGGAAACGCAGGGTTGGAATGCCGTATTTATCAACCGTATTGGGATCAATCTCGCAATAATTGGTTTCGAGAGGAACCGGCTCACCCCGGCCCGACATGCTGATGTAGGCACCATAAAACCGGCGGTAGTCATCTTTCAGGCTGGCTCCGTAACCGCCACCCGTTTTCATTTTGCCATCCCGTCCTGGCACCAGGTTATTCATGGATTCGATACCACTTCCAAAGCCGTAGCCAGGCATGCCCATGCCACCACCGTACTCGATATGATACCCTCGGGGGAAATCTAACTTCTTGTTATCGAGCCACCAGGGCGTAAATACGTGCATGCCACCAACGCCATCTTCGTTGTAGCGTTTACGGTCCATCAACGCCGGAATGAACCCGGAACGGCTGGCGCCAGTAGAATCGTTTAGGTATTTACCGACAACGCCACTGCTGTTGGCCAGCCCATTTGGGAAACGGGAAGATTTGGAGTTAAGCAGAATCCGGGCTGATTCGCAGGTGCTTGCGCCCAGCATAACGGCTTTTGCCCGAACCGTTATTTCTTCCATGGTTCGGTTATTCACGTAACTGACGCCGGTAGCCAGTCCGGTTTGTGGATCGGTCAGGACCTCGCGCACCATAGCACCGTTGATCAGAGTTACGTTACCCGTTTTAACGGCCGGGATGCACAAAACCGATGAAGCCGAAAAGTCGGCATAAGCCTGACAGCCCCGATTACATTGGTGGCAATAAAAACAGGAGCCCCGGTCTTTGTTAATGGGCTTGGTCAGAATGCTTAATCGGGAGGGAATCACCGGAATACCAATGCTCTGCGCACCCTTCCGAATCATTAACTCATGCAGGCGTGGCTTGGGCGGTGGCAGAAAAATACCATCGGGTTCATTAGGGTAGTTCTCCACGGAGCCAAACACGCCAATAAGCCGGTCTACCTGATCGTAATAGGGTTTAAGATCATCATAACCAATTGGCCAGTCATCGCCAACGCCCGACAGGGAACGACGCCGGAAATCGTCGGGGCCAAAGCGCATGGAGATACGCCCCCAGTGATTGGTCCGTCCCCCCAGCATTCTGGACCGAAACCAGCCAAATTCGGTGCCTGATTTGGTAGCGTAGGGCTCTCCGTCAATATCCCAGCCACCCCAGGCCGCGTCGAAGTCTCCGCCAGACCGGGCTGCCGTACTAGCGCCACGTCGGGGCGACTCATAAGGCCATTTTAGCTGAGTAATGTATTTTGGGTCAGCGGGATCATAATAGCCGCCTGCTTCGAGCAATATGACTTTAGCTCCGGCTTTGGCAAGCATATAGGCGGCCATACCGCCCCCTGCACCCGAGCCTACGATGGCTACGTCATACGTAAGTGGCGCCTTTTTTATCTGTGGAATATCCATCCGATGACTGTTTTAGGAAGTGAACAACTGCTGGTAAACCTAAAAGTAAAGAAGCCAAAAGGTTTACTGTTGCACCCTAATAACCAGTGTTATCGGCAGACGTATTCTTACCGGATTGCTCCGACGGCTTCGGCTATTTTATCGGTATTAATGATATCGACGCCCAATTTTCGTAACTGTTTCCAACTGTTGGGCGTGTCGGGGATCGCCCAGAAACGAAACGGTTTATTGTCGCTATGGGCTCGTTTGATAACTCGTTTGAGTTTGTCCCGGTCCTCATTGGAAATATCGCCGGTGCCATCCCAACGCGAATAGGATTGGAAATTGTCACTGATCAAGGCCACGCGCTGGAGTGTTTCCTGATCATATACTTCGCTGGGCCGACCATCAAACTGAAGTAGGGAATAGTCAAGGTAGGTGTCAATTCTGGGACGGCTTCCACTGATGATCACCTGTACGGCCTTGGCATTCGCCATTCGGTTAAAGCAAACCAGGTTCGACTGTAGCATAGCCATGAGCTTCGGAAGCACCTCGGCCGGGTTTTCTTTTATGTCGATGACCAGCGAAAATGTGTAATCGCGATCTGCGCTAGGTCTGTCTTTATATTGCTGAAATAAACGGACAATGGGTTGAAGATACAGCGAGTCGAGCGTTGGTGGTTTTTGCGGAGACTCTTCTGGTTTCTCATGAGAAACCACCAGTTTACCATTCCGTAGCCAGACATCCGCTTCGATAAAGTCGGCCCGTTGTTCATAGGCTTCCACAAACGGACGTGCTTTGGCATAATCGTTGTGTGAGAAAATTTTCTGTGCCCATGTAGCAGACACCGACGAGAGAAGGAGTACCAGAAGAAGACAATGACGCATGGTGGTGTACTTGATTTTTGACAAAGTAACGCAGCTTATCCACGAAACCAAAACCTATGCGTACCTTGTCCTTTCAGACCAAACTACTAATTTTGGCTAAAGTATTATGTGAGTAAGCCTAACAAATTGAGGAGAATGGGTTTTGTCGCTTGTTCATTATTCATTCTTCGTCTTCTATCAATTATTACCCTTTATAATGGATTTACTGAAAGGAAAAGTTGCCCTGATTACGGGAGCGTCGCGCGGCATTGGTCGGGCTATGGCACAGAAATTTGCTCAGGAAGGTGCCAGTGTGGCCTTTACCTACTTGTCGAGTGTTGAGAAAGGCCAGGCACTGGAAGAGGAACTTCGGGCGTTTGGTGGACAAGTAAAAGGCTACCGCTCCGATGCATCGGACCATAAAGCCGCCGACGATCTGATTGCCCAGGTGCTGGCCGATTTCGGCAAACTCGACGTGCTGATCAACAATGCCGGTATCACAAAAGATGGCTTGTTAATGCGCATGACTGAAGAACAATGGGACACCGTAATTAACGTTAATCTAAAGTCGGTCTTTAACCTCACAAAAGCGGCCATTAAATCCATGATGAAAGCAAAGTCGGGTTCTATTATCAACCTGACATCGGTCGTGGGCATTCGGGGCAATGCGGGGCAGGCCAATTACGCAGCCTCAAAAGCAGGAATCATTGGCTTTACCAAGTCCGTTGCGCTTGAACTGGGCTCGCGAAACATCCGCTCCAATGCCATTGCACCTGGCTTTATTGAGACCGAAATGACCGGCGAGATTAACGAAAAGGCGCTTGATGAATGGAAACAGCAAATTCCAATGAAACGGGGAGGCCAACCCGAAGAAGTAGCCGATTGTGCTGTTTTCCTGGCCTCCGACCTCTCCCGCTACATCACCGGTCAGGTGCTGCAAGTGGACGGAGGAATGTTAACTTAATGATTAATGGAGAATTATGACGGGGCCGCCCGCGCGGTGAAGAATAAACTCGCCGATGCGATTGTGTACTTTATATTCATTATTCTTCATTCATAATTCTTCACTATCGAATGCGTTCTGATGTAATTTTTCAATCCTCTCCCTGGTGGATTCTGGTTTGCCTGCTCGTAGGGGCAGTGTATGCGTTTGCTATGTATCAGCCGCTACCCCGTTTTGCGGGCAGTGGCACGGCTACCGGCGGATTCGATAAACGAACCACCTATGGGCTGGCAGCATTACGCTTTGCCGTTGTCAGTTTCCTGGTCTTCTTATTGCTGAATCCGCTGATCCGTAGCCTGCGTACACTCACCGAGAAACCAAAAGTTGTGCTGGCCATCGACAACTCTGAATCGGTAGCAGCTTCGGGCCGACCAGCGCTCACCAGGGCATTGGCAAGCTTACAGACGCTGCAGCAGCAATTGACCGAGAAAGGATTGGATGTGTCCATTCATACGTTCGGTGATTCTGTCTCAACAGATCAGGAGGGTAAGTCGGATCTAACGCAGATTCCGTTTACGCATCGCACAACCGATTTGTCGAGCCTGCTCTCGGGCATCCGATCCGATTATGAGGGGCGCAACCTGACCGATGTTGTACTGGTGTCGGATGGTATTTTCAATCAGGGCCTTTCGCCAACGTTTGGCCAGTACCCGTTTGCGTTGCAGACGATTGGGCTGGGTGACACGATTTCCAAGAAAGATATTCAACTGAAGGGCATTATTGCCAACCGGATCGCGTATCTGGGTAACCAGTTTCCCGTGAAGGCCGAAGTCCTTAGTAACGGTTATCAGGGACGCAGCGCTACGGTGGTCTTGCGGCAGAATGGCAAAGAGCTGGGCCGTCAGGCCATCAACTTCTCCGGTAAAGTGGGCGGGCAGGGTGATTCGTTCAACCAACTGACTTTCCAGACTACAGCTACCCAAAAAGGGGTTCAGCATTATGTGCTGGAGGTACTCCCACAACCCGGTGAATTCAGCACGCGGAATAACCGTCAGGATGTGTATCTGGACGTTATTGATGGAAAAGAAAAAGTGCTCTTGCTGGCGCTGACGCCACACCCGGATGTAAAAGCATTGCGGAATATTCTGGAAAAGAACCAGAATTACGAACTCGATGTGCGTATCCTGACCGGAACCCCGGCCGAAGCGACGCCACCAGCCGACAAGACTTATGATCTGATAATCCTGCATCAGATTCCTGACAACGGGGGCGTCGGAAGCTCACTGCTTCAGAAATACCTGTCGAAAAACACACCGGTGCTGTTTGTACTTGGTAATCAATCATCGTTGGGGCCGTTCAATACGTCGAACCCGGTGATGCAGATAAACGCCCAGCCGAACCAGAGCGATAAAGTGACGGGCGTATTCAATCCTGCCTTCAAGCAACTCAATCTTGATCCGGAGAGGCTTGCTATTTTGTCCAAACTGCCGCCTATGTCAGTACCATATGGTGAGTTCAGGTTGCAGGCGGGTAGTGAAGTCGTGCTTTGGCAGCAGGTAGGCAGCGTCCGAACCACAAAACCTCTATTGGCTTTAAATGTGACCAGCCCGCGCAAAACGGCTGTGCTGGCGGGTGAGGGGCTGTGGTCGTGGCGACTGGAAGAATACGCGCTAACTGATAAACAGGAGGTAGTTGATGAGTTGATTCAGAAAGTGATTCAACTGATTTCGGTAAAAGAAGACCGCCGTAAACTTCGGGTCTACCCAATTCGAAATGAGTTTGTCGCGGGCGAAAAAGTCATTTTCGAGACGGAGCTGTACAACGATATTTACGAACGGCTGTATGATAAACCGGTTCGGCTTGAGATCAGCGATGAGAAAGGGCTGACCCGTTCCTATAATTACACGCCTACAGAGGCAAACAGCCGCTTCGAGATCAGCCGTCTGCCCGAAGGCGCATATCGATTCAAGGCCAGCGTAACCGTTGATAACAAAGCGGAGCAGTCGACGGGGCAGTTTGTCGTACGTGACCTGCAACTTGAAGCGCTCAACACAACCGCCGATCATGGGCTGCTTCGTCAGCTCGCCAAACAGACAGGCGGGCAGTTCTACACCGTCAGTCAAACGGATGAGCTCGTTCGTACGCTAACCAATCGCCCGCACCCCGCCCGCCTGACCAGCACCGAAGAAATGAACGAACTCATCAACTGGCGCTGGTTATTCTTCGTCATACTAACACTGGTCGCCATCGAGTGGGGCCTTCGGAAGTTTTATGGAGGGTATTGATGCGTGTGAAAACTAGTTTGCCTGAAAAATTTGTTTCTTAGCCGATACTTTATTGTCTTTCAGTTGTCCAAAATCACTAACTACAATGGAAACGCCAGCCAAACCTATGACCGCCCGCGAAATAGTCCGCAAGCTTGTGGAGGTGAAGGAGCAGGTACAGCGAGAAGCGCGGGAGCGTTACCAAACAGACCCTGAATACCGGGCTGTCTTTGAACGATTGGAGAAAAAAAATGCCAAGCGAAGGGGTAGCAAATAGCTATGAATTTGAATTTGTTGCAGGAGAGCATAACACTTATTCTTTTTCAACTTATGACACAATACGGTATGAAATTAGATTCGTACCGTCCAGCTATATGTTTGATAGTTACATCGAACATTCTGTTGATGCCTATGAAATGGTGATTGCGGTAGCGGATAATCCACTCGGGCGACGCATTCCTGCAGATCCGCTAACTGAACCGACTATTCGAACGATCTTTTATGATTTCTTTCGTACTAAAGATCAGGTAATTATTTTCATCTGTGACAGTTCCGATGGCCGTCAAAAGGCGCGCGCTCGGAAGTTTACCAGTTGGTTCTATGGAGATGTTCCGCCGTATATGCTCAAATTCGACACGAAGCTTGCCGACGGTGAAAGAGGATTGATCTTTTTGTCAATTATTCTCGATGCCAGAAATTCACATGTTAAGGAGCTTGTTGACCTTATTCAGAACATACATCTGGACATGAGTAAAGAGGAATAGACCTTACATCTTTATACGGGTTCACCGGTTTTTTGCTTTGTCTTTTATAACCCGGATTCACCCAGCTCGGCCCGCATGGCATATTGTACAAACCGAATGTCGCTGAAGGATACGTCGTTGCCCAAGCCCTGCCGGATGGTGCTCAGTGGTTCGGAAGGGTACTGTTCCAGATAGGACCGAATGCTGGCCACTTTTTTGGGAGGCAGCAGCGCGTCAATGGCCAGTTCGCCGGTTTTAACATACGGCAATAAATGGCTTTCGATGGTCGAAACGGCTAGCCCGCGTTCGGCGGCAATCTCCTCGACGCCTTTCCCGGACTGGAAGAACGCGTAAGTAATGGCGGGCGACATTTCTTTCGGCTCTTTGGGTGGTTTCGGCGCTTTGCCCTTCGGCGTAGTTGTACTGGTACTAGAGGCACGACCAACGGGCGTTTCCCGAATAATACGCAGGATATCTTCGCCAATCTGTTTCACTTTGGTTTTGCCAAATCCTTTAATGGCCAGTAGCTCAGCCTGGTTCGTTGGGCGTTGACGAGCCAGCTCAACGATGGTCTTTTGGGGCAACACCATAAAGCCGGATGTATTGTGTTCACCCGCCATGTCATTCCGCCATTTCATCAGGGCGCCATACAGACCGCCCCGTGATGGACCATCCGAATCTGTCTTTTCGGCAACCTGGGGCTCATATTTCTTGCGTTCCGGTTGAAAATCCAGTTCGGCCCGATTCCGCGCCTGCAGGTAGTTCAAGGCGTTAAAGCCTTCCCGACAACTCTCAAAGCTCCGTAGCTTGCTGAACAACTCCTTCTCTAAGTCATCCAGCACTTCCAGCAGCAGATCACGTACTTTCTTGTTGTCGCAATCGGTGGGGAAGCGTTGTAGGAGTGGGAGTAATTCGGTACCCAGCAGCGATTGGAAATACGAGCCCGCCTTGCTGACCCGCTCCTGAAGAGCCTGATTCTGTTCGGGCAGGTTTTCGCTGGCAAAGTAACTCGGCAATTGGTGCTGAAAACGGCCCGACACATCGCTGGCTCTTTCGCGCACCAGATCCGTCAACTGCGTCAGAATGGGGGAGCTCTCGGTATCTAAACTGCTGGCGTGCTCATTCACGACGCGTCGACACCTGTAGAGCAGGGACGTGGTACGTTCGAACGAGAACAGCTCCCGAAGCAGATGCTGCTGGTTGGTGAGTTTTGCCTGATGCAGGTGCTGTTCATTGGGCGTTTGCTGTTGAACATGCTCGTGAAAGTCTTCAAGCTCCAGCTCTGTTTTGATGCTATGCGCCGGAATCGGTGAGCGCAGTACCAGCCCATCCAGGGTTTTGCAGCGGCTAAGGGCCACATACACCTGCCCGTGGGCAAAGGCCGACGAGACATCGAGAATGGCTTTTTCGAACGTAAGTCCCTGGCTTTTGTGAACGGTAATGGCCCAGGCAAGCTTGAGTGGAAACTGCCTGAAGGTGCCAATAGGCTCACTCTTGATTTCTTTGGTAACCGGGTCCAGCGTATATTTTATATTCGTCCAGTCGACGGGATACACGACGATTTCCGCCCCATCCTGATGGCTTTTTACATAGATCGCCGAGTCGTCCATGTCGGTAATTCGGCCGATTTTGCCATTGTAATAGAGTTTATCCCGGCTAATGTCATTTTTGATGAACATTACCTGAGCGCCTATTTTTAGCTCAAGGCTGGCATCGGTTGGATAGGTGTGCGCTGGAAAATCACCTTCCACGGTCGCGGTAAAGGTGCGGGGTTTCCCTTTCAGCGCCTGTAACTTATGGCTATTAATCTGTTGAGCGGCCGAGTTATGGGTCGATAGGGTAATATATCCTTCGTCATCTTTCGGGGAAAAGTCGGGAATGTAACGCTGGTTCAGATTGTCGAGTTGAGCCCGGGTTACGGTTTTCTCACGAATGCTGTTGAGAAGGCTGATGAAGCGTTCGTCGGACTGTCGGTAGATATGGGTCAGTTCGATGGGAACGTAGGAGGTTTGCCGTAAGGCTTTGCTGCCAAAAAAATAGCCCGTATCGTAATACGGTCGCAGCAGGGCCCAGTCTTCGTCTTTAATAACGGGCGGCAACTGCTGCATGTCTCCGATCAGTAGCAGTTGTACGCCACCGAAAGGGGCTGAACTGGTCCGGTATCGCCGGAGCACTTCATCGATGCCGTCCAGCACATCGCTCCTGACCATACTGATTTCGTCGATCACCAACAGATCCAGCGTACGTAATAAGTTAATTTTCTCCTTGTTGAATTTCTTGCCTTCCCGCTGCGTGGCACCCGGCACCAACGGTCCGAAGGGGAGTTGAAAGAGTGAGTGAATCGTGACGCCCCCGGCGTTTATCGCGGCTACACCCGTTGGCGCCACAACCGCAAGACGCTTGGCACTCAATTGTTTGATCTGCTGGAGAAAGGTCGTTTTCCCGGTTCCGGCTTTGCCGGTCAGAAATATATTTTGGTTGGTGTGCAGAACAAAATTGTTGGCAAGGTCAAGTTTTTCGTTTACGGAAACGGTCATAAAGCGCACAGGAGATAATAAACAAAGATACTCTATTTATAGACGAATTCGTCTCCCAAACGTCATACAAACCAGGCCGTTTACTCTTTCGTCACGGCAATAATCACGGCTCCGGCAACCATTAGCAGAGCACCCATAATCACCTGCCAGCTTACTTTTTCCTTCAGAAAAACGGCCGCCAGAATAACAGAGAAGAGGAGGGAGGCATTCGTAATGGGCGAAACCTGAGAGGCATTCCCCAGCTTTAGTGCCCGGAACGAAAACAATGACGAAAGGCAGGTAACGACTCCGGCGATGATCAGATAAATCCAGACCCGACGCTCAATACGCGAGACATCCGGTAAATTTCCCTGCACAATCACCACGCTCCAGGATACAATCAGGATTAGAACGGACTGAATGGCAAAGGCCAGACTCGAATCGATATGCTTGATACCCGCTTTTGACAGCGTAACGACAACGGCCGCCGATAGAGCAGCCAGTATGGCAAAAAGAATCCACATGGGTTTTGGGGTTTACGGTTTGTGGTTTGGGGTTTACGGTTTGTGGTTTACGGGTGCCTGAGAAAAACCACAAACGACAAACCGTAAACCAAATAACACAAACTGTAAACCATGAACTGACAGTGTGTAAAGCGTCAAGTGAAACAAAATGATTTAATAATTTGAGAGAAAGGTTTTTTGATTCGATCTGCCCTATTTTTGGTGACCCATCCCAACGGCCTTTGTAGGGTCAATCAGTACGCCTATGGATTCCAGAAGAGACTTTATTAAAAAAGCTGCGTTGTTGTCAACAAGCCTCTCGGGTATTTTACCCGAGTCGATTCAAAAGGCCTTTGCCATTGATCCTCAGCCAGGAACGAGCTACCTCGATGCCGAACACGTCGTCATTCTGATGCAGGAGAATCGCTCCTTCGACCATACATATGGGACGTTGCAGGGCGTACGTGGGTTCAATGACCCCAGAGCGATCGACCTGCCGAACAAACACAAAGTCTGGCTTCAGACCAACGCAGCAGGCGAAACCTATGCTCCCTTTCGCCTGAACATGCACGATACGAAAGCGACCTGGATGAGTTCGTTGCCCCACTCCTGGGAGAATCAGGTCG
The DNA here is from genome assembly GCF_054776595.1 of Spirosoma horti. Classification (NCBI taxonomy): domain Bacteria; kingdom Pseudomonadati; phylum Bacteroidota; class Cytophagia; order Cytophagales; family Cytophagaceae; genus Spirosoma; species Spirosoma horti. Next base: position 391,822 of record NZ_BAAHBQ010000008.1, read on the forward strand.
ATGCCCTCAATGGCGGTAAACACGACAAATGGCTGGACGCCAAAAAATCGGGCAATAAAGAATATGCCAACATGCCGCTTACGCTGGGTTATTATAACCGCGAAGACTTGCCGTTTTATTATGCCCTGGCCGATGCCTTCACGGTTTGCGACCAGAACTTCTGCTCATCACTAACGGGAACGACGCCCAATCGCCTGTTTTTCTGGACGGGCACCCTCCGCGATCCGCGTGACTCGAAGGCCATCGCCAATGTTCGGAACGAGAACGTGGACTATGGTTCGGAGGTTGGCTGGACAACGTTTCCGGAGCGGCTGGAAGAAAATGGCGTTTCCTGGAAAATCTATCAGAATGAAATTAGTTTGCCAACGGGTCTGGTGGGTGAGGCCGATGGCTGGTTAAGCAACTTCACTGATAATCCCATCGAATGGTTTTCGCAGTACCAGGTTCGGTATCACCCGGCTTATTACCGCCACATTCAGCAGGAAGAGAAAGCTATTCCCGAACGAATACAGAGTCTGGAAACCAAATTGAAAAGCCTTAGCGAGAGCGACAAAGAATACCCGATCGTTCAACGCGAACTGGCTCATCAGCAGCAGTGGCAGAAAATAGTTCAGTCTGATCTGGTGGCTCGTACGCCCGAAAAATTCAATCAATTACCACAGCGGGAAAAGAATCTCCATCAAAAAGCATTTACAACCAACGCCCGCGATGCCCATTACCACGAGTTAGCCACGCTGACCTACGACGATGGGGCGACCAAGCGGCAGCTAACGGTTCCGAAGGGTGACGTGCTGCATCAATTTCGGGAGGACGTAACGAATAAAAAACTACCGACCGTGTCCTGGGTTGTCGCGCCTGAAAACTTCTCCGATCACCCTTCGGCCCCCTGGTATGGCGCCTGGTATATTTCGGAGATGCTGGATATTCTGACCCAGAACCCCGACGTCTGGAAGAAGACAATTTTCATTCTGGCCTACGATGAAAACGACGGCTATTTCGACCATGTACCTCCTTTTTTGCCCGCACACCCAGATCGGCCTGAAACGGGCCTGGTAAGCAAAAGTCTGGATACCCGCGCTGAATTTGTTACCAAGGAGCAGGAAAGCAAGCGAAAAAATCCGGGGCGGACCGGTCCAATCGGGTTAGGGTTTCGCGTGCCGCTGGTGGTGGTATCGCCCTGGAGCCGGGGCGGCTATGTAAACTCGGAAGTATTCGACCATACGTCGACGCTCCAGTTTCTGGAAAAATTCCTGAGCCATAAAACCGGTAAACAGATTCGCGAGTCCAATATTGGCGCTTGGCGACGGACGGTCTGTGGTGATCTCACGTCGGTATTCCGCCCCTACAACGGTGAGACGATCAAATTGCCGAAATCACTGGAAAAAGAAGCCTTCATTGAAGGAATCCACAAAGCCCAGTTCAAGGCCATTCCATCCAACTACAAGCGCCTTTCTGAACAGGATATTCAGCAGTATACCACCAATCCGATGGCTTCACCGTATCTGCCGCGTCAGGAGGAGGGCGTTCGGCCATCCTGTGCGTTGCCGTATGAACTGTACGTAGACGGCCGAGTAGTCGATAAACAGTTTGTGTTAAACTTTTCGGCTAAAACGGATGCGTTCGGCAAGCAATCGCTCGGTGCTCCTTTTCAGGTCCATCATCGCCAGCAGGATGAAGTAAAGATTCGGTCTTACACCGTTTCGGCCGGTGACGAATTGCGGGATTCCTGGCCGATCGATCAGCCGTTCCAACTTAATGTACAAGGGCCCAATGGCTTTTACCGTGCGTTTAGCAGCAGCCCGTCTAACCCGTTGATTCAGGTACTATGCGACTATGAACGGGATGCCAGAAAGAAGTATACGGGTAATGTGGTGGTCAGGTTAAAAAATACCGATCCGGCGCGGCTTTACTTGATTCAACTACTGGATAATGCCTACCAGACGAAAATGCAGCCCATAACCCTTGACAAAGCGGGCGCAGTCGGTGCACAGCAGGCCGTGGTCCTTAACCTGAAAAATAGTCAGAACTGGTATGATTTCAGCGTGAAAGTTGCTGGCTTCGACGCCTTTGAACAGCGATACACTGGCCGGGTGGAAACGGGGAAAGCAGGGATTAGTGACCCGTTTATGGGGAAAATCAGTAAGACATAAGACTAGGATTACGACTTCTGTAATTAAGTTGCTACAAACAGCTTCTAGCTGTTTGGTACGCAGGAAACGCTCTAACGGGACTCGTTAGAGCGTTTCCTGCGTATAGCCACTTGATACGGCTCTGATAGGTTAAAATCTAATTAAAAATTATAGCCTGAGTCAGCCTGAAAATCAACTTAAATACGCCAATAAGATATGAATGCACATTGTACTATTTCAATAAGCAGAATTTATTGTATTAAATAAAGCTTAAAGGCTTGACTGGCTTAGGATCCTAATAGTTGTGTATGTAATTCATTGTTTAAACGAAATTTGTTTAAACAAATATTGGTTATACCTTTGACACGGCCTATTAGACATGGAAAAGCAATTGATTAATGAATACCACCGGCTCATTAAAAATATCCACCAAACGGATGGCTATATATTCAACCACTTTGGACAAAAGCTAGCCCCGTTCGATTTGTCGGTTCAACAGTATATCACCTTACGCCGTCTTTCCGAGGTATACCCTAACAGTTTGACAGCGGGCGAGTTGAAGGAAAAAATGACGGATATCAACTCAGATATGACTCGGCTTACCGATCGACTGGTAGCGAAAAATCTGATTGTTCGTGAGGTCGATCCACAAAATCGGCGACGGGTCAATCTGCGGCTGACCGAAGAATCCTACCAATTTGTAGAAACGGTAGCTGCTGATTTTAAGAATTTTGAGTCGATCGTGAGTCATCTGACCGACGAGGAAGTACGCACAATGAACACACTGCTTGAAAAAATTAGAAATCGGTAAAATGAAAAAGTACGTAATCGGGGCTGGCTTGTGGCTGCTGAGCCTGGGCTGGACAACCGCCCAGCCAACACCATCTGTTATGCCGCTGGATCAGGCTATTCAACGGGCCTTACAAAACAACAAGAGCATTAAACTGGCCGATTCGCGGACGCTGGCGGCTGAAGCCCGCGCTCAGGAAGCAAAAGATCGTAGTTTGCCACAGGCAAATGCATCCCTGGCCTATTCACGCTATAGCCTGACCGGGCCTTTTGCATTCGGGCAGGGGAGTGATGGCAAGGCGCTGGCGTCTATTCCGGCGGGGGCGTTCAATGCCACCATCGGGGGGGCTACGATCACCAAGGAAGTGTTTGGTGGTTTTGCCGAGAAGTCAGCCGAACTGTCGGCCAATCTGCTGGCGAAGGCCAGCCATCTGGATGCCCAGCGCAACCGGTCCGAACTGGTCTATACCGTTGCTGACGCTTACTACAACATCGTTAAGCTGATCCGGTCAACCAGCGTGATCGACCAGAATATCCGGCAATTCGACGAGCGGGAGCGGGAAGCGCAGAATTTGCAGAAAGAAGGGGTCGTTACGGCCAATGAAGTTTTGAAAATTCAGTTGCAACGGAACAACCTGCAACTCAGCCGTCTGCAAGTCGAGAAAGCCCGGCAAACGGCACTTTATAATTTCAATCTGCTCATTGGTTTACCCGACGATCAGGTTATAACTGTCGATACAACGCTGGCCAATCCGATCGTTACGGCCGAACCGCTGAGCAATTTCCTGGGGCAGGCCTTACAGAGCCGCCCGGAAGTGCAGGCGAATGCCTTACGGGTACAATCGGCGGAGGCTATGCTGCGCAACACCAAGAGCAGCCTGTATCCGCACCTGGGCGTGTCGGCGGGGTATAACTACATCAACCCAACGGCGCGGCTCATTCCCGAAGGAAGTTCGTTCATCAGTGCCTGGAATGTAGGTGCCGGGTTGAGCTATAACATCGGTTCGCTTTACAATATGAAAGGCAAACTGAATACAGCCAAAACGGCCATCGATCAGGCGGCCCTGCAAGGCCAGCAACAAACCGATCAGATCCGGTCGGAGGTTGTCACGGCGTATAACAATTACCAACTGGCACTGGAACAGCAAAATGTGATTCGCACGGCGGTTGGGCAGGCTCAGGAAAATTACCGCCTGACCGAATCCCGCTTCCGTAATGGACTGGTAGGCTCTACAGATCTGCTGGAAGCAGACAGCTTCCTGCTTCAGGCGCAACTTAATGTGATCAATGCGACCGTGGATGCCCAACTGGCGTATCAACGTCTGCTCAAAGCCACGGGCCACAATCTTTAATTAATCTCACGTTCTGACGAACGAAATAATAATCATGAACAAGAAAACTTTATTCCGCGTAGGGGGCGTCATTGTCCTGGTCATTGCTCTCTTTTTCGGGTATAGCGAGTTTCGCTACCTGCAACGTCACGAAACAACCGACGATGCACAGATTGACGGCGATGTAAACCCGGTTATTCCAAAAGCGGGTGGGTATGTGAAAGCCATTCGGTTCAAAGACAACCAGTTTGTTAAAGAAGGGGACACCCTGATCGTGCTGGACGATGCCGATTACAAAATTCGGGTAGCCCAGGCCGAAGCGGCTTTACAAAGTGCGATGGCTTCTGCTGGCGTTTCGCGCTCGCAGGTCAACGTAGCCTCGGCCACTATCCAAAGTTCGCAGGCAAGCGTGCTGACGGCCCGAAATCAAGTGGCTACCGCACAGGCCAATGTAACGGCGGCACAGGCTCGCGCCCGTAAAGCCAATCAGGATTTTGAGCGCTACAGCCGATTACTAGCTGAAAAAACGGTTCCTCAGCAGCAGTTCGATGCCGTACAGGCCGAACGCGATGCCGCTCAGGCGCAAGTGCAGGCTGCTCAGGCCCAGTTGCAAACGGCCCAGGCCCAGGTAGCGGCTGCCGGTACGCAAACGGGGGTCACCAATTCGCAGCGTCGGGCAACGGAAGGTCAGATTTCGGTAGCCCAGGCCGCCATCAAACAACGTCAGTCAGATCTGGATTTGGCCAAACTTCAATTGTCCTATACGGTTGTAAAAGCTCCGATCGCAGGTGTTGTTTCGAAGCGGTCCGTGCAGGTCGGTCAACTGGTGCAGGCCGGACAGGCGTTGTGCTCCATCGTGGGCAATTCGAGCCTGTGGGTAACCGCCAACTTTAAAGAAACTCAGCTGAAGCAAATGCAGCAAGGCCAAACGGTCGACATTGATGTGGATGCGTTTGAAGGCGAAAAACTGGTCGGCCATGTTGGGTCGTTTGCCGGGGCAACGGGGGCTAAATTCACGCTCCTGCCTCCCGACAACGCAACGGGTAACTACGTAAAAGTAGTGCAACGGATTCCGGTTCGAATTGAACTCGATAAAAATAGCCCGCTATACGCCAAACTTCGCCCCGGTATGAGTGCGACAGTTGCGGTGGATTTGCAGAAGTAATACCGGTATATGGTTTGTGGTCTACGGTGGGTCCGTCACACAGTGGGCTGCTGTAAACCACAAACCGTTAACCACAAACCGTCAACTAATGAAGAAGTTAGGTTTTGATAAATGGATCGTTGTCATAACGGTCACCACGGCCGCTCTGCTGCAAACCATCGACTCATCCATTGTCAACGTCACGTTGAACCAGATGATGGGTAACCTCGGCGCATCGCTGGGCGATATCAGCTGGGTGGTCACAGGGTACGCAGCCGCGAGTGCGGTCATGATTACAATGTCGGGATGGCTAACGGCCAAACTGGGTCGCCGGAATTACTTTGCTGCGTCAATCATTCTGTTTACCATCGCGTCGATCTTCTGTGGTACATCCACCAACGTATGGGAGCTCGTGTTCTTCAGAGTCGTGCAGGGTATCGGCGGAGGAGGCTTGTTAACGACCGCTCAGTCCATTCTGATCCAGACTTTTCCGAAGGAGGATCTGGGTATCGCCAACGCCATTTTTGGACTAGGCGTGATCATTGGTCCATCCATCGGCCCTACGCTGGGTGGATTCATTACCGACAACCTGTCGTGGAACTGGGTCTTTTATATCAACATTCCATTCGGTATTCTGGCTACGTTTCTGACGTACACTTATATTAAGGAACCGGCGGAGAAAATGCTGGCGGGTAAGATGGACTGGTTGGCGCTGATTCTACTCGTTATGGGTATCGGTGGTTTGCAGATCATTCTGGAAAAAGGCGAAGAAAAAGACTGGTTCGATTCTCGTTTCATTGTTGGTATGTCTATTGCTGCGGGCGTCGGGTTGATCGGCTTTATCTGGCGGCAACTGGCCGTCAAGCTTCCCATTCTGGATCTTCGTTTGTTGCGTCAGCGCCGGTTTGCGGTGGGAACCCTGTTCAACTTTATTCTGGGTTTTGGTCTGTTCGCGTCGGTCTTCATTATTCCGGTGTTCTGTCAGACTATCCTTGGCTTCACCGCCAGCCAAACGGGATTGTTACTCATGCCGGGCTCCATTGCCACGGGGATGATGATGCCGGTTGTGGGCGGGTTGATGAGCAAAAACTACATTTCGCCGGTTTGGTACGCGGGCATTGGCTTCCTGCTGTTCTTCGGCTTCTGTTTCGATCTGTCGGCCATTAGTCTGGCGGCTGGCCCGGATTATTTCTTCTGGCCGCTGATTATTCGGGGGATCGGTATGGGCTTGATTTTTATCCCGCTGACGACCGTTACCCTGGCCGACCTGAAGAACATCGAAATCCCGCAAGGGTCGGCCCTGACGGGTATGATCCGGCAGTTGGGCGGTACGTTCGGAACGGCCATCATGACGACCTATATCTCGACGCGCACCATGTTTCATGCCTCGCGTCTGGGCGATAATGTCTCGACATACAATCCGCTATCGGTCGACCGTATCAAGCAGTACACCGGCTTGTTCCTGTCCAAGGGCGATGCCCTGATGGCGGCCACAAGCAAAGCGTATGGTGTTATGCAGGGTGCGGTTATGAAACAGGCATTAGTGATGACCTATGCCGATGCGTTCCTAGTTATTGGCGGCTTCTTCCTGATTTGCGTACCGTTGCTGTTACTGTTTATTGGTAAGAAAATCGAAGCACCCGCCCATACCGAAATGGTAATGGAGTAGGAGGGTAGAGAATCTATTTTGTTTCATATGCAAAAAGGCCGGGATACTATTTCCCGGCCTTTTTTGTATATAGTCGCTTGGTAGAATTTAGTTCACCAACCTAAAGAAGGGGCGAACTATATATATCTATTTTTTTTCCGACATCTTTTCTTATTTGTGCCTTTTCCGCTGCTGCGACTTTTAATGCGGCTTCAGAAGGGGCTAAGCCTCTTTCTCTGACCATACGTCTGGATTCTTCACTCCATCTTTCCTGGGCTATTTTAGAAATCTTCGCCTGGGTATCTTTTATTTTTTGCTCTATCATGACTAACAATAGGGGATCAAGCCCTGTCGAATTCTTGGCCAGAAATTTTTCGGCAGAAGCTAAGTTCGCCAGCGCCTTATTCCAGTGAATTTCGTTTCGCATAGCGCCTACATCGACTTTATACGCTTTGTGCGCACCCATCCCCCCTTTTACCAGGGAAATTGCGACTCCTCCGCCACCTGCCGCAGCGCCAACGGCTGATGCTGCTCCTGCCTGTGTTGCAGCCACGAGCCCTCTGGTTAAGCCTTCTTTAGCACCTACGCCACCAGCTCCCTTTAATAACTCTGTTCCGCCTACAACTGCTTTACCATGTTGTTCCCCTCCTCGTTGTGCGTTTTCTAAGCCTACCTCCGCTACTGACCGGGCTGCACCCACCGCTACACCTGCTGCTGCCGACGATGCGGCAATCGCGATGGCACCCGCAGCCATTGGAATGGCCGCCAGTCCACCAGTGGCTATGATGCCAGCGATAATTAACCCACCACCTACCAGCCCCAGCGCTATTTGAGCCGCACTCAAAGCCGCCAGTCTGTTTCGCCACTTGGTTACATCTTTCTCATTGGTGTCGTAGAGCTCAATAAGTTCGTCAACTTTTTCGCACCAGGCGACCAGTTTGTTGCAAAAATCCATTCGCATCTCTGAGGGCATGCTAATATTTCCACGAGAGTGTGCCGAGCGCGCTCTCGTGTGTATCTCATCCCATTGTGTCTCTGTGTCCACTTCTGTAACAAGTCGGCTGCCAGAAGAGGACATTTCTACCCTCGATAGTAACTCAACTCCAGCTTCGCTTTCGTTTAATGGCTCATTGCTTACGAATGGAGCGGAGTCATCGTCCCAACTACCCGTTATACCCACACCATACCAGCCCTGACGTCGACTGCCTCCTCCCTTCCAATACCTTATTTCTTTCACATGGTGGTGTGATTCCTTTCGGCGATATAGTTTCTTCGCGGCCCAATACCCATCCGACGATGAAGCGGCCATTCGCTGGGCTGCACTCGGTGCCGGACGTGAGGCTACGGCTGGTGCAGTTCTCACAGTAGCCGTTCTGGGGGGCATATTACTGGCTCTACCTGATATTGGAACGCGACTGGGTGATTCCATAAGCGTGAAGAATTATAATTAAAGAGTGGGTACGGTTAATAAATTACTGAAACTTCTGAGAATAGTAACCTAAAGTTAACAGGTTTTAAATTGATAGGTAACTATTTCAAACATACGGTATTATTTGTTGTCACCCTGTTTGACGTTAGGGTTGCCGTTCCCTGTTCACTGCAACCAGTTCGAGTAAATTTGGGTCATTAGTACAAACTAAACTTACCGTATGCGAACAAATTATATACTGCCTGTAGGTTTCTTGCTTGTATTGATGGGAAGCTGCGGACCAATTCATTTAGGTGAATACAGCCAGGGCGTATTTCCTGAAACAGTGACCAATCTTGGCGCGATTAATTCGATCGATGATGACTATAATTCAACGGCACCAGCATTTGGCACGGTAATGCCGTTGTTATTTTCATCAAAACGGGGCGGACGAACCGATTTTAACTTCGTGAAAGAGTCGCTCAATTATAGTTTTAATAAAAAGACAGGTCAGTTTTCCTTTGATAATAAGCCCTATGGCGGATGGGACATTTTACAGGAGCAGGCCCCAATCGGCTGGGCTGCCGATAAAGCCAACTCGGACGCAAATGAGTTAGGACCTTATGTGCTTTCTTACGATCGGGATCTCACGAAAAATGAGGCTCCTTCGCACTATGGCGAATACTTGATGCTGTTTGTTTCTGATCGAACGGGTAATCTGGATATTTACCTGACCACGAATTACCAGGCCAATTCGACGAATACGTCAAGCGGAAATGCCACGGGAATTTCTACTAAATTATTCACAACGCCAGTGCCGCTCTCATTTCTGAATTCGCCGGCCGATGATGCTTATCCTGCTTTCAGTAAGAACAATACGTCAATCTATTTTACATCTAATCGGGCGGGCTCCTTCGATATTTACCGGGCTTTATTACCTGGTATACAACCAGCACAGTTACATACACAACTACCCGATTTAGCGAATTGCCCAATTGAACGCGTGGATGGCTTATCATCGGTGGCCGATGATAAATGCCCATTTATCCTGAACGATAGGCTGGTCTTTACCTCAAACAGGCCGGGTGGGCTGGGAGGCTACGATTTATATTACAGTAAATGGGGCGTTGAGGGTTGGTCGGCTCCCGTGAACTTTGGCCCAGCCGTTAATACAGCCTACGATGAGTACCGGCCTATTTTGTCAAGTCCGATGGATTTTATGAATCAACTAATGATCTTTTCCTCGAACCGCCCGGGTGGTAAAGGCGGGTTTGACCTGTACATGATCGGCATTCCAAAATAGGGACTTCCTGTTAGTGATGGCTCATTTTTAATCGACTAATTGCATAAGCCAGGCTGTGAGCAGGCCGCCGTATGTGCCCAGCACATGACTCAAGACGGCCAGCAAAACGCCAACGGGGGCCAGCGCCGGATGAAAGATCGAGGCAACCGCCGGCGCTGTTGACACTCCGCCAATATTTGCCTGGCTCCCAACCGCCACAAAGAAGTAAGGAGCCCGGATAATCCGGGCTGTAACCAGCATAACGGTTATATGAATCAACATCCAGATCACAGCGACCAGAAATAACCCCATATTGCCACCCAGATTGGATAAGTCAAGGCGCATGCCGATGGTCATGATCAGAAAGTAGACGAACAGCGTGGCCAGATCTGTTGTGCCCAGCTTTTCGAGTTTGCGTAGACGCGTAAACGATAGCCCGATGCCGAGCGAGGTAGACAGGATAACGACCCATAGAAAGTTGGCTGTGAACGGGTCCAGACCATACGCGGCTAGGGCTGCTTTATAGGGCTGAAGGGTCGTTGAGATCCAGTAAGCCAGCGCGTGAGCCAGGGCTGCGCCCCCAAAACCAAGCGCCAGAATAGTACTAAGGTCCAGCAGGTTGGCTGGCCGGTCAGGCTCAACTTTGTAGGCCAGAATGCGTTGCTTTACTTCTTCGATCGCGCTTGTGTCAGCGTTGAGCCACCCGTCAATTTTTTCCCGGTAAGCGGCTCCGTAAATCAGGCAGGCGGTCCAGGTCGTTGACACAACCGCATCGACAACCAGAATGATCGCAAACAGCGCTTCGTTGCAGCCGTATATTTCCTTGAGCGCCAACTGGCTGCTGCTGCCGCCAATCCAACTGCCCGAAATAGTTACCAATCCTTTCCAGTACGCCTGGGCAATAGCCTGCTCACGGAAACCCGGAATGAGCCACATAACGAAAAAAAACGCAATGGGCGCTCCAATAATAATCCCAACCGTGCCCGACATAAAGGTAATGAGGGCTTTTGGACCAAGCCGGAGAATAGCCCGTAAGTCGGCCGTTGAGGTGAGCAGGACCAAAGCCGCCGGTAGTAAATAAGTGGTCGATACTTTATACAGACTTGATTGCTCTCCCGAAATAATCCCCAGACTGTTCATTGTGGCTGGAAAAATATAGCAAAGCAGCAGCGATGGCACGTACGTGTACGCCCGTTTCCAGAAGGGATGATCGGATTGGGACGTTTGAAAAATGAGCGTCAACAAGACCAGGAAAATACCCAGAATAATGGCGTCATTGGTGATGAGGGGCTGTTGCATAGGAAAACAGGCGGCCTGCCCGTTTATGTGTAACAGGCCAGAAATGACTTGTGCCACGATGAGGACACCGTGGCACAAGGTACAAAATGAGTTAAACATTTACGGGCTAGGCGCAACAGGCCATCCGCAGGTTTATACAAACTACTCCATCAGGATCACCTTGCGACTTAGCCGCTGCTGATTTTGGGTAAGGGTCAACACATAGCTTCCCCGGTTTAGCTGATCCACGGCTACATTGATCAGGTTTTCTCCCGGCACAACCTGATGGCTTGTCTGGTGGACAGGCAAGGCGGCTGAGTTAACCAACTGGATAGTGGCCTCCCCGGCTGTTTCTGCATAATACTGGATCCATAAATTTTGCCTGGCCGGAATTGGGTACACATTCTTCAATAAAGGACCTACCGCGTCAATTTCGCCGGAAATGCCCAGTCGCCCACCGGCATAGGCCGTCGCAGCTGGGTATAATCGGATCTGAGGAACCGTTTGCTGGGTCTGTCCTGGATAGGTCCACAACAGTTTTGCCAAAGCCCCGCCGGAATTTTCGAAATACTCCAGGCGAATATCATACCGTTGTCCGGCGGTTAGGTTTATGGAAGAACTATTGTTGATTACGGGCGGGTGAGCGTTCCAGTCATTGATGATTTGTGTACCATTTACCCAGAGCCGAACGCCATCATCGGCATTGGTGCTGAAGGTGTAGGCACCACTGACGGGTGCTTCGACCTGCCCCGTCCACCGAACCGAGAAATTGTCGGTATTGATCGTGCCCGAAGCCGGTGAACCAGTGCCCCAGTCGAAATCTACCGTAGCGTCGGTACGGGTCAGTACACTGGGTGCCGTTAAGGAAGCGTTATTAAAATAAGCGGCCCGTAGACCCGTGCCAGTTCCGGTGTTATTGCTGGTACTGGTACTGACTAAAGATTGAGTAGGTGCAACGCGTCGAAAAGCGGCATCCGGTATTACTTGCTTGTTCAGATTGGGACCGCTATAGCTGACAATCAACGTTTGGCCACCTCCGCCCTGAAGAAAAAGAATGCTTATGGCATGCAGGCCGGCTTTCAGGCCAATTGTACCTGACCGTTCCTGATCGGCATGCAGGCCGTCATTGTTGACTACCTCGGTAGCTCCGATCAGAAGTTTACTACCATCATCAGACGTTGTGTAAAACGTATACATCCCATCCGTCGGAATACTGATGTAGCCCGTGTATCGAATGCCATAATTGCTGTCCCGGTTACGAACCGTGAGGCTGGGGTTTGTAACCGTTCCTGTTTTAACTGGAGTGAGAGTACTAAAGGCAGGCAGATTGTCCCAGCTTCCTTCGTAGTAGCTGTAATCCAGACCGCTGGTTGTGTTTGCCAGGTTATCGGCATTTCGTAGGGACAGAACCGGTGCCACTCGCTTAAAGGATGCGTCAGGAATCGCCTGCTTGCCCAAATTGGGGCCGCTATAACTAACGGTCAGGGCCTGATCCCCACTGCCTTCAAAATAAAGAATGGATAGGGCATGGAGACCCGCCTTTAGGCCAATCGTGCCGGAGCGTTCCTGGGTAGCGTGCCCCCCATCGTTATTAACGACTTCCGTTGTGCCGATCAGGAGCTTACTGCCATCGTCAGAATTGGTATAGAATGTATAAATACCGTCGGCCGGAATACTCACGTAGCCGGTATAGCGGAGCGCGAAGTTGTCATCGCGGTTCCGTACAGCCAGCGTCGGTGTGTTGGTCACTCCAGTCTTAACAGGGGTTAAGGTGCTGAAAGCCGGCAGGTTATTCCAGTTGCCTTCGTAGTAACTGTAATCCAGTCCGGTTACGGCATTGGCTGGATTGTCGGCCTCGCGTAACGGCGTCGATAGTGCAATGTCTTTTAGCAGAACCATCGATGAAAACGCGGGTATGGTTACCTGGCCCGTATACAGGCGGTTGCGCATGTCGCGGTAGGTGCCCTCCAGAGAAACCTGATTTGCATTTGCCGAACAGTTCGCCAGACACTTGATATAATCGTCGGGATTACCCGACGAATACGTGATTGGGCTGTTGGTAGTCGTTAGGTCTTTGTTGTATTGGGATTGCCACTGAGCCAGCGAGAGAGACGCTCCGGTCGTTCGGTTATACACCGCCAGCACCTTATACGTATCTTCGAACGGACGTCCATAGGCGTTGTTATCGAACTGGCCGTAGCTACTTAAATCGTTTTGATTCGACTCGTACTTTACGTTGAACTGGTTTGCCAGCCGACTCACAAAAATGTTATTCCGAATCTGGTTATTGCGCGGCTGGCATCCGCCAGCGCTCGTAATGGATAACTGCCCATCATTGTTGTTATAAGCCGTGTTACCGTTTAGATTAACGTTAGACGAGCCGTGTAAGTAAATGCCCAGCCCACGGCAGTTATACACCGTATTGCTGGCTACTTCGATATTTTTTGTACAGTCGTCGAGGTAAATTCCATGAGCCCCCGCAGACGTGCCATCGGGCGATCCTTCGGGAGCGCCAATGCCGTTGAAAATAACATTTGAAATCAGGTGAATATCGTCCATGACCTGCTGATTGCCATTCCAGATATACAGGCCACTACCGTCGCTTTTGGTCAGGCAAAAGTTACTGATCTGATTGCGCTGAACGGTGGTGCTGGTCGAGAAGTTAAGCGCATTATAGCCAATGTTGTCAAGCACATTGTTCTCGATCAAGGTGTTTGCTGTACTGGCCGACTGAAAGCCAACATACATGCCATCGCCACTTTTCCCGCGACCCGGAACCAGACCAATACGCCGAATGGTATTACCCCGGAAGGTAACATTCTGGTAGGTGGCAATGTCAACCCCATTGTTATTGGCATCTTCGATCAGGTTGTTTTCCAGTACTAGTTGCTGCCCACTTCCCTGAACGCGCAGGGCATCCTCTCCCGATAAGGTGATGTCGACGTTACTGATGGTCAGATTGGAACTGTTCGTGGCCAGTAGGCCCGTTGCTCCTGTCTGGGTAATTTTCAGATTACGGACCCTTACGAACGAGGCCGACGAAATACTGACGCCTTCATTGAACACCGTGGCTGTTACTGACTGGCTGTTGGGATTTGTCTGATCATCGTATAGCCGAATCGTTTTATTGGCTGGGTTGTAATACCATTCGCCCCGCTGGTCGAGGGTGGCCGGGTGGTTTTGGATAAAATAACCCCAGTTATCGGCAAGATCATAGTTGCCGGCACTAATCAGCGTGAAGGTATTGCCCGATTGGCCGGTGATGGTTGCCCGATTCAATATCCACTGTACGGGCCGGTAAACGACTTCTGCCCCCGACCAATTGGTTGACAACCCCTGCTGGCTGGTGAGTTGCGTTTTACCGTTGTGTGATTGGACCGTTAGATAGCCTTTGTTGGCTGCACTCAGGTTAGGGTAGCGGCCCAGCGGGAGGGCAGCATTGTCGCGGTACAAGCCCGTCAGCCGATCTCCGCAGCCCGGGCAACTGGCCTGCCAGATATTATTGCCCATGTTCGTCCAGTTGCTAACCGGTATAGCGCCGGATAGAACAGGCTTATTGCCCGACCCATACGCATCAACCACTATTGGGTTAGTGGAAGTGCCCGACTGCCGGAGTTGAAGGCTGCCCTGAAACGTATCATTCCGTCGAAATAATACCTGATCTCCGGGTTGCAGCGATAGGCTGTTAATCTTTGAAATGGTTTGAAAGGGCGTATCGCTTGAGCGTCCGTTATTTGAATCGTTGCCCGAGCTGGCTACATAATAAATGGTTTGCCCGAAGGAAGGAGATAAACTGTTGCCTAGTAGCAGGCATACAGGAGCGCAGCGAAGCAGCATCGCCACTCCTTGAGATAAAGGGTTTTTCAAGTTACGCACAGTAAATAAAGTATTCAAATATTAATATTAGTTAATATTAAGTTATTCTATGGGCGTAGAAAACTACTAAACCACTTGTCTACTTGCAATTTTTAGACGAAATAAATTTACATATAGTAATATAATGTGTTTTTTATTGCATTATTTAATTATAAAGTTTACATAAATCTAATTATGTTAACTTGTAGAAATGCATAATTTTATAGTTGGCTGTAGAAAGCAGCAAATTCGTTGACTGTAAATAGGAATTATACTTAAAAAAATAATTACTAATGCGTTTGTTTATAACTATGCCAACGGACTATAGCGGGTTAATAGACCTTATTGTAGGGCAAGCGCATCCATAAGCGGTAGTAACATCCATTTAGATCAATATTTTCTCAAGAAGTAGTCCCTGAGGGAGATTTGTAAAAGTACTTAGTAGCTATCTGGTAAGTTATTCCAGAAGTCAGGCAATTAGTAGGTCTGGCTAGACGAGTCGGTAGGCAGCAATACCTGAACAAGGGAACGGGTGCGCCATAAAAAAACCTTCGTTCGAACAGACATACTCTGCCGTTCGACGAAGGTTTTTGAGACTATTAAAGGGCTATTCTGTTTGTGACTATTAGCCTTGGTTCAAGCAGTATACAGACTTCTTACTTATCGCTGGTGGTGTACTCGTAAACACCAAGGCCCAGTACCTCGCTTGTTTGTTTTCTAAGCTCCTGCCCAAGCGCAGGGTTGTTGGCCAGAACCTGTCCATAACTTGGTATCATCTCTTTTAGCTTTTGCTGCCAGCCATCGGTGGCCAGCTGTTCAGGAAAGCAACGCTTCAATAAATCGAGCATGATCGAAACGGCCGTTGACGCACCCGGCGAGGCACCTAGCAGAGCCGCAATGCTGCCATCGGCTGCACTGACTACTTCCGTACCAAACTCAAGCACACCGCCTTCTTCGTCGTCTTTCTTGATAACCTGCACCCGCTGACCGGCAATTTCCAGTTCCCAATCGTCCATCTTAGCGTCCGGGTAGTATTCCCGCAGGGCATTCAGCCGATCTTCTGGCGATTGCAACACTTGCTGAATAAGGTACTTGGTAAGCGACACATTATGCAGACCAGCCATGAGCATGGGCGCCATGTTGCTTAGCTGAATGGATTTGGGCAGATCCATGTAGGAACCACTTTTCAGAAATTTGGTCGAAAAACCAGCGTAGGGCCCGAAGAGAAGTTCCCGCTTGCCATCGATCATGCGGGTGTCCAGGTGCGGAACCGACATAGGGGGAGCACCCACCGAGGCTTTTCCATACACCTTTGCCTGGTGTTGTTCGATCACCTCCGGGTTAACACATTTCAGCCACTGACCGCTCACCGGGAATCCGCCAAAGCCCCGACTTTCGGGAATATCTGACTTTTCGAGCAGTCGTAACGAGCCACCCCCCGCACCGATAAAAATGAACTGAGTCTGTACATCGCGCACCTGGTTGGTGGTCACGTTTTCTACCCGGATTTTCCAACCGCCCAGTGATTTTGAGCGCCACAAGTCGCGTACATCGTGGGCAAAGTGAATGTGAACGCCGGGCATGTCATATAACCGGCGGAACATGGCCCGCGTGAGAGCACCAAAGTTCACATCCGTACCAATGTCCATTCGGGTAGCCGCTACCGGTTGCGATGGATCGCGATCCTGCATAACCAGCGGCATCCAGTCGGCTAATTGGGCCGGATCTTCTGAATAGCGCATGCCGTGGAAGAGGTAGTTCTGCTGAAGTGCATCATATCGTTTGCGGAGATACGAAACGTTGTCCTGGCCCCACACAAAACTCATATGCGGAATCGACCGGATAAAATTGGGGGCGTCGTTCAGAAAACCGCGCTGAATGAGAAAAGCCCAGAACTGCTTTGATAGCTCAAATGACTCGGCAATCTTGATGGCCTTTGACGGGTCAATGGTGCCATCTTCCTGTTCGGGAGTATAGTTGAGTTCACAGAAAGCCGAGTGTCCGGTTCCGGCATTGTTCCAAGCATCCGAACTTTCGGCAGCCGCACTGTCCAGGCGTTCGTAGATGTCGATTGTGATGTCGGGTTGCAGTTCTTTCAGCAACACACCTAAGGTGGCACTCATGATGCCAGCCCCAATCAGGACTACATCAGGCCCTTTTTGTATTGATTTACTCCGTTTCGCCATGATCTAATTAGACCGCTAATTATGTATTCTTTTCAGGTATGTATTCCTGATATAGTTACAAAGTTGGCGGGCAGGATGTTCCAAAACCATAGATTTACCTTTGTTTTATCCGTTTTTTTATCGTCTGGCTAGCTCGGATTTTTTTGTTAAAAGTCGATCGAGGGCTTGATCAGCGGCATATCTGGCAGATGTGCGTCGGGCAATATGACCCGATGACCTAATGAGGAAGTGGTCAACCCGCCTATTTTTAATAATTTTAGCCCATGAACTACCCGTTTCGTGCCTTTTTGGGACTCTGTTTAGGTATACTTCTTCTTGGTCAGTCAGTTGGGGCACAACCGTTGCCTGTCACGCCAGCGCTGCCAGAACCAACGGGTATCCGGCAAGGGCGCTTCATTGGTGTACTGGTTGGCACAGCCGCTTTTTATACCATTACACTGCTTATGCTGCGCAAGCAGTGGTACAAGAAAAAAGTCCCCTTTCATTCCTTTAATGACAATCGGGAGTGGCTACAGATGGATAAAGTTGGCCATGCGGCCACGGCTTATTGCATGAGTAGGGGTGGGTATGAGCTGATGCGATGGAGCGGGGTAAATGAACAAGCCAGTATTCTGACCGGGGGCTTGCTGGCCCTGTTATTTCAAACAACGCTGGAGGTGTATGATGGCCATTCGGAAGGATGGGGGTTTTCGAAAGGCGATATGCTGGCCAACGCTGCCGGAACGGCTTTATTTATGGGACAGCAATATGGGGCGGGGCAGCAGGTTGTGAGTTTAAAGTATGGATTTCGAAAAACGATTTTTCCGCCTTTTCGGCCCAACGTACTCGGCAAAACGACAGGGGTACAAATGCTGAAAGATTATAACGGCCAGCAGTACTGGCTTTCGGTTAATCTGGCGTCTATACTGCCCGTTGGCCCCTCATTTCCGCGCTGGTTGAATGTAGACGTGGGCTATAGTGGTAGTGGAATGATTGGTGGACACGAAAATCCACCGCTGGTCGATCGTGAAGGTCGCCCCATTAAGTTTGAGCGCTATCGTCAGTTTTTTATTTCGCCCGATGCCGATTTGTCCCGGATCAGCACCTTTTCGCCTTCCTTACAGCGGTTTATCGGAACCGCTCAGTTCTTTAAAATTGCGGCTCCTTCTGTAGAATTTAATCGGATAAATGGCGTTCGTTTCCATCCTTTTTTGCTGCCTAAGGAGTAATAAAAAACGCATTTATAAATTCGAATTTTTACATGTATGCTTAGCCTACAAATGACAGATATCACTTGTTGTCCAGTTAAATGAAATAGCCGTTTTCAGATGGCTATTGACTGACCTGTGAACTCTATTATACGCTCAGATCAGGGAGCTAAGTGCCTGATTAGTATGCTTAATTGGTGATGATGAAGGGCTTACTTAATCTATGCATGAATGATTAATACTAGTAAATAATCTACATGCAGTAAATCAGTAGCCTGGTTTACTTTGTATATTTGTATGTACTTTTAATCAAAACGGGTTTTTAGCTTCAGGAATAGAAGGCTATCGAAAATAATATTTCGTTTTTTTGGTAGAAATATATAAAGTTAGAAAGATGAAATTTGAAGACTATTTGCTTCAAAAGAAAATAAATGCCAGCCTGTTTCAGAGCGCTGAGCCAGACCGATACGCTGAATGGCAGAATGAATTTGTTCAGCTCCACCCGGAAAGCTTTACCGCTCAGAAGAAATTTCTTTTGAATGATACCCGAAGAAAGTACCTTGTTCGTTAAAAATGTATTGTGTGGCCTGAAGGTCGGGTCAAAGTTCACGTTAAAACTCAACTCCAGTCAAATATGAGCCTTACGTTAGGAGAACTACGTGGCATTACGGATGCCGTATTAAATGCCTTAAAAGGACAAGGCATCAGTGATAGTGATTCATTGCTCGAAGCTACCAGAACACCATCAGATCGTAAAGCGCTGGCTTCGGCAAGCGGTGTTGATGCAAAAATTATTTTGGAATTGGCTAATCGTGCCGATTTGGCCCGTGTAAAGGGAATTGGTCGTGTCTATAGCGACCTGATGGAAGAGGCTGGTGTTGATACCGTGAAGGAATTAGCTGAACGGGACCCTAAAAATCTGCATGCGAAATTGATTAAGATAAACAGTGTTCGGCAGTTCACACAGCGCCCACCCTCCGTAGAGCAGATTGGGGACTTTGTGGATCAGGCCAAAAACCTGACGTATATACTTGAGTATTAGCAAACACATTCCCGTATAATCGCTATTAACAAAGAAGGCCCGCCGTTTATCCGGATGGGCCTTTGCATTTGTCAATAAGGGAAGCGCTATCGACTTTTGGGTTCGCGCAGGTATTTTTCAAGCTGGTTTTCTAATTCGAGCTGGCTAAGGTTAGTAAATAACTCGCCATTGAGGGCCAATGACAAACGCCCGCTTTCCTCCGAAACGGCAATAACAGCCGCATCCGTCGCTTCGCTCATCCCCAGAGCAGCCCGATGACGAAACCCAAGGGAGGGCGGTAATTCATCATCTTCCGAAACGGGCAGGATACAGCGGGCGGCCCGGATTCGTCCCTCACTAATGATGACCGCTCCATCGTGTAATGGACTGTACTGGCTAAAAATAGCCAGCAAGAGCGGTTTCGATATATCGGCATCAATGACTTCGCCCGATGCCGCAAATTTTTCTAAATCATCGTTTTTCTGGAGCACCAGCAACCCTCCCGAAAACTCGGCACCTAGCGTTTTGCAGGTTTCCAGAATGGGCTTTAGCGAAGTCGTTGATTCTTCAGTAGCATCGAAATCGCGAAGCAGCCACCGTCGTAACCATCGGTTGCTGGACAGATTGGTCGATTTACCGATGAGTAACAAAAATCGCCGGATCTCGTGCTGGAAAATAATGATCAGGGCCAGTGCACCGACGCTGATGAAATATTCCAGAATGGTTGTCATTAGGTTGAGCCCCAATGCCTTGACGACCAGATAAGCCAGGTAAACCAGTAAATAACCGACAAATACCCGACTGGCAACGCTTCCACGAACGAGATTATAAATCTGGTAAATAAGAAGGGCTACCAGTCCAATGTCGAGTAAATCGAGCCAGCCGATATCTAAAAAACCCAGGCGAAATGCCAGCATGAATAAATGGATAAAGTTTAGGGGCTAAATATAGTCAGAAACCCGTCGAGGTAAGGCAAAGAAGTTATAAGTGGCTGACGATGTTTTATCACTATAAGTCCACCAGGTCGGTCGTTCCTTACGAGCTTACGGTTCTACAGGAGTCGTTTGCCCTTCGGTGGCCAGATAGGTTTCCGGGAAAATGGTACGGGCCTCGTCCAGAAATAAGTCGAACTGCTTATACCGCGATGAAAAGTGTCCGATCAATAACCGTCCGGCTCCCGCTTTAGCGGCAATCGTAGCGGCCTGTTTGGCGGTGGAATGATACACCTCGGCCGCCCGCTGGGCATTGTCCTCCAGAAATGTGGCTTCATGGTAAAGCAAACTAACGCCCTGCAATTGCGGCACTAGCTCTTCTACATAGCACGTATCTGAACAATAGGCGTAGGAGCGGGGAGGAGGTCCTGGTTCGGTATAGTCGGCGGCAGCATACAGAATTTCACCGTCGCTCCCCAGAATATCGTGACCCGCTTTTAGCTGTTTCAGGTAGGCAACCGGCACATCAGCCGGAAGTTTCTCCCGCAGCAAGTGGGGTTTGTGTGGTTTCTCCCGGAAAAGATAGCCTGAGCAATCGATTCGGTGCTGTAAGGGAATGGACTCGACCGTCAGTTGTGGATGGTCGAGCAAAAGAGCCGATTCATTGGGCTCAACCGCCTGAAAGTGAAGCCGGAATCCTAAATGTGAATTTGAAACCCGGAAGATCGTTGTCAGGACTTCATCCAGGCCACGCGGTCCGAAGAGGTAAAGATCTTCGGTTCGTCCTCCCAGGTTCAGGCTCGACAACAGGGGGGGCAGCCCAAAATAATGGTCACCGTGGAGATGGCTGATAAAGATATAACGGAGTCGGCTCGGCCGAATTCGCTGCTCAAGCAGGCGTAGCTGCGTGCCCTCCCCACAATCAATGAGCATATAGTCGCTCCCGATCGTGAGCAACTGGGCTGTCTGGTGAAGTCGCAGGGTGGGCGTAGCAGACCCGGCCCCTAAAATAGTTAGGGAAAAAGGCAGACTGGCGGGCCGTGCGTGTTCCGTTTCCTGATGGGTTTGTGAGTTAGGCATCGGCGTTACCGACGCTCCCCCCGATGTCATACTCGTCATCCTCTTCGCTCCGAAAATCGTTTTCCAATTCGTTCATAAACACGGCATCAACGGCTTCTTCAACGGTTGGCAGAATGGTTAGATCGCTGATGTTGGCACTGTCCAGAACAGAAATCAGGTCTTCGTTTTTCGTAACCAGAATCAATAGGCCAACTTCATTGATGCATTGCCTGTTGATTCGACGAATGGTTGTCAGACCGGCTTGGTCAACCGTTTGTACAGCAGCAACATCAACAATAATGTTGCTGTATCCTTCCCGAAATAGACTTCGACTTAACGTTTCGAACGGAGTCGATACCTCTTCCCCAAACTGACTTTCGGCTAACCGGATCAGGGCGAACTGTTCGTTTTTTTCGATTGTGTAATTCATGTATAGTCAATTTTGACTGATAACCCGGCCAAATTAGGCTAATGCTGTCCGGGGCGATCAATCGCTTATTTTAGAGTAATTGCCTGTACGATGTTCGCTTCAATACGTGCGAGTGGATCAGAAACGTCGGCGGGCCGAAACGGTTGCCCAGTAACTGTTTCGAACAACTCAATATAACGGGTTGTAATTTGATTGACCCATTCATCAGACATTGTTGGAATCTGCTGGCCGGTTTTGCCCTGAAAACCATTTGCAATTAGCCATTCTCTAACGAATTCCTTTGATAATTGTTTTTGAGCCTGGCCTGCCTGCTGCTGCTCCGCATAGGTGTCGGCATAAAAATAACGCGACGAGTCGGGCGTGTGCACTTCGTCAATCAGGTAAACCTTGTCATCCAGATTGCCAAACTCATATTTAGTATCGACCAGGATCAGTCCCCGTTCGGCAGCCATGGCTGTACCGCGCGCAAAAAGAGCCAGGGCGTATTTTTCCAGTTGACTGTACTCGCCCTCCGGCACGATACCCCGGCTTAAAATTTCTTCGCGGCTGATATCTTCATCATGCCCTTCGTGCGCTTTTGTTGAAGGCGTAATAATGGGCGCAGGCAACGGATCATTTTCGCGTAATCCTTCGGGTAAGGCCACCCCACAAAGCATTCGTTTGCCATCGCGGTATTCTCGCCAGGCATGGCCAGCCAAGTACCCGCGTACCACCATTTCAACGGCATACGGCTCGCATTTAAGACCAATACTTACATTGGGATCGGGAACCTCCAGGAGCCAGTTCGGAACGATATCGGCCGTCGCGCGCAGAAAGTAGGACGCTGTTTGATTAAGTACCTGACCTTTAAACGGAATGGGACGGGGCAACACCACATCGAAAGCCGAAATCCGGTCTGAGGCAATCATGACCAGTTTGTCAGGAAAGGAATAAACATCACGTACTTTGCCGCGATAAAAGGCCGTTTGGCCAGGAAATTGAAAATTGGTCTCCTGAATAGCGTTCATTTATATTTTGGATTGATGGCGTAAGGCTCTGGCCTTATGCTTACTATTATCCGGCCTCTGGCCGGAATACTTGATATAAAACATTACATGTTCCTACCGGCCAGCGGCCGGACAACAGTAGGCACAAGGCCAGAGCCTTGCGCCATCAACCTCATTACAATTTTTCAATCACCATAGCCGACGCACCACCACCGCCATTGCAAATACCGACGGCACCGAAGCGACCGCCGTTTTGGTGCAACACGTTGGTCAGGGTCGTTACAATTCGGGCTCCCGACGCACCCAGCGGATGCCCCATGGATACGGCACCACCCGATACGTTCAGTTTTGTTTGAGGAATTTCAAGTACTTTACTGAACGTAAGTGGGACAACCGAAAAAGCCTCGTTTATCTCAAAAAAATCAATATCATTAGCCGCCAAGCCAGCCCGTTGCAGCGCCAGGGGGACGGCCTTAGTAGGGGCCGTAGTAAACCATTGAGGTTCCTGTTCGGCATCCGCATACCCTAAAATCCGGGCCAGGGGTGTTAAACCCAGCTCCTCCGCTTTTTGCCGACTCATAACAACCAGCGCTGATGCGCCATCGCTGATCGGCGACGAACTGGCGGGTGTAACCGTGCCGTTGGGCGTGAAGGCGGGCTTCAGCGTTGGAATTTTGTCATAAATAACATTTTTATATTCTTCATCTTCGCTGATGGTCACGTTGCCCTTGCGTCCGGCTACGTCGACAGGAACGATTTCGGCACTAAACCGACCGCTTTCCGTGCTGGCTTCCGACCGGCGGTAGGATTGCACCGTAAACGCATCCTGTTCTTCTCGACTGATACCATAAGTCTCGGCCGTTTTATCGGCAAAAACACCCATCGCACACTGATCGTACACATCCACCAGTCCATCGCGGGCCAGGCCATCGACCAGTTCGGCATTGCCATATTTATAGCCAAAACGTGCTTTTGGGACGTAATAAGGGGTATTTGACATGCTTTCCATGCCGCCCGCCACGACTACATCGGCTTGTCCTAACTGAATAGCCTGAGCCGCCAGCATTATGGCTTTCGTGCCGGAGGCACAAACTTTATTGATGGTTGTACAGGGAATCGTTGCGGGCAAACCGGCCTTCAACGCAGCCTGTTTGGCAGGTGCTTGTCCAACATTAGCCGATACAACATTACCCATATAAACCTCCTGAACCTGATCTGGCTGGACGCCCGCACGGCTGAGCGCACCCCGAATGGCCGCAGCCCCCAGATCAGTCGCCGATAAGGTTGACAAAACCCCTCCGAAACCACCAATGGGTGTTCGAACAGCAGAAACAATTACGACTTCGTTCATAGTATAGTAGTAACACGAATGCCTACCACCGGTTCCCGGAAGTGGCTGGTTTTGTTGATCGTCGGGCTGATCGCGTCAAGGCATACGGCAAATCGTCGCCCTGCATCGCATCGAGGAGTTGAAGGGCTTGTTCTTCATTCAGATTCAGGCGTTGAAATCGGCGCAATAGTTCATCCTGCCGGGCCGACCGTTCTACTTGCTGCCCACCTGCCGGACGTGGTTTATCTACCTGTTTCGGTTTCTTATCGGCCGCTTTTGGTTTCGAGGTTGGGGATGGCTTTTTCCCGGAGTAATATTTCTTGACGAGTTCAAAGTTGTAGCGGGCTGATTCATTGTCGGCGTTTTCGAGCAAGGCCTGCCGAAATAACGAAAGAGCCGTTGCGCTGTCATGCTCCAAACAGGCAATAACGCCCAGTTGGGTAGCTGCTGCCGTGCGTAAATCGGGTCGGTCCGACTGAAGTAACGTCTCGTACTGGGGCTTCGCCTTTGTAAATTGATTCAATTTAAAAAAGGTATGGCCCAAATTCAATCGCACGGCCGGATCGATGGTGGTTGTGGTACGGCTTAGCGTAGCGTATAACGATAGCGCATGGACATACTGGCCTGCCTGATAAGCGGCCTGTGCTTCCTGGCGCATTTGATTATTTCGGGAAATCGGACTCACCGGCAGTAATTCGCTCCAGAGCAGCCAGGCGGTCATAAACAGGTAAATCATCAGGTGTTAACAGATGGCTGGCAAAAATAAGGCGAAATAGGGAGACCAACTCACAATCTAAAGGTTCGAATCGTTACAATTAGATCAAGTGCCATGAATATCAGCGCGGCTATCAGAAAATAATAATACTTATTTGTTGACACCGCCACGCGATGTTGGTCGATGACCCGCCCTTTTAACGAACGCAGAACCCCGGCCAGCTCGTTTACATAGAGTCCATTCGGATCGGCTTCAATGTATTGGCCCCGCCCATCGCGGACGAGTTCCTGTAAAAATGATCGGTTGAGTCGACTGCGAACAATTTGATGGTTCTCGTCCCGCACAAAATCGCGCCCCATTTTAATCGATGCGCCCGTTTCTGTACCCACACCAACGGCTATCAGGGGCAGGCCAAAGGATCTCAGGCGAGCCAGCTCGCTGCGCTCGCAGGGGCCGAAGTTTTCCCCATCACTAAAAAGGACGATGGCTCTCACACTTTGATGGGTCGACGAATCGGTCAGGAGTTTTTGGCGGGCTAGTTCAATAGCATTGCATAAATCTGTACCACCCGTGAGCGAAGCGCTTGTATGCACCTCGCGCATCAATTGTTTGAGCGCGTCATGATCGGCCGTTAGGGGCGACAGCACGAACGACTCCTGAGTGGCCATAATCAGGCCAAATCGGTCGGCGGGCAGCGTATCACACAACTGTTGAATATCGTATTTGACCCGTTCGAGCCTCGTGGGAACGACATCGCCCGCATCCATGGAACGTGAAATATCGACGAGTAGAAACGTATCGTGGCCACTCGTCAGCAGATTATCTTCAGCTTCACCAAAAGAGGGCCCCAGCAGGACAATAAGTAACAGCGTCAAATAAATGCCACGCAGAAAAAACTTGGGGACAACGCCCCAGGCGGCTGTATTTAATTGGCGGGCCAGCCGAAATGTACGCCAAACATACAGTGTATAGAGGCCAATAAAGAGGCTAATAAAAATAAATTCGGTGCTGGAAAATGAATAAAGCCAGTTCATTTGGAAGAGTATCAGCCTGACGATGAGTTAAATCGCTCGACCGGGATAAGCGTCAGGAAGGGCGAAATTAGCGATTAAAAAAAGATTTTTTGGTTAACCTCTTGCTGAGAACGAATTCTTGCCTTACCTTTGTGTCCCAATCAATCAGGAAGAGATTTGATTGGCTTCGGAGAGATGCCTGAGTGGCCGAAAGGAACAGTTTGCTAAACTGTCGTACTGGTAACGGTACCGAGGGTTCGAATCCCTCTCTCTCCGCTGAGTGAAAGAATATCTCTTCGGGGTGTAGCGTAGCCCGGTATCGCGCCTGCTTTGGGAGCAGGAGGTCGTAGGTTCGAATCCTGCCACCCCGACATTGAAAATCAGCCAGTTAGCTAAATCGCTATCTGGCTTTTTTTATGTGGTTTACACTCTGGTTTACACAAGTTGAATATTCTTAGTGTATGTCTTGACACTACTCAATAACTGTCAGAGCTGGGAAAGATTTTGAAGAGGTATACATAATCAACGTAATAAGTATTGATTCGCCGATCATCGCTTGAGACGGGCGTTTTATGCGACAGATTGTTTTAATACCTGCAAATTACTATCCGTACCATACGCACCTGTATGTCTTTAAGTAAAAGTCGACACACAGGTGCGTATAGTGATAAGATTTGTAGCTCATTTAGAGCACGAGTGATAAACAAAAAATAGGTCGGATTTTGGATCGAAATGAATGGCCCTATCAAATAGACAACTATAGTGTATATAATTTTTTGACATATAAACTATAGTTGCCTGCATGTTGAATTACTACAAGAAACCATACCGAAATGACTGAATCAATACTTCAAGCTTACCTTAACGAACAGCACATTAAAACTGGTGTTCAAGAAAATGTTGAAAACCTGAAAAAGGCCGTAAAGGAAATCAGTATTCACCTTACGAAAAGTAAGGGAAGGGCAGAACTAATACCCTTTACGCTTGTTGCCCTCGACCCTAAGGTGAAAGACAACGACCCAGTAGTACGACAGGTGGAGGAAATCATCATCAAAAAGTGGCCTGCTTTTAAAAACAGTGTGACTGCCACTCAAGATAAATCCACTACATACGTTCGGGCAGTGATCCTGGAATCGCTAAGCCAATTGTCGAATGATGATACGGACACTACAGCATTGGTTTGGCTGACAGCCCGTGATGTGATCGAATATTACCAACTGGGCTCGGAAAAAAGCGTAATCAGCGGTCTACTTCAGGTGCTAGCCGACCGAACGGAAGAAAATGGGCAGGCCACTTGGGGTATTAGTCGAAAACTTCAGGAAAATAAAATAAGAGCAGAAGAAATTTTGATCCAGGGAGTAGATGAGGTTAAACTAGATGAAAAAGTTCTAAAGCAGCGCTTACTGGATGCGATGGTTCACTCTGGATACAGTGCAAATGCCGGGGGAGGGAAAAACCCTTATTCTCCAAATGGTTATGATTGGCAGTGGAGCCAATTTATGGCCGAACAGTCAGCAATCGGAATTACAGAAGCCGTGAACTCTGCCTTATCCCGACAATCAAAATCTCTTTCTGCCATCACTTCTTTGATTCAAAAAAGCCTCGATTCCTATATTGCCCGACTTCAACCTTTTTTTGAAGAGTTGAATAAGGCTTTCGTCAATAGTATCACCGCCAACAACAAGCGCACTGAGCTCCTTTGGTGGAAGCAATCGCTGTATTCCCGTTCACTGAATACCAGCTACCGCAGCTTAGACCCATTGAACGCGGCTGTTGCTATGGCGCTCGATCTTGCTGAACAGGTGGTGGCTATCTACCCGGAAAGTGTGGATTACCTGCTTCGTGAAACATTGAAAGACGTGCATAGAGAGCAAGCAGAGGAAGAACGCTTATTCACCGAATGGCTAATAGATTGCAGTAACCTGCACAAGGACATTCAACCAACTTTGAACCAATATGCCTCGGGAGGAAACGCACGCAAACCCTTGCTCAGTGCATGGGCTAATGTTGTGCAGTCTGGTGAAGCCACCGGATTTTTTACAGAAACGGGTATTGACAAAACCGCCAAGCTGACAGTGTCCGATCTGGCGGTGTGGTTATTTCATGGGTTGCAAGCGCATAAACTGTCAATCGCTAAATAAGGCAGGACATGGCAAAGCGAAAATGTAGCAAAGAGGGTTGCTATGCACCTGACGGTTTTTGTCTTGAACTAGCTGGCCCACTTCACGAGCAATGTCCGTATTTTGAAAATTCAGGAGCCGTAGAAGCACCTGCCAAAACGGCTAAAAAGTCAGCAGCGGCTACGTCCATTCCGTGGACGGGAGAATGGTTGCGACCCGAACAGCTCGACCTTCTAACGCATCGAGGTACACCTAAAATTATCGGTTTGGTAGGATCGTCTGGGGCGGGAAAAACCACCTACCTAGCCATGCTGTACTCACTGTTGTTCAACGGCAAGCGCATCGAAAACTGGGATTTTGCTGGAAGTTATACACTGAACGGATGGGAATTGCAGGCCAAAACGTTGCAGGTACAAGAAAATGGCACGGTACGAAATCCCGATGCCACGCCTTCTGACAAGGATTTTTATAGCCTGTATCACTTTGCGCTGCGCCACGACGGCTTCTTACATGACGTTTTATTTGCCGACTCATCGGGCGAAGTATTCTCAAAATGGGCGGACAACGTGAATGACCCGGCTGCTGAGAATGCCCGTTGGATCTATGACAACGCCCATGCGTTCCTGTTGTTTGTAGACTGCGAGGCTATTATCAACCAACGGGGTAGGGCGGGGCGCGACATAATTCAATTAGCCGAACAGGTGAAAAGCGGACTGCGAGGCAGACCGGTGGTGATCGTATGGTCGAAAGCCGACCTAGCCGAACAGATGCGTGAAAACATTGTGGAAACCATCAAACGAAGCATGTCCGAAAACTTTCCCGCAGCCCTTTCACTGGAGATCAGTAATTATTCGAAGTCCGACTCCGACCAGCTTTGTCACATTAATAATATAGGCATAACTAAAATAGTACTCGATCAACTGGCCAACCTGCACCCCCTGCACATCGCACCCGCAGCCATTCAAACAGATGATTTTTTCTTTTTATACCGAGGCAGCTATGGTAACAAATAACGAGATATTGATCATTGGGCCACCTGGATCGGGGAAGACCACCTTTCTGGCTCAATTATACGGTCGCTTAGTTGGTAAAAAAGGAAAGTTGCATTTGGCTTTCGCACCTGAAAATATCGATGGCATCAAAAGCGCCTACAATCGTTTAGCTGACGGGATAGAAACAGAACCGACTTCTCATACCGATAATTTGGAGGTCAAAATTCCGGTCATTCACGAAGGGCAGGAGTTTGTGTTGCATTGCAAAGATTATGGTGGGGAGCAGGTACGCGATCTTGTGGCCATGATGGAATACGACAAAACGTGGATTGAACGGGCGAGAACCAACGATCGGTGGATTCTCTTCATTCGCCCGTCTGAAATTGAACACCGCTTCGACTTGAGTAAAAAGGGGTATGCTGTAAAAGACCAAAACGAAACAAAGGCTCCATTGTCCGGCACATCCGATCAGGCCCGGTTTATCGAGTTATTACAAGTGCTGCTGCACGCACGCGGCACAGGCATGAAAGACCCCATCGATACCCCACGGTTACTCATTGCGTTAACCTGTTGGGACGAATTGAACACCGATTTGAGACCGGAAGAAATCTTGCAGCAGAAGATGCCGCTGTTCGCCAATTTCCTCCTAGCCAACTGGTTGCCAGGAGCCTTCAATATAGTTGGAGTATCCGCTCAGGAATTTCCGCTGAAAACTGATGAGGCCCGCGACAAATACCTAGACGAGATGCCTCAAAATTTCGGTTATCTGGTATTGGACGATAGTCCGAGGGAGAAAGACCTGACCCGTCTGATCGAGAAAGCCTTGAGTCTATGATAGTTATTCATCAAGCTATATACGGAGAAGTACAGGGGAAAACCTCTGGGCATGATCTACTGGCTGCTTCCGATGGAAAAAACGAGCTGTTTAGACGCGTTAGCGGCTACACCGATCTGGCCGATCGACCTGAAGGAGGGGTTTTGTCTGGCCCGGTGGTACGAGGTTTCTTCGCCGAAGATCATTTTCTGCTGATTAAAACATTTCCTGACAAAAGTCCAGGGCTGCGTTCCGGGCGAGTATTTTCGCACGCTCTGTTCATTCCAAAAGCGGACCTGCACCGAGTGCATAATCTCAGTGACTTGTTTCAATATCACCTGCCTAGCATTAAGAAAGAAGCAGAAATGCACCTCTTGGAGTACCACTTGCAGGAGGCTGTGGCGACAACTGGAGATGTTGACGGAAGGGAAGTAACTGCTACAAATGCCTTGCTGCAAAACCACCCATTCGTTTGGTTGGGGGAGGAAGGCTACTGGCAATGGATAGCACGGATCTGGCCCCAATTACCGTTGGAGGTAAAGCAAAAGCTGAAAATCGGAGTGGCATTTGGGCCCTCTTATGCCAAAAATGGATACCTCAACCTGCTCTACATTCCCGAAGCTGCTAAAACTCTGTGGGGACGGCATTCCATTCGAATTATTGATTCAAGAGAAACTGAAACCCCGCAATCTGCAGCCGCACACTGGCTGATGGGAAATACCAAGGAAGCCGCACCTTTTCAATTTTTGATTGACGATTTTGCCCCGAAAATCGAATCGATTGAAAAGCTTAACCAGCTTCAGGATTATGGCAGGACTTACCACCAGATTGACAAGAGTCCAGCACTAAACCATTTATTGGTAATGGCACATTTTATTTCCCAGGTTAGTCCCAATGAAAAGGTTGGCATCAAAGGCAAAAACAGGTTGTTGAATGCAATTATTCAAGCCATTCCTAATGCTCCGGTAAATTTGTTTACGGCTCTTACTTACCAGACCTGGAAAGGATTCCCGGATGCAATACCTGCCGCTTCGAATGCGGTGCGTGGTTGGCTTACCAACCATCTGCTTCAAGATAGCCAAACAAAAAAAAGCGGTATTGTGCTGGTAAAAGCACTCGAAGCTGAAACGAAAAATTGGTGGGTTAACACAGTCTTGGACTATACGAATAACCGGCTGAAAAAACGACAATCGAGCGATGCCACTATTTTGTGGCAATGGATGAAAAATGAACCTGTGTTGAGCTATCGACACACTGCCTGGCTGCCGGATGATGCTGAAAACGAGCTGGCCTTAAAAATCCCAACGCTTGAAACATCAGTAGCCAAAGCAGTGGTGCATATGGCAGAACAAAAGGGTTGGCTTTTGCTACATGCGAAAGTGGCAGTACAGTGTTATTCTGCTGAAAAGGCCATTGAAGCACAATTGCGTATAGACACGGACGAAGAGTATACTATAGCTTTAGAAGCCTTATCAGACAGCATGGGAGGAAGTTCTTTTGTGCCTGTAGCAGCTAGTCATACCGATGCCCGCTTACACCGGATCGCTGGAAAATTAATTGCCGATAACAATAAGTTATTAAAGGGCCTAGACATTACTAGCGAAGGTTGGCAGCAATGCTGGAAAGCGGCCATTGAACAAGGTAGTGATGTGTGGTCGGGTATTTCCAACCCACAGCATACCCAGTTTGACATTCTCGATCACCTGCTGGCTGGGAATGCATTTAATGAAACTCTGTTAAACGCCATGAGCACCGGCAAGTATAGCAACCTGAAAGACTACCCTCAGCGGGCGTTCATCTGGCCTAATCTCCCCGAGAAAGTCCGTTATGGATTCGTTACCGCAACGCTTGTTGAGCTAATTGATGATCTCGCCAATAGCAGATCAAGTTACAATGACCTTGAAGTTGAGTTAAAAAGGGAAGTGGAATCGCCACAAGTGCAACAAGATGTTGTTAGCAGCAAAACCATTCCACTCACCAAGAAACTACGGCTATTCAATGTACTGCCCGGTTTGGAAGAAAAATATGCAGAGCAGTTGATACAGAACCATCACTTTTCAATATTAGAAGCGGAGGAACTTGGTCGGCTGGTTTCTAAAAACAGATGGAATAAAGTACTTGACCAATTATATAATAATCGCTCTTATAGAAAGGACTTGGTTCCGGCTTTGCTACAAGCGATCCACTTACTCGGGTTCCGCCAACGGCTCAAACTATCTGTCAGCGGATTGAAACGAGATGCTATCAGTTCTGAAGAATGGTGGCATGAGTTTTTGGAAATTGCATCTAAACTGTTTCCCGCTGGGCCAGAACAAGATGGTCTTTGGGAAAGTGCAGGGGGAGACCTATCGCAACTTCATAAATTCGGCTCTGGTCGTGAAAAGTGGAACATTGCTGTTCGAATATTGCGTAATAGTGAATTACCCACCGTAAAAAAGCTAGTCAGAAGAATGCGGGAAGCTTATGCCAACAATGAAACATTAGAGAATTTACAAGAATTTCTATGAAGAAACCAATCCTCGTTCTCACAGCACTGGAAGTAGAGCGTCTCGCAATCGAGCAGCATTTAGAAAATATTGAGCCGGTAACACATCCTGAAACCGGCACCGACTATATCAAAGGCACTTATAGCTGCAACGGTGAAACCCTTGATGTGATCGTTGCCCGTACAGATCAAACCAACGTGAATGCCGCCATTGAAACCGAACGCGCCATCGCCCATTTTAATCCAGAGTACGTCTTTTTTGCAGGTGTAGCTGGTGGGTTGAAGGATGTAAAAGTTGGAGACATTGTCATTGGTCGGGATGTTTACGGTTACGAGCGTGGAAAGGCGGAAGGGAACAATTTTAAGCCTCGGCCACAATTTGGGGCTTCCACTTATTCGTTGGAAAGGTTGTCCGGTCAGTATGCAAAAAGCGAGGCTTGGAAACAAACAGCGGAGGTGCTCTTGAACCCAGAATTTGCTCCCGTCATTAGCACTTACACCGGCACCATTGCTTCTGGTGAAAAGGTAGATGCTTCCATTAAATCAGCCCTTCATAAATTTCTTAAACAAAACGCTAGCCATGCACTCGCCATTGAAATGGAAGGTCTCGGTTTTCTAGAAGTCTGCCGCATGCGACCTATGGTTAAAACCCTGCTGCTTCGCGGAATCTCCGATCTTGTGGACAATAAAGGTTCAATGGACGACAAAGGCTCCCAACCATACGCATCGGCCAACGTTGCCGCCTTCCTGTTCGGACTGTTGGGGCAACTGGATTTTTCAGATGCCGCTACTGCTCGTACCCGAGAGCAAAAGCTAGTTGAAATTATGTGTAAACTTTATCCAGGAGGATTGCGAGATAATCAAATATGGATAGCGGCAGGTGGGAGTTTATCTTTAGTTAATCTAGGCCAATCTGGTAAGGGACAGTGGGTCGAAGCTATTCGAATTTTAAAGTTAGGTGGAGGAGGTAATATAACTATTGACAGTTTGATTGAAACTGTTGCCGAAGAGTATGGCGAGAATGAAGATGTAAAGAAGTTACTGTAAGTGCATGATAATAACTGGAGTTGACAATTGTTAAAAATAATTGTTTCATAAAATGCCCAATTAAAACGTTAGTCATTTTACTAGCCAACTCAGTCGGCTTTAGCCTGGGGCTAGTAAGGTGACGCCTTGGTCTCAAGCCATTTCGATAAAGTCTCAATCTTAACCAACTACTACGTCAAACTTAGTTGAGCTTTGTGTAGTTGATCTCCTATCGTCTAAATATTCTTTCTTTAGAGGTGGGCCAACAAATTGGTAAGGGCAATCTGTGTTAGTTTTTTATTCTATGGCCAGAAAATCTCTCCTTATAAAGCGCTTTATACTGTTCAACACCTAAGGTCCAAACGCTCCACCAACCCTTGCGTTGGGTGCATCATCAGCTATTTTTATAACTATAACGTTTCCATCTTTACTAAATCTCCATCGATAGTTCGTCGTCTGAAAAAAGTTGGCTCATAACTCAGGTGGGTGGCTAAAGAGTAGACGTTGATTCGCAAGATAAAAATTTGAGATTAATCGAAGCTTGAATTGACGCAATTGTTAGACGTTCGGTGACCGTCATTAAAAAAGGGCGTTTTAAGGGGCTTTATAATAAGATGATGGTAATTATAGTATGAAGCTTGTCATTCTATTGCCAAACAGTTTTCTTTACTGTTGAGAATCAGATTAACCGAATGAAACGTAAAAAATACGGAAATAGTAACGGTTAACCACTAATCATTTAGGCAACAATATTTCCGCAAGATCGCGCCCAAAAATATGTTGGGTGTTCCCAAACAGTCTGTAACGTAGCGGTGGGCTCGCGTGCGACAATGGAGCCGTCTCAGCGGCCGTTTAGAGGCTCGTTAGGCGGCTTTGGTCGACACGAGAAACGTCCCGAATGGGCGGATTTAGGTCTCTATATTCGGGCCTCGATTGACAAGACGAACGCCTTGTTTGTTGAGGTTTGACAGGTTGGGATGTCCTTGTTCGACAGGGGTAAAACAAACAATTAATAATTTCCACTCTACAATCTTACAGTTATGGATGTTCCAAAAGCGTCTGCTCAAGACTATGCTATCAAACTAACCAAAGGTGCTTTAGGAGCAATTCCATTTGCAGGGGGGCTATTAGGTGAACTATTAGAAATGGTTATAGTACCGAAACAGCAAAAAAAGCTCGAAGAATGGTTTGAATATGTTGAGAATACTTTAACCGAAATTACAGAAAAAGGGCAGCTTACAAAAGAAGATATTTTTAATGACGATGAATTTATTTCTGTATTTCAAAAATCTTCACGTATTTATGTAAATAATGTTGAAGCACATAAGCGGTCCATCTTACAGTCATATCTAAAAGCGGCAATTACAAAGCCCCTTCCGCTTGACAAAAAATTAATTTACCTTGATATTATTGATAAGCTAACAGAACACCAAATTTTAATTTTAAAAGACATATATGATAATGAGAAAAGTGAAAATTATTTATTTAAAATAGCCCTTGAAAAGCAGTTAGTTGACAAATTTGCGGAAGGCAATAAGAATTATTTGAATCTATTAATAAAAGGACTAAAAGACTTTCATTTGATAGGGTATGGCAGCGCAAATGTCGTTATTGACGGAGTAAATCAATGGCATATGGTAACGAGCGAAATTGCAAAAGAATATATAGATTATTTAACAGCTGAGTAAACTTGTGTCAGCACATTTTATTTACATAATTCGCTCCGTGTAGGGCCGCTTCCTATCGACAGTGTGCTCACCAGTAAGGAGGCCAGCAGCCCAACAGACAGAGGGTGTAAAAGGTGGGAGTTTCGTTTGTTGAGTGGATTTGCGAGCTACTCCATCAGCCCTTTAGGGTGTTGGGTGATGCAACAAGAAGAAAAGCATGTTCGCGGGCTTCGGTCGACAGGCCACACGGCTCGACAGGGTAGCCTTTTTTGCTCGTCAGGCAGCTGCCGGTTGACACGAGAATCGCCCAGCCGGACGGGCTTTTTCAGGCTCGTTTGCCTCGTAGTGTGCGACAAAATAGCCGCTTAGAAAGGCAGTTTATAGTGCTTGAGCATGTGTGTCAGCGGCTCAGCATTGAAGGATTTTAGAAAACTACAGATTGATCAAAGAACAATCTGTGCTACAAAGATTGTTAACAAATAATTAATCTAGCATATGTCAAAGGCAAATAAACAGGCTCCAGATCCAACTCTCATAGAGTACAATAAAGGAGTAAGTTATCTAAAAGGAATTAGTAGAATCAGCGATTGTTTCTATCATAAGAAGGAAGAATGTTCAGGTCCTATTAAGCAGGCTCATAGTTTGCAGAGGAATGGACGGCTATCGGTAATTGAGGGTGAAGTGAATGGAGAAAATAAATTATATACTTTCACTAGTTCTACCCCAAACGAACATGGCGTGTTCGGTGACTTAAAGCCTATCGGAAAGGCAGTTGCATCAACGTTTTTTGGTTTCTGCGATCATCATGATACTGTGTTGTTTTCTGATATTGAAAATTTTCCTTATGACGACAGCGACAAGCATAATTTTCTACACTCTTATCGTTCTTTCGCTCACACGTATCATACGCGAAAGGAAGGTCTGAAAGGATTTATGAATCAGGAGAAGTATAAGACACCTTATCACGATCAGAGAATTAGAGGATACGAAATGAGTTTGTTGGATGCAGAGCGGTCAAAAATTAAACTCGACCGAATGATTGAAACGCAGTCTTATAGCGAACTGGAATACTTAGTTCATATTATTGGCCGCGCGCATCCAGTTGCTTGTGCCAGTATTATAACTCCTACTTACTATTACAATGACGAGTTGTTCAACTTCAACGATGATGAGACGATTCCTTATTCTGACATTATGCTAACAGTGCTACCTGACAAAAATCAGACACTAATCATAATGGCATGTTTCCCAGATGATACTTCTGGTATCAAATTTCTAGACCAACTAAATTCCTTACCACATATTAAGTTGGAGCGTGCTATATCATCATTAATGATTTCATGCGTGGAAAATACTTTCTTCGCGCCAGCGTTGTGGAATGCTTTGGGGCCGCAAGGGCAGAAAATATTGTTATCCGAACTCGAGTATAACTTGATGGAACATGCTTCGCCTGACTTTTCGTTAAGTGGCTTTTATCACAGCAAAACAAATTTCTTTGATCCAAAACTATCAATTAAACGACTGGGGATTAATTCGTAATGATACTTTCCCGCTTTCATGATGTCTGCTTCGCTGTGGGGTAGCTGCCGGGTGACAGGGAGCACGTCCCCAAGGAGAGTCAGCAGCCTAACCAAACGAGGGTGTAAAGGTCTGAGCTATATTTGTTTCAGTTATGTTGTGACGCATTCCATCAACCCTCGTGGTCGCTGGGTGAAGCAAACAGCCAATAACGTAGTGGTCAGGTCGTATGCGGCAGGGGGCACGTCCCCTAACAAAGCGGTTTAGCTCGTTATGCGGCTCCTGTAGACACAAGAAACGCTCCAGTTGGGCTGTTTGTGGTTCGTTAGGCAGCTTCCGGCTAACATAATACACTTTCGATACGGATGACCAAAATGCTCCAGAATCTCAACGCAGGCGTTGTGCTCTTGGTCAACATATTTGTCATGTTGGCCTTCATGAAATATAATTCATCTGTTTGTGAAGGAGGATTCAGTGGAGGTGAGTGTGTCAAACAGAAAGACAATTTCTTATTTTTCATCCAGGTAGCCGTTAACATTGCTTTCGTAGCTTTTTATCTTGCCGTCGTGAATAAAAGGAAGTGGTTGATGCTTATACTCAGCATGGTATTAACAATTTTCTTTTATCTCGTCGCAGCTACTCTGCACAGTTTTTTACAAGGATAGCTCTCCATCGACAGCACTCTCGTCTCGTAGGAAGGTTTGCTGCCCAACCGAGAAAGGGTGTAAAGGTGTCAGCTATGTTTGTTTAGGTAAGTAACTCGCTTGCTATCAGCCCTTTCGAGCGTTGGGAGTATCCAATTGCTAATTATGTATAGATCGACAGCTAGCGAGGTTCCTACTTTCTCTTCTCTTTCTAACCACCTCTCATTAAAGCGCTTCAATAAAAGCAGTCATTTAACTGGTCAACACAGTCGATATTAGCCAGAGTATAGCAAGGTGACGTCGTAACTGTACGTCGTCAAATGAAAGTGGACAAAAGGGGTGAAAATGAGAAGAGACAATTTCCTAAATTGTTTCACTCAAATCACCTTGGTTATGTCCAATTCAGCCAAAAAATCCCCTTCTAGTCGTTCCAA